>NZ_JABCQN010000003.1:0-94093 GCF_015244665.1 Gluconobacter japonicus
AAAACCCCAAAAAACCAACATCACACACACCACCGCGGGGTGGAGCAGCCCGGTAGCTCGTCAGGCTCATAACCTGAAGGCCGCAGGTTCAAATCCTGCCCCCGCAACCAATGTACCCTGCACTCCCGTGAGCAAAGCTCCGGGAGTGTTCGTGATTCTAATTGCCTATACAGCGATGATACTGCACAGCACAGTAGGCATCTCTCACCAACGGACAGTCTGGCATTGTTTTTTGGAAAAAAAAGGGCGCAGATAGATTCCTCTGTTCGTTCGTTAACTAATACAGATCTCACATCTGTACTCAAATTCATGTGGTCTGAGCCCATCTATTCAGACCTAAACTAAGCCATTTTTCAAATTTTCCTGATTAAGGTGATATCTTCATTTAAATTATAGAACATTTTTCGGTTCAAATATTAAAATGTTCTATAACTTTGCGTTGGTATGCTTTTTGTTTTTTTATTTTTTCTTTTGAAATATCCATTCTATCCATGATGGTTTTGTGCATGAATTTTATTTCGTTGATATGCTGATTTTTATCAAGAAGGTGAGTTGCTGAATTCCCATGGCGTCGATGAATGTTCAGTGATTGCTTAACGTACACGATGCCAGTTTCATCCTGATCCAGAAGTTCGAGATAAATACGCCAATCTCCTGCAACGCTGAGTATTCTGAGGTCTTGTTGGCATCTGCGTAGAGCGGCGCGCATGGGGTCACGTTTGAAAACGGCTCCGCTCACGTTGAGGATAAGATTGCGTTCTGAGAGGCACGTCTTCAGAAAATCGCGTCCTTGGAAATATCCGTCATGATCTAAAATGCTTCCAGCCGTTTCGGAGCAGTAATTACGATAAGACGAGGTAAGAGGAGCACCATTTGTATCAATGGACCTGCTGTCACTGAAAGCCATTGTAGCATTGGGGTGCTGTTGCAAGGCATCAAAAAGTTTTTCCAGAAACTGTGGATCACAGAGATCATCTGCCTCTGCGATCCAAACCCATTCTCCTTGGGCCTCTTTGAATGCTTTTTCCCATTGACGAAAAACTGAACCTGAAGGTTTGCGCCCTTTTATAAGGCGTATTTCGCGTTGCCATTCTCTGGCAGTATTCTGGGCGATATCTACACTTTTGTCTGTTGAGACATCATCCAGAACAATAATTTCAAGAATAGGAAGCGTCTGTGTAAAAATAGAAACCAACCGACTCTCTAAGTAACGTGCGTAATTGTAGGATGGTACGACAACCGAAATGGTCGGGAGTTGTGAGAATGCGTTATGTAAGAGAGCTTCAGCATAAGATTTGAAATGAAGCTGATTTTGCATTTTTCGTGCTATTTTTTTGCGATGCAAAAATGGTCGTTTTTTTGATTGCTGGCCAAGCGCAAAAAGGGCTTTCGCCATTGCGTTAATATCACCGAGCGGAACCATTGAATGCTTAGTATCGGCTGTATTCAAGCTTTCAAGAAAAGGGGGAATTCCGCCGCTGTCTTTAAACGCGGTGCAGGATAAGCCTGCGCTGAGAGCTTCAAGAGCAACAGACGGATAGGGATCTTCGCGGGATGTTAGGGCAAAAACGTCGGCTGCCGACAGCCAGTCCGACATGTTTTTCACATTTCCGGGCATGTGAAATGTTCCTGACGTCAAGGCTAGATCAAGCTCTGAACGGAGCCCATCTTCGAGGGTAGGGTCTATGCCTCCCAACCAGACGAAGTGAGCGTCATTTTGCAAAATACGCCATAATTGCAGGAAAAGATCGAAGCCTTTTCGCATGTCTGCATAGCCTGCTCCGAGCACCAAAAACTGTGTTTCTGTCAGCTTTAGTTTTTGACGAATGGCTTGTCGTGTAGATGTGCTCAAAGCAGGTGGTTGATACAGGCCTTGTGGAAGGATGCTTAGTTTGGGATGTTTTTCCAACCCAAGTCGTTGCGCAACGATTTGTGCGGGAACGATAATAGAGTAGGCGAGGTCACAACACTTATGCATTTCACTGACCAGCTTGCGAATATTTAAGATATTCGGCAATTCATGGATCAAAAATGTGTAGGGAATGCTGTTCTGAAAAAGGGCGGGTGCTAGCGGTGATGATGCGGAGCTATTGAGAATGGCTTGCTGAAAGCCTTCTTTCTTCAGAACGCTCAGTCTTTTTTTTGTTTCTGGAGACGTTACGGACAGAATCTCTACGGGCGCAATACGTCTGTATTCATCGACCATCGCCCCTCCTTCCAGCAGCACAAAGCGAAGATCCACACCAAAAGACGCACGAAGAGTTCGGCCTATTTCAAGCAGAAGTCTTTGAGCACCTGCAGGAAATGCATCATGACCGATCAGAAGGAGGCGGGCCTTGTTTAGCGAGCTTTTAAACCCCGTGCATGCTCTGGCTGTCGCATTCAAATAAGCGCTGCCAAAATGTATGTCGGGTTCAAGATATGCGCCTTCAGCCCATTCATTCCAGGCATTGATGCAGACGATGGATTCACCGAAGAACCGTTCTTTTTGAGCCTGATCAACCAAGCCGGTCAGCCATCGCTCATAAAGTTTGGGTGTAGATCCGTGCAGGACCAGTCCTTGTCCCTGGCGGCGCGCATCATTATCCCAGGAGGGTGCCGCGGTCCGTATCAGGGGGTAGGATGTCGGAGGCTGTTTGAGAGCATTTTCGACAATATCTGAGTAATCATAAATCTGGCCGCGGAAATCTTCGTCCATCAGTTGCACGTGTTCGTTGATCAGACTGCAATTCGCAACGACCTTATGGGGCGGAAATTCGATGGCTCCATCTACGCCAAAATCACGAGGGTTCTCGGCGTTAAAAGCCTGCCCCATGACAAAAATCGGGTTCAGGTTATGTCGTTTTCTGAAAAGTTTGCGCCACCTTTCAAAAGCCTGAGGTGCATCCGGGATAGTCCCTGGCCTATACACCATGAGGAGAGGGCGACCTTGGACCTGGATATAGCGCGGGTCACGCATATGGCGTGCAAAGCAATCAATCAGAGCATGATCGTCTTCCGGCCGGTAATTCTGTGCAATGAGGATGTCGTTATCGGATCCGTCCCATCGACGGCTCCAGTTTTCATTAGCCCACATGAGGCAGAACGGCAGAGCGATATCAGGATTGGCCAGAAGCATTTCCAGCGGTCCATCAAGAAGCCGTTTGCGATTGAACCAGTAGAAATAGAAAACGAAACCTTCAATTCCCGCAGCCTTTGCCATGTCTGCCTGTCTCTTCAGTAAATCTGGAGACGTCAGTGTGTAATGGCCAAGGTCGCGCGGAATGCGCGGTTGATAGTGGTCAGCGAACCGGGGGAGCGCGCGGGACGTATTTGTCCATTCCGTAAAGCCGTCTCCCCACCAGGCATTGTTTTCCGGAGTGGCGTGATATTGCGGCAGATAATAGGCCAAGACACGTGCGCGGCGGATCGCACTCTCTGGAAGAGGTTGAGTCTTTTCAAACAGTGGTCCGGGCGTGCTGCGTCGACGAACTTCCCGGAAAACCGTAAGTTCGTTTTGTGGTTGTGCAGGATGAATGCTGGGTTTGTGCCTATTTTCCAGGTAATGCAGGAGAGGGTTTGTATCTGGCTCATGTCGCAGATAGTTCTTGCGATAATAGACTGGATCAAATGCTTCAAAAGGCTGTCTGGCCTCACGAAAACCCTGGATCATATAGTGTTCGAGTGGGTCTATCCCTGCCGCAGCGACATCCGGGTAAGCTTTAAGATAGAAAGCCGGATCAAACTCTGCGATGGGCTGCAGGATCTGGGTGTGTCGGTTCAGCAGGTAGTGCGCCAAGGCCAGCATTCCCTCGGGAATGGTATAGGTTTGGGCATACCAGGCCGGATCAAACCACTTGATAGGCTGACGGCCTTCTTTTTCTCCAGCGATAACGTAATGAAGCAGAGGATCGCCAAGAACGTCCGGGTATTGTTTCAGATACCAGTGTGGATCAAAGAACGGGTTGGGTTTGCGTCCTTCTTTCCAGCCACAGTGATGATAATGCCGTAGAACGGCTGTCCCCAGATTTTTCAGGTCAGGATTGGTCTTCAGATAATAGGCGGCATCAAATGTCCCTGAGTATCCGAGGACCTGAAGGGAGGTGGGGCGTACGGAATCAGCGGAAGGACCGGGGCGAACGCAAGTTGTAAGACCATCTGGCATGAGATGTTTTTTTACTGTTTCTTAACAAAATTCAAGCACGTTAATTTATCGTCAATCGAGAAAGAAATTTGCTGTGTCGCCGGGACAATGTCATACCGTCCGCCCCGGAAGGCATTCGAGGTGGGAACTGATGGATCGCAGTGTGTCTTCTTCCGTTGAGGAAGGTCCTGTCTACACGCATCAAACCATGCGTCTGGAAGAGGGGATGGCGCTGGAATGCGGTGCTCATTTGGCACCTCTGGAAGTCGCTTACTGCACTTACGGCACGTTATCTGCTGCCCGCGATAACGCCATTCTCGTCTGTCATGCATTGACGGGTGACCAGTATCTTGCAGAGCCTAATCCGCTGACGGGAAAGCCTGGTTGGTGGAGCCGTATGGTCGGTCCTGGGCTTCCAATCGATACGGACCGTTTTTTTGTGGTCTGTCCGAATGTCCTTGGGGGGTGCATGGGGTCTACGGGGCCGCGATCCCTCTGTATCGAGACGGGTAAGGCCTGGGACAGCGAGTTTCCCCCTATTACGATGCATGACATCGTGGCCTCTCAGGTCCGCCTGGTAGATTATCTTGGAATTGAACGCCTCTTTGCTGTCGTGGGTGGATCAATGGGCGGTATGCAGGCGCTGACATGGGTGGCAGATCATCCAGAGCGCGTTTTCGCAGCTTTGCCCATTGCCACGTCGCCTTTTCATTCGGCGCAGAATATTGCGTTTAACGAGGTCAGTCGTCAGGCCATCTTTGCAGATCCTCACTGGCATGACGGACATTACCGGGATTTTGGTGCTATTCCGGCGCGTGGTCTGGGGGTTGCGCGTATGATGGCGCACATCACCTATCTCTCAGAAGAGGCTCTGAGTCGAAAATTCGGTCGGCGTGTTCGTAAGGAAGCGGCTACGGCCATTCCCGCAGCGAGCAGTCCGTCGCTGTTTGGCGAAATGTTTGAGGTTGAAAGTTATCTCCGGCATCAGGGGTCAACATTCGTCCGAAGATTTGATGCAAACTCCTATCTGACGATTACGCGGGCGATGGATTATTTTGATCTGGCTGCCGAGCATGACGGCGATCTGTCAGCTCCTTTTGGAAAGTGCGAGACGCGTTTTTGTGTCGTGTCTTTCAGTTCTGACTGGCTTTTCCCGACGTCTCAGTCCCGACTGCTGGTGCGTGCTTTGAATAAAGCTGGGGCAAACGTCTCTTTTGTGGAAATCGAAAGTGACCGTGGGCATGACGCATTTCTTCTGGATGAGCCTGATTTGGATCGAACCGTAAGAGGTTTTCTGAATGGTGCTGCCGAACATGCCGGTCTTACCAGGGAGGAGGCACTCTGATGCGCGTTGATCAACAACTAATTGCAGAGATGATCCCCGCGAAAGCGCGCGTTC
This sequence comes from Gluconobacter japonicus, assembly GCF_015244665.1. NCBI lineage: Bacteria > Pseudomonadati > Pseudomonadota > Alphaproteobacteria > Acetobacterales > Acetobacteraceae > Gluconobacter > Gluconobacter japonicus. The sequence continues at coordinate 5,523 of NZ_JABCQN010000003.1, forward strand.
TGGATGTAGGTAGTGGCGACGGTACTCTGATCGACTACCTGTTTCGTACCCGGGGCTGTGATGCTCGAGGTATTGAAATTGACATGCAGAGTGTTACCCAGTCGGTCGCTCATGGTCTACCGGTCATGCATGGAGACGCAGATCACGATCTTGCACACTATCCGGATGATGCATTCGATTATGTTGTCCTTCAGAGAACGCTGCAGGCTGTAGAGCGTCCGCGAGAAGTGCTGAGGCAGATGCTGCGTATTGGCCGTCATGCCATCATCTCTTTTCCGAATTTCGGGCACTGGCGTTTGCGGCTGCAGCTTCTGACAACCGGACGTATGCCTATGACGTCTGTCTGGAGCACGCCTTGGTATTCCACGCCGAATATTCATCCCTGCACGATCAGGGATTTTCTCGCTCTGTGTGAGGAAGACGGATATGTTGTCCAACAATGGCTTGCTGTGGATGAAGACGGACTGAAAGCGCCTTGGAGGCGGTCAATCCGATTTGCCAATCTGTTTGGCGAGCAGGCCCTCTTTCTGCTCAGTCGCGGCTAAGTTTGCTTTTGAAGGGATATCCTTTCTGTTTGGTCAAAAAGGAAAGATATTCTTTTCTCCCGCTGCATTCTTTTCTGTGAGATGATTCACGGTTTCGCAAAATACGTGAAATAATAATGATTTTTTGTGAATCGAGCGTGCGTTTCTCTTGCGGCGAAAGGGAACGTGTCCTACATCAATCCGCAGATATCCCGGCATTTAAAGCAGGGAGATGCTGACGGTTTCGTCGTCATGCTGATTTGGTTTTGGCGTTCAGGTATCAGGCTTCATGGTTCATTTTTGAAAAATGAAGTGACCAATTTAACCGGTCTCACTAGCTGGTAAATGGTCATGATGCTGGCTGAAGTCAGCTGAGAGCCGTCTCTCATCAACTCTAGGCTCAAAGCAGGCGTCCTTTCGTGCTCCAAAAGTACGGCTCGGGCTGTGCGAGCCAGGCCTTGTTATCCCTCAGGAGGGGTCCATGACCAGTTTCGCAGAGCTCAATTTAGCCGAACCAATCCAGAAGGCGCTTGCCGAAGAAGGATATACAACCCCCACGCCTATTCAGGCTGGCGCAATCCCGCATCTTCTTGAAGGCCGTGATCTTCTGGGGCTGGCGCAGACAGGAACAGGTAAAACGGCGGCTTTTGCTCTGCCGATCCTTGATTACCTTCTGCGAAATCGTCGTCCCCCTGCGCCAAAGACCGTTCGCGTTTTGGTGCTGGCTCCAACACGTGAGCTTGCGTCCCAGATTGACGAAAGTTTTGGGGCTTATGCCCGTCACATGAAGCTGTCTCATGCTGTTGTTTTCGGTGGCGTCGGTCAGGGGCGGCAGATTGAAGCGACGCGTCGTGGTGTCGATGTTCTGGTGGCAGCACCTGGCCGACTGCTGGATCTCGTAGGGCAGGGGTATATTGATCTCTCGGCTCTGGAAGTTCTGGTGCTTGATGAAGCCGACCGGATGCTGGACATGGGCTTCGTTCGTGATATCCGCCGTATTATGGCGCTTTTGCCAGAGCGTCGTCAGACGGTTCTGTTCTCTGCGACGATGCCGCAGTCCATCAGTGATCTGGCGCACTCCCTGCTGAGCGACCCTGCAACCGTTCAGGTTACACCTGAATCCAGCACTGTGGATCGTATCCGCCAAGCTGTCATGTTCGTTGAGTCGGAGAAGAAGAAAGACGCGACGCTGATGCTTGTTGAGAGCTCAAACGTTGTGCGTGCGGTCGTCTTTACGCTGATGAAGCATGAAGCCAACAAGGTTGCAGAGTTCCTGAACAAGAACGGCATTACTGCTGAGGCCATTCACGGAAACAAGTCACAGGGCGCTCGTGAGCGAGCCATGTCGGGTTTCCGCAACGGCACGGTCAAGGTACTGGTCGCAACGGATATTGCGGCACGTGGTATCGATGTCGACGACGTATCTCACGTTTTTAACTATGATCTTCCGAATGTCCCTGAATCCTATGTTCATCGTATCGGCCGTACGGCGCGTGCGGGACGTGATGGCTGGGCCGTGTCGCTCTGCGATGCCGAGCAGCGCGCATGGCTGAAGGACATTGAAAAGAAGATCGACAAGGCTATTCCAGTCGTAACTGATCATCCTTATCACTCTGATGCGGCCCAGAATTCCACAATGCGCCCTCCGGTTCTTGGTGGCGGGCGTGGCGGTGGTCAGCGCGGTGGTGGAAATGGTGGCGGTGGCCGACGCCGTTCTGGTCCGCCATCATCAGTGCGCGGATCTGCTGGCCGACGCGGTGGCGCACGTTCTGCCGGGCAGCGCTGACTTTTGATGAGGAGTAGATTTCAGGGATTGAAGTGCTCTGGAATCTGTCTCTACTAAAGAGGCAGCAAACCTCCATCCGATGTATCGGGTGGAGGTTTTTTTTATGCAAAAAGAGTAAACATCTGCCACCGCGGGTGTCGCAGCTTGCGCATAGCTGTTTCGCTGTAAGCCGGAATTGTCCGTTTTTAACGGAATGCCGGTAATTGAATGCGCCTGAATTATAAGGGGGTACGTATTGTTTTGGCGGAGAGGGTGGGATTCGAACCCACGGTACGCTTCCACGCACGGCGGTTTTCAAGACCGCTGCCTTAAACCACTCGGCCACCTCTCCTGACATCTGCCTCAATTAAGAAAAAGGAGCAGAGTCGTATCCTGTTTTCAGGATGTGGGCGCTTCATGCAATGAGGAGGAAGGGACGTCAAGGGGTGTTGTGAGTTACATACCCCTACGAGGTTTACGTTTCGAAACAGGAGTGGGGGAGTTTTGTAACAAGGAACGTGTCATCTTGATTGTCAGGGAAGCGGGAGTGCGCTTCCGTCTCCGACAACCCTCAAGGATATGACATCCATGACGGCCTTTCGTCTTTTTGCTTTTCTCCCTGTCGCTGCGTCTGTCGGGCTTCTGGCTGCGCCGCTTCTGGCTCAGGCCCATCCGGGTCAGTCCGCTCCATCCCGTGCGGGACTACACGGCGACCACGGTCCCGGCGATATGCCGCCTCCGTTTCCACCTGGTATCACTTTGACGGATGCACAGAAGGCTCAGGTTCATACGATCTTCAAGCAGGCGCATGAGGATATGAAGGCTCAGCATGAAAAGCTGAAAGCCCTCCGTGACAAGATCCGCACAGAGTTGTCTGCTGAAGGGGATCTCAATCGATCGCTGCTTGCAGACCTGACGCGTCAGGAAAGTGAACTGCACATGCTGGAAGCGCAGGCACGTCTTGCAACACAGGAAAAGCTCCACGATGTGCTGACGCCGGAGCAGCGTCGGCAGGCGAATGCAACGATGGAGAAGATCCGCTCGCTTCATGAGCAACTGGATGCCATCATGGGGCACCTGCCGGAAGACGGACCGCCGCCAGCGCCCTGATTTCTGACAGAATGCCGCTCTATTGCTTGACGTCAGTGGCTCAAGGCGATAGAGCGGTCCTGTTTTCGGACACGCCACATCGCGAAGGCTCGCGCAGTGGCGTGTTTCTGTTTGCTGTAAGGTGGCCCGTTGTTCGATCAACTCTCAGGCAAGATGTCCGGTGTCCTCGAAGGACTTTCCAAGAATGGAAAGCTCACCGAGGGTGATGTCACCGAGGCAATGCGCGAAGTCCGTCTGGCTATGCTGGAAGCGGACGTTGCGCTGCCAGTGGTGCGTGACTTCGTCAACAAGGTTCGCGAGCGCGCTGTCGGGCATGAAGTGCTTGAAAGTGTGTCTCCCGGTCAAGCTGTTGCCAAGATTGTCAACGATGCCCTGATTGATGCGTTGGGTGGTGCAGGCGCAGTTCCGCTGAGCCTCGCCGCTGTGCCGCCTGTTCCCGTGTTGATGGTTGGTTTGCAGGGTTCTGGTAAAACAACCACGTCGGGCAAGATTGCTCTGCGTCTGTCGCAGCGTGAAGGCAAGAAGGTTCTTCTCGCCAGTCTGGACGTCTATCGTCCGGCTGCCCAACTCCAGCTTCAGCAGTTGGCAGAGCGCGTCAATGCCATCACGAAGCGTGTCACGGCCCTTCCGATTGTTGCCGGACAGTCGCCGGTAGAGATCGCCAGGCGCGCGCTCGATACGGGGCGCCGTGAAGGCTATGACGTTGTTATCCTCGATACGGCAGGCCGTCTTTCCATCGATGAAGCCCTGATGGACGAGGTGCGTCAGATCCGCGCGGTCACGAACCCGGCTGAAACGCTGCTGGTCGTGGATGCCATGACGGGTCAGGACGCGGTCAATACGGCCAAGTCTTTCAATGAGGCTGTCGGTATTACCGGCGTCGTCATGAGCCGTATGGACGGTGACGCACGCGGTGGTGCGGCTCTGTCCATGAAGGCCATCACGGGTGCGCCGATCAAGCTGACCGGCTCTGGCGAAAAGCTGGAAGCCCTCGAAGAATTCCATCCGGAACGCGTGGCCGGCCGTATCCTCGGCCTGGGTGACGTGGCTGGTCTCGTGGAGCGTGCAGCGGAAACGCTCGACCACGAGGAAGGCGAGCGCGTCGCCAAGAAGATGCTCGCCGGCAAGTTTGATCTGGATGACTATGTCTCCCAGATCAACCAGATCAACCGTATGGGGTCGATCTCGGGTATTCTCGGTATGCTTCCTGGTATGGGTAAGATCAAGGATATGCTGGGTGATAAAGAGATCGACACATCGATCTTCAAGCGTCACAAGGCCATCATTTCCTCGATGACCAAGCAGGAACGCAAGACGCCGGGAATCATCAAGGCATCTCGCAAGAAGCGGATTGCCTCGGGTTCCGGAACGACGGTTCAGGAAGTGAACCGTCTGCTCAAGCAGTTTGACGACATGTCCACAATGATGAAGCGCATCAGCAAAATGGGCCTTGGTGGCCTGATGCGTGGCATGGGTGGGGCAGGTGGTCTGGCTGATATGATGAAGGGCATGGGCAAGCCTGGTGGCCGCCCGCCTTTCGCCTGATCAGTCTCAAGTTTTCAAGTTTGTCCTTCAGGAGTTTTTCATGAGCCTTAAGATTCGCCTTGCACGCGCAGGTGCCAAGAAGCGCCCTTACTACCACATCGTTGTTGCTGACAGCCGCAGCCCGCGCGACGGCCGTTTCATCGAGAAGGTTGGCGCATACAACCCGATGCTGCCTTCCGATCATGCTGACCGTATCCGCCTCGATGGCGAGCGTATCACGCACTGGCTGTCCAATGGCGCACAGGCCACGGATCGCGTTGCACGCTTCCTTGGTAACGCTGGTCTGGCTCCGAAGCCGACATACAGCGAGCAGCCGAAGCAGTCCGCTCCGAAGGCAAAGGCACAGAAGCGCGCTGCTGATGCCGCTGCTGCCGCTGCTGCTACGGCCGGCTGATCAACTGCTGACGCACCAGGACGCCTGACCCGTGCCCCGCTTCAACCCTGACAGTGATGTTCTGATCGCCACCATCGGTCGCCCGCATGGTGTTCGCGGTTTGGTGCATCTGCATGGCGCCACTGACGATCCGGAAACGGTTGAAACGATCGGTGTGCTGCATGACGAGCATGGAGCGGCATGGACGGCGCGCTGGGTTTCTCCCGGTGTCGCAGCGCTGACGGACGGGCAGGGAAACACTCTGTCAGACCGGACGGCTGCCGAGCGGGTTGTCAACCGTCGGCTGTATGTTGCGCGCGACGTTCTGCCTGCCGTTGAGGAAGACGAGTTCTATCATGCTGATCTGATTGGCATGACGGCTGTCTCCGAAAGTGGCGACGTTCTTGGAACCATTACCGTGGTCCATGACTACGGTGCTGGCGTCAGTCTCGAGATTGATCGGGGGCTGATTGTTCCATTTACGATGGCCTGTGTGCCGCATGTCGATCTCGCGCAGCGTCGCGTGACCGTCGTGCCGCCGATCGAAGTCGAGGTTGAAGGTGATCTCGACGGAGAGGTTCAGGTTCGGGCATGAGCTGGCGCGCTGACATCCTGACCCTGTTTCCGGATATGTTTCCGGGTCCGCTGGGTTTTTCCCTGGCGGGCAGGGCGCTAGAGCGCGGGATCTGGTCCTGTGAATCGCATGATCTGCGTGAGCATGGACTGGGTCGTCATCGCGCTGTGGATGACACGCCGTTCGGCGGCGGTGCTGGCATGGTGATGCGGGCAGATGTGTTGGATACGGCTCTTTCGGCGCTTCCCGCGTTGGATGGTCGTCCAGTCATTTACCCGACACCGCGTGGGCGCCGTCTGTCCCATGAGGATGCAGAGCGTTTCGTGGCAGGGCCGGGCGTCGTGGTTCTGTGTGGGCGTTTTGAAGGGATCGACGAACGTGTGCTGGAAAAGCACGACATCGAACAGTTCAGTATGGGCGATGTCGTGCTGTCAGGTGGAGAAATTCCAGCCCTGATGCTTCTGGACGCATGCGTACGTCTTTTACCGGGAGTGATGGGTTCCCAGATGAGTGGGCAGGACGAAAGTTTTGCCGAAGGTCTGCTGGAGTACCCGCAATATACGAAGCCGGCGGTCTGGGATGGGCGGGAAGTGCCCGAAATCCTGCTCTCCGGCAATCATGGTGCCATCGCCCGCTGGCGTCATGAACAGTCAATCGCCGTCACGAAGGCACGTCGCCCCGATCTGTGGGATGCGTACCTGGCGCGACAGCAGGTTCATTGAATTTTTGTTTCCAGGAGTTTGGTCATGAACATTATCCAGCAGTACGAGGCGCGCGAAATCGAGCGTCTTTCCGCAGCTCGCGCAGTTCCGGAATTCATCGCAGGTGACACGGTTCGCGTTGGCGTTCGCGTTGTCGAAGGTACGCGTGAGCGCGTGCAGAACTTCGAAGGCGTTGTCATTGCCCGTTCCAACAAGGGCCTGAACAGCAACTTCACGGTTCGCAAGATTTCCAACGGTGAAGGCGTGGAGCGTGTGTTCCCGCTGTACGCTCCGTCTCTCGCCAGCATCGAAGTGGTGCGTCGTGGTAAGGTGCGTCGTGCAAAGCTGTACTATCTGCGTGGCCGTTCGGGTAAGTCTGCACGTATTGCAGAGCGCCCGCGCGATCTGCCGAAGGCTGGTGAAAAAGCCGCTTCCTAAGTCAAGGTTGGAGTATAAGGATGCCCGTTTCTTCTTCGCCCAGAACACTGTTTGACAAGATCTGGGCCGATCACGTTGTTGACCGCCTCGAAGACGGGACGTGCATCCTATACATTGATCGTCATCTTGTTCACGAGGTGACAAGCCCGCAGGCTTTTGAAGGTCTGCGGATGGCCGGACGTCGCCTGCGCCGTCCGGACGCAACAGTCGCTGTTGTGGACCACAACGTCCCAACGTCCGACCGTTCCCAGCCGATTGAAGAGCCGGAAAGCCGTCTCCAGATCGAAACGCTGGAGAAGAATGTCGCTGAGTTCGGCGTTCCCTATTTTCCGCTGCGTTCCGCGTCTCAGGGCATCGTTCACGTTGTCGGCCCGGAGCAGGGTATTTCCCTACCAGGCATGACGATCGTTTGTGGTGACAGTCATACCTCGACACATGGTGCGCTCGGCGCGCTGGCGTTCGGTATTGGTACGTCAGAAGTCGAACACGTCATGGCGACCCAGACGCTTCTCCAGAAGCCCGCAAAGAATATGCGTGTTTCTGTCGAGGGCAAAGTGGGGTCGGGCGTGACAGCCAAGGACATCATGCTGGCCATTATTGGCAAGATCGGTACGGCTGGCGGCACTGGCCATGTGATCGAGTTTGCTGGCTCTGCAATCCGCGACTTGGACATGGCGGGGCGCATGACGCTCTGCAACATGTCCATTGAGGGCGGTGCAAAGGCTGGTCTGATCGCTCCGGACGAAACAACTTTCGCCTATGTGAAGGGGCGTCCGTTCGCCCCGAAGGATGAAGCATTCGAGCAGGCCTGTGCGTACTGGCGCACGCTGGCATCGGATGAAGGCGCTCATTTCGACACGGAAGTGACGTTGAAGGCCGAAGATATCGTGCCTTCCGTGACCTGGGGCAACAGCCCACAGGACGTTCTCCCGATTGATGGCGTTGTGCCGTCTCCTTCTGATTTCAAGGATCCGGCCCAAGCCGCGCAGGTTCAGCGCGCTCTGGATTATATGGGCCTTACTGCTGGCCAGAAAATCGCCGGAACGCCCGTCGATGTCGTGTTTATCGGCTCATGCACCAACAGTCGTCTAGAAGATCTGCGTGCTGCGGCTGAAGTTGTTCGCGGACGTCATGTCGCTGCAACGGTTCGTGCCATGATTGTTCCGGGCTCAGGTCTCGTGAAGGCTGCCGCCGAGGCCGAGGGGCTGGACAAAATTTTCCTTGATGCCGGTTTTGAGTGGCGTGAAGCAGGCTGCTCGATGTGTCTGGGGATGAACCCGGATCGTCTGACGCCGGGGCAGCGTTGCGCGTCCACGTCGAACCGTAATTTCGAAGGCCGTCAGGGGCCGGGCGGCAGAACGCATCTGTGCTCACCGTCCATGGCCGCAGCCGCGGCCGTGACGGGCACGCTGTGTGATGTGCGTGAGCTGATGAAGGAAACCGTCTGATGGAAAAGTTCACGGAACTGACCGCCATTGCGGCTCCGATGCCGAATGAAAATATCGACACCGATCAGATCATTCCGGCACGCTTTCTGAAGACCATCCAGCGCACTGGTCTCGGCAAGAATGCTTTTGCGGCGCAGCGTTACGACGATAACGGCAACGAGAACCCGGATTTTGTTCTAAACAAAGAGCCGTATCGTCATGCTGAAATCCTCATCACCTATGACAACCTTGGCTGTGGTTCATCCCGCGAGCACGCACCTTGGGCTTTGCTGGATTTCGGTATCCGCTGCGTTATTGCACCAAGCTTTGCCGACATTTTTTTTAATAACTGTTTCAAGAACGGTATCCTGCCGATCCGTCTGCCACGGGAAATCTGTGACGAACTGATGGGTGATGCGCGTCAGGGGGCAAACTCCCGTCTGACGGTCGATCTGGAAAAGCAGATCATCATTCGCCCGGATGGGAATGTCGTGCCGTTCGAAGTTGATCCGTTCCGCCGTCACATGTTGCTCGAAGGTCTGGACGATATCGGCCAGACGCTGGCGCATGATGCGGAAATCAGCAGCTTTGAACATCAGGCCAGCCGTGCATGGGTGCCGTCAATCAGCATGGGAACTGCAAAATGAGTGAAGCCCACAAGCTTCTTGTTCTTGCCGGTGATGGTATCGGCCCGGAAGTCATGCGTGAAGTTGCACGGATCGTGCACTGGCTGGACGCAAACCGTGGCCTGAAACTGGACATCACGGAAGAACTCGTTGGCGCGGCTTCGCTTGCTGTCCATGGCGTTCCCATCCGTGATGAGGTTATCGACCTCGCCCGGAAGTCTGATGCGGTTCTGTTCGGCTCGGTTGGTGATCCGGCCTGGAGCCATGTCGGGTTCGACAAGCGCCCTGAAGTGGCCATTCTGAAGCTGCGCAAGGAGCTTGAGCTTTTTGCAAACCTTCGTCCGGCTCAGCTTTTTGATGCGCTGATTGATGCGTCTGCCCTGAAGCCGGAAGTCGTTCGCGGTTTGGATATCATGATCGTCCGTGAGACGGTCGGTGGTATTTATTTCGGTGAGCCGCGCGGCATCGAGACGCTTCCAGACGGGTCCCGTCGCGGGATCAATACGGAAGTCTATACGACGTCCGAGATCGAACGTGTCGCCCGCGTTGCTTTTGAGATGGCCCGTCAGCGCAGCAATCGCGTCTGCTCCGTCGAGAAGTGCAATGTGATGGAAAGTGGCCTCCTGTGGAAGGAAGTCGTCACGGATCTACACAAGCGCGAATATCAGGATGTGGAACTGTCCCACATGCTGGCCGATAACTGCGCCATGCAGCTCGTTCGTAACCCGAACCAGTTTGATGTGATCGTTACGGGCAACCTGTTCGGCGACATCCTGTCCGATCTGGCCTCCATGCTGACGGGTTCGCTCGGTATGCTCCCGTCTGCAACGCTTGGCATTGTCCGTGAAGATGGCAAGCGCAATGCGCTGTACGAGCCGATCCATGGTAGTGCACCGGATATCGCTGGCAAGGGCATTGCAAATCCGCTGGCGCAGATCCTCTCGTTCGCGATGCTGCTGCGGTATTCTTTGAACCGTGCGGACGATGCGGATCTGATTGAAAAGGCAGTGTCTAACGTACTGGCCAGTGGTTTGCGGACTGCGGATATCATGTCACCGGGAATGGCTCGTGTTGGCACCGATATGATGGGCCAGGCTGTCGTTCGTGAAATGGAAAAGCTGGCCTGATATCTCAGGAAGGCTGATGTGTGAAAAAGCCGGATAGCTCCTAAGGGGGGTATCCGGCTTTTTTTTATGTAAAAAACGCATCTCTCATCTGCAGATGGGCTGTGGTCAAATGCCTATCGGGAGCGGTAGGGTTCCTGCGCGATAAAGCCCATCAGGAACCCATCATGTCTTTCATTGCCGACCGTCTGAACCGTATCCTGCCGAGCCAGACGATTGCGATTACGCAGAAAGCCCGCGCTCTGAAGGCGGAAGGCCGTGACATCATCAGCCTTTCTGCTGGCGAACCGGATTTTGATACCCCCGATTTCGTCAAGCAGGCCGCCATTCGCGCCATTCAGAACGGCGAGACGAAATATACGGATGTCGCGGGTACGATGCCACTGCGTGAAGCCGTCGCTGCCCGGCTGAACGCTGATTTCGATCTGGATTACCGCGCCGAGGAAATTTGCGTTTCGACCGGTGGCAAGCAGGTCATTTACAATGTGATGGTTGCCACCCTGAATGCAGGTGATGAGGTCATCATTCCGGCGCCGGCCTGGGTGTCTTACCCTGATATCGTCTCGTTGGCGGACGGAACGCCTGTTGTGGTTCAAACGACGGCTGAGAACGGTTTCCGCCTGACGGCTGACCAGCTTCGCGCAGCTATTACGCCGAAGACGAAATGGCTGATGTTGAATTCACCCTGTAATCCAACAGGTGCAGCTTATGATGAGCATCATCTTAAAGCGCTGACTGACGTTCTGATGGAGCATCCGCATGTGTGGATTCTGACAGACGATATGTACGCCAAGCTGATGTATGAAGGTGCCGTCGCCAAGACGTTCGTTCAGGTCGAGCCCCGTCTACGAGACCGGACGGTGACGATGAATGGCGTGTCCAAGGCCTATGCCATGACCGGTTGGCGGATTGGCTTTTCCGCGGCTCCTGTGGAACTGACGCGTCAGCTTATCAAGTTGCAGGGACAGAGCACGAGCAATCCATGTTCCATTGCTCAGGCTGCGGCTAAGGAAGCAGTTTCAGGCCCGCAGGATTTCATTGGCGAAATGGTGAGCGTTTATGAGCAGCGCCGCAATCTTGTGGTGTCCATGCTCAATGAAGCACCTGGCCTGAGTTGTGCCAAGCCTGAAGGCGCATTTTACGTCTTCCCATCCATAGAGGGAACGCTTGGCAAAACGAGTAAGGGCGGCCATCTGATCGACAGTGACGAGGCTTTTGTCACGGCGCTTCTCGATGAAACGGGCGTGGCGGCTGTTCATGGAAGTGCCTTCCTGACGCCTGGGTATTTCCGGATTTCCTATGCTACGAGCACGGAGCTTCTGAAGGAAGCCTGCACCCGTATCCAGCAGTTCTGCCAGGGCCTGTCATGACGTTCCGCATCGCATCACGTCTGGCAACGCTTCCCAAGCCTGCGACCATTGCCATGGCCGCGCGGGCCCGTGAACTACGGGCCGAGGGCAGGGACGTCATTTCCCTGGCCTTGGGGCAACCGGATTTTCCATCACCGCCGGAAGCCATCGAAGCTGCGTATGCGGCTGGGCTTGAAGGCGATACGGGTTATCCGCCTATCCCCGGCCAAAAGGCACTGATCGACGCTATTATCCAGAAGTTCAAACGGGATAATGAGATCGCTGCGACACCAGATCGGATCATGGTCGCGAACGGTGGCAAGCAGGTTATTTATAATGCGTTCACAGCGACGCTGGATGAAGGCGATGAAGTCATTGTCCCTGCACCGTACTGGGTCAGCTATCCGCTTATCGCGCGGATGCTGGGTGGGAAGGCTGTGGAAGTCGCCTGTCGGGAAGAGGATGGTTTCCGTCCTGACCCATCTGCCATCAAAGCCGCGATTACGCCGAAAACCCGCTGGCTGGTTCTGAATTTCCCCAACAACCCAACGGGAGCCATTCTGGAGCGCAAAGACCTTGAGGCGATTGCCGATATCCTGCGTGAGGCTCCGCATGTTCTGATCATGTCAGATGAAATTTACGAGCATCTGACGTTTGACGGCCGCAAGCATCTGTCCCTGCTTCAGGTAGCTCCCGATCTGGCTGATCGTATTCTCGTCATCAACGGAATGGCCAAAGCCTACGCCATGACAGGGTGGCGGGTTGGGTTCGCCTGTGGGCCAGTACCACTTATCAAGGCGATGATTGCCGTGCAGGGCAATACGACGTCTGGCGTCTGCACCCTAGCGCAGGCAGGTTCCGTCGCTGCGCTGAATGGTGGGTTGGAGCGTATCGAACAGATGCGTGAGACCTATCAGCGCCGACGCGACAAAATGGTGGCTGCCCTTCAGGCGATCCCCGGTCTGACCTGTGCCATCCCGGAAGGAGCGTTTTACGTCTATCCGGGTGTCGGCGCACTTCTTGGTGGTACGTCCGGTAATGGGCGTGTGCTGAACACGGATGTGGATTTCGCTGAAGCCCTACTCGACGAGGCCTATGTTGCGACCGTCCCCGGAACAGCATTCGGATACAACCCGTATCTGCGTTTATCCTGCGCGGCATCGGATGAGCAGCTTGCGGAGGCCTGTCGGCGTCTGGCTGAATTCGTGAAAGCCATTCAGAAACCCTGAGAGGCATGGACGGAGACGGAGCGGAATGTCAGAATTAGACCCATGACACAGACAATCCCTCCGTTCTCTGACCTGTCTTTCCCCCGTCCTGACGAAGCGTCCCTGAAGGCGCGGTATGACGATATCGCGCTCCTGCTGGATCAGGGGCGCTCCAAGGATGCTGCGCAGGCTTTCGATTTCGTGCGCCGCGAATATGAATCCTGGGCATCACACGTCCACCTTCAGTTCTCGCGCAACACGCAGGACGAGCAGGCCAAGGCGGATCGTGACTATGCAGATCGTCTGTCGCCGGTCGCGACTGACCATGAAGTTACGATTAAGAAGCGCCTTCTGGGGGACCCGGATAGAGCGGCTCTCGAAGCTCTGGTCACGCCCCATATTGTCCGTTTGTGGGAAGCCGATACCACAACTTTCGATCCACGCATCAGCACCGATCTGGAAGAAGAAGCGCGTCTGACGGGCGAGTACACGGCCCTGCTGGCCTCAGCAAAGATCCCGTTTGACGGAAAAGTGCTCAACCTTTCCGGTCTGGTGCCTTACTTGCAAGGGCCAGACCGTGAGATGCGGCATGCGGCCGAACAGGCCCGCTGGGCATTTTTCGAAGAGAACGGTGAGGCACTCGACACCCTCTACAGTCGCCTCGTTGAATTGCGTGACCGCATGGCGAAAACGCTAGGGTTCGAGAATTATATCGAACTCGGTTATCGCCGGATGCGCCGGACGGATTACGGCCCCGAGCAGGTTGCAGCCTTCCGTGAGAAGGTTCTAAGTTCCGTCACTCCGCTGGTTCAGTCTTTGCTGGAACGCCGTCGTCTGAAAATGGGGTGGGACAAGGTCTGGGCCTGGGATGAGGCGCTGATTGACCTTCAGGGCAACCCGAAACCTGCCGGTGATCACGATCTTCTGGTGGCCCGTGCTGAAGGCATGTTCCGCGCGCTCGATCCCAAGGGCGAGATGGGCGATTTCTATGTTCAGATGCGCGATCTCGAGTATCTGGATCTAAAAAACCGTGATGGCAAAGCAGGAGGCGGCTTCTGCACGTCCTTCCCAATGATTGGCAGCCCTTATATTTTCGCCAATTTCAACGGCACGCATAACGACATCGGCGTTTTCACCCATGAAATGGGTCACGCGTTCCAAAACTGGAAAAGCCGCGATCAGGACTGGGTGGATCAGCTCTGGCCGACGATGGAAGCGGCGGAAATCCATTCAATGGGTCTGGAATTCCTGACATGGCCGCAAATTGATGCGCTGGTTGAGGATGGAGCGGCTGATCGGTATCGCCGGATGCACCTGATCGATGCCCTGTCGTTCTTCCCTTATGGCGTCTGCGTCGATCATTTCCAGCATGAAGTCTACGCCAACCCGCAGATGACGGCAGCGGAACGGCATGAGACGTGGTTACGTCTGGAGAAGATGTACATGCCATGGCGGGACTGGGGCGATCTGGACTATCCGGCCAAGGGTGGACGCTGGCAGGCGCAGCTTCATATCTACCGGTTGCCATTTTACTATATCGACTACGCACTGGCTCAGTGCTGTGCGCTTCAGTTGTGGCTTCGTTCGCGAATGGATCGGGCAGGGACGTTCGAAACCTATCGGAAACTTTGTGCCGAAGGCGGCTCGAAGCCATTTGCACAACTGGTGGCAGATGCCGGGCTTGTTTCGCCGTTCGAGGCGGATGCGCTGGCGGAAGTTGTTCATGAAGCCGAGCAGGAACTCGGAATCTGAAAGGCTATTCTGGCTCCGAAGTTATTTCCGGAGCCAGAAAGTAAAATCAGCCGCGGCTGTTCCATTCTGAAATCAGGTCCAAAACGGCCTGAGGGGACATGCTGCGGGCGTTCCCGAGCGCTTTCGACCCGTCGTCGTTCAGGGCCTTTCCGTCTGGCGTCACGATAATGACGGTCGGAACGGCCTTGATCGTCACGCCATATTTCTGGGCGAGATCCAGATTGGTGTTGATACGGCCAACATTGACCGGAACAATTACAAACTGGCTGTCGAGCCACGCCTTGGCATCAGGAAGTGCGAAAATGCCGGACAGCATCTTGCAGTCCGGGCACCAGTTTCCACCAAAATCGAGAAGCACTTTGCGCCCGGTTTTCGCGGCGAGGGCAAAAGCATCCTTGACCTGAGCCTGAGCAACAGACGTATCCGGGTACGGTGCAGCGACGGGGGGAGCGGATGTTTCGCTCAGATGTGGCGCTGGCGTCGTTGCAGCATGGGCTGCAAATGGAGCGGAAAGCGCCAGACCCAGTCCGGCTGCGGCGAGAAAGGAAGCGCGCATAAAAAAGGCTTTCATTGAAGGAAGAGACTGCATGACATAACGCAGTCTTGCAGAAAAACGATTAAAGCTGAATTCAACCTTGAGGTCATGTTCTTGATAAAATCCCGAGTGCTTTCTCAGTCCCCAAAGACTGTCCCGGAAGTCAGCATTGCCGAAACGCTCCTGCGAACCGTTAGCCTGGTGGGATTAACACTCGCATTCGCAGCGATATTCCGGTTCTGGCATCCGACGATCAAGCTGGTGCAGATGGTTGCGGCGACCCATGCGTGGCAATGGCTTTACACGCTGTTCCGTGTCGACTCCGCGCTGGGCCGGGAGCAGATGATTCTGATCGGTATCATCGTTTTCTGCTTCTGCGCGGCGCTGATTGTTCAGATCGCCGTACTTGCGGTTATCAAAAGGATACGAAGCAGATCATAAAGTGTCGGAGGAGGCTTTACGCAGGCCCGAAGCGGCCGCCAGAAGCCACGAAATAATCAGCAGCGTGCCACCATAAGGTGCAATCCGCGCGACGGATAACGTGCCGATCTTTAGATCGAAAAGAGCGTATAACGTTACGGGCGCACAGAACAGAATTGTCCCTAGCGCCATGGTGAGGCACGCCAGCCGGACGAGACGGCCCCCTAGCAAAGGGGCGCCAAGCGTAAGAGCACAAAGCGCAATGGCGTGCCACATCAGGATTTCAACACCTGTATGGAGAACGCCTCTTCCATTCGGAACGGCAAAGGCAGCGTCAGGCAAATGTGATGCCAGTGTCCCAAGTACGAGTCCGCCAGCACCTCCCAATGCACCTGAAACGAAGCAGAAGCGGAAGATGCCAGAAAGGGCAGGGAGGCGGGGATTTGCGGACATGCGTTGAATGTACCATGAAGTGTTCCGGAACATGAATGGACCGTTTTGAACGCGGGGCCATTCACCCGTAGCGGCCGGGGGGCTTCTCCCGGTCTCACCGATGAAAGGACTGTCTCTTCATGAGAGCCACCGCACGTTTTGCTGCTTTTGCATCCCTGAGCCTGTTTGCCGGTCTTGCGGCCTGTAATGCACCGGATGCGCCGCCAGCTCCGGCTCTGCCGTCTGCGGCTTCGACCTATACACTTTCCACGGCGGATGCGGCGTTCCTGCAGCAGGTTGATGCCATGGATCTGACACAGATCAGCATCGCCAACCTTGCTGCGACGCACAGCAACAGTGATGTCGTGAAGGCTTTTGCAGCCACAGTTGTCAGTGACCACACGACGAACCGCAAGGCTGTTGCAAAAATTGCGACAGATGCGCACCTGACAGTCATGGACAAGCTGAACGCTGGCGATGAAGCGCATGTTGCGACGTTCGGTCATCTGTATGGCACATCTTTTGATCGTGTGTTCCTGAGCGAAATCAAAAGTGTTCAGACGCCTGCTCTGACAAGCGCCCTCACCACCGCTACGCAGTCGGGTGGGACGGCAGATATCAAGACCCTGGCCGGGGACACGACCAAAATGCTTCAGGATCATACGACTCGGGCAGGCGATCTGAGCGGTGCGAAGACCATCAAGGGTCATCACCATCACTTCGGCCGTCACTGAGGAAAGATTTCCGGAATGAGTATTCGGCTTGATCGTATCGTGACCCGGGGTGGAGATCAGGGGCAGACGTCCCTTGGGGATGGTTCGCGCGTCTCCAAGGATTGTGCCCGGATTGAAGCCATGGGGACGGTCGATGAGCTGAATGCTCTTCTGGGGGTTCTTGAATATCATGTACGGATGGATGGAAATACTTCCAGTATTTCTTCTGATATTCGGCAGATACAGTCCTGTTTATTTGATTTGGGGGCTGATCTCTGTATCCCCGATACAGGTCGCCCGCCTGCTTTGACGGAGAAAGCGGTTTTCTGGATCGAAGCCTGTATTGAGCGGCTCAGGGTCGCGCAGCCTGAACTCCGTAGTTTTATTCTGCCTGGAGGCTCCCTGATTTCAGCCCATGCCCACTTGGCTCGTACAGTTACCCGTCGGGCGGAGCGCAGGTTGATCTCCCTCGAGCCGAGGCCGGCGGAAGGGATCCGGTTTCTGAACCGATTGTCAGACTACTTCTTTGTTCTTGCTCGCCATGCGAATGAGGACGGTGCCCAAGATGTGCTCTGGCAACCGGGTCAATGGAAATAAAGAAATACGAATACAGTTCTATTGTTTTGATGACAGGCCTTGGCGGACCTGATAAAAGGCCATTGTCTGACAGAACGGGTCATTCATGAATTCCGTTAATGTCGACTTTCAATTTCCTTGCCAGGACACGTTTCGCTGATTGGCTCATGGGCTTTTCAGTCTCTCTGTTATTCAGAGAGGTCGTCCCTGTTGGGAAACGCAGCATAAATTTCATTATTGGTTGAAAAAACAAAGAATGCAGGACGATCAGCAGGTTAGCGAAGACAAACTGCGAGAGGCGCTGGCTCGTCTAGGATCGGGGTCATCATCCCGCTCCCAGAAGCCTCGCCCGGTGACACCAACTACGGAACGCCGCCGTCGCTTTGTACGTGACGGACAGGTTGTTGTTGAACACCAGGCCAGCCGTGGCTTTAGTCAGCGGAACAATGGACCTGGTCAGGAAGAGCAGGAAGAAATCGAGCGTCTTCGTCAGTCGGTGAAGCGTGAACAGCGCCGCTGGGAAGAAGCCGAAAAGAGCCTCTCAGATATTCGGACGCAGCTTAAGGCGTTTGAAACACGTGAAGCTCATGCCAAGATTCAGATTACGGAACTGAACCGGAATCTTCGCGATCATCAGGATCAGATCCAGTCTCTCAAGGCGCAGCTTCATCAGGCACGGGAGCAGGCTGCCGAAGCCGCTCGCCGGACACCGCGTCCGGTAGGGCGTCCGCGTAAGGTTGTCGTTGAAGACGATGTTATGGTTGCCGACGAGCCTGTTCTGGCCGACGTTGAATCGAACGAGCCAGAGCCCGTTCAGTGGTGGGTGAAGGCCTGACTCTGTCAGGCCGTAATTTTTAGGTCGACTGGCGGCTGATACGCCGCCCGAACCAGAACATCACACTCAGAAACACGACCCATCCCAGCCCGGAGCGCAGCATCGCGGGCAGGTGAAGGGACAGTGTTTCGGTGCTGCCCGTGGCGCCAACAATGGCAGCCACGGCGACACCTACCAGACTTTCCCCGACAATAAATCCTGACGCAATCATCGTTCCCTGATCTTTGGGGAAGCGACGAAGCAGCCATCCCAGACCTGCACCGATTGCGATCGTCACGGAGACGTCTGCCGGGAGATAGATGCCCATGCCGACGGCAAGAGGCGGTAGAGACAGGTTACGGCGCTTCAGGAGCATGTCCGCAACGACCAGAACGATACCGATGGCTGCACCGATTTCTAGCATCAGCCAGTCAAGATCGTGGGTCAGGATGCCTTTGGCGATTGCCGCCATCAGAGCAGGTTGAGGCGCGGCCAGAGCGCGTGTCGGGTCCATGCCCTCGCGTGGCATTGCGCCGACAAATCCGTAAGCCTGATAAAGTGTCTGGAGCACCCACGGAATAACAATGGCGCCAACAGCGCAGCCGATCAGCAGGGCTACTTCCTGTTTCCAGGGCGCTGCGCCTACAAGCTGACCTGTTTTCAGATCCTGCAGGTTGTCATTGGATACCGCGGCAGAAGCAGTAATGGCTGATAGAACAAAAAGACCAAAAGCGATCACCATAGGGCGTTGTTCGGGTGAGAGAACACCGCCGCTTTCCAGCCCCCACAGAGCAACTGAAATAGCAATAATGGCGATAATGCCCACACCGGAAATGGGTGATGACGAAGAGCCGATGATTCCCGCCATATAGCCGCAGGCACTCGCCACCAGAAAGCCGAGACCGAAACACGCCACAATACCCAGGATGACCAGTGTGGCCATGGATGCGCCATGAGGCATGACGGGCCAGAGGAACTGCGTGAACAGCCCTGACAAAATCAGCGCAAGAATAATGCTCAGGCCAATCAGTGTGCGGGGAGCAAGGTCGAGATCTGTCTCATCCTGCGATGCACGGTGTTTGGCAGAAAGAGCCTCTTTCAGTCCCTGAGCAACGGGGCCGGAAAGCGCAAGAAGGGTCCAGATTGCAGCGACGGCGATTGCTCCGGCCCCCATGAAACGGACCTTGTGCAGCCATAATGCGGTCGTTGCAGCAAGAGGATCTGCCACCGGGTTTAGATGCCCCAGAACCGGGATCATGATTCCCCAAGCCAGGAAAACCCCGAGCAGCATGGCAATGCCGCCCGCGATGCCAACGAGATAGCCGGTTCCGAGAAGAGCCAGAGAGAAACTGATATCAAGACGAAAGGCTGAAGCGCCCCAGCTGGTAGCTGCGGAAACCCCATCTGACAAAATGCGCAAACCGGACGTTGCAAAGGCGACTACAGCCGAAACGGCCGTACCCTTCGTGAGGGAGCGAAGGCTCTCTGCGTCTCCCTCTGGAGAAGAAGCCCGCAGGATTTCTGCGCAGGCCGTGCCTTCCGGATAAGGAAGATCAGAGTTGCGGACCAGCGCACGACGCAGCGGAATGGTGAAGATGACCCCTGTCATACCACCGCCCAGCGTAAGCAGCAGAGATACGAAATAGGGGAACTCGTGCCAGTATCCCACCATGATCAGACCAGGAAGGGCTGCAAAGATGCAGGAGAGGCTTCCTGCCGCTGAGGCCTGGGTCTGGACCATGTTGTTTTCGAGCATCGTGCCGTCGCCCATGAGGCGAAGCACAGCCATTGAAATAATGGTGGCGGGAATGGATGAGCCGAAAGTCAGACCGATCTTCAGGCCCAGATAAACATTGGCGGCCGTAAAGACGACTGTAATGAGCGCACCCAGTATGATGCCCCTCAAGGTCAGTTCGCGGCTGTCCATATATTTCATGATGGGGCAATCCTGTGATGTCGCGTGAGTATGGGGGCATTACGCTGCAGGGCACGGCTCTGCAACCATTCTTCAGAAGGCAAATGAGAGACTGGACTGATAATACAGCCCGCTTTTGGCTCCAGCGTTTTTCAGATCATGTGAAGCGGCAAACCAGGCTACAACGTGAGTCCAGTTCCAATGGCGGTTTACAGCCCATGTCAGCAGGCCATTCGGCGCAACGCCTACAAAGTGACTGTGGAACTTCGGAAAATTATAGGCAGACGTAATGGAATAGACCGAAGCCTGTGTGGTCTGCCGCCACAGGATGGGGGTTTTGACGCGTAACGAGACCTTTCCATAAGAGCCGACGAGGATCGGAGACAGATTGATCAGGTTCGCTGCGCCTATATAGCCAGTGTAATCCAGATAGGGATTCTGGGGAGCGAAGGGGGCGCTGTAAGTTCCCACAGTCCCCTCTCGATGACGTTCGTTACCGCCTGAATAGACGTCTGTTTGCACACCAAAGAAGGGTTTGAACAGCAGGTCGGACCGCCTGTATCCCACCGTTGTATTGACGGAATATGCAGAGACCTGCCTGCGCGCTGTTGTGCCATAGGGCGTAAAATTGCCCTGCTGCCACAGAACCCCCAGAGCATATTCCAGTTGTTGTGCTGTACCGTACCAGCGGAAGCCCAGATTGTTGCGATTGGTTGCACCAGTGACGGATTTGATAGCGGCTGAACTCAAGACCGGAACCGATCCCGTCTTTGCACCTAAGTGAAAGCCAATCCAGAACAGATCCAGATAAGACTGGATCCGTTGTTGGCCCAAATGGAAGGCTGGTACATCGACTGTGGTGTTGAAGCCATAAAGCCGCGTGTTCCAGTCCTGCGTATCATGGAACATGGCCCTGGGAGTAATATTCGTCGCTACGAAGTCATAGAGATCAAACCGGATATGCGGCAGAATTGCGTAAGCACGCGGGCCGTTCCAGGTAATCTGGATATTGGGGGGCTCGCGATCATACAGAACGTAGGACGGCGCATCGAGAAATTGCTGACGCCCAAACATCAGTCCCGTTTTGGCCGTGCCAATGGTCTGTTTGTATTCAATGAACGCCTGATGCAGATCCAGTCGTTTTCGGTAGGTGCTGCCATAGCCGTAGCCATTCCAGCCAGCCGCGGTCCCATTTACAAGCTGCCCGAAAATGCGCCAGTGTTCTCCAAGATGCAGATCGGCTCCGAACATGTTCCGGGTGACGAAGCGTCCAGAACCAGAGTGTGGGTTTGTCCCGAGCATCGGATAGTCGTTGTACCAGTTACGCAGGCGAGTACGTTCTGACAGCGAGAGCCAGATGGTGCGCTGGTTGTTCAGGGCAATGAACTTCAAAGGATCGAACAGATCGTTTCGATGACTCTGATCGCGCAGATAAGACCAGTCTTCTGCCCAGGGTGCCACGCCGTAACGGCCAACAGGACCGAAGCCCGCGCCTTCGCCGTTGCCGCGATTGAACCCACCCCAGTGCGGCTGCCGTCCGATTGGGGCAAGATTCTGACGTGTGGTCAGGCGTCTAGGCTGTTCCAGAAAGCCCGCATGAGGGAAGTTCTGGATTTCTGGACGCTCTGCGTGATGAACCTTGATCTGTTCTTCTTTCGATGCCGAAACGTCAAGGGGCGCGGAAAAGGCTGAAGACCCGAAGCCTGTCAGACAGGCCAGGGTCATTTTCAGCGTGATACGGGTTTTGACGACGGGTGAAAGAGGAAAAGAAAGGCCGTTACTGTGTCCGGCCACGGAATTTTACGACAGGAAGATGGGCGCGGTTATAGTCCAGTTCATCGTGTGTGAGCTGATAGCCAATTTCCAGCGTGTAAGGGTTGTCCTGCAGATTTTTGGAAGCCGGAAGATCAATCAGGCGTAGCTCTGTACGAACGGGCTGGGCACTCACATTCGGCTCGAGTTTGAACGTGTCCGTGAAGACTTTTTTATCTACGATCTTTCCATCTCGCATGATGACGATGAAATAGGGAACATCAATGCTGCTGCTCTCGGAAGCCGGGCCGCGGGTCAGGTTCATTGCGAGGCTGATGCGCGTCCGCACCATTTCCTGACCTTTCGGGCCTTTGGGGCCACGCTGGCAGTCTCCGGCAATGGATGTCAGCTGGGCATGGCTGACCAGGCTGCCAACGTCCAGTCCGCGACCGTCATAAACGAACCGGTCAGATGCGGCGCTCGGAATTTCCGTGGCAGGGCAGGCCGGAGCGAACATGCCCGGATTGGATTCGTCGCACCCTGCCAGTGTCGAAAGGGCGAGAACGGCAAAAGCCGGGACAAACAGGGACGTGGCAAGGCGCCGGAAGGCTGGCATCTGCTGTAGAAACTCCCACAAAGCGGCCCGGACGTTGCGACATGCCTCAATCCGGTCGATAATAGTCCTACATATCGAACTCCGCCCGCTTGGGGAACACCATGCCAGAACAGACAACTCTTGCACCAGAACGTGCTGCACACCAGAAGACGCTCCGGGTCCTGCTCGCCGGCCCGCGTGGTTTCTGCGCCGGTGTGGATCGTGCGATCCGCGTCGTTGAAGAAGCCCTTCGTCGTTATGGCGCGCCAGTGTATGTGCGTCATGAAATCGTTCATAACCGCACCGTGGTCGAGGGGCTGGAAGCCAAGGGTGCCATTTTCGTTGAGGAGCTCGACGAGGTGCCAGCCGACGGGCACGTCGTTTTCTCGGCTCATGGTGTGCCGAAATCCGTGCCGGCTGAAGCGCAGCGCCGCAACCTGCTTTATCTAGATGCAACCTGCCCGCTGGTGTCCAAAGTTCATCGTGAGGCAGAACGTCACTTTGCTGGCGGTGGTCCAGAGCAGCTTCATATCCTGATGATTGGGCATGCCGGCCATCCGGAAGTCGTTGGCACGATGGGTCAGCTCCCTCCCGGCGCCGTGACGCTCATCAACGATGCCGAGGAAGCCCGTACGATCCAGCCGGAAGACCCGGCAAAGCTGGCGTTCATCACGCAGACGACGCTGTCCGTCGATGATACGGCAGAAATCGTCGACATTCTTCGCTCGCGTTTCCCGCTGATCGAAGGACCGAAGCGCGAAGACATCTGCTATGCCACGACCAATCGTCAGGAAGCTGTGAAAGCTATCGCACCTGAGAGCGATCTGGTCATCGTCATCGGGTCGCCAAACTCTTCCAACTCGCAGCGTCTGCGGGAAGTGGCGGAGCGTTCGGGTGCGCGCCGGGCGCTGCTGGTACCGAAGCTGGCAGACCTTGACTGGTCCGCTCTGGAAGGTGTGGAGACGCTGGGCATCAGTGCCGGTGCGTCCGCTCCGGAAAGTCTGGTGCAGGAAATGGTAACGGCGCTTGCGGCCAAGTACACGCTGAAGATCGAAGAGCGGATCGTGAAGGAAGAGAACATCAACTTCCGTCTGCCAGGCCCGCTTGCTGGTGAGGACAACTGAGATTTCATGGCCGTCTATACGGAACTGGCGGCCGAGACGCTTGAAGCGTTCCTTGGCACATATGACATCGGCACCCTGATCTCGTTTCAGGGAATCGCTGAAGGCGTCGAAAACAGCAACTTCCTGCTCCAAACGACGAGCGGGAAGTTCATCCTCACGCTATTTGAAAAACGCGTGAAAGCCTCGGATCTTCCATGGTTTCTGGGGCTGATGCAGCATCTGTCAGGGAAGGGGATGAACTGTCCTCTTCCTGTTGCGGGGCGTGATGGGGAGGCTCTGCGGATTCTTGCAGACCGCCCTGCTGCCATCACAACCTTCCTCCCGGGACGCGCCACCCCGGAGATCACGGCAGAATCCTGCTGGCAGCTTGGTCAGGTTCTGGCCACGTTTCATGAAAAGGGGCGGGACTACTCGGCAGAGCGTCCGAATGGACTTTCTGTGCAAGCGTGGAGACCTCTTTTTGAGAGCTGTCAGGGCGCAGGAGATGATCTGCTTCCCGGACTGACACAAGAACTGATCCAGGCTCTGGACCGGATCGAAAAGGCATGGCCCGCAGAAGGGACGCTCCCACGCGGGCAGATTCATGCGGACCTGTTCCCCGACAATGTGTTCTTTCAGGACGGCAGAATTTCCGGGCTGATTGATTTCTATTTCGCCTGCACGGATCTCTTCGCTTACGACTTGGCCATCTGTCTGAACGCCTGGTGTTTCCGGGACGAAAAGGTTTTCGAGCCGTCTTTCGCTCAGGCCATGATTGAGGGCTATGAGACGGTCCGTTCTCTCGAAGCTGCGGAAAAAGCTGCTCTGCCCATTCTTTGTCAGGGCGCTTCGATCCGCTTTTTGCTGACGCGGCTCTATGACTGGATCAATACGCCCGCTGATGCGCTGGTAACCCGCAAGGACCCGCTCGCTTATCTTGGACGTCTTCGGCATTTCGCAGGGCAAGCTGATGTCTGAGACGGAAAGCCTGCTGGTTGAAATCTGGACGGATGGTGGCTGTAAGCCCAATCCCGGTCCAGGCGGATGGGGAGTTCTTCTGTGCTGCAAAGGCAAGGAGAAGGAAATGTGGGGCGGTCATCCGGAAACGACCAATAACCGGATGGAACTGACTGCCGCCGCTGAGGCTTTGGAAGCGCTCAAACGTCCCTGTCAGGTGAAGCTCCACACGGATAGCGAATACCTGAAGAATGGCATTACCCGTTGGCATACGGGATGGGTCCGTAGGAACTGGCGTAATGCGGCCGGAGATCCGGTGGCCAACATGGATCTGTGGCAGCGCATTCTGGACGCAGCCAAGCCGCATGAGATCGAATGGCTCTGGGTTCGGGGCCATTCTGGCGACGTGAACAACGAACGGGTGGATGTTCTGGCCACGCGTGGGCGGGAAGAGCTCTGAATAAAGTCATGTTTTCTGCATCTTACTGAGGAAAGTTCAGAAAAATGCAGAAAGTTGAAAAAAGGGGCTTTACCGACCCCGTCGGTTGGACTACATACCTCCTCACCGGTCCCGAATAGCTCAGTTGGTAGAGCAAGCGACTGTTAATCGCTGGGTCGTAGGTTCGAGTCCTACTTCGGGAGCCACTTTTCTTCTTGAAAAACTGGCCACGGTACAAAGAAAAAGCCCCTCACGGGGCTTTTTTCATTTGCGCTGTATTTGTCATTGACCACCAGTCCTTTCGGATGCTGGTGGTCGGGACTGCGTTCAGAGAATTTCTGGCCGTACATCCTCAAGGCGGTCCAGAGACCATAATTTCGGAAAAAGACGGATCCAGACAAGGGCGACCAGAATGGTGCCTACGCCGCCTGCAATGACCGCAGCTTCCGGTCCAATGGCCGCGCCTAGTGTGCCGCTCTCAAATTCTCCTAATTGATTGCTGGAGCCGATAAACAGGGAGTTTACGGCTGAAACGCGCCCTCGCATGGAATCGGGGGTGGCAAGCTGGATCAGAGATGACCGGATGACGACGCTGATCACGTCTGCGGCGCCCAGAATCATGAGCGCAAGAACGGAAATCCATGTGATGTGAGAAGCGCCGAAAACAATGGTCGCGACACCGAAGACGACAACTGAAATGAACATGGTCACGCCTGCGCGCCTGCCCAGAGGATGTCTGGACAGCCAGACAGATGTGACCAGCGCGCCTATGGCAGGAGCAGCGCGGAGGAAGCCGAGACCAATCGGCCCAACATGCAGGATGCTATCCGCGTAGACCGGCAAAAGTGCGGTGGCTCCCCCAAGAAGAACCGCAAAAAGATCCAGAGAGATAGCTCCGAGAAGATCTCGGCGTCTGTTCAGAAAGCCAAGCCCCGCAAAAACGGAGGCAAATGTTACAGGCTCTTTTGCAGGAACCGTATGGTGAAGGCGCAGAGCCAGCGTCCCGAAAAAGGCGAGTGCGAATCCAAGGGTGGCAAGGCTGTAGCAGGTTACGGCACCCAGCCCGTACAGCAGGCCACCCAGACTTGGTCCGACAATGGATGCAGTCATGAACAGGGACGATAGAAGCGCTTGAGCACGTGGAAGCAATTCAGGCGGTGCGATGGCCGGCAGAAAGGCCTGCTGGCAGGGCATCTCAAAGCTGCGAAGCGTGCCATAAAAAGCTGCGAACGTATAAACGAGGGCAGGTGTCAAAATCTGCATTGCTGCCGCTGCTGCGAGAGCGCCAGTACTGAGAATCTCCAAAATCTGACAGGTCAGAACAATGTTCCGGCGATTGAACCGGTCTGCCACATGCCCAGAAATGAATGTCAGCGGCACCATGGGCAGGAACTGCGCCAACCCCAGATAGCCAAGCGACGCTACACTGTGAGTCAAGGCATAGATCTGCCAGCCTATGGCGATGGTCATGGTGGTGGCGGAGAGCTGCGAACAGATTCGGCTTATAATTAGGGGACGAAGGCCGGGAAGGGCCCGCAATGCTGGGTCAATCATCCTGCCACCTTAGGCATTTCCGCTCCTCAAGTTTATTGCAAAATTCCGAGACGGAAGGCAGATGAAGAACATGACTGCCACACAGACACCCAAACCCATAACGTATGCGACCGTCACTTGGGACCAGCTCCACCGTGACGCCCGTACCCTCGCCACAACGCTCATGGAAAAGCACGGACCGTTTCGCGGTATCGTTGCGATCACGCGTGGCGGACTCATCCCTGCCGCCATTCTGGGCCGCGAGATGGGCTGCCGCCTGATCGAAAGCGTTTCTGTCATCAGCTATGCTGGTGAAGAAGGCACCCAGCATGAGCCAAAGGTCGTGAAAGCTCCGACCGCTGCAGGTGATGGGGAAGGCTTCCTGATCGTTGATGATCTGGTCGATTCCGGCGTTACGGCGAAGTACGTTCGTGAAATGCTGCCCAAGGCTGTTTTCGCGTGCCTCTATGCAAAACCCGACGGTAAACCGCACACCGATCACTACGTGACGGAAGTCGCACAGGACACATGGGTGCTGTTTCCTTGGGATACGGCACCACTTTTCGTGCCGCCGCTCGTAAGAAATGAAAAAGAGTGAAAAAACCCTATTGCTTCTGAAACTTACTGCCCCTATGTTCCGCCTCGGTTCGGGGCGTGGCGCAGCCTGGTAGCGCGCCTGTTTTGGGTACAGGAGGCCCCCGGTTCGAGTCCGGGCGCCCCGACCAGTTTCAAGATTTCTCTACTGCGCCCTTAGCTCAGTTGGATAGAGCAACAGCCTTCTAAGCTGTGGGTCGCTGGTTCGAATCCAGCAGGGCGCGCCACCCAGCGCGCCTGTCCCCCTTCTTTTGAATATTTCAGAGAAGGGGCAGAGGAAACGCTAAATGCCGTTTCCCAAGAGTTTCCTTTAGCTGCGACAATCTTTCGTAAAGCCGCAGCTTTGAAACTACTTTTTCTCATAATCTACAATTTTAATCTGAGCGTACCGAATCGATAAGGTTGCAGATTAGCTTAGCGATACGCCGATTCCTTTTGGTGTTAATGCCGCCTCAAATATCCGGATACTTTCTGGCGGCCAGATCTTCGCCATACCGTTTCAAAACAAAGCCTTCATGTTGCGACTCTGTTTTGAAACACCTCACGGTTGCGATTCTATCAAGTGAGAGTTGCAAGTCCTTCCAAGAGGCGTGCAATGGCTTCGGCGCCCGGATCCGGAATATCTTTTAACTGCTCTTGCGGCACATACGCTGCGCGACCTGCGCGCGCAGGCATTGAACGTGTCAAATCTGCGCCTTTCCGAGCAGCAATCGCCGCATCATGCAGGTTGCCTGTCTGGAGTGCTGCTATGGCGGGGAAGAGGGCATCAAGCATGGTACGATCGCCGGGTGAGGCTCCTCCATAGCTTTGCATGCGCTGCAAGCCAGCTTCTAGCCCGGACGCCCAGTTGTCCTGCTGTCCGGCTGTCGAGAACATGATCGAAAGCAGAACACCGCTCGAACCTCCTGCATTTCTGGCCAGAAGTCGCCCGATTGTCGCACAGAGCTTCTGTGGAGACGCGAGGGGGAGCCGCTCAATATCCTTCACAATCACACGTCCAGCTTCTGCGAAGGTTGACCCGGCGTCTCCGTCGCCAATCAGGGCATCCAGTGCGTTGAGATCCTTCTCGTTGTCGATAAGGATTTTCGCTCCTTCCCGGATAAGCTTTTCGAGCAGGTTATGAGGCGATGCTTCAAACGCAAATGTCTCCGGCAATGTCGGCGTGGGTTTTGTCTGAACATCCTTAAAGGCGGCAATTCCTGGCCATGCCCATGGCTCTACGGGAGCGGACAGAGCATCAATGAAAGCATCTTTTGCAGGAATGGCGGACAAGGAAAATCCGTACATATCCAGAGACGTCATTAACGGGGCCGGCCCGATGATAAACGCGGTACGTTCGGCCAGAGACGTCCGGGCCAGAGCGTCCACAATGGCCTGTGCTTCCAGAACGGGTACGGCTCCGAGCATATTCACCATGACGGCCTGTTTTTCATCCGTCAGATGGTTGATCAGTGTGTCTGCGGCCCGAGCCACCAAGGCATCCAGTTTCTTTACAGCGATACGCTCCGCTCCCGGCTCTCCGTGAATACCAAGGCCCAGTTCGGCTTCATGGTTGTCAAGCCGCGTTTCATGTTGCGGGTCGTAGACATTCACATCCGTCAAAGCCAGACCGATGGAGGCCGTAGACTTGATGGCGTTTAGAGCCGCCTGTTTGACGTCTGCCAGACTGGCGCCTGTCTCTGCTGCATGTCCTGCAATTTTTTGAACAAGTACTGTTCCGGCAATGCCACGGGCATTGGTTCCCTGATCAAGCGCGATGTCATCTGCCACAATGACCAGTTCAACATGTTTTCCCAAGGCCCGGGCCTGTTCTGCTGCCAGCCCGAAATTCAGACGGTCGCCAGTGTAATTCTTGACGATCAGAAGACAGCCAGCTTCACCAGTTACTTCCAGAATTGCGGCAAGAATGGCATCGACGTTCGGGGAGGCAAAAAGAGCGCCACATACAGCGGCTGTCAGCATGCCTCTGCCGACAAACCCGGCATGGGCTGGCTCGTGTCCGGAACCGCCACCCGAAATGATAGCAACTTTTGCTTTGTCCCAGTCACGCCTTAGAACAACATGGATATTCTCATGTCCTGACAGGCGGCAAAGATGGCGTCCAGCAGAGGATCTCAGAAGTCCGTCAATGCCTTCAGTAACAAGAGTATCGCGGTGATTATAAAAGCGCTTCATCGTATTCTGGATCCTTTACGGATTGATACCGAAGAGAACACCTCAACCTGACGAATGGACCAATCACCTTCCCGCGACCCTTGGTGAGCGATAATCAGTCTGGCAGATTATTTTTGGTATAGGCGTCTCTCAAAGCCTTCTCGATTTCAGGAGATGGTGATCCAAGAATGGTCTGTTTCAGGGCATTGTTTGCTTTGATGGAGAGAAGCCCCCAGGAACCTGAGTGGTCAGTGGCCAGAACCAGTTCCAACTGTTGAGCGGCACAGTCATGGGGCTTGCACATGTGACCAAGTGCATATTTTTTCCCATTTTGCGTGAAGTACTCTACCGGTGTGGACGTGCCTTTACCGGAAACAACCCAGGCCGGAAGCGTAATCATAGCTTTATAAGCTTCTTTGAATCCTGATGTCTCCAGCAGATCCTGCGTTGTAGGAGGCGCGGCTGTGGCGGTGCCGCAGAGCAGGGAACAGGCGAGCGTCAAAACTGTAAGGCGCTGTTTCATAAAGCGTCCTTCTTTTGGATCAGATGTTTTTTTATCAGACCGACACCATGTGTTTGCAGGTCATGAAGGAGTGGAGCCTGATCGCTCTCAATTCCTCGGCATGCCTCAAGAGCAATGTCGGTCCTGAAGCCACAGCGCATGGCGTCCCGGGCGGTTGCAGCAACACAGAAATCGAGTGCCAGTCCGCAGACAACAACGTGTGAGACCTTTAGTCCGTGGAGCAAATGGTCCAAACCGGTGGACGTCTCGTGATCATTGTCAAAGAAAGCGGAGTAGCTGTCGCGGTCCTGAGCCATGCCTTTATGAATAATATGACTTACCGGGCGCAGGTTCAGGGCTGACGGAAAATCAGCACCCGTCGAAGCTGCAATGCAGTGGGCTGGCCAGGGACCGTCCTGTGTAGTGAAGGAACAATGATCCGCCGGGTGCCAGTCCTGCGTTGCAATAACAGCAGAAAATCCCATCCCGGAGAGGATGTTAACGGGCGCAATGATCTCATTTCCGTTCGGAACAGCCAGAGCGCCGCCCGGCAGGAAATCGTTTTGGACGTCCACAATAATCAGTGCGGACTGCTGAAAATCTGGCACGGAACGGTCTTTCGGGGCTGAGTGAGAACACAATGCTGGTGATCTTAATCAGTCCCGGGTCACCTAAGAAAGGCAGCTTTTCAGAGACGGGTGACGAGAAGCTGGTTGATACGAAAACCCTCAACGTCCACGACTTCAAAACGAAAGCCAGACGACTCAACACTGTCAGCTTTTCGCGCCATGCGACGAAGTCTGTTCATCACGAAACCGCCGACCGTATCGAAGTTCTGCGCATCGTCGAACAGGGGAATATCCAGTTCCCGGATAACATCCCCAATGGGCGCTGCGCCGTCGATCAGCCAGGAATTCGCATCTCGTCGAACAATGGCCTGCTCTTCGAACGGGCTGACAAGCCCATCCATCAGAGCGCCCATAATGTCCTTGTAGGTAATCAGACCGACGACCAAGCCATATTCATTCACAATCAGTGCAAAGCCTGCGGAATGGGCATCGAATTGAGCCAGTGTTTCCCAGAGATTCAGAGTATCAGGCAGGGAAAGAACATCCCGGCGCATTTTGAAAATCTGGCTGGCAACCGGTGTCAGGCTTTCTTTTGGCTGCGGCTCGTCAACGACGGCGACCAGCACGTCTTCCGCGCGAATGGACCCAATGACGCGATCCAGGCCGCCATCGCACAGCGGGTATCGGGAGTAGGGACGGACACGAACCTTGTCCCGCTGGCTTTCGGGCGTTTCCTGAACGTCCAGAAACACGATTTCATCACGCGGTGTCATGGCCGACGTAACGGAACGATCCTGCAGGCCCAGAACATTCTGGATCATCTGATGTTCCTGCTCCAGCAGGATACCCGAAGCCGTACCGGCTGCGAGAATGGCGCGAAGATCTTCAGGCGTGACAGGTTCGACCGTTGCGGCTGCCGGGATTTTCATGACGCGTAGGAGGACATCCGAAATGCGTGAAAAAACCCAGACCGCAGGATAGAGCACCTTGAGGGCGAGGGCCGGGAACCAGCCAACCTTGAGCGCGATCCGATCCGGCGCATTCATGGCAATCCGTTTGGGAAGCAGATCGGCAAACAGAACGAACAGGCCGGTAATCAGGATGAAGGAGCAGGTAGAACCTGTATTCGAGGCCAGAACAGGCGAGAAGCCGATCCACTCGAGACCTGCCGCTATTGGCTCACTCAGCATTGATTCGCTGATGATGCCACCAAGAACACCAACAGCGTTCAGGCAGATCTGCAGGACGGTGATGACCTGTCCGCTATTGCGCCGCAACTTGAGAAAAGCGACAGCCCGAGGGTCACCAGATTCGGCTTTTGAGCGAAGTCGGACGTCCCGGGCAGCGGCAAAGGAGATCTCGGAGAGGGAGATCAATACGGAGACCGCGATCAGAACGATGGTCGCGACGAGACCCAGCAGGAGAAGAATAATCATGTGCTGGGTAGGAGATGATACTGACATGCGGGCGGCATCATACTCCGAAGAACAGAAACAATGCCAATTATCTTCGGATGGCAGCCATGCAGACCAATAATGTCATGGAACTGTCAAAGACCGGCCAATGTTCTCCAGCCGGCCTCATCAACAGTTTCAAGTCCAAGATCCGCAGCTTTCTTTGCTTTCGAACCTGCCTTCTCTCCAAGAACAACCAGAGACGTTTTTTTGGAAACGCTGTCAGTCACCTGCGCGCCCAAACGCTCGGCAATGGCTTTGGCTTCAGGGCGTGTCATGGTCGTCAGTGTGCCGGTGAATACAATGGTCTTGCCAGAGAGGTGCCCATCTGAAGGCGCGGCTTCTGTCTCGATCGTGTGCAGTTCCGAGCGCAGATCATTCAGTGTGGCGACGTTGTGCTCTTCGGAGAAGAAAGCCACCAGTTCATCTGCAATGGCGCCTCCAACCCCCATGATGGACCCAAGAGCTTCTCGTTCTTCCGTGCCGGTCTGGGCGGCAACCATGGTATCACGCCAGTTTTCGAAAGTGCCGTAATGGCGCGCTAGAAGCTGTGCGTTGCGTTCTCCGATACGTCGGATACCCAGGCCGAAAATGAGGCGGGCAAGAGAAATGGTTCTGCGCTCTTCAATGGCACGAAGCAGGTTTTCGACCGAAAGCTGACCCCAGCCGTCCCGCTTCAACAGCGCATCCTGATGGTTTTTCAGGCGGAAAATATCCCCAGGTTTGAGGATGTAACCCGCAGCATGAAATTCCCGAATGCTCCGTTCGCCTAGTCCATCAATATCGAAAGCCGCACGCGATACCATATGGATCAGGCGTTCAACGACCTGCGCTTCACAGGTCAGGCCACCTGTGCACCGGCGTACGGCTTCTCCATGGACGCGTTCCGCCAGAGATCCGCAGACAGGACAATGATCCGGGAAAACATAGCGTGGACCGCGAGGCTTATCACTCTCGACCACCCCTAGTATCTGCGGAATCACATCTCCGGCGCGTTGCAGCCGCACCAGATCGCCCTCACGTACGTCTTTGCGTTCGATCTCGTCTTCATTGTGTAGAGTCGCACGCGAAACAATCACGCCGCCCACATTGACCGGCTCCAGATGTGCGACAGGCGTAAGCGCTCCTGTTCGGCCCACCTGAATTTCAATCTTAAGCAAACGTGTCATCGCCTGCTCGGCCGGAAATTTCCAGGCAATCGCCCAACGGGGCGCGCGGCCTGCAAATCCTAAGCGCTCCTGAAGGGAAAGATCGTTTAATTTGAAAACGATACCGTCGATATCGTAATCTAGGCCTGAACGCTCCCGTGCGATCTTTTCTACATAAGTTGGAATGTCTCGGGCATGTTCAATGCGTTCAGACAGCGGGTTAACAGTGAAGCCCCAACGTCGAAGGGTTTCCAGATATTCCCAGTGTGTCTCGCTGACAGGGGAAGACGAGTATCCCTGCGCATAGGCGAAGAGTGAGAGTGGCCGATTGCGCGTGATTTCAGGATCGAGTTGACGAAGGGAGCCAGCAGCGGCGTTGCGTGGATTGGCGAAGGGTTTGATGCCGCGTTTTTCCTGCTGCTCATTCAGCTCAAGGAAGTTCTTTTTTGACAGAAAAACTTCTCCGCGGATTTCCAGAATATCCGGAGCATCGTGCGGGAGCGTGGCAGGAACATCCTTCAATGTCAGAAGGTTAGTGGTGACATCTTCTCCTTCAATTCCATTCCCGCGCGTGGTGCCACGAACGAATTTTTGGTTTTCGTAGGTCAGGCTGATGGAAAGTCCGTCAATCTTCGGCTCGGCAACAAACTGAAGGGCCTGAAGACCCTCTTCCGTCAGCCCGAGAAACCGGCCAACGCGAGATACAAAACCATCAAACCCTTCGGCACCGAAAACATTATCCAATGACAGCATGGGCACGAGGTGGCGGTGTTTGCCAAACGCGGAATCTGGCATGGTACCCACACGATCGTTGGCACCGCCTTCCCGTTTCAGTTCCGGGTGAGCCTCTTCAAGCTGTAACAGTTCCTGACGGGCCGCATCATATTCCGCGTCTGAAACTTCCGGATCATCCTTGCCATGATAAGCCTCGTCCCAGCGGGCAAGAAGGGCTTCAAGTTCGGCGTGACGATCGGCAGGAATCATGCGGTCTGTCCTAAAAGGCTGTCAGCGGCGCCGCGAGCCGCATCCGTAATAACGTCACCCGCGAGCATACGCGCGATTTCTTCGCGTCGGGCTTCGCGGGAGAGAGGCTCGGCGAGCGTTTCAGTGCGCTCATTGCGAATACGTTTGGCGATACGAAGATGTTGATCGCCGCGCGCCGCAACCTGGGGGCTGTGTGTGACCACCAGGACCTGAACGTCCTGCGCCACTTTGTGAAGGCGGTCGCCGATGGAGGACGCCGTTGCGCCCCCGACACCAGAATCCACTTCATCAAAGACAAGAGTTCCAATGTCGGAACGCTGTGCCAGCACAACTTTGAGAGCCAGCATCAGGCGAGACAATTCGCCGCCGGACGCAACCTTGGCCAACGGGCCAGGAGGCTGACCAGGATTGGCCGCGATCAAAAAGGAAGACTGCTCCATGCCTCTGCTGTTCCACTGATCTGGCGATAAAGGGAGCAGAGAGACAATGAAGCGGGCCCGTTCCAGCTTGACGGGTTTCAACTCGCTCGTGACAGCCTGTTCCAGCTTTTGAGCAGATTGTTTGCGGGCCTCAGAAAGCTGTCTTGCAGCATCTTCATAGGCCAGCCGGGCTTCCGTCAAAGCCGTTTCCAGTCGCGCCAGTTCTGCATTGCCAGAATCAAGGGCTGCGAGACGCGCTTTCAGGGAGGCGAGGAAAGAGGGAAGCTCTGCAACCGCAACATTATGTTTTCTTGCTTCGGCCCGAAGCGCGAAAAGGCGTTCTTCCGTTTCTTCCAGAAGGCGAGGGTCTCCCTCTGTATCGGCGGCAAGGCGGGTGAGAAGCATTTCTGCGTCCGCCAAGGCTTCTTCGGCCTTTTCCAAAGCATCCAAAGCTTCCTGGGCCTGTCCCTGATGCGCGGAAGGTCCGTTTTCACCTTCCGTACTGGAAGGCAGGAGACGCACCAGCGCCCGGCTGGCTGAGCGTAATGCTGCGGCGGGGCTGGAGGAGCGCCGATCACGAGGTGTCAGTTCTGCAAGAGCGGCCGCGACAGCTTCACCGCGCTTTTCATCCTGTTGCAGGCTGACGCGCAGGGCGGCCAGTGAGTCTTCCTCACCCTCCTGAGGGGCGAGGGTTGAAAGATCGTCAACCGTTGCACGGAGCCACTCTTCCTCGCGGGCCGCAGCTTCCATATCGCTACGGGCCTTTTCGAGGGCGGTGCGTGCGTTGGCCCATTGGCGAAAGGCTATGGAGGTCTGTGTCAGCAGCGCTGGCTTTACACCAAACGCATCGAGAAGATCCAGATGTGTACTTTGATCTGCCAGCCCCATCTGTTCGTGCTGGCCCTGAATTTCAACAAGCTGGGACGCAATGCGCCGTAGTAATGTGATCCCGACTGGCTGATCGGACACATAAGCGCGTGACCGTCCATCCTGCGTGACGATGCGACGTAGCACCAGAGGCTCTGACGGATCCTCCAGAGCGATGCCCTGTTCGCTGAGAAGGGCAAAAACAGGATGTTTGAGTGGAACTTCGAAAATGGCGGCAACACTGGCTTGCGTCGCCCCGGACCGGATCAGACCTGCATTGGCACGGTCGCCAAGAGCAAGCCCCAGACTATCCAACAGGATGGATTTTCCGGCTCCAGTCTCACCGGTCAGAACGGTAAGACCTGAAGCCAGGGCCAGATCGAGTTTTTCGATCAGAACCACGTCACGGATAGAGAGATGGGTCAGCATGACGGGAATGTTGTGTGTGGGGAGGCGTGTTTCAAACGCCTCACGTCAGAAGACGCTGTGCCAGGCGCGCGAGAAGAAGCCGCGCGGCTTGCTGGTTGGCTTCTGGGTTGCAGGCTGCTTGAAATCTTCAGACAGAAGCTTGTTGTCCCGCAGGTTTGCGTAGGCATAGCGGTACCACTGGCTGTCCGGATAGTTGTAACCAAGAACAGACGCCGTTTGCCGTGCTTCATTTTTCAGGCCCAGAGCCAGATAGACTTCGACCAGACGTTCCAGCGCCTCAGCAACATGGTTGGTTGTCTGATAGTCCTGAACCACACGCTGATAGCGTGTCATGGCGGCTTCATAATTGCGCTGCTGTTGATACCAGCGACCAACAAGCATTTCCTTACCGGCCAGATGGTCACGGCAAAGATCAATCTTCAGCTGAGCGTCACGGGCATAAGACGTCTGGGGAAAGCGCGTAATGACTTCTTCCAAAGCATTCAGCGCTTCAACAGTGCCCTGCTGATCGCGCTGAACATCGGCAATTTGCTCATAATAGCAGAGGGCACGCAGATAGAAGGCGTAAGCTGCATCCGGGCTGGTCGGGTGAAGCTGCAGGTAACGCTCAAGCTGCTGGACGGACAAGGCATATTCGCCCTGCAGATAATACGAGTATCCTTCCATCAGCTCGGCGTTTCCGGTGAAACCGGAATACGGGTAATTCTGCTGAAGAAGCTCGAACTCGCCACCCGCCAGCTCATAACGACCGGAGCGCAGGGCGTCGATGCCGTAATTATAAAGAGTCTCTGCATCCGCTGTCTTGGGAATAACAGGCTTCTCATGCTTGTGAGAAAACAGAGAACACCCTGACAGAAGCAGAAGCCCGCTGACGGCCGTAGCCTTCAGAATCAGACTCCGCCCGTTGGAGGACACTTCAAGATGACGTTGTGTGCTGCTTGGCATACCTGCTCTTCCCGTGATGCCCGTCTTATATCACGGGAATGCGGCGGCGAAAGACCCGCCAGTCATCCTCATGCCGCCACGCGCGTGCGTCGGTTGTTTCGAACGGGTGTGACGTCCGCGTCCGGCTCAAAACGCCAGTTGCGCCGATCCGAAAAAACGGCGTGAAGAAGCTCGTTGTTGATCTTGTGCCCGGACTTATGACCAATAAAACCGGCCTTCAGGCGGTGACCACAGCAATAAAGGTCTCCGATGGCGTCCAGAAGCTTGTGGCGGGCAAATTCCCGCTCAATTTTCAGGCCCGCAGGATTAAGAATATTTTCTCCGTCCACAACAACGGCGTTATCTAGAGAGCCGCCGCGGGCAAGGCCAATGCTCTGGAGATATTCAATATCCCTGCGGTTTACAAAGGTTCTGCAGAACGAGACTTCTTCAAGGAAACGCTGCGGATCAAGCTGCATGGCATAACGCTGGTTACCGATTGCCGTAGCTTCGAAACTTAATGAAATAGCAAGGGAAAGACCACGTTGTGCAGGGCGGAGTTCGGCAAAGGCACCGTTGTCGCCTTCCGCACGAATATTGCGGAGAATTTCGATGACGCGCCGCGGCTTTTCGAGAGTTTTTATTCCAGCGCACTGGATAAGAAAGGCAAAGGCATCCGCCGAGCCATCCAGAACCGGCAGTTCCGGCCCGCTCACACGGATCAGGGCGTTATCAATCTCCAGGGCATGCAGAGCCGCCATAAGATGCTCGATGGTTGCAACCCGAAGAGATGGCTCGTCTTCACAGGCAACGACAGTCGAAAGCTTCGTATCAACAATCCGGTCGTAACGAGCCGGAAAAGACGGTGAACCTGGATAGTCGCTTCTCTGGAAGCGAATGCCTGTGTCGGCTTTGGCCGGAAGCATCTCAAGATCAACGTTCACTCCGCTATGGAGCGCAATTCCGCGACAGGAAATAGGTGAGGAAAGGGTCGTTTGCAGGGTCTTCAAATCGGGGCGCCCGGAAGAGGAGTGTAGCTGACTGGTGTCAGATACGCTGGAAAGGATCTGCCGGATCTGACGATCCGTTGATGCAGACTTTCCGTGTTGCGCTGGCTTGGCCTGCATGAAACCCCCGATGATTTGGACTGCTTTAATAAAACCCAGTCATCGGGGGAGTTCCACTCAATGATTGTTGCC
The DNA here is from genome assembly GCF_015244665.1 of Gluconobacter japonicus. NCBI lineage: Bacteria > Pseudomonadati > Pseudomonadota > Alphaproteobacteria > Acetobacterales > Acetobacteraceae > Gluconobacter > Gluconobacter japonicus. The sequence goes on from NZ_JABCQN010000003.1 coordinate 43,066, forward strand.
GGATATTACCCGGCCGCTTCCGCGAAGCAGGAGATCGCGGAAGGAGTGAGACGCTGTCAGCGACGCAGATAGGTTGGAATATCTAGCGTCGAATCGTCAGATCCGTCAGTCGGTGCCTGATGATGACGTTGATCCTGCGTTCCATGCTGGTCGGAAGGGTAGTCACGCGCGTGCGGCTCCGACCGCGGTGCCGATTGCGTAGGCTGCTGAGGTGCCGGGCGGTTACGGAAAGCTCCTGTCATTAGACCAAAGAGGCTACGAGGAGCTTCAGGAGCAGGATTCCGGGGTGGTTCAGAGAAGAGGCCTGCCCGCGGAGAACGCTGGGACATATCGTCCTGCGGAGCCTGAACGTGCTGTTGCGGCGCAACATGGGCGGGCGGTGCTACAGGGCTCTCTGCTGCAGGGGCTGGCTGGGACTGCTGGGGCTGAGCGTTGGGGTCCAGACTGAAATTCGGACGTGCAGGGCCACCGGCGTAGGTTGAGCCGGGCTGGAAATTCTGCGGAGCCGAACGAGACTGGGACGTATTGTCACGTGGTGCAGAGGACGGTGAAGAAGCCTGTGGCTGAACTGGCGGCTGAGCAGGAATGGTCTCTGGACCCTGCGGGCCATTCTTGGATTGTGTATCAATGCCCGTTGCAACAACGGAGACACGAATCCGACCGTTCATGTTTTCATCAATGAGCGCGCCGAAGATGATGTTGGCTTCTTCCGCCACTTCTTCACGGATACGATCTGCAGCCGCATTCACTTCGTAGAGTGTAAGATCTTCACCACCAGTGATGTTGATCAGCAGGCCACGAGCCCCTGCCATGGAGGCATCTTCCAGCAGCGGATTGGAAATGGCGCGCTCGGCAGCAGCAACTGCACGGTCTTCGCCATCTTCTTCGCTGCTGGCTTCGCCGGTGCCCATCATGGCCTTGCCCATCTCTTCCATCACGGCCTTGACGTCCGCAAAGTCGAGATTGATGAGACCTGGAGAAACCATCAGGTCCGTGATGCCCCGAACGCCCATGTTCAGGACGTTGTCAGCCATCTTGAAGGCTTCACGGAAGGTCGTGTTCTGATTGGCTGAATTGAACAGGTTCTGGTTCGGGATGACGATGAGGGTATCGACGTGCTTCTGAAGTTCGGCAATGCCGGACTCAGCAGCCAGCGTACGGCGACGTCCTTCAAAGTTGAACGGCTTGGAAACAACGCCGACTGTCAGAACGCCACGTTCACGCGCCATGCGTGCAATAACAGGCGCCGCGCCTGTACCGGTACCACCGCCCATGCCAGCCGTGATGAAAACCAGATTTGCCCCTTCGAGTTGACGCTCGATTTCCTGTGCCGCTTCTTCAGCAGCTTCCCGGCCGATTTCCGGCTTGGCACCGGCGCCAAGGCCGCGCGTCAGATGGGGGCCAAGCTGGACGCGGCGTTCTGCCTTGGAATGGGCAAGCTGCTGCGCATCCGTGTTGGCCACAACGAACTCAACACCCTTGAGCTCCGAATCGATCATGTTGTTGACGGCATTGGTGCCGCCGCCGCCAACGCCTACGACGGTAATGCGTGGCGCGAGTTCAACGTGAGAGTTCGGGGTCGGGGTAAGGTTCAAAGTCATGATCAGGTCCGGAACTGCGAGAAGGCAAAGTAAAAAAGAGCGTTGATTCTATGTAGCTCATCCACGATCGCGGATGAAGCCTACGAAACGCTTCAGAAGGCCACCAGATCGAGGTTCAGGAGCAGAAATGTCTCCAAAATCGCGATCGGCACCCGCTGCCCAGGCCAGAAGCCCCGCAGCGGTGGAGAAACCGGCCGAAGCTGCTGCAGTCTCCGGCAGGCCATGAACGTTCAGCGGTTTGCCCATGCGAACCGGCCGAGCGAGAATACGTGTTGCGACAGGCACAATCCCTTCCATCAGGGATGCGCCACCCGTCAGAACGACGCGCCCGTTGGCGAGCCGTCCCAGGCCAGCATTGTCGAGAGCATGACGCACAAGTTCAAGCGTCTCTTCAACGCGAGGCTGAATAACGGAAATCACTTTTGAGCGCGGAATACGGGCCAGACGGTCACGCCCTTCACCGATCAGGGGAACTGACAAAATCTCACGCTGGTCGTCAGAGCCAAGTTGTGCCGCGCCATACATGGTTTTCAGGCGCTCGGCTGTTTCCAGAGACGTGGAAAGTACGCCAGCAATATCGCGCGTAACATGCAGACCGCCGACAGGAATTTGTGCTGTGTGGATCAGTTTGCCTTCACAGAACACGGCCAGAGACGTTGTTCCGCCGCCCATTTCAACAACTGTAACGCCTAGATCCCGTTCTTCGTCGGCCAGTACAGCAACACCGGACGCAAACGGACTTGAAACCAGACCATCCAGTTTCAGTTCGGAATGCTGAAGAACTGTGTCCAGCGTACGTAAGGCACTGGAGTTCATATCCACGACATGCAGCTTGGTGGCGAGTTGCTCGCATTGATGCCCTCGCGGATCAACAATGCCCGACATGGAGTCCACGACATACCCGATCGGTAAGGTATGAATGACATCCCGCCCTTCCGACCAGGCGCGTGCCTGCCCGTCTGCAATCAGCCGCTGAACGTCTCCATCTGTAACTTCCCGGCCACCAATTGGCAGTTGTGCGTCAATCAGGCGACTGCGGGGATGCCCGCAGGAAAGATTGACAACCAGCGAGTCCATACGACGTTCAGCGGCTTCTTCTGCCTGCCCGACGGTTGCACGGATCGCAGCTTCGGCTTCACGGATATCGACAATGGATCCCGATCGGATACCGTGCGAGCGACGCCAGCCATAGCCCAGCACCTGAATAGAGCCGTCAGGCTCACCTTTTCCAATCAGGCACGTCATTTTGGTCGTGCCGATATCAAGCGCACCGAAAACGCCATTGCGCCAGACGCGCGGTTTGGACGTTTCTTCTGGCGGAAGTGGCAGAATCTCTCGTGGTGTTCGGTTCAGCGCAACATCACGCTCTCCACCCACGGGAATCAGGGACCGGCCCCGCAGACCGCGCCGGCGACGGAAAGCCGGAAGATCGGACGTTGGTGTGAGATCGGTCATGGCTGTTGTGTCGTCTGCTTACTGTCAGAAGGAGGGGCGGAAGGAACAGTATTGGATTTTGCTGGATCAGACTTGGCTGTGTCAGCTGTTGCGGTATCAGGCGGGGGAGAAGGAGCCGGAACCTGATGAATCACCATTCTGTCAGGCAAGCGCATGTCAATCGAGACAACGGGCCGGTCCAGGAGTTGCATGGATCCCTGATAGCGGGCGAGGCGGGCGAATGCTGCGGCTTCCTCACCTTCTGGCAGGAAGACGGTCGTTCCGTCTTTCAGTGTGACGTTCCAGCGGCGGTCCCCGACACGGATCAGTGCTGTAACACGGGATTTGACATCCGGCTGTTTGGCCAGAGCATCAATCACATTCGCTGCGGCCTTGTTGGCGCCTTCACCAACAACCAATGGAAGCTGAAGAAAAGCCTGAGCATTTTTTCCTGTCAGGCCCTGATCCGGAACTTCCTCGCCCGCACGGTTGATCAGGGTGAAGTGACCATGGGTCTGCCAGACGGCAATCGGGGTCCGTTCCGTCAGATTGATGACGATCGTATCGGGCATCCGACGTTCGACTGTGGCGTGATCGACAAAAGGCAGGTCGTCAATCCGTTTGCGGGCAGCTTCCACGGAAAAGCCGAAAATAGGTCGGCCAAGATTTGTACCCAGTGCGTCATAAAGGGCCTCTTCACTGGTCATGCCACGGCCATTGATGATGACGTGCCTGATGGGCAAAGGCTCCATGGCGACAAGTTTCTCGCGCAAGGGACCGAAACGCTCCTCGGAGGCCGCATCGTAAAGAAGACGGGCACCCACAACGCCTATTCCCATGACCACCAGCAGCACAATTCCTGGTCGGATCAAACGCCTCTGACGACGCCAGAAGAGCTTTGCGCGTGATGGCCTGTCCTCATACGGGGGCATAACCGCCGGGCGGTTACCCCGAAAAGAGGGATCACGGTGGAAATCGGGTTCCTGAGGGCGGCCGTCCCTGCGCATCAGCGGTTCAGTGCCTCCTGAACCATCCAGTCACACAGGTCCGGATAAGAAATGCCACAATAGGCAGCCTGTTCTGGCAACAGGGACGTTGGGGTCATCCCGGGCTGTGTGTTGACTTCAAGAATGATGAGCGTGTCAGTCTCATCGTCGTAGCGGAAGTCCGTCCGGCTGGCCCCGGCACAGCCGAGTGTCTGATGAGCGCGCAGAGCGTAATCAAGCGCGCGCTCCGTGACATCCGCAGGCAGGTCAGCGGGCACGACGTGACGGGAGCCCCCAGCCTTGTACTTGGCTTCGAAATCGTAAAATGCAGCAGTTTCGGCTGGCAGGATATCGGTTACCGCAAGTGCCCGATCCCCCATGACACCCGCCGTCAGTTCACGTCCGGGAATGAAGCTCTCCGCAAGGGCTTCCTTGCCGAAACGCCATGTCCGCGCAATTTCGGCACGACGGTTATCGCCCGCACGGATGATCTCAACGCCAACGGAAGACCCTTCCGCGACCGGCTTGATCACATATGGGACGGGAAGGGGATCAGCCTCCGCCAGTTCGGCAACCGTGACGACGCGACCTTCTGCAACCGGTAGGCCAGCTGCGGCAAGAAGGATACGCGTAGCCCCCTTATCCATCGCGACAGCGGACGCCCGGATGCCAGAATGCGTATAGGGCAGGTTTAGCCATTCCAGAACGCCCTGAATGGCCCCGTCTTCACCTTTGGGGCCATGCAACGCGTTGAAAACAACGTCCGGAGCAGCAGCCTTCAGGGCCTGAATCGTGACAGCAATATCGGACCCGACGTCCACAGGCGTAACATCATGGCCTTTCTCGCGCAGGGCAGAGATGGCGGCATCGCCGCTGACAAGGCTGACAGGTCGCTCGCTGGACGTACCGCCATAAAGAACTGCGACCTTCATACCGTCTTCTCTCCCATATTCCTGCGACCAATGCGTCTGATTTCCCAGTGCAGGTCAATACCGCTCTGATCCAGAACTTTTTTGCGAACGGTCTCACCAAGGGTTTCAAGCTGTTCGCTTGTCGCTTCGCCGAGGTTGAGCAGGAAATTGCAGTGCTTCTCACTGACCTGCGCACCACCAAGCATCATCCCGCGACAGCCTGCTTCATCGACCAGCGCCCAAGCCTTGTGACCTTCCGGATTGCGGAATGTCGATCCACCCGTACGGGCGCGCACGGGCTGAGAGGCTTCACGAGAGGCCCGGATTTCTGCAAGGCGTTCACGAATGGCCTCTGGCTTGTCAGGTGTACCACGCAGGCGGGCGCGGACGACAATAGCCCCGTCAGGCAATTCGGAATGGCGGTAATCGAAACCCAGCTCTTCGCAGGACAGGCGGTGCAGTTCACCATCAGCCGTCAGGATTTCGGCCCAGTCGAGAACAGCTTTGATATCGGAGCCATAGGCACCAGCATTCATGCGCACCGCACCGCCGATGGACCCCGGAATCCCAACAAGAAATTCCAACCCTGCCAGTCCAGCCGCAGCACTGTGTTCGGCCACCGTGACATCCAGAGCCGCCGCTCCCGCGATGATGCCGTCCGCTTCGACCTGAATATCCGAAAAGCCACGGGCCAGACGTACGACGACGCCCTCGATGCCACCATCACGGATAATGACGTTCGAACAAGCCCCGAGAACGGTCAGCGGCAGATCGGTTGGGCGGTTACGCAGAAGATCGGCGAGATCGTCCACATCTTCCGGAACGAACAGCCAGTCCGCAGGGCCGCCGGTCCGGAACCAGGCCCGCGCACCCAGAGGCGCATTGGCCGTCAGGCGTCCGCGCAGTCCGCTGACAGGGAAAGCGTCGTTCATACCGCGCTTTCCGCTGTTGGTTTCTTGGCGTTCAGGGCTTCAAGATCATGCGGGAGTGTCTGAGCCCATTGTGTGATTGTACCCGCGCCAAGGCAGACAACATAATCACCCGGCTTGGCGATGGCGTTGATCATTTCCGGGAGAAGCTCGGGAGAAGGCAGCGGGACAACGGATCGGTGGCCACGATCACGCAGCCCTTCAACCAGGGCATCCCGATCTGCGTCTTCAATCGGGCTTTCCCCGGCGGCATAGACATCTGCTACGATCACGGTATCCGCATCATTCATGCAGGTGCAGAATTCGCCAAACAGCCCTTTGAGGCGAGAATAACGATGAGGCTGCACAACAGCGATGACGTTCTTCGCACCAGCCTGACGGGCCGCTTTCAGAACAGCCGCGATTTCAACCGGATGATGGCCGTAGTCATCAATGATCGCGACGCCATTATATTCGCCAGTGCGGGTAAAGCGACGCTTCACGCCCTTGAACGATGCAAGGCCAGACGCGATGACGGAATCACTGATTTCCATTTCCAGCGCCACGGCAATAGCAGCCAGCGAGTTCAGAACATTATGGTGCCCCAGCATCGGCAGACGGAAAGGCCCAGCCCGGCGCGTCCGGTTATGAGCACGGTTCGTCACTACAACCTCGAATGTCGCACCGCGCTTGTCCATCACAACCTTTTCGGCGCGGACATCGGCCTGTGGGCTGAAGCCATAGGTGATGATGCGATGATCGGACAGGCGTGGGATCATCTGCTGAACCTGCGGATGGTCGACGCAAAGCACAGCAAATCCATAGAACGGAATGTTGGAGACGAACTGGTCATAGCCCGCCTGCATGGCTTCTTCCGTTCCCCAGTGATCGAGATGTTCGGGGTCCATGTTCGTTATGACGGCGATAACGGCCGGAAGGCGCAGGAAGGACCCGTCGCTCTCATCGGCCTCTACGACCATCCAGTCTCCGGAGCCCATGCGCGTATTGGTGCCGTAAGCTTCGATGATGCCGCCGTTGATAACGGTCGGGTCCAGCTTGGCGTGTTCCAGAACACAGGCCACGAGGCTCGTCGTTGTGGTTTTGCCGTGCGTGCCACCAATAGCGACGGACCACCGCAGACGCATCAGTTCTGCCAGCATTTCCGCACGACGCACGACCGGGATCAGCTTTGCACGCGCGGCAACAACTTCCGGATTGTCTTTCTTCACAGCCGTGGACGTCACCACAACCTGAGCATCCCCCAAATTGGCAGCATCATGCCCGATATGGATCTGGATGCCCGCCTGACGAAGACGCTGCACATTCGAGCTTTCCGCAATATCCGAACCCTGAACCCGGTAGCCCAGCATATGCAGAACTTCCGCAATGCCGGACATTCCGATACCGCCGATACCGACGAAATGAATGGTTCCGATGTTCAGGGGCAGGGCGCGCATGGGGCAGGTACTCTTGAGGTAATAGGGCAAAAGAAAAAGATCAGGACTTGAGGTCTGATTCGATCAGGTCGGCTACCTTTGCGGCAGCATGAGGGCGAGCAAAGTGTCGGGCTGCTTCCGCGGCGGCGGCGAGACGGGCCGGATGGGTCAGCAGACCGGCGATCAGGGCCGTAACGGCGGCGGATGTAAAGTCCGGCTGGCGGATCATCCACGCCGCACCAGCATCCTGAAGCGCCTTGCCGTTGGCACCCTGCTCGTCCGAGGCTGCGATGGGGAGCGGAACCAGAATGGATGGCAGGCCCGCCATCGCCAGTTCGGCTACGGACGAGCCGCCTGCACGGCCGATCACCAGATGAGCGGATGTCAGACGATCCGGTACGTCGTTGAAGAACGGCTGAACGTCAACATCAATGCCCGCTTCTTCGTAGATGGCGCGAACACGGTCTGTATCTTCGGCGCGAACCTGCTGTGTCACATGCAGACGCGTGCGAAACCCTATCGGTAAAGCCGCCAAAGCCTGCGGGACAACATCCGAGAACACACGCGCACCAAGAGATCCGCCCCAGACAAGGATGCGAACGGTTTCAGTTGGCGCGGCATAGGGCTGTCCAAATAGCGCTTCAATGCCCGCCCGAACGGGCATGCCCGTCAAGGTCACGTGAGAACCCTGCGGCAGGCGGGCCACGGTCTCATAGGATGTGGCAATCAGCGGAGAAAAACGGGACAGGAACGCATTGGCCTGACCCAGAACGGCATTGCCTTCATGGATGACCATTTCCGGCCGACTGGCTTTCGGCAACATCCGGGACGCCAGCAGAGGCGGGATGGACGGATACCCGCCGAAACCAACAACGGCTGCCGCATCCAGCGTCTTCAGGATCTTGCGGGCTTCCAACATTCCGCGCAGCAGAGCCGTAACACCACGCAGCTTGCCGCCAATGCCCTTGCCCGCCACGCCAGCACCATCCAGCACATATTGCGGGCGATCCTTGAATAGACCCGTCTCACGGCGCCCATGTCGGGCATCCGTCATGAGAACGAGTTCATGACCACGTTCCGCCAGGACCGTCGCAACGGCTTCAGCGGGGAAGAAATGTCCTCCCGTTCCGCCGGCAGCAATGACAATCGGGCGCTTCATGATATGTGTCTTTCAAGCAGGGAACCGGGGGTGTAGGTCGTCGCGACGCGCTGGGCAATCCTGCCGGGGCCAACATGATGGCGCGTCAGTGCGAGAACCATGCCCATCGTCATTGCCACGGACATGGCCGAACTGCCGCCATAAGAAATGAACGGCAGGGTCATGCCTTTCGTCGGAATGAGATGGAGCGTTGATCCCATATTGACGAAGGCCTGCAACCCAAAACCTGTGACCAGACCGGCAGCAGAGACGATCACAAACGGGTCTTCTTCCCGCATCAGCTTCAGCAATGTGCGAAGAACGATAATCCCGAACACGATGATGATGCCAAAGCAGAGCAACAGCCCATATTCTTCGCCCGCAACTGCAAATACAAAGTCAGCATGGGCGTCAGGCAGCAGATCCTTGACGCGTCCTTCGCCCGGGCCACGGCCCAGAAGGCCACCATTGCCGAACGCGCGCAGAGCCGTGTCGATCTGATAGTGATCGCCGACATCCGGATGTAGGAAGCGCTCAACACGGGAACGGACATGCGGGAACATGACAAACGCCATACCGAATGCGCCAACCATGCCGGCAACGCAGAGCCCGACCCAATAAAGCGGCAGACCGTCCACGAAAAGCTGCGTCATGAAGACCATCGTAATGACGGACAACATGCCGATGTCGGGCTGGGATTTCAGCAGCGCCAGAATGACGCCAAAACAGGCGAAGGCGAGGATCATACCGGGAAACGCAATATTTCCACGCAGTACGACGGTACGCCGGGCAGACAGCAGCCACCCCGTCACCACGGCGAAACAGGGTTTTAAAAACTCGGACGGCTGAACGGACATCATGGGGAGCGCAATCCATCGCCGCGCGCCTTTGATTTCCATACCATGAACAAGCGTCATGGCCGTAGCGGCAAGTGCAATGATTCCGCCAATGAAGGCCAGTTTCTTCACGCCTTCGCGGGACAGATACGAGACACCCAGCACGATCGCTCCCGCAAGAGCCAGAAAGATGACCTGCTTGAGAATGAACATGTTTCGGGACGCGCCGATGCGCGATGCAACGGCCGGGCTGGCTGCAAGCATCAGAACGTAGCCAAGGCCAATCAGGATGCCAACGCAGGCGAGCGTGACCCGGTCGGTATTGCGCCACCAGCGGGCGACTGCCGATGAATCGACACGGGAGGTACCCGCCATGACCGTCACCCTTCCTGTTCTGTTGTGAGCATTTCGCCCGACTGGCCTGATTTCACAATATTATCGCAAATCTGGAGAAAGTGTGACCCACGATCCTCAAAACTGCGAAACTGATCGAAACTTGCGCAGGCGGGAGACAAAAGAACGGTTTTCACGCCTTCCGCCAAAGCCGCCCCAAACGCCGCCGGAACGGCACGATCCAGCGTTTCGCAAAGCGTAAAGGCCACGCTATGGGCCTTGAGTGTTTCCGCTAGAAGGGCTGCGTCCCGACCGATCAGGAACGCCTGCGCAATCCGGTCAAACCAGGGGACCAGCATTTCGATGCCGCCAGCCTTGGCTGTACCGCCTGCAATCCACATGACCCGATTATAAGAGCCGAGCGCCTTTGATGCCGCTTCCGCGTTGGTGGCTTTGCTGTCGTTGATGAAAGCTACACCATCACGTTCAGCAATTTTCTGAAGCCGGTGTTCGAGGCCGGGGAAGGATGCCAGTCCCTTGCGAATATCGTCATCGCTCAGCCCAAGATGGCGCGCCATGGCCCAGGCTGCTGCAACGTTTTGAAGATTGTGGCGGCCCGGCAGGGCGTCCCCCACAAATTCAGGTACCGCATCAGGGTTTAACAACGTCACGGGGACGCCTCGAGCCAAGAGGCCGTCTGCAATGTTCTGGCACCAGGAATCATCCTGCCCGATGGCAGCCAGATCCTGCGATGTCATGTTGTCAAAGACATGGGCTTTGGCTGCCGCATACCCATCCATATCGCCATGACGATCTAGATGATCAGGCGTGATATTCAGCAGGCAGGCTGTGGAGGCATGGAAACTGTCCAGCCGCTCCAGCATGTAGGACGACATCTCAATGACATAGACGCCATGGTCTGGAAGTAGAGGCAGGGCAAGGGATGCCGTTCCCAGATTGCCACCTGCGGCACAAGGTACCCCGGCGGACTGAAACAGATGAGCCAGAAGGGCCGTCGTTGTCGATTTGCCGTTGGTTCCGGTGACGGCGACAAAACGTGCCTGTGATCCAGCTTTTCTGACAGTGCGATAGAGTAGTTCGGCATCGGACAGGATCTGGATACCCTGCGCGCGTGCCAGTTCGGCAACGGGATGTGGGGTCGGAAGAAGATGAGGAATACCCGGTGACAGCACGAGGGCTGTCATGCCCGACAGATCTGTCAGAGGAGCAAGCGTCAGCCGGTCGTGAGACGGAAGCACAGGATTACGATCATCCCAGGCCTGAACCTCGGCTCCCATGCCGAGAAGCGCATCCACCACGGCTGCACCATTACGGCCAAGACCGCAGACAGCGTAGCGCTCACCTGCAAGAAGATCTGCCGGAAATCCGTTCATCTCAGTTTCAGCGTGGCCAGACCACACAGTCCCAGAACAATGGAGACAATCCAGAACCGTACGACGATCTTCGGCTCCTGCCAGCCCTTCTTTTCGAAATGATGATGAAGCGGAGCCATCAGAAACACGCGTCGCCCGGTGCGTTTGTACCAGAACACCTGAATGACGACGGACAGCGTCTCCGCCACGAACAGGCCACCAACGATGCACAGAACCAGCTCATGTTTGACGGCTACAGCAACAGCACCCAGTGCGCCGCCCAGCGAAAGGGAGCCTGTATCGCCCATGAAGACGGCTGCTGGTGGGGCATTGAACCACAGGAAGCCAAGCCCGGCCCCGATCAATGCCGCACAGAACACAGCCAGTTCGCCAGTGCCCGGAACCGGATGAAGCTGGAGGTAATCCGCGAAGACATGGTTGCCGACCAGATAGGCGATCAACGCAAAAACCAGAGCAGCGATCACAACCGGAACAATAGCCAAACCATCCAGGCCATCCGTGAAGTTCACGGCATTGCCAAACCCGGTAATCGTAATCATGGCAAAGAGCGGGAAGGCATAACCCAGCGGCAGGAGGATATCCTTCACAAAGGGAAAGGCCACGGCGTTGCGAATTTCGGGGGGCGTCAGATGTTGGAGCCAGATGCCAGCAATGAGAGAGGCCGTGAACTCGCAGCCCAGACGCATCCGTTTTGAAACGCCCTGTGTGTTGCGCTTGGAAAGCTTCAGGTAGTCATCCGCAAACCCGACCGCTCCGAAAGCGGCAGTCGTCAGCATGACGGCCCAGACGAAACCGTTTGTCAGGTCCGCCCAGAGAAGCGTTGCTGAAAACAGGGCAATCAGGATCAACATCCCGCCCATCGTCGGAGTGCCGGCCTTTTCCAGAATATGCCGCTCTGGTCCAAGAGCCCGAATAGGCTGTCCTTCACGCTGGATCCGCTTGAGTTGCGCGATGAACGGATTACCAAGCGCAAGCGAGATCACGAGCGCCGTCAGGCAGGCACATCCGGAACGGAACGTCAGATAATGGAAAAGATTGAAGAAGCCACCATGCGACGAGGCATGTGAGGCAACAAGATTGAAGAGCATCAGGCAGAGACCGGGTTGGAAGCGTTATCGAGAGCGGCGATGACATCGCGCATCCGGCTACCCAGGCTGCCTTTGACAAGCAGAAGATCGCCGGGCCGGAGGGCGCTGAGAAGAAGAGGGGCGAGCGAACGTGCGTCTGGCGCGTAAGCCCCGCGCAGAGCTTCAGGCAGAGCGTCGTAGAGGGCGCGCATATGCTCGCCACAGCAGAAAGCGATCGCGTTCGCAGCAACCACAGCATCTGCCAGAGAACGATGCTCGGCATCCGCAAACGCACCAAGCTCGCGGATGTCTCCCAAGGCGGCTACGCGGCGCTTTGCTGGCAGCAGGGAAAGCGTTTCAAGCGTCGAACGGATACTGGTTGTAGAGGCGTTGTAGCTCTCATCCAGCAACTGAACACCATCCAGCACTGCGCGCATCTGACCACGCCCGGCCCCCGGGACAAAATCCGTCAAAGCATGAGCCGCTTTGGAAACATCTTTCCCAAGAGCAGCAACCGCACCCAAAGCCAATGCGGCATTGCGAGCAAGATGGCGACCCGGTGCATTCAGATGAATGCTCATGTCTCCGACTTCTGGAAGGGTCAGGACAAAGTCACTTCCGTCTGCTGTGCAGACAAGACCAGTCAGTCGGATTTCGGAATTAACGGAAAGACCACTGTGCCAGAGCTTAGCATGGGCTGGGAGTGCCGCATGGAACAGATCCTTCCCGATCGCATCGTCGGGAACGATGGCTGTGCCATCCGCAGTCAAAGCACCAAAGAGCGTAGCCTTTTCGCGTGCAATTTCTTCCACGCTGCCCATATGGCCGAGATGCGCTGTCCCAATCGTGGTGATGATTGCCACATCTGGCCGCACCTGCGCTGCCAATGGCGCAATTTCACCGACATGGTTCATGCCAACTTCACTGACGCAGAACTGTGCGTCCCGTGGGAGGCGGGCGAGCGTCAGAGGAACACCCCAGTGATTGTTATAGGATGCGACAGCCGCATGCGTCGGACCAAGAGCCGACAGCGCCGTACGCAGCATGTCTTTCGTGGTTGTCTTGCCCACACTGCCAGTAACGGCGATGACCTTTCCGTCAAAACGGTCACGCGCGTAACGTCCGAGCGCTTCAAGAGCACGCATCGTATCCGCGACGATCAGTAGACGAGGGTCTGTCGAGCCCCGCGTGTCATGCACCATGACGCACGCCGCGCCAGCTTCGAGTGCCTGTGTAATATGGGCATGCCCGTCACTGGTTTCGCCTTTGAGGGCAATGAACAGATCGCCGGGTTTCAGGGTGCGGGTATCAATGGAAATACCCGTCACGCTGACATCGGCTTCAAGCGTGCCCTGTGTAGCGTCACGAAGTTCCTGACTGGTCCAGAGAGCGGTCATGCTGCACCTGCCAGTTCACGGATCACGCTGCGATCATCAAACGGAAGAACCGTCTGGCCAACAATCTGCCCCTGTTCATGACCTTTGCCCGCAACGACCAGAATGTCACCGGGCTTCAGCGCCTCCAGACCGGCTGCGATGGCCGACCGGCGATCACCGATTTCCAGTGCATCGGGACAGGCCGCGTGAATTGCAGCACGAATGCTCTGCGGTTCTTCCGTGCGTGGGTTGTCGTCTGTGACAATCGCCACATCCGCCATACGGGCCGCAACTTCGCCCATGAGTGGACGCTTGCCACGATCCCGATCACCACCGGCCCCAAAGACCACGACCAAGCGGCCTTCTGTATGCGGGCGAAGGCTTGCCAGAACGCGTTCCAAAGCATCAGGTGTATGGGCATAATCCACATACGCCGCGGCACCATTGGACAATTCGACAGCCCGTTCGCAACGTCCACGCACGCCCGTCAACTGCGGCAGCACATCCACAAGACTGCGTGCGTCGTCTTCTGTCTGCCAGCACATTGCCGCTGCCAGCATCGCATTGTCGGCCTGGAACAATCCCGGCAAACCAAGCGTCATTTCCGGCAAATCTTCGCCATAGAGGGAAAGGCGGACAATCTGGCCCGTCGGGGTAGGACGTGTCTCCAGAAGGCGGAGGGTCTGTCCCGTTTTGCCTGTCGTCCGAAGGGCCATGCCCCGTTGTGCCGCGGTAGCGTGCAGAGCGTTCAGCGTATCTGCGTCCATATCGGAATTGACGGCCGCAATCCCGTTGGCAGGCAGAAGATCTTCGAAAAGACGCAGTTTCGCGGCACGATAGGCTTCAAGAGTGCCGTGATAATCCAGATGGTCTCGCGTCAGGTTTGAGAACCCGGCGGCATTGAGATGCACACCATCCAGCCGGTGCTGCTCCAGACCATGAGACGACGCTTCAAGGGCGACATGATCCACCCCATGCTGGGCCAGAGACGCCAGCGTGGCTGCCAGTGAGACCGGATCGGGTGTTGTCAGGGAAGGGGGAGGCGGAACATCGACATTCGCAATCAGTCCCAGCGTGCCGAGGCTTGCAGCCTTGAGTCCCTGAAGCGTCCAGAGCTGACGCAGAAACTCAGCCGTGCTGCTCTTGCCGTTCGTTCCGGTGACGGCTGCAATGCAGGAGGGCTGCGGCCCCGCAAGTGTTGCCGCCATCAGCGCAAGCAGATGCTTGGCGTCCGGCGTCAGGAGAACCGGGATGTCTGCTTCAGCGGGATGATCCGCAATGATGGCGACGGCACCCTTTGCGACAGCCTGAGGAATAAATGCTGCTCCGTCCTGTTTCGCGCCACGCAGAGCGAAAAACAGTGTGCCCGGCTGAACCTGTCTGCTGTCTGCCGTGACAGTCAGGATTTCAGGGTCGACGGAAGGCGACAGAACGGAACCATTCTGCCGGAGAAGTTCAGAGAGACGCATGGGCAGGCTCAGTGCTGTGTCTTGGGAGAATGCGCCTGATTGCGCGGATCACCGGGATCGTTTCCGGGACCGAGGGCACGATAGCCCGCTGGCACAGACGGATTCATGGGAATGGCGAGAGACGCTTCAATCGCGTCCTTGTTGGCTGTGTCCGGGAACTGGTTCAGGATTGGTCCAACACGTGAAATGATCTTTTTCACGGTTGGCGCGGCGTTCCAGGCAGCTGTGGTCCAGCCGTGGGTTGCCGCTGTACCCTGCGGACTGTCGAGCATGACATAAACCGCATAATGCGGATTGTTCATCGGGAAGACACTGGTGAAGGCCGAAACGTTGACGTGTTTCAGGTATCCGCCATGGGCACCGATTTTTTCCGCCGTACCTGTCTTACCACCAACATAGTACCCCGGAACCTCAGCTGATTTGCCGCTGCCGACCGTGACGTCGAGGCGCAACAGTTTGCGAAGCAGGGCAGACGTCTTTTCTGACAGAACCCGCGTTCCAACGGGCGTTTGTGCGCCGATATCATCGCCATTATCGGTCTCATCCGGCTTGTACGCAACGGGCCGGACCTTGGCGTCTGGTGTCTGGGCTTCATCCTGCTGGTCGCGCGCCACAAGCGTCGGTTTGAGCAGGATACCACCATTCACAGTCGCTGCGGTGCCACGGACAATGGCGAGAGGAGGCTCAGCCACGCCATGGCCAAAGCCCACGGTCATGACCGTTGAAAGCCCCCAGTTCTTTGACGCTGGCACCAGAGGACGCCCGGCTTCGGGCAACTCAACCGGAACACGGTTGAAAAACCCCATACTGCGTAGCCAGTCCTGCTGACGCTGGGCGCCAACATCCAGAGCGATGTGTGCCGCCGCCGGGTTGGACGAGTAGGCCAGAACACCTGGCAAAGACAGCCAAGGCGCAAAATGATCGGTCTTCATGTCACGGATGGTGAAGCGTCCGACCCGGATGGGGATGGTCGAGAACCGATCCCAGATATGCACAACGCCGAGCTGGAGACCCATTGCGGCAGTTTGAAGCTTGAACGTCGAACCCGGTTCGTACATGCCCGTCACAGCGCGGTTAAAACGGGCATCATTTGGCGCATGGTTGAAGTCGTTAGCGTCATAGTCAGGCAAACTGACCATGGCGAGGATCTCGCCCGTTCGCACATCCATGACGATTGCTGAGGCACCAATGGCCGAAAACTCATCCTTGGCAGCCGCAAGCTCGTCATGGGCCACGGCCTGCACACGTACATCCAGAGACAGTCGAAGCGGCGTCCGATCTGAATTCAGGCGTTGATCAAAAAAGCGCTCGACGCCAGCAATGCCGTGGTCGTCAATATCCACGCTTCCCATGATCTGGGCAGCCGTCCGGCCAAGCGGATAGTGGCGACGCTCGCCAGCTTCAAAATAGATACCGGGAATACCCAGATTGTTGATCGCGATTTCCTGCACCGGAGAAATATCGCGGGCAATGTAAACGAACTGCTTCTTCAGGGAGAGGCGACGAACAGTTTCCGCCTCATCCAGTTTTGGCAGAACAGTCTTCAGCTTCTTCGTCGCATCCTCTGGATCAATCAATTCCATCGGATTGGCGTAGACCTGCGCGACTGGAAGAGAGAGAGCCAGCGTCTGACCATTTCGGTCCGTAATGGTCGCGCGCTTGACGGAAGGCAGAACAAAATCGCCCGCCATCTCACCGCGTGGATCACTCTTGGGAATTTCCGGAACCTGAGGCGCGATCTGCCGCTTTTCCGGCTCCATCGGCATCAGAACTGTTGCAAAAGTCGCCTTAAGGGCGACTGCACCATAGATCGCAAGAAAGCCCATGCCGGCCACGAGAAGGCGGCCATGCATCTGGTCAAGGTTCAGGCGGCGGGACGAAGGCTTCGGTCCCGCTGCCTGCGAGCCGCGCCGCTCCGCCCGTTTATTCTGGCGTGCTGCGCGACGCGAACCTGATGGGGGTGGCACGTCCTGAGGCATCGTGCGGCGTTGCGTCCTATGTAAGGTGCTCGCCCGAAGCTATCCGGAAAATACTTGACGAGCAGTTAACGAGAGGGAGGTCTCAGTTAGCCAACGGAACCGGCGGGGGCAATGCATCTCCGTCATTTCCCAGCGCAGAGCTGGCATGATGACGGACGCGCGGACGCTCTTCTTCGGCAACCCGCGTCAGTGACGCTTCACGGACCTGATGAACTGGCTGGCTGTGCCAGGCCGTGGCGACCACAGGCGTGGGACGTGTTCCATGGTAACTCACCAGGCGTACGCTTGGCGTCACATCAGATCGTGCCGCACTCAGATGAGGAACCACAGGGCGCGTGGCTGCCGCAGATGCCAGTTCAGTGTCGGCGCTATGAACAATCCGGTCTGCACGCGGATGAACAGGACGAGGTATTGCAACGGCCTTGGCTGTCACGATGCGTGGCGTGGCTGGAAGAGGCTGTGGGGCTGCTGCGGCAATAACCGGAGTATGTGTGACCGGTACGACAGGACGGGTAACGGGGGCTGCCGGAAGCGGCAGATGCGCCTCGGTTGCTGCGCGGTTCACGACTTCATGGAGTCCCTCGCGCGGATCAGCGGGGGTCGGACGGGAGCCAGGAGCGGGCAGGCGGCTTTCCATGCTGGCCATCCGCACGAACTGATCCGGAGCCATTGGGTGGAGATCGGGCACAAAGCGTGCTGCCAGAACATTCAGGCGATCCGGCTGATTGAGAAGCGCCCATTCCGTCCGCAGCATGGCTGTCTGCGAGCGGACCTTCTGCGTCTCCTGAACGATCTTGGTAATCTTCTGATCAAGGACCGTCGTCTCATGTTTCTTGGTATAGAGAAACAGGCCGGACCCTGCGGCGAGGACAGCGCAGGCGATGGTGAAAGGCCGGATCATGCTCGGTTTCCTGAGGCGGACGGTTGAGAGGCGGAATTACGAACCAGGGCGCGCAGACGTGCGCTTCTTGCTCTGGGGTTTTCCCGCGCTTCCTCTTCCGTGGCAGGCAGGGGGCGGGAATGGAGAAGGGAAAAAGCTGGCGGCTCTTTCCGGACGGGAGCCGGATCGTAGCGGGACGGGTTGGCTGTGCGGCCAGCCAGTTCCGCCATGGCACGCTTTGCCAGACGATCTTCAAGAGAATGGAACGTCACGACAACGAACACACCACCCGGAGCCAGAAGGCGAGGGGCAGCTTCCAGTGCGCGTTCCAGTTCACCCAACTCGTCGTTCACGGCAATCCGAAGACCCTGAAAGCTGCGGGTGGCCGGATCGATCTTGGAGCGATCTTTGGGAACGCAGGAGCGCACGATATGAGCCAGACGACCTGTTGTCGTGATTGGCTCTTCGGCGCGTGCGGTAACAATAGCGCGGGCAATGCGGCGGGAGAGCTTCTCTTCGCCGTAGCGATAGAGAACATCCGCCAGATCACTTTCCTTCATGGAATTAACGAGATCTGCAGCAGATGGGCCGTCAGTGCCCATACGCATGTCCAGCGGGCCGTCATTGCGGAAAGAAAATCCTCGCTCGGCCTGGTCGATCTGAAACGATGAGACGCCCAGATCCAGAACGATCCCGTCAAACGGGCCATCCTGCCCGACGAGCTCTTCCATATTCCCGAACGTGCCCTGATGCATGATCAGGCGGCCATTAGCCTGCTGAGCCATGGCTTCGCCGCGTGCAATGGCCGTGGGATCACGATCAATGCCGTGCAGGGTGCAATCCGCACTGTTCAGGATGGCACGGGCATAGCCGCCGCCTCCGAAGGTGCCGTCCAGATAGCGACCGCCATCGCGGGGGGAAAGTGCTTCAAGCACTTCCTTCAGCATGACGGGGACATGCCCCTGATGGATGATAGTAATCGCGTTCATGCCGCAACTCCGTTGGCCGGTCTGCGGCTGCCTGTCAGTTCTTTTGCCCGTGCACGCGCTTGAAGGCGACGCTCCGCTGCCGCTTCCGGATTCCAGATCTGGAAAACGCGACCCAGTCCCATGAACGACACCTCGTCTGTCAGCGAAGCATGCGTGCGCAGAACATCCGGAAGAATGATCCGGCCTTCCTTGTCGCTGTCCAGCGGATAGGCATCCGCATACAGGCTGGCCGCAAGGTCATCATGATCTTCCGAGAACGGATCGTATTCGTCGAGTGGCTGAGCCAGAGAGGCGAAAGCAGCCGACGTCCATGCCTCAATGCAGGGATGCAGATGCGATGGACGAAGAATAACCAGAGCCTCACCCGGCTGGGCCTGTGTTCTGAGAGCGGATCGGAAGGGGGCCGGAATGGAAACACGTCCCTTGGCGTCAAAGCGGTTCTGATGCGTGCCGAGGAACATGCTCATTGATGATGTGCCTCCCTTCACTTCAGGACCCGCGCAAGGTGTTCAGGTATTTCTCTGTTCTTTCTTGGGATACCATGGGATTTTATGGGACGTCAAACACATATCTGCGAAAAACGGCAGAAAACTGCGGCTATTTTCAATGCGGGAATTGTGACGCGATTTTTTGCTATTTATTAGGAATTATCAGGGATAATCGTCCGGCGAGATCTATACCTGCCGCTATTTGTTCCTTTTATGTTCTCTTGATATCTGTTCTGGGAAGTACTGGAGAACGGTTTTGGATCAGAGGTGCCAGACGGCCTGTAAGCCGGGTTCTGTCCGCCAAAGGCGGGACGATCATTCCTCTGGGACATGCATTGCTGCATGCCTCACGCAACCAACCCGAACGACGGAGTGAGATGCTCCCGGCTGCCTTGCGACAGCCTGCCGTTCCTATTCGGTCTTGCTCCCGGTAGGGTTTACCGTGACCGACGCCGTTGCCGGAATCGCGGTGCGCTTTTACCGCACCGTTTCGCCCTTACCCGCGACATGTTCCAGAAGGAACAGTCCGGCGGGCGGTCTGTTTTCTGTGGCACTGTCCCTAGGGTCGCCCCCGCCGGCTGTTAGCCGGTACCGTTTTCCCATGGAGCCCGGACTTTCCTCCATGACAGAGATCCTCATCCCGGTCACAGCGATCGTCCAGCCGTCTGGCGGGCGGACCTTGCGCCGGGAGCGGTTGCGGGTCAAGGGCAGACTTTCGGTTCATTTGTCGCCATGATGCTGGAATGCAACCGACTTTTGCTCTGCGGATCTTTCTTTTCTGGCTGGAATGGCAAGCTCGTCGTCGCGGAATGGTATCTCGTTCCGTGCCCATTGATGTGGTGCCGGACATCCCAGCGCCTATGCCGTCAGCTACGGCTCTCGCGCATCTTAGGCGGGTGATCGGGAGGCCAAGTTTTCCTCAATGTCTGTCCTCGCTGCGCATTCGCAAATGGATTGAGATCAACGTGCTAGGCGAAGTGGGAGAGCGACCTGCGCGGCTCTATCGTCCCAGAGGGAAAGTCACGGGCATTGTGCTGTTTCTGCACGGTGGAGGATTCGTTCATTGCGACACAACCTCCCACCACGGTATCTGCTGCCGACTGGCTGCGACATCGGGTGCCATGGTTCTATCACTTGATTACCGTCTTGCGCCTGAACATCGATTCCCTGCGGGGCTGAGAGACGCACAGGCAGCCCTTAAATGGCTCAGGCAGGTTGCACCCAAGCTTCCGATTGCAGTGGCGGGTGACAGTGCTGGAGGGAATCTTTCAGCCGCGCTGACGCATTGGAGTCGCATCGACCCAGATATTACTCTGGCTGCTCAGCTTCTCTATTACCCGGCCGTCAGTGGTCCGATCATTCCTGCGTCCCGGCAGGCCTATGGCCAAGGCTATATGCTCACTACGGAACTGCTGCACTGGTACTGTGGGCAGACCCTTGCGGCTCCGGATGATCTGTTTGATCCAGAGTTTTCGCCAGTTTTTGCCGAGACCTTCAAGAATCTTCCACCTGCGATGATCGTAACGGCTGGTTTCGATCCGTTAAGAGGTGAGGGAGAGCTTTATACCCGTCTACTCAGAGATGCAGGTGTTCCGGTTCGATATCGCCTCTTCCCGCGCATGATCCACGGCTTCCTGAACGGATATGCTTTGTTCCGGGATGGGCGGACGGCTCTGCGGGAAGGAGGAGAGTTTTTGAAAGATGCTTTCAGGAAGGCTGGGGCGGTTCCTTCCTGAAAAGCCAGTTCTGTCAGGGTTGAAGCTGACGAAAGGAACCGGGCGTACCTGCATCCGTCTGAAGGGTTTGCTCGCTGCGATCAACTTTCACGCTGAACAGCTTGTCAGCGGATGGCTTGTCACCCGGGCAACCGTTTCCATGCCGTCCCAACACGTCAATGATCGGATTATTGTCCGCAGCATTACCATTGACGACAAATACCAGGCACTTTTTCGGCATGTCCGTCAGGCCGTCATTGGTCACGACGAGGCGCAGATGTTCAACAAGGGCTGTGTTGTCGAACCAACTCAGCTTGTTGAACGTGAACTTGTCATAGGAAAAGTCCAGAAGTCCGGTACGAACGATCACGAACATCAACAGAAACGCCGGCACCACAATCAGGAGCCGGCGCATCAGATGCTGTTTGAGTGTACGAGGCGGACGCCGTGTGCCCCGTGAAAAACGGGGCTTTGCGTTCGCGTTGTCAGTCAAAAGCGTTTACTCCATATCTTCGTGCCACTTGTCGCCCTTGGCGGCGAGCATTTCTGCAGATTTTTCCGGACCGTACGAACCGGCACTGTAAGTCTGCATCGGCACCTTGTTCTCGCTCCAGGCATTGAGAACAGGCTCAGCCCAGCGCCATGCCGCTTCGACCTCGTCACGACGGATGAAGAGAATAGGATTGCCCCGCACCGCGTCAAGGAGAAGACGCTCGTAAGAGTCCGGGAAGGGCAGTCCGCCTTCCATTCGAATTGTCGTGTCCAGATCAGCAGTACGCAGTGTATAGGCGTCCAGAGCCGGATTTTTGACGTTCAGCTGAAGCTCGATACCTTCATTGGGCTGAATGCGGATAACCAGACGGTTTCCTGCCGGTGCTGAACCAAAAAGCGTGGTCGGAGCGGAGCGGAAGCGAATAACGATTTCGCTGACCTTGTGGGCAGAGCGCTTTGCAGTGCGGATATAGAACGGCACACCCTTCCAGCGGGGTGTATCAACCCAGGCCCGGATGGCAGCGTAGGTTTCCGTGTTGCTTGGCTGCCCAAGCTCTTCCAGATAGCCCGGAACGCTCTGACCGCCGACAACGCCTGCCGTGTACTGAGCGCGAACTGTTTCAGTCGGTACCGTTTCATCCGTGATGGGACGAAGGGCGTTCAGGACGGCCAGTTTCGCATTGCGAACAGTATCGGCTTCCAAAGAGTCCGGAGCTTCCATGGCCACAAGACACAGAACCTGAAGAAGATGGTTCTGAATCATATCGCGCATAGCGCCCGACGTGTCGTAGTAGGACGCACGTCCCTCTACCCCAACAGTTTCGGCGGCCGTGATCTGCACGCTTTCAATCTGCTCGCCAGACCAGATTGCATTCATGATCGGATTGGCAAAGCGCAGCGCCAGAACATTCTGGACGGTCTCTTTTCCAAGATAATGATCGATGCGGTAGATCTGGTTTTCGGGGAAATACTGACCAACACCGTCATTGATGGCGGTAGCTGTGGCCATATCCGTGCCGATCGGCTTCTCCAGCACAACGCGCGAATGGGGCGTTACGAGACCGTGGCTATGCAGGTTCTCGCAAATGCGACCATAGAGCTGAGGCGCTGTCGCGAAGTAATAGACGCGGATCCGGTCGGCCGGGGCCTGGGAGAGAAGGGAAGATAAATCCCCCCATTCACTGTCTGCCTTTGTGCCATCAAGTGTGACATAGTGTAGAAGGCTGAGAAAACGGTCTACAAGGACCGATGACCGGACATCATCAGGTATGAAGCGTTCCAGCGCCTCTCTGGCGCGGGCAACATAGCCTTCCCGGTCGATATCCGTACGCGCGGTTCCGATGATGCGGGCATCATCAGGAATCTGCCCCATGCGGAGACGGTTATAAAGCGCAGGCAGAAGCTTGCGCATCGTGAGATCGCCGGTGGCGCCAAAGATAACATAGTCGAATGGCTCGACCTGCTGGACGTGTTCCATGAGTGCTCTCTGACCTCTCGAACCCGGATTGTCGGGGAAAAGGGTTTAGGGTTCAGGCCTTTGCAGGCACGGTCTAGTTCCGCTCTGGGGGGCTTTCTGTCAAGGGAACGGGCATGCACGACATCGGGAGGACCCATCACGGAAACGCGCGCGTTCCCTAAATGTGCACATAAACCCGTTGACCTCCCAAGCCCCGGCGCGATAAGCCGCGCGGCTGGTATCGCATCTTTGCGGCACTCTGGACTTATGCCTGAAAAAGGAAATCGAACATGGACGCAGAAAGCAAAATCGAAGGCGCCGCAACGGGTGGCATTGCTGCCGACCGCCTGCGCTCCATCATTGAGCGGGTTGAGCGTCTGGAAGAAGAACGCAAGGCTCTGGCAGGGGACATCAAGGACATTTTCTCGGAAGCGAAGTCTGCCGGTTTTGACGTGAAGGTGATCAAGCAGATCATCAAGCTGCGCAAGCAGGAGCCTGCCGAGGTGGAAGAGCAGGAAACGCTGCTCGACATCTATCGCCGTGCCTTGGGTATGTAACTCGGGTATATACTCTGGATTAACGCAGCATCGTCAGACTCCCCTAACATCGCGACCGGAACATGATGTCCGATATTTCATGGTTGCCCGCCTGGGCACTGATGTGTCTTTTGATTGTCGCTGGTCTGTTTGGGCTGGCGTTGCTGTGCATGCCGTTTGCAGTTTTCGGCGTGAAGCCAAGATTGCAGGAACTGGAGTTCCAGATCGCGGAACTGCGGACAGAGCTGCAATCTCTCACGCTTCGCCTGACTGCTCCTCCATCGGACAGGACAGTAGCGTCAGGGCAGGGGCTGGAAGGCGGCATGCGTGCGCCTCTGCGGTCTACGCAAGAGAAAGTACGCTCCGTCGAACCTGCATCACCAAAAACGGCAGACTATTTCGAGCCTGTTGCAGTCGTACGTGCGGAAGGTCCGACCTATGAGGACGGACCAATGGCGGCTGAACCGGAGGTTCTGCGTCGTGCTGTCAGACGGCAGGAGCCCGCAAAAAGCTGGTCCCGTGCGCCCTGGGAAGATGAGCGCTCGCAAGCGGGCAGCCGTGAGCGTGAAGAACTTGCACCGCGTTCTGTTGCCACGCGAAATGACGATGAGGAAACATTTCGTCGGCGTGCTGAGCCGAAACTCCGTTGGCCTCCAAGAGACTGACGCGTTTTGTTGGAATCAGTGCTGGTCCAAAGCGAGGTCGTCGCGGTGGATGAGTACGTCCCGGCCTCTGTACCCGAGAAGCTGTTCCATCTCTGCTGAGCGATGACCAATCAGCTTCCCGCATTCATCGGCGCTGTAGGAGGATAGACCCCGCCCGATGATGCTGCCACTCTCGTCCTTGATGAGGACGAGATCACCACGCTCGAAATACCCGTCAATGGCTGTAACACCGGCAGGGAGCAGGGAAGCGCCGACGATGAGGGCCTGTCGGGCGCCACTATCCACAATCAGCGCACCTTTGGGATGCAGGCTGCTGCCGATCCAGCGTTTGCGTGCTGATCCGGTATCCGTCTGCGGCAGGAACCAGGTGCACAGACCACCATCCAGAAGTCTCTGAAGAGGGTTCTGTGTCTGGCCCGCCGCAATCACCATGGCTGCACCGGCACGATTGGCAATGCGCGCTGCCATAAGCTTGGTGCGCATACCACCTGAGGAATATCCGGGAGGAGGTTCGCCACCCATCGCCATAATCTCGTCTGTGACCTGCTCGATCACAGGAATATGGCGTGCATTAGGATTTGTACGCGGGTCAGCAGTATAGAGACCATCAATATCGGACAGAAGAACCAGGCAGTCTGCCTCAATCATCTGTGCAACACGCGCGCCCAGACGATCATTGTCGCCAAACCGAATTTCAGACGTGGCAATTGCGTCGTTTTCATTGATGACCGGAATACATCCCAGATCAAGCAACGTCTGGAGGGTCGCGCGGGCATTAAGATGCCGTTCACGGCTCTCAGTGTCATCCGGGGTCAGAAGAAGCTGTCCGGCAACGAGGCCATACTCGGCCAGTGCCGTGCTCCACCCTTGCGCCAGTCCGATCTGGCCGACTGTGGCAAGGGCCTGCTTTTCGTCGAGCCGAAGTCGACGGTTCATTAGACCTAATTGGTGCCGGGCTAGCGAAATCGCCCCCGAGGAAACAACGACAACTTCTGTGCCCGCTTTTCGGAGATTGGCAATGTCTTCGCAAACACTGCGGAGCCAGTCCGTCCGCAGAGTTGCGTGTGCGCTATCAACCAGCAGAGCGCTACCAATCTTGATGACAATCCGGCGCGACTGCGCCAGGTGAGGGGCAGCGGCCGGGGATGTCATGCCTGTTTGCTTTCCTTCGCAGCGTTGACGCGATCCTGAAGTAGCCGGAGCAGTTCGGGGAGACCCTCTCCAGTCACACCAGAGAGGGTCAGGACTTCTGCGCCGGATGCTTTGGCCAAGGCACGCTTCTTGGCAGATTTCTGTTCCGCCGTGAGGGAGTCGCATTTGTTGAGCACAATGATTTCGGGCTTTGCGGCAAGACCCGGATCATAAGCTTCAAGCTCATGTCGGATCAGCCGCCAATGCTTCACGATCTGGGACTCTGTTCCATCAATCAGATGAAGCAATGTTGCACATCGCTCTACATGACCCAGGAAGCGATCCCCAAGCCCGGCACCTTCGCTTGCGCCTTCGATCAGGCCAGGAATATCCGCGATGACAAATTCTTCAGTCGTGTTCAGGCGCACGACACCCAGTTGAGGGTGGAGTGTTGTAAACGGATAATCTGCAATCTTCGGACGTGCACGGGAAGCCACAGACAGCAAGGTGGATTTGCCTGCATTCGGGAGGCCAACAAGGCCAACATCCGCAATAAGTTTCAGGCGCAGCCAAACCCAGCGCTCTTCGCCTGGCCAACCTTTGTCGGCACGGCGTGGCGCACGGTTGGTGCTGGTTTTGTAATGGGCGTTACCACGGCCACCGTCACCGCCTCGGCAAAGGAGAATTTCCTTACCGGCTTCGTCCAGATCCGCAAGAAGGGTTTCGCGATCTTCGTCGAAAATCTGTGTCCCGACGGGGACGTCAATAATGACATTATCCGCAGCAGCACCGGTCCGATCAGAACCCGCACCATTTCCACCCTTTCGAGCTTTGAAATGCTGGGTGTACCGGAAATCAATCAGCGTATTGAGGGCAGGGACGGCGCGAAAAAGAACATCGCCACCACGTCCGCCATTGCCACCATCGGGGCCGCCGAACTCGATGTACTTTTCCCGACGGAAGGCGATCACGCCGTCACCGCCATCGCCGGAACGTACATAGATCTTGGCCTGGTCGAGAAATTTCATCGTATTATCCGCAACATATGAAAAAGGCCGGCCCTGAGGAGGACCGGCCCTTCCGCTCGCGCTTGAGGGCGCGGTGACTTATTCGGCGGCTTCCGGCAGCGCCACGGAAACGTGGACGCGGCCTTCGGCGCGACGCTGGAACTTCACATGTCCGTCCACAAGGGCGAACAGGGTGTGATCGCGACCAACGCCGACATTGCTGCCAGCCTTCATCTTGGTTCCACGCTGACGGACAATGATGTTGCCTGCCAGAACGCTTTCGCCGCCGAACTTCTTGACGCCGAGACGGCGACCGGCGCTATCGCGCCCGTTACGACTGGAACCGCCTGCCTTTTTTTGTGCCATGGCTGTTTATCCTTCCTGGTGCGGGCTATCAGGCCGCGTTGATCGCGTCGATGCGCAGCACGGTGACGTGCTGGCGGTGGCCGTTCTTGCGACGGCTGTTCTGACGGCGACGCTTCTTGAAGATGATCACCTTGGCCAGACGATCCTGTGCGACCACGGTGGCCGTCACGGTTGCGCCTGCAACCAGAGGCGCGCCAACAGTGACGCTGCCTTCGCTGCCGACCATCAGGACGTCGGAGAAGGTGATGGTGCTACCGGCTTCCGCCTCAAGCTTTTCAACCTTCAGGATGCTCTCGGGAGCAACACGATACTGTTTTCCGCCCGTGCGGATGACTGCAAACATTCTGGAAACTCTCGCTGTTCCGATCTCGTGGCTGCTTTTGCCGGGGTATTCCCGATCTGGCGCAACCCAGTCGCTTCTTATCGTTGGTTCCCATCCTATCTATGAAAGACGGATAGAACAGGCGGGTCGATACAGCGCGATGTCCTCTACGTCAATAAAAAACAGCACGGTAAAAGGTTGTAGTTGTACTTTTTTCAAGGGGTATGGTCGTGCCCTCTTGCAATCTCAGAAAAACCTCGCCATAAGCCGCTCCATCGATCAGGTCTGCTCATTACAGGCCGTACGGAGAGGTGCCAGAGTGGTCGATTGGGGCGGTCTCGAAAACCGTTGTGCCTTCGCGGGTACCGTGGGTTCGAATCCCACCCTCTCCGCCAGATAAATCAAAAAATGGCGTTTGATTGATGTTCTCTTCAATCGGACTCATCTGACTTTATGTGCAGTATTTCGTAGTTTTGGCCCCAGCTTTGAAGCGGCGGCTGTAGTGTCGCGAACGAATTACTGAACAGCATCCTGAAGTTTCAGGTGGCTGCGCTCGCCCTTGAAAGGGCGGCTTGCGTCAAGGAAATCTGCATTAGTTTGCATTGTATAAGCAATCACGACGAGATAGGTGATGGCGCGGGTCATTTCCAACCGTGTCACGAGATCTGTTTCATGCTCATCAAGAGCACGTAAGCGTCTGACTGCGGCGTTTGCAACGCGGGCTGCCTTATCATGTCGCTTTGTGGATTGCTCAACATAATGAAGCACCAACTGAATGGGGCGTCGCGCGCTATCCGGTAAATATTCCCGATCGAGAAGCGTGCGAAGGCGGATGATATTCAGTCCTAATGTCAGTGTTGCAAGTGTTCCAAGAATACACGCTTCAATCAGTGGGGCAGGGGTTGGGCCGGCGTGCCGGATGAGGCGTGCAAAACGATCCGTGTTACGTCCGATCCAAACACTGATTTGGGGTGTGTAGTTCGGGTCTGCCAGATGACGGAGTTCCGTCAACATGATGCGACGCAGACGAAACCGCTCATCTGAACTACTGAACGGCAGCACAGTGCGAAAAACCAGAACACTGATACCAACAGCCATCACGACGGCCATGTTGCTGTTGTAGAACGCCACTTCATTCATGACATGATGGTTTTCCAGTCCCAGCATGGCAGGAAGCAGCAGGCCGTATGCTGCGGCACCACCTGCGGTGGAGGGATTTCCTTTCGCCAATCCGCCGAGAAACATTGCGGGGCCCAGAAAAAGCGTCAGCGTTTCGAAGGTTGTGACCTTCGGCATCAAGACAAAGACCAGAATCCACGCGACGACATAAGCCGCAAGTGCGCCTTTCAGAAATTCCATGGTTCCAAGAACGGGATTTTCCTTTGTCGCGAACAGGCCGCAAACCAGAGTCGTAATGGCAATGAAACCAAGCCCACTGGGCCAGGCAGTAATTTCATAGATCAGGGCTGTGACCAGAACGGCGCATGCTCCCCGAAGCCCGTTATGGACGGCCTCACGGGTATCCCGATGGGTTTGTCGTTGAAAATGAAAATGATCGCCGGGAATGGTGTGCGTACTGGCTTCATATTCCTTGATCGCAAGCTCAAGATCCCCAAGCAGTTCGCCCAGAGACATGAACAGGACGCGCTCATCCAGATGGGCTTCCGTATCCTGCTCATTGAGTCTGAGATCGAAAGGATCATTACCCGGAACAGGCTCATTGCTGTTCTGAAGATCCGTCTCCCGATGCGGGGCGGCATACAGGCGGCACACGTCTCGAAGATGCTGGAGTTCCGCCAGAAGGTCGGGAACGGTTGTCGTATTGGCGATCCGCTTTGGAAAATCTCTGAGGAAAGAAAGAATTTCGTCTGCAGCCTGCGTAAATGCAGGATGTTCATGATTAAGGAGCTGGAGCCGCATGGCCATGCCAAATCCGCGGGACAGCAGAGCAGACACAGAGGCCAGAGCGGCACGGGCGTGATCGCCTTCATGACCATGCGGCCCCATTTCCACTTCAGCAAATTCAATCTGATCGTTGATGCTGAGGATGGTGCCGAACTGTCGGCGTGCGGCATTCAGGGCTCCGCGTTCTTCACCAAGGATGCTGCATAAGGTCCCGGTTACGAGAACGAGCGCGGATTCCAGCTTCTGGCGCAATTGCGCGCGCGCCTGTCGTTCCTGGGGCGTTGCGAAGATGAGGCCCATGAACGCTTCGCACAGCACGCCCAGAATAATGTAAGTGGTGCGGGAGACGGCCACCGTGAAAATATTGTCAGGATCGGATGCCGCGTCCATGCAGATGATCGAACAGGTATATCCTGCAAGAACAAGGGCATAGGAGCGAAAGTTACTGACAAATGTCGCCAGTCCGCTGCACATGCCAATCCAGATGGCAATCATGGGAAAGAACAGCCACGGCGCTTGCGGAGCTGCAGCCATCAAAGCAATCGAGGCGACAGCACCGGTGATGGTCCCGATAATACGCCATTTGGCTTTTGACTGACTTTCCCCGCGCGTTGCCTGTGCAACGGCCCAGACGGTCATCGCAGCCCAGGCAGGGCTATCGAGTTCCATCCAGAATGCGATGCCGATCGCGAGGCATGCGGCAAAAGTATTTCTGAGTGCGAAGGTGAGTGTCGCCGTCGAGGGAGCATAGACCCAGGACAAGGGTAGTTTAATCCGCGGGCGCAAGGCTGCTGACGCACTTGCACCGGAGGAGGGGCTGTTCGGAGTCGGACGTCCTGCTGACGTAGTGCTGCCACTCATTGCAGAGCTTTCTTAGCCCCGATGGTTCCCGTTAGGCGAGAGCCGAAATGGCCATTCTCAGATCTGCGACGAATTTTATGTATTCGCGTGTCTTTGCATCCTCATCCGGCAGGCGCAGCAGATAAGAGGGATGTACTGTCACAAGACCAAGGCTCCCATCTTCAAGTTTGAAAAGCCGAGAACGCTCACGTGAAACCGTAACGGGGCGTCCGAGAAGAGCGCTGGCTCCTGTCACGCCCAGCATGACTGTTACCTTGGGTTGTAGAAGCCGACGTTCTGCCGAAATCCAGGGTGAGCAGGCATTCATCTCCACGGATCCCGGTTTCTGGTGAATGCGCCGGTTTCCTTTCTGGACAAATTTGAAGTGTTTGACGGCATTACTGACCCACGCTTCATGACGCTGTCCCTGTGCTTCCTCAAAAGCCTTGTCAAAAAGCTGTCCGGCTGGCCCCACAAAAGGACGACCTTGAAGATCTTCCTGATCCCCAGGTTGTTCCCCAACAAATAGAAGGTCCGCGTTCTGGGGGCCTTCACCAAAGACGGTTCGCGTAGCGTGATGACACAGATCACAAAGCGAGCAGTCTGTAGCAAGTGCCCGCAGGGCGGTGAGGGAAGGAGACTGCTCAATGTCTGCGCTTGTAGGTGCTACGTGCACTGTGCCTAAACCCTGCCAATAAGCATTGGCGCGGGTTGCTGTCGCGATTTGTAAGGCCTGAGGAAGCAGGTCTGTATCGCAAGACGCGGTGATATCCGGCAGTGCTGGACCCATCCGATAGTCCTGACCATCCCAGCAAAGCGTCCTGCTGTCTGACAGAAGAGCCCATGGTGCAGTCCGTAATCGGCCAAGTGGCCCAATCTGGCTATCAATTAATTGTGGGTCATAGTCTGTTTTGATGACCTGCCAGTCCTTAACGCGATTTTCCGGGAATGCGCTTCTCAGTGCGAGAATTTGGGCGCGGACATTCTCGGCAATCTGCTCGAAATCCTGCAGGTCAGCCCTGGAAGGCTCTCCAGTTTGCTGGATATGTGCCAACGCGCGGTAGAGTCGATCGAACCTGTCGGGAGTGGACGAAGCAAACACCGAAGACATTAATCGACCGAAAGAACGAGGTATTTTCAGTGAAGACGGAGCATTCTGAAGAATACGCTTGCTCTGAGGGGCGTATAATGAGTCTGTTTCCTGTATGGACCAATGAATCGCGCTTGCCGCAACCTGCCGGTTCAGGAAATCACGGCTGAGAGAGCGCCATCCCATGAAATCACTTGGGGAGCAGAGTATGGCAGTGATGGATTGCATAAGGCTCACAAAGGAACATTGGTGAATTTCGAAAGGGACAATAAGATAATTACTTCTTTTTTAGGCTGCATATTCTAGAAATTTTGTTAAAATTGATTCGCTATCTGCATGGTGTTGACCGTATATTCTGCGATCATAACAGGCAGAATGTTTTCATGCCGTAAATGGCTAAAAATATTATCCCTTAGGGAAGGTAAAATATTATGTCGGAGAACACGTCCTCCCATCCGGATCTGCTGGAACTGACTGCGCAGATCGTTGCCGCTCAGGTTTCCAAAGGAAGTGTGGATGCGGAAACTCTTCCGGCATTGATTCGGCAGGTCTATGAAGCCCTTGCCAATGCCGGTGTTCCACAACAGGAACCTGAACCAGAGCGTCCGCAGCCTGCTGTTCCCATCAAGCGGTCTGTATTCCCGGACTATATTGTCTGTCTCGAAGACGGCAAGAAGCTGAAAATGCTCAAGCGTCATCTTCAAAGTGCATATAACATGACGCCAGAACAGTACCGTGAGCGCTGGGGGCTGCCGTCCGATTATCCGCTGGTGGCTCCTAATTATGCCCAGCGCCGCTCTGCTCTTGCTCGCGAAATCGGTCTTGGTCGCAAAATCAGTGCAACGGGAGAGGGCAAGAAAGAAGGCGCCCGTACGCGTCAGCCTAAGAAGCAGGGCTGAAGTCTTTGGTTCTCCAGTATAAAAATCGCTGGGGAAATTGACATTGTCGGTCGGGCCGGAGACTACTGTTTCATGAATTCTGAAGCAGAAATCCTTCTCCGGACCCAGACTGAGAAACGGCGGCTTCTCCGATGGAGAATTGCCGCTCTTTTGTTCTTTCTGACAGCTCTTGTCGTGGCTGTCGGTAAAGGCCACCCCGTCGCGGTTGACTTGGGAGGGCGGCCTCATATTGCGCGTGTCGTCATTAAGGGGGTCATTGGAAACGATGTCTCGCGGATCACGACAGCACTGAAAAAAGCCCAGAATTCTCCTTCCGTGACTGGACTTCTCGTTGTCGTAGACAGCCCGGGTGGCGGTGTAACAGGCGGAGAGCGTCTGCATGATGCGATCGAACAGTTCGCTTCCAAAAA
This sequence comes from Gluconobacter japonicus, assembly GCF_015244665.1. NCBI lineage: Bacteria > Pseudomonadati > Pseudomonadota > Alphaproteobacteria > Acetobacterales > Acetobacteraceae > Gluconobacter > Gluconobacter japonicus. The sequence goes on from NZ_JABCQN010000003.1 coordinate 75,125, forward strand.
ACCTGTTGTCGTCACAATGGGGGATATGGGCGCATCAGCCGCCTATATGCTTTCTGTGCCTGCACAACACATCGTGGCGCTCCCTTCCACGCTGACAGGCTCAATCGGCGTCATTCTGCAACGTCCTGATGTTTCGCCTTTGCTTGGACGCGTGGGAATCGATGTGGCGGCCATTACGTCAGGCGCCATGAAAGACCAAACAGATCCGACCAGTCATTTGACTCCTGAGGGCAAAGCCATGCTGCAGGGGTTAGTAAATGATCTTTTCGATCAGTTCGTCGGGATGGTGTCCAAAGGGCGTCATCTGTCGGAGGAAAAAGTCCGTAGCCTTGCTGATGGGCGGGCCTATACAGGGCGTCAGGCGATCGGTCTGGGTCTCATAGATGAACTGGGGGATGAAGATGCCGCCCGACTGTGGCTTCGCAAGCAGTTGAAAATCGGCAATGCTCAATATCCCGTCATGCCTTTGCTCTCTGAAACATCACGGCACTGGTATGATTTTCCTCATCGCCGGGCCATCCTTGAAGGTGTGTTCGGAGCGGGGATTATGGAAAAAATGGATAGGCAGCTGGCAATCAGCAGCCTTGACGGGGCCGTTGCGATCTTGCAACCCTGAAGCTCGTTTCATGGGCGGAGGCAGATAGGCTGCAATCATGACCAGATCGGAACTCATTGCCGAGCTTTCCGCACAATATCCCCACCTCCTGGCCAGGGATATTGAACGGATCGTTCATACGATTTTTGATGAAATCGGGGCAGCTCTCGCTCGGGGAGATCGCGTCGAGTTAAGGGGCTTTGGCGCTTTTATTCCGCGTCAGCGTGATGCGCGGACCGGACGTAATCCCCGAACGGGCGACACCGTCTCTGTAGATGAGAAAAGTGTTCCGTTTTTTAAAGTCGGGAAGGAATTGCGCGAGCGCGTTAATCATAGCGCAGTGTCTTCTGTGCATGAGGAATGACGCACTGCTGCGTTTCCTTGAACAACGCTGCACTGTGCTGTCTATGCATCATGCGGAACAGGAATGTTTGAACCACTGTATTGGGGTGCATATCCTGCATCCAAATACAGTATTCTTCTCACCATATGGGGAGAGGTTTTCTTGAGTTCTGCGGTTATTCCTGTCTGTCTTGCCGTCGGTCTGGCGATTGTTGTGAAGCCGTGCTTCGCAGCATCGACGGCTAATACGCACAAACCTGTCTCGGCTCATGCCAGACATTCCGCACAACGGGATATGCCTCAAAAAATGCAAGGTGCGCCTTGCTACCAGTCTCAGGCTGGATTGATCTTTCTTAAGGCCAGCCCGGGAAAAGGTCATCTAGGCCATTCAAATAGCTTTGCTCCGATTGGAGAGGCCGTATTTCGGTCTTCGGCCAATCAGCACGCCTGTATTGTGGAACATGGACGTCGCGGTTGAGCCACGACGTCTGTTGGGGTGATTAGTCCTGTCCTTTGAGGCTGCTGATTTCAGCTAGCAAGAAATCCCTGAAAACAGCGATCCTCTTGGAGGTTCGAAGTTCTTCAGGATAAACAAAGTAAGCTTCTACCAGCGGAACAGGCTGATCCGGCAGTACTCGTACCAGATTGGAGTATGATGCTGCAGTGTAAAGCGGTAACGAGCCAATTCCTGTACCGGCTGAAATAGCATTTGCGACGGCTGCGATGTTGTTGATGGCCAAACGGCTGCCGCGATGAGCAAGTCCTTCGTGCCTCAGCAGGTCCAGGAGCCAGTTGACATTGGGTAAAGGCAGGTTACGCCCCGCAAACCCGATGATCTGATGTTCTGCCAGTTCCCGCAGGTTGGTTGGCGTGCCGTAACGCTCCAGATAATCTGGGCTTGCGTAGATAGGCATCGGGAAATTGGCAAGATGGCGCTGAACAAGATCCGGCTGTGTGGGCGGATGAAGGCGAATAGCCACATCCGCTTCACGCATTCCAAGGTCCAGGTCCGCGTCTTCCAGTAGAAGCGTGACCTCAATATCGGGATGCAATTCCAGAAATCGCTGCAGTCGCGGAGACAGCCAGCACAGGCCAAATCCGGTCGTGGTTGTAATCTTGATCTTGCCAGCCGCGCGTTCTTTGCTCTCGCTCAGAAAAGCCTGTGTCAGAGCCAGTTTCGAGAAAACTTCCCGCACGGTCCGGTTCAGGACTTCACCCTGTTCCGTCAGAATAAGGCCACGGGCATGCCGGTGGAACAGCGGCACCCGCAGCACTTCTTCCAGTGCGGAAATCTGACGCGAGACGGCAGACTGACTGAGGTTCAGTCTGTCGCCCGCATGGGTGAAGGACCCGGCTTCAGCGACTGCGTGAAAAATACGCAGCTTGTCCCAGTCCATGTGGTGATCTCCCCGATCGCTGGCGCGTCGGTCTTCGTCCTTCTTACCCATGTCACCTGGCGTTATTTCTGCGGTGTGTCGTTGAAGGGACGAAACTGTCTTATGCCGAGGCGAGGGTCAAGTTTTTGTCATAGCAGGTATGCCAGAAAGGTAGCGTTCGGCTTCCAGAGCTGCCATGCATCCTGTGCCGGCGGCCGTGACAGCCTGTCTGTAAATACGATCCTGAATATCACCCGCGGCAAAAACACCTTCCACTGATGTAGCGGTCCCGCCTGCTTCGGTCAGAATATAACCGTCTTCATCGCAGCGCACTTCATGGCGGAACGGTCCCGTATTCGGTGTGTGGCCAATCGCCACGAAGACCCCGTCAACTGGCAGTGTGGTGAACTCGCCCGTCTGCGTATTCCGAAGTTTTACCCCACAGACAACTTCCGGAGAGCCTGAGCCCAGAACTTCTTCAACTGCCTGATTCCAGTGGAGTTCAATTTTCGGATTCGCGAAAAGACGCTCCTGAAGAATCCGTTCCGCTCTCAGTCCATCGCGGCGATGAATGAGGTGAACCTTGTCAGCATGATGGGTCAGGTACAAGGCTTCTTCGACTGCCGTATTGCCGCCGCCGACGACGGCTACGGTTTTGCCCCGGTAGAAAAATCCGTCGCAGGTTGCACAGGCGGACACGCCCCCAGCCTGCAAACGTTTTTCCGACTCGAGGCCCAGCCATTTTGCCTGAGCACCTGTTGCGATGACGACCGTGCGGGCATGATACTCGTCACCGGAATCGCCCTTAAGGCGGAAATATCCATCAGATGCAGGTCCATTTTTAAGATCCGCTTCCATGATCAGATCGTAGATCAGGCGTGTCCCGACGTGTTCTGCCTGTTCGCGCATCTGTTCCATGAGCCATGGCCCCTGCACCGGTGCAGCAAATCCGGGATAATTCTCGACATCCGTTGTGATTGTCAGCTGACCACCTGGCTGAAGGCCGGTCACGAGAATCGGTTTCAGGCTGGCGCGTGCGGCGTAGATGGCTGCAGTGTAACCAGCGGGGCCCGCGCCTACGACCAGAAGGTCCGTATGGTGGATTTCAGGCATGATTGATCCTCGTCCGTGTTTTGACCCTCATATAAAGGTTTCAGACGCATGTGCCATCTTTGCGGACGTCGTCTCCTGCCATATACCTCGGAGTCAAATGAACGCTTCTCTTTCTCCCATCCCCGTCGAACTGGATGCCATTGACCGGCAGATTATCGCCGAGCTTCAGGCAGACGGCCGCATGACCAACGTGGAGCTGGCCAGACGGGCTGGCATTTCTGCACCTCCCTGTCTGAGGCGTGTCAGACGCCTTGAAGAACTGGGGATCATCAAGGGCTACCATGCCGAAGTTGATGCGCCTCTGCTGGGATGGTCCCTGAATTTCTATGCCCTGATAGGGCTGGATAGCCAGAAAGGCAGTGTTCTCGAAGCTTTCGAGGCACAGGTTGGTGCTTGGCCTGAAACCCGTGAATGTCACATGATTCGTGGCGGGGGCGACTTCCTGGTCCGTCTTGTTGCGCGTGATGCGGCCCATCAGAACATCCTGACCCGCCGCCTGACGGACAGTGTTCATGTCGTCCGCGTCCAGACCCTCCAGACTATTCATACCAGCCGGGATCTGGCAGGGGTTCCTATCTGATGACTTTGAGATCTGAAGAAGATCTCCTTTTGCCTGCACGGTTGAGCATTATCGTTCCCTGCTACAACGAAGCAGAGAATGTGGCTCCCATGGTTGCGGCTCTTAGTCGTGCCCTTGCAGAAGAATACTGGGAAGTCATTTTTGTTGATGACAACTCTCCTGATGGCACGTCGGCCCGCGTTTCAGACATTGCCAAGAATGATCCACGTGTTCGTGTTGTGCGGCGCGTCGGACGGCGAGGGTTATCTTCTGCCGTTATAGAAGGATTTCTGTCATCCAGCGCGACATATGTGGCGGTCATGGATGGAGATCTCCAGCATGACGAATCTGTTCTCCCAAAGATGCTTGCTGCCCTGGATGCCGGATCGCAGATGGTTGTCGGCAGTCGTCATGTAGAAGGCGGCGATAATGCCGGTCTTGCCGGACACTGGCGGCATTTACTGTCAGACACTGGCATCCGCGCGGCTCAAGCCGTTTTACCTCATCCTTTGACAGATCCCATGAGTGGTTTCTTCGTCATGAGGCGGGATCTTTTTACGGCAACACTTCCAAAGCTGTCTGGCACTGGTTTCAAGATCCTGTTGGATCTTGTCATGTCCGTGCCCAAAGAAACCAGAATCACGGAAGTCCCTTTTGTTTTCCGTCCAAGGGTCGCTGGGGAAAGTAAGCTCGACGTTGTCGTGCTTTTGCAGTTCGCGACGATGCTGCTCGACAAACTCACGCATGGCTGGCTGCCAACACGATTTCTGGCGTTTGCGCTGGTCGGGCTGGTGGGCGTTATCGTAAATGTTGCAGTTATGCAGTTGGCCCGCGTGTCGGGTATGGATTTTTCCCAGTCCCAGCTTATCGGTACGGCCGTCGCTATTCTCACGAATTTTCTGCTGAACAACCGTCTGACCTATCATGACCGGCGCCTTAAAGGTGCAAGGATGTGGCGGGGGTTCGCACTCTTCGCAGCAGTATGCTCCGTTGGTGTCTTCGCCAATATCGGTGTCGCGCGAATGGTTCTCCACGATTTGGGTCATGGCCATTGGGATCGCGCGTCAGCAGCGGGAGCTGTCATTGGTGTCGTCTGGAATTATGCGGTGTCTTCAACGCTGATCTGGCGCTGACATGCAGACCGACACGGTTCGTACCCCCGGAATGTTCTGGGGCTTTCTCGGTCTCCTGACAGTATTGCGCCTTACCTTGGCGGCTCTTCTGCCTTTGACACCGGATGAAGCCTATTACTGGGTCTGGTCCCGCCATTTGCAGATGGGATATTTTGACCATCCGTTCATGGTGGCTCTCTGGATACGGATTGGCACCTGGATTGCCGGAGACACGCCTTTGGGGGTGCGTCTCTTGGGGCCTCTTTCGGTGTTGCCCGGCAGTTGGGCCTTGTTTCATGCTGCCCGGCTATTGCTGCCGTCTCGATCATGGCCGCTCTCCGGCTTTCAGGCTGTTCTTCTCTTGAACGCGACCCTGATGCTGGGGCTGGGCGCTGCGACCATGACGCCTGATACACCACTGGTATTTTTCGTCTCGGTGGCTCTGTACGCTATCGGCAAAGCGGTCACTCTGCCTACCAACAAGGCACTCGGATGGTGGTTGCTGACCGGTATGCTGCTAGGGCTGGCGTTTGATTCGAAATATACGGCCGTTCTGATCGGGTTTGGGCTTGGTGGCGCGGTTGTGTTTTCTCCCGCATGGAGAAAGCAACCGGGTCCCTGGCTCGCCATTCCGGTTCTGCTAGCGACAATATCGCCCGTTCTTTACTGGAACGCGACGCATCATTGGGCGAGCTTGCTCAAGCAGGGAGGGCGAGCAGGGGACTGGCATCCTGCCCGGGCAATCCAGTTTCAGTCAGAACTTTTTGGAGGGCAGATCGGCCTCGCTACGCCCCTGATTTTCGGCCTGTTCGTAATAGGGCTGTGGGCCTGTTTCAAGCGCAACACACTTCTGGTTTGGCTGGGCGCCCTTCCGTTGGCCGTGTTCATTTTTCACGCCTTCGGGGACCGCGTTCAGGCGAACTGGCCGGCTGTTGTGTACCCTGTCCTTGCCTTGGCCGCGGTAGAGGCGGGGCGGCGTATTCGCTGGGCGGCAGCAAGTGGCTTTGTGGTGACTGCTCTGGTCTGTTTGCAGGCAGCGTTCGCTTTTCTCCCGATACCTCCTGCGAAAGACCCGGTTCAACGTCAGACCGCTGGCTGGCCGGAGTTCGACCAGAAACTGGAACGGCAGGCAGTGGCTCAAGGGGCTACGGTTCTCATGGCAGAAGATTACGGTCTCGCCTCACAATTGGCTTTCAATCAAGGAAACTCTGGTCTGAGCGTATTTGGGACAGATCGTCGTTGGGAACTGTTTCGTCTTCCTGCCGCAAGGGAAGAGAAAGGGCTCCGTGTTGAGGAAATTCATCATATTCCAAGCTCTTTGCCGATGGATGTTCTCTGTCGGGAAAGTCAGGGGCGGACAGTCCGCTGCTATCAGATGACCGTGGTCGAAAATCCTCTTGGCGTGCAGTTGCCACGTCACTCTTAAAGCTCTCCTTAACCTTTGACTGCCATACTTGAGGTCTCTCAGGAGGTGGAATGTCGAAAGCAGGTGGCAAGGACGAGCGCAGGATCATTATCAAGCGCTTTGAAGTGGTGGAGGGCGGCCATCACGGTGGTAGTTGGAAGATCGCTTACGCCGATTTTGTAACAGCCATGATGGCGTTTTTTCTCGTGATGTGGCTCATCAACGCCACAACGGAAGAGCAGCGCAGAGGCATCGCCAATTTCTTCAACCCCATGGCGATCCAGCAGGATATTCCGCCTCCGGCTGAGAATGTCATCCATCTGGTCCCGGACCCGGTTGCCTCATCCCAGAAACCTGCGGCCATTCATCCGGGAGACCCTGCAGGCGCGCATCCGGATAACGGGGAACCAGGTAAGGATCATCTCCTGAACAAGGATGCAGGGGATCGCAGTACCCAGATTGTGGTTCTTCATGATCGACAGGTGCAACCCGGTATGCCTCCTGCAGCGCCTCATGGACAAGACGCTCAGAAGGGCGAATTGCGGCGTGCGGCTACGGAAATCAGCAAAGCGCTGGATGGGGCACCGCAACTGGCAGACGTGCGCTCTCAGGTGTCGGTCAGTCTGGGAGATGACGGTTTGCACGTCGAAATTGCAGATTCCGACCATCAAGCCATGTTCGCACTGGGGTCCGCCGTTCCAACACGACACGCTTCTAACCTTCTGAAACTGATTGCGCCGTATCTGGAAAAGCTGCCCGGCCGTCTGTCCGTCAGTGGCTATACAGATGCCGCGCCCTATCGTCCTGGTCTTCCAGGAAACTGGAGCCTGTCGAGCGACCGTGCTGTGGCGGCACGGGATATTCTTGTGAACAGCGGCTTTCCCGACAGGCGATTGAAAGCTGTCACGGGCTACGCTGACCGGAACCTGTTCGACCCCGCCAATCCTCTCAGCGCCCGGAATAGACGTGTCGTTCTCGTCCTCTCCCCGGATCAGCCGTAATTCTTCGCCAGTCAGGAAAATTTTGAATGTTTATTCTTATTGGTCTGGGCGTTGTCCTTGCGTGCGTTTTTGGGTCGTTCGTGGCATCCGGAGGAGCCATCGGGCCATTGCTCGCTTCAATGCCCTTTGAACTTCTCACCATTCTCGGAGCTGCTGTCGGTACTTTCGTGATGGCCAATTCCATTGGCGCGGTGAAACACCTGCCTGCTGGAATTAAAAAGGCCATGAAAGGCTCCCAGTACACACGTCAGGATTATCTGGAACTCCTCGGACTTCTGTTTCACATGACCAGGCTCGCGGCCGCGAAGGGAATGATGGCGATTGAAAGCCATATCGAGGATCCCCAAGGCAGCACAGTCTTCGGAGCTTTTCCCAAGATCCGGGACAATACGCATGTCTGCTCGTTTATTTGCGATTATCTCCGTATGGCAGGCATGAACGCGACAGACCCGTTTCAGATGGATGACGTCATGGGACGTGAACTGAAGAAAAATCTGCGTGAGGAAATGCATCTCCCACATGCTCTTCAGTCGGTCTCAGATGCTCTGCCAGCCTTGGGGATCGTGGCGGCAGTGCTGGGCGTCATCAAGACGATGGCCTCCATCAGCAAGCCACCTATCGTCCTGGGTGAGATGATTGCCGGGGCCCTTGTAGGAACCTTCCTCGGTATTCTTCTGGCTTACGGTATCGTTGCACCCATCGCCGGGCGGCTCGGAGGTGTGGTGGAAGAGGAGGCTTCGTATCTTGATCTCGTCCGCTCCGTTATCGTGGCGCACCTTCAGGGCAATGCTCCGCAGGTTAGCGTAGAGATCGGGCGTAAGAGCATTCCGTCAGATCTCATGCCGACCTTTCAGGAAGTCGAAGAATCCCTCAGTGCCGTGGCCGTAAACTGAGGTTGTTTTCCTGAGTGTGACCTTTACGATGCCGTCATCATCCTAAATGGCGGCCGAAAGGATCTGGCATGCGCCCCTCCGCACTGCGGGCTCTCTGTCTCTTACTTCCTCTTTTCCCTCTGGCGTCTTCTGCGCACGCAGGCACCCAAAACTCTCCGCAGGTCCCGCCCCGCGCGGAGCTTGAACAGGTTGATGGCCCGACTGCCCTGCACTGGGTCAAAGCGGAAAATGCCACAACCCAACAGGCTCTTGCATCGGATCCACGATACAAGCCGCTCTATGAGCGTATCCTTGCTGCTCAACAGTCTCCAGACCGTCTTGCAACACCAACCCAGATGGCAGGAGCGATCTGGAATTTCTGGCAGGATAAGGCCCATACACGTGGCATATGGCGAAGCACGTCCATAGCGGATTTCCAGTCAGGACATCCGGTCTGGAAAACACGTTTCGATCTGGATGTGCTTTCCAGGTCGGAACATGCCAACTGGGTCATGGAAGGTCTGAACTGCCTTGAGCCGGAAGACCGGCGTTGTCTGATGGGACTGTCCAACGCCGGTGAGGATGCGCACGAACTGCGGGAGTACGATACCTCTACCGATCGTTTTGTCTCGCAAGGCTTTGCTTTACCGAATGGCAAGCAGGCCGTGGCATGGCTCGATCAGGATACGCTTCTGGTATCCCGCGACTGGGGCACTCAGGACGCTGGTCTGACGACTTCTGGTTACCCTTATGTTGTCCGTGCCCTGAAGCGGGGTCAGTCACTCCTGCAGGCACAGGAAGTTTTCAGGGGGACGGCAAGCGACATGGAAGTCGCTCCCATGGTTCTGCGGGACGGGCAGGGGCACCAGCTTCTTCTGATCGATCGACACAAAGATTTTTTCCATAGTGATGTGGAAAAAATTGATCCGAAAACTCTTCATGTCAGCCAGCTTCCCATGCCGGAGAAGTACGATGGCCTGAGCTATCAGGATGGCCAGCTGGTTTTCCACCTTCTGCAGGAGTGGAAGACGGCACATGGCCGTATTTCGGCTGACAGTGTCGTCGCAATCAATCCTGAGCATCCGGGAGAGCCAGAAGTCATCGTGTCTCCGACATCTCGTCAGACGATTGGAGACGGGATGGAGGGTGCAATAGCGACGACCAAAGACGGGCTGATTGTGGTGTTGTACGATAATGTGCAGCCAAAGCTGATGCTTTATCGCCGGAGCGCCAGCGGGCATTGGGCCGGACGAACCATAGAGCTTCCGCAGAATATGGCTGCGACGATTGTTTCGTCAGATCCCAGAAGTTCGAACGCATACCTTCAGTTGGAAGGGTTCATTCAGCCACCACAAATCTGGAGCGTCGATACGGCCCAGCAGACCACGCGCCTGCTTTACAGTCAGCCACATCTTTTCGATGCGTCCAAACTGACTGTCGAACAACAGTTCGCGACCAGTACGGATGGCACGCAGGTTCCTTATTTTATCGTTCATGCCAAGGACTGGACGAAGAACAGTCTCAATCCGACACTGATGACAGCTTATGGCGGTTTTGGTCTGTCCTACCTGCCTGTCTACCATCCTGATCTCGGAATTACGTGGTTCGAGCGCGGTGGGGTGTATGTCATGGCCAATATTCGCGGCGGTGGCGAGTTCGGTCCGGCCTGGCACGAAGCAGCCCGCTATTCAGGGCGGCAGCATGCGTATGACGATTTTGCGTCCGTTGCTCGTGATCTGTTTGCCAGAAACATCACGTCGCCCAAACGGCTGGGAATCCGTGGTCGCTCCAACGGTGGTCTGTTGATGGGGGTTGAGTTTACGCAGCACCCTGAACTGTGGAATGCGACCATCATCGGCGTCCCGCTTCTGGATATGCTCAACTACGAACATATGGCGGCTGGTGCCTCATGGGCTGCAGAATACGGAAGTGTCTCAACATCCGAAGGAAAGGGCTTCTGGGAGAAAACCTCTCCTTTACAGGCGCTCAAGCCAGATGTGCATTATCCGGTGCCGTTCATCTTTACCTCTACGCGTGATGACCGCGTTGGACCTGTGCATGCCCGCCTCTTCGCCGCGAGGCTTCAGAATCTGCATGTACCGTTCTTCTATTATGAGGATACGGAAGGCGGCCACGCCGGTACCGTCAATGCGGCCGAGGTTGCCCATGAGAGGGCGCTGGAGGCCATCTACCTCAGCAAGCGATTGATGGACCCTCGCTGACCTGAGCATCACCCATGCTCTTGCCTGATGAGGCGAGAGCATGGGTGCAACGGATGTCGCATAATCTCAAAGAGTAATAAAAAAAGCCGCTCCCTGAAGGGTAGCGGCTTTTCTCGTCCGTTCAGATGACGGGAAGGACTTTAGAAGCCTTCACGCTCCAGACGCTTGCGCTCCATCTTGCGGGCACGACGAACAGCTTCTGCTGCTTCGCGGGCGCGACGCTCGGAGGGCTTCTCGAAGTGGCGACGCAGCTTCATCTCGCGAAAAACGCCTTCGCGCTGCATCTTCTTCTTGAGCGCCTTTAGCGCCTGGTCAACATTATTGTCACGAACGAGTACCTGCACGGTGCCGTCAACTCCTTCTGGGCCCGCCTTTAGCGTCACCCGTGATATGGCAATCCAATTGGGATGGAGCCCTTAACACACTCTTTTGGCGGTGTGCAATTCATTCGATGGTTCTTGTGCGGATTTTTATCTGTGCGCAGTCTGCCCGCGATTTCTGCGTTAATAAGCTGTCACAGAGAAAGGAAGCTCATGGCTCTGCTTAAAATTGCCCGTATGGGTCACCCTGTCCTGCATCAGGTGGCCGAGCCCGTCAGTGATCCAAAATCGCCGGAAATCCGCCGTCTTATAAGTGATATGCTGGAAACGATGGCAGATGCACGAGGTGCTGGACTGGCTGCCTCGCAGGTTCATGTCCCCTTGCGGATGTTCGTTTATCACGTTCCTGCAAACAGGGTGTCGGACCCGGAACAGGCAATGCTGCCCCGCGTTCTCATCAATCCGGAAATTACTCCTGTCGGTGATGAAATGATGGTGTGCAGTGAGGGATGCCTCTCGATTCCTGGCCTCAGAGGCGACGTACCGCGATACGCAAAAGTCCGGTATCGAGGACTGGATGAAAACGGTGATCCTGTGGACGGCGAGGCCGTAGGCTTTCATGCCAATGTTCTGCAGCATGAGAATGACCATCTTGATGGCGTGCTGTATCCGCAGCGCATTCAGGACTTCGCACGCTTTGGTTATGTGGAGGAAATGGTTCGGTGACAGCGCGGCCGCCTGAAGGGCCTTCCTCTACCACAGCGCATCTTTACCTTCGTGAAGAACAAATCCGTCAGTCTTATGAATCCCTCATGCTGGCCTGGCGGAGCCTGAATTCTGAATGTGAGGCTTTCCTGAGGGAAAATGGCCTCGGTGCTGCGCATCACAGAATTCTTTTTCTCGTTGCAGCGCATCCTGGCATTACGCCGAGTGTTCTGCTCACCAGTCTTGGGATTACCAAACAGTCTCTTGGGCGCGCTTTGGGTGATCTGCGGGAGCGCAATCTTCTCATTCAGGAGGAAGATCGCCATGATCGCCGCAAACGCCCTTTGAAACTGACACCTCATGGAGAGGCGATCGAACGCCAGCTTTTCCAATTGATTCGTGAAGCCATGACGCGGGCTTACCGGGAGGCTGGAGTGACAGCCGTGGAAGGGTTCAAGCGCGTCCTCTCTCCTCTGCAGATGGCTCCGGGAGGGGGCTTTCGATGAGCGATGAACATATTCTCGTTGTCGATGACGACCAGCGCCTTCTAAGGCTTCTCCAGCGATACCTCGCGGAGAATGGGTATCGGGTTACCACCGCGCAGGATGCCGTACAGGCACGGGACGTCCTGAAACTCATCCAGCCGGATGCTCTTGTTCTCGATGTGACCATGCCAGGAGAGGACGGTTTGTCCCTCACGCAGTCTTTGAGAGAAGAGGGGCTGTCTTTACCCATTCTTCTGCTGACGGCTCGTGGCGAACCGGCTGACCGGATCGATGGTCTGGAGTCTGGGGCAGATGACTATCTTGGAAAACCTTTCGAACCGCGGGAACTCCTGCTGCGCCTGAGAGCGCATCTCAGGCGTGTGGTGCCCGCCTTGTCACCTGTCACGGAGGTCCCATCCGTTCTCAGGCTTGGTCCTCTGGAGTTTGACGTTGAGCGCGGACTGCTGACTGGACCAGACGGGCCGGTTCATCTCACGGGTGGCGAGGCAGCCCTGCTGGGCGTCCTTACCACCAGACCGGGGGTCGTGATGTCTCGTGAAGACATTGCGAAAGCTCTGGATATGGACGAGATCGGCGAGCGCGCCGTTGACGTGCAGGTCACCCGTCTGCGTCGTCGTATTGAAGCTGACCCCAAGGAGCCCAGGTTCCTGCATACTGTTCGTGGAAAGGGTTATGTTCTCAAACCCGGACTCTGAGGAGCGTTGGGGTAAGCTGGACCGGCCGCTCAGGCGTGTGTTGCCCCGCTCCCTGCTGGGGCGCTCCATGCTGATCGTACTGATCCCGCTCCTGGTGACGCAGGCCATCGTACTGGTGCTGTTTTACGGAACGTACCTGAATGTCGTCTCCCGGCGCCTTTCAGATGGCATTACCGGTGAGATCTCGCTCGTCATTTCCATGCTGGAGCGCACGCCTGAAGCAGACCGGCGCGAAGAACTCCTGAAAGACGCAGCGGCGAGAACCCAACTTCAGTTCATTTTTCATCCTCATGCCACTTTGAGGCGGGAAGGGACGAATCACGTTCTCGGCCCGATTGACGATGATTTTGAGCGTGCCCTCAAGCAGGGCCTTGGTCGCCCGTTCTTTGTGGACTGGTCTGCCGCACCGGAGACGGTCCGCGTCTCTATCGGCCTGCCAGATGGGATGTTGGATGTTCTGACGCCTCACAAGAGACTGAGCATCGGACCAATCTGGATGTTCCTCGCCTGGGCATTTAGCAGCTCAGCGTTTTTATTCCTGATTGCCGGACTGTTCATGCGCAATCAGGTCCGTGCCATTCGCAGACTGGCAGAAGCAGCCGAATTGTTCGGTCTGGGGCGTGATGAGGGGGCAATCCGCCCTCAGGGAGCCCGTGAGGTGCGTCAGGCAGCCATTGCCTTCAATCGGATGCAGGAACGCGTCAATCGCTTCGTAGCGCAACGGACGGCCGTTCTGGCCGGTGTTTCCCACGATCTTAGAACGCCACTCACCCGTCTGCGTCTGAGTATGGCCATGCTGCCCACTAAAGGAATGATCCGCGCCGAGGACATTCAGCCGGATGTTCACGATATGGTGGCAGATATTGAGGACATGGAGCGCCTGATTGGCAGTTACCTGTCCTTTGCACGTGGCGAGGGAGCGGAAAAGCCGGTTTTGACCGATATTCGCGCCCTGATCGAGGACGTCGCTGTCGCAGCTCGGCGCGCGGGTGGCCGGGTGCTGAGTGTAGAAGGCAAAGAAGGCGTAGAGGTGCCGGTGCGCCCGGATGCGCTGAAACGGGCTCTGACAAATCTTGCAGACAATGCACGACGACACGGCGGAGCCATGCGGTTTTCGCTGTGGGAAGGGGAGCGCCGGATCGAGATTACGGTCGAAGATGACGGCGGTGGTATCCCGGCGGACCGTCGAAAGACGCTTCTTGAGATTGGTAGTTCAGGAAATAACGGCGGTACTGGTCTGGGGCTGACCATCGTCCGGGACATTATTCATGCCCATGGTGGCACCATCAGGCTGCTGGAAAGCCCTCTTGGCGGACTAAGCGTGCTGCTCAGCCTGCCAAAATAGCCAGTCAGATCAGGGCAGCGTATTGCCTGCGCCGCCATTGCCGGTACCCTGGTTGCCCAGCGGTCCCTGGCTGCCGCCAAAGGTGCTGCTCATGTTGCTCATTGGGTTGTAACGGCCAACGTTGCCTAACAGCTGCTGGATGACAGAGGTTTTTGTTCCTGGTGTTGGGGTCTTTTCCCCAACCATGCCAACGCGGATGCCATCTTTGCGATTCAGCGTATCCAATTTTCGCAGAACCCCAGAGTTGTCGAAATTCAGAACAACGACCTGTTGTTTGTCGACCGATGGAAAGCCCAGTGGCGTCGGAGACGTAATCATGGACACGTAGATCCACGTATTGTCATCGAATGTCGCATGGGCGGTCGGAGAGCCCATGGCATCCAGAACATCTGAACGCGTACTGGTTCCCGGTACAAGCTGGGCGTAATCCGCCTTTTCGATTAGCGATCCGCGAGGTTCGGGAATCGGGCTGAAGAAGGAGCATCCTCCCAGCAGAAGCGGAGCACAGGCCAGGCCAGACAGGCTCAGGCGACGCAGAAGAGGTGTTCTGCTTTTTGCCGTCGGAAAAGATGCGTTATTCATGGAACCGGAAACTATCCTGTGCAAGAGAACCGCTCAACCCAGCGCGTGCCTTAAACGGAACCCGCCTGTCAACGATTTCCCCCATGATGATCGGGGGTGGAGTGCTCAAATGTCCAATACTCCCGAATTTTCCCGCCGTATTCCCCTGAGTCGGCTGGGATCGGGTCTGGAAGAAACGATTACGGCAACAGAGCAGGAGCGTGAGGCTCTGGCTCGGCGTTTCGGTATTCCTGCCATCCAGCATCTGGAATGCCGCTTCCTCCTGACGCCCGAAGACAAGACGCACATTGTTGCGGAAGGACGTCTGTCAGCCAGAGTGACGCAGGTCTGTGTCATTACGGCAGAAAAATTTGACGATGTTCTCGCAGAGACATTTGTTCTTCGCTTCATTCCTGAGTCGGAAATGCCGGAAGACGAGTTCGATATCGATTCCATTGATCTTGAAGGCCCGGACGAAGTTCCGCATGACGGGCGTGGTCTCGATATCGGTGAAGCCGCGGCCGAGCAGCTTGCCCTGATGCTGGACCCTTATCCACGCAAGCCGGGTGCTGGTCTCGAAAATGCTGTTGACGTTACGCCCGCAGAAGGGGAAGAAGAGGTCGGTCATTCTGATGACCTGCCAGAGTCAGAGCGTCGTCCGAACCCGTTTGCGGCGCTGGCGACCCTGAAGAACGGGGATAAAAAAGAATAAAATCCCCAGCTTTGGCTTGCGGGTTTCCGTTTGCTCTGCTAGAGCCGCCCGCCTGAACTCGGCGTAAATACGAGACGACGAATAACGGGGCACCGCATGCCGCTGGGAGCGGAGAGGGTGCCGACACAGAAGCAGAAAGAGGCATAAAAGCCATGGCCGTCCCCAAAAGAAAGACCACGCCGTCCCGTGCCGGTATGCGTCGCAGCCACCATGCCCTGCAGGCTGAAGCCCATGCGGAATGCGCGAACTGCGGTGAGCTGAAGCGCCCGCACCACGTTTGCAGCCACTGCGGCCATTACGATGGTCGTGAAGTTGTTGCAGCAGGCAAGAGCCTGAAGACGGCCGTCCGCGCCTGATCTCTTCTGCGGGCACCCTCAAGGCGTGCCCGCATCTGCGATGCTGTCCGGGAAACTGTCTTAATGTCTAAAGCGCCTGTCGCGTCTGATCGTGACGTCGCGGCCCCAAGGCCCTACGCCCTCGCCGTCGACGCAATGGGAGGAGACAGGGCACCGGATATCGTTCTTGCCGGCCTCGAACTGGCCGCAGACCGGCATCCGACAGCCAGAGTGCTCCTGATCGGAGATGAGGTGGCTCTAAAGCCGGCTCTGGCACGATACCCAAAAGCTGCCCGTATCTGTGACATCCGTCACGCCCCTGCTAGCATTTCCATGGAAATGAAGCCGACCGCAGCTCTGCGCGTCCGCGGCTCATCCATGCGTCTTGCAATGGAAGCTGTCGCATCTGGTGAAGCACTCGGAGTGGTCTCCGCTGGTAACAGTGGTGCCATGCTTGCTCTCGCCAAAATTATCGTGAAAGCTCTTCCAGGGATCTCCAGACCTGCCATGGTGGCTGTGCAGCCATCGTCGCGCGGTGATAGCGTGATGCTGGACCTCGGGGCGAATATTGCTTGCGATGCCCGCAATCTGGTTGAGTTTGCGGTTATGGGCGAAGCTTTCGCGCAGGCAGCGCTCGGTCTTCCAAGACCTACGATTGGCCTTCTCAATGTCGGTTCCGAGGATCTGAAAGGCGACGAGCGTCTCCGTCAGGCCGCTGAACGTCTGCGTGAAAGTGTGCTGGCAGAGCAGTTCCACGGTTTCGTGGAAGGGCATGACATTACGGCTGGCACGACGGATGTCGTTGTGACAGACGGCTTTACTGGAAACGTTGCTCTCAAGACCGGTGAAGGTGCGCTTAAGCTGGCTTTCGGTCTGCTGAAAAATGTTTTCCAGACCAATCTGCTGACGCGCATAGGATATCTTCTGGTCCGTCCTGGACTGGAGCGCATGCGGGAGTGGATCGATCCGCGGCGCTATAACGGGGCAGTCTTTGTCGGGTTGAACGGCATTGTCGTGAAGTCTCATGGTGGCGCTGATGGCGAAAGCTTTGCCTCTGCCATTGATGTCGCTATGGACGCTGTTACCCATAACCTGAACGACAAGATCCGCGCCCGTCTGGATCAGCTTGGCATGCTCGGCGCCGACACCGACGCAACGCCTGCCAATGCGGTCGCTCCAGAACCTGTGAGCTGAAAACTATGCCCGGTCCTCTTCGTGCCCGTCTGACAGGCGTTGGTGGATATCTGCCCCGCACGGTTGTCACCAATGACGATCTTGCCCAGAAAATCGACACGTCCGACGAATGGATCCGGGCCAGGACCGGCATCACTCAGCGGCATATCGTTTCAGGCGACGAAACGACAGCATCCATGGCCGCAGAGGCAGCCCGTCAGGCTCTTGAGCAGGCTGGTGTGAATGCCGAAGAGGTTGATGCCATTCTGGTTGCGACCTCGACGCCGGATCATGTTTTCCCGGCTGTTGCTACACAGGTGCAAGCCCTCCTTGGCATCACTAAGGGCTTCGGCTTTGATATCAGTGCCGCCTGTTCTGGATTTGTGTATGCGCTCGCATCCGCCAATTCTTTCATCCAGTCGGGGCTGGCGAAGAAGGTTCTGGTCATTGGCAGCGAAGTGTTCTCGCGCCTGCTGGACTGGAACGACCGTACAACCTGCGTGCTTTTCGGAGACGGTGCTGGTGCTGTCCTTCTGGAGGCTGGAGCCGAAGACGGTGAGGGTGTTCTCTCAACCCATCTGCACTCCGATGGGCGATCGGGCGACATTCTTTATGTGGACGGCGCTGTCGGCTGTTCGGGTACGACGCAGCATCTCAAGATGATGGGGCGCGAAGTGTTCCGTCATGCGGTCGTCAAGCTTTCACAAGCTGTTGATGAAGCGCTGGAAGCCAATAACCTGACGGGTCAGGATATTCAGTGGCTCGTCCCGCATCAGGCCAATCTTCGTATCATTGACGGGATGGCCAAGAAACTGGCCCTGCCGTCCGATCGGGTCGTGGTGACAGTAGATCGTCACGCCAATACCTCGGCTGCATCCATTCCGCTCGCTCTCAACGAAGCTGTCCGTGACGGACGTATCCAGAAGGGCGATCTCGTTCTGATGGAAGCTCTGGGCGGTGGTCTGACCTGGGGATCCGCGCTCGTTCGCATGTGAGTGCATCCCGGTCTTTCAAGGTTAACGATTGATTCCTTTGACTGTTCTGAACGTCATGATACGCATGTGTCATGAGTACAGTCACGCGCGCGAATCTTGTCGAGCACATCTATAGCCGTGTTGGGCTGTCCCGGCACGATTCCTCCATGATTCTGGAAAGTGTACTGGAGAAAATCTCCGGGACGCTCGAGACCGGAGAATCCGTGAAGCTGAGTGGCTTCGGGACGTTCTCTGTTCGCCAGAAAGGGGAGCGTATCGGGAGAAATCCCAAAACCGGCGTAGAAGTCCCCATTCTTCCCAGAGCCGTACTGGTCTTCCGACCGTCCCAAATTCTCAGGGACCGGATGAACGGTATCGTTAATGAGGCTCACGGAGTGGACGACGCGGATGACTGAAAATTTGTCGACTTCAGTCAATGAGGCTGAGCAGGATCAGGAAAACCTAAATCCTTCCAGGGCAAAAAAAGGTCCGGAAGCATACCGCACCATTAGCGAAGTTGCAGAAGAGCTCCATATTCCGCAGCACCGTTTGCGCTCATGGGAAACCATCTATCCCGGTGTAAAACCTTTCCGCGGGGAAAGTGGTCGGCGGTACTACAATCCGGAGCACGTCGAAACACTTCGGCTGATCTCTGATCTTCTGTATGTTCAGGGCTACAAGGGACAAGGTGTTCTGCGTGTCCTGCGAGAGCGCAAAGCGAGAAAAGCTGCTGAACATCCCGTTGCGGTTCCGCATCCGGTGGCATCGGCTCCAATTGAGCATTTTCCAGCCGTTGACGATCTGCCTGTAGAAACGACTACGGAAGACATTTCGGCCACTCCGGTTTCATCTGTTGATGATATTGCGTTTCCGGAAGCTCCTTCGGACCGTCTTCATGTCTCTGACCCAGTTGTGGATGATGTTGTGGTCCTGTCCTTTCATGAAGAGAAGCAAGACTTGAATGCCTCGGAACCGGAGATGTCTCCGGAAGAAGAAAAAGCATCTCATGTGCTTGACGAATGCCTGACAGGAATTACGCCGCCCGA
>NZ_JABCQN010000003.1:94193-646346 GCF_015244665.1 Gluconobacter japonicus
AGCCGAAGCCGAAGCCGAAGCCGAAGCCGAAGCCGAAGCCGAAGCCGAAGCCGAAGCCGAAGCCGAAGCCGAAGCCGAAGCCGAAGCCGAAGCCGAAGCCGAAGCCGAAGCCGAAGCTTTATCAATTCGCGATACGGAAGAGGTTCTGGCGCTTCAGGATGCGAATCAGCATCTCTGCGCGTCTGTGAAGCATCTAGATGCCGAGAACGAATTTCTACGCGCCGAGCTCAGAGAAATTCTCGAAGAACTTCAGCTTCTGAGAAATCTTCTGCCTGTCTGAATCAGAGGCCCTTGCGATGATGGCGCTACGCTGCTAAACCACCGCCACCGCAGGACAAACGGGCAGTAGCGCAGCCTGGTAGCGCATCAGTCTGGGGGACTGGGGGTCGTGGGTTCGAATCCCGCCTGCCCGACCAGTCCTGCGGTAATTTCCAAAAAGTTAAGTTTGTTAAAAGGCCTAAGAGGCCTTTTTCCCGTCTGTGCGCTCTTCAGTCCAGAGCGTCCACAGCAGGTGAAGCGCCGCCATGATTGCTGGCCCCAAAAATAGACCCAGAAGCCCCCAGGTTTCTGCTCCCCCAAGGATACCGAGCAGAACCCACAGGAAAGGCATCTTGGTGCTGCCACCAATCAGAACAGGGCGCACAAAATGATCTGCCACAAAAATCACGACTGATCCGAGAGCCATGACGACAATAGCGCCAATCATGCTGCTCTTGGCGAGGAGCAGCAAGGCGACCAGCCCCACGGTAGGCCATGCCAGAAAGGGGATCATCGCTGCGACTGCCGTCAGCATGGCAAACAGGAGTGGCTGGGGTGCGCCTGTCAACATATAGGCTACACCCATAATCGCGCCTTCTCCCAGTCCAACAAGAACCAGCCCTGCAAGTGTTCCGTGAACGGAAGAGATCATCTGCTTGGCCAGACTTTCCCCTTGGGCCCCAAACAGTCGATGGGACCCAACAAGCCCTTTACGGATGACGTAATCGCCGTCCTTGAGCAGGAAGAAAAGCGTCAGCAGTGAGAACGCAAAGAGCGTTCCTCGTCGAGCCACCTGAGATCCGACCTGCTTTGTCATCTGCATACCGTGACTTACGTCCACAGAATGGAGCAGGCGGGACAGGCGCTGAGGACTTGTCATGTGGTTTTGCCACCAAGTCGTGGCCTGGGATGAGATGAACGGAAGATGCGGCACCCACTCTGGCATCGGAATACCATTGTTGCGGACGTCATCTATCCACTCGAGTGCACTTCTGATCTCATCAGCAAGCTTCACGCCGACGAGTGAGACCGGGACGAGGAAGATCAGGGCAACGACAAGGGTGAAGACCATCGGAAGCCAGTCACTTCGGCCAAAACGGCGCTCCGCCCGCTGGTACAAAGGCCAGAGCGAAATGGCAAAAACACAGCCCCACAACAGAGCCGGCAGGAAGCTCTTGAGCGTGTAGAGACCGATAGCGACAAAGAAGAGAGCCAGAAATCCGCGAGCCCGCCGCTGGATGGTTCCGGTAGAATCAGACGCTTCTACCGGGATGACTTCAGGGGAGCGAGGAGGGAGCTGGTCGATCATGGGGATCCTGAAAATGGAAGCCTGCAAAGAAGATAGCGATGGCTACCTGCGTCGGATAAGTCCAACTTGCAGGCTCCGGGAAACGCTACGGCTGTCAGTTGAACAGAGAGCATCCGGATTGAATGGTGAGCCCAACGGCCTGTTGGGAGAATTGTTGCCGGTATGCAGCCTGAATTGCACGAAGATTGTGCTGCAGGTTCTTGTCAGCCGGGGCGACGACCCAAAGAATGCGGGAAGGCTCCCGGCCGACAATATGCGTCACCGTGTTCATCCATTGACCGTCAGCATTGAAAACGGTCAGGCCGCTCGGAAAGCGTGGAGTGATTTCCTTCGTCACGAAGTCCTGCCATTCAGTATCCGTGATCGGGAGGCCGCCTGGGCGGGTCTGCCCGAACATCATCCGAATTTGCAAAGTATCCTGAGCGCGCATTTCGCGGCAGAGGTCGGGTGTGACACTTACGGGCACAACGCATCCTCCCAGAAGAGGAAGCGCGAGGATGAGGGCGGTGAAGCCAAGTTTTTTCATAATGTTTTTCGCGTCAGAGCATTTTGAAGAATGAGAGCCTCATCAGGCGTGAAAAGCCCCCGTCTGATGAAAAGGTCTATTAGAACAAGATTGACGTTGAATTTGAAATCATCCGTGTCCCGAACGTGTGCAAAAACGCTTGTCAGCGGAAGCAGATGGAAGCTCTCGACTTCGCCATCTTCTGCGATGGGGGTAAAATCGCGTGGCAGAATCAGGTCGTAGCAATGCAGGACATCTCGCCTGAGCCCCTCAGGGCGCTCCATGGCGTATTGAAGGCGGCTGACCGGCTGGGCATGGCCTGCCAGGCTTTCAGGGATCCCAGCCTCTTCCTTCGCTTCCTTGATGACGGTTGTGTGCGGATCAAACCCTGCACTCATGCCGCCAGCCACAAGATGATCGAGTTTCCCCGGATCCAGTCGTTTGGTCATGCTTCTGCGCGCAATCCAAAGCATGGGGCCGGAAGGATGGTCTTCAACCAGACCATTCAGATGCACGCCCTCGGCAGCAACCCCGAGAACCGGAATGGCACCTCGATCTACCTGACCAACGACAACACCAAGATCGTTCCTGACGTCAAAGGGCTCGTTATGGGAGGCGTACACACCCTGTTGGGCCAATGTCTGTGAAAGAGGGAAAAGCTCCTGTCCCGAAGCAACTCCGAAGCCTGTCTTATCTTTCAGGCCTAAATCTTCCAGCAGATCTGCGATTTCAGGAGAGATCCATCCGATCTGTTTCTGGGCGCAGAAAAACGGAAGCCGGTTTCCTGGCAAGCGGGCACTGTTACAGGCCTCGATATGGCGAAGAAAACGAGAAAGGGACGGGGATATGGATTTATCGAACACGATGGAAAGTTTCGCATGTGCAGGAGAGATTGCAAAGCGAAGCCTCTCTTTCTCATAGTCCGGCATGTCAAAGAAATACGATTCGACGTCGGAAATGCTGCCGCTAGGGCAACTCTGGAAAAAAATCCGCCCCGAAAATCCTGTGCGTACCTTCTTTTGGGTCGGCGTAGCTCTTGTTCTTCTCCTTGTTGAAAGCGGAACGACTGTTGCAACGCCCTGGGTCTTCAGTCGCATGGTTGCTGCCCTGTCAGAGCATCAGGCGCTTCTCGCAATTCCTGTCTGGCTGATCGCACAATATACGATCATTCGGGTGGTCGCGGGGATTTCAACTCCTCTCCGCGAAATGCTTATTGCCCCACTTGAGGCCGATCTTCAGCGTCGGGTGGCTCTAGTCGGGCTTGAGCATCTTCATGCCATGAGTGTGCGGTTTCATCTGGATCGCCAGACCGGAGCACTGACAAGAACGCTGGATCGGGGCTCTGATGCCGTCGGAACGCTACTCAGCCTCGTACTTTTTAACGTGCTGCCCAATACGATTGAGTTAGTGATGACGCTTTTCGTCATCCTGCGTGTGTTTGACTGGCGATATGTCGCGATTGTTGTTGCCGGGATCGGCGTTTATGCGGCTGTCTCCTACGTTTTTACGCGGATGCGCATGACAGCGCGGAGGGCGCGGAACACAGCCAACAGTCAGGCGCAATATCAGCTTGTCGACAGTATGCTGAATTTCGAGACTGTTCGAAGTTTTGCAAACAGTCGTCAGGAAATTCTGCGGTATGACCGCTCCAGGCAGGCGCTGAAAAGTGCGGAAATCCGGCTAAAAAGACTTGTTGGCTTTTCCCAGATGGCGCGAAGCCTGTTGATTGCCTGTGCAACGACGGCTCTTCTGGGGTTGGCCGCACATGATATTGTGCTGCACCGGATTGGTGTTGCTCAGTTCGTCCTGATCGGAAGTTATCTGCGTGGATTATATAGTTCAGTGGGGGCGCTGAATTATGTGAGTGCCGGATGGCGCAATGCCCGGGTTGATCTTGAAAACTATCTTGAGCTTCTGGGGACGCATTCTGAAATCGTCGAAGCAGCCAACCCTGTCCATCTTCCGGTCAGGCTGGCTGATGGTGGCGCAGCAAGGATCACATTCGATCATGTGTCCTTCAGTTACGATCCTGCGCGTCAGATTCTTCATGATATTTCACTGGAAATCCCTGCAGGCACATCCCTGGCCATCGTAGGGCATACCGGGTCTGGCAAATCCACCATGGGGCGGCTTCTGACGCGGGCCTATGATCCAACGTCAGGTGCGATCCGGATTGATGGTCATGATTTGCGGGATGTCGCTGTGGAAGATCTTCAGCGCGTCATCGGGACTGTCCCGCAGGATACGGTTCTGTTTAATGCAGGGATTGGAGAAAATATCGCTTACGGAGATCCCTCGGCTCCGGAAGAAGAGGTTCATCAGGCAGCCCGTAAAGCGCAGATTCATGACTTTATCGATGAACTGCCAGAAAAATATGAAACGGTTGTTGGCGAGCGTGGACTGAAACTTTCTGGTGGCGAAAAACAACGTGCGGCGATTGCCCGTGTGCTGCTCAAGGACCCACGGATTTTGTTGCTGGATGAAGCAACCAGCGCACTCGATACGTGGACGGAAGCCGCAATCCAGCAGGAGTTGCGCGAACTGGCCCAATCACGGACGACCGTCATCGTAGCGCATCGTCTTTCAACGATTCAGGATGCGGATCAGATCGTTGTTCTTGATGCCGGGCGGATCGTTGAGCGCGGTACCCATTTTGAATTGCTCCGTAAAAACGGCTATTATGCCCGAATGTGGTCGGTTCAGGCGGGCGAAACAGTCATGAGGGCTTGACGAAAGGCCGATCGTTCGCCATAAGCCGCGCCTGATTTACGGAACACGCCGGGCCTCGCTGTCCTGCGTCATCCAGCATCGAGGAAAGTGCTACCATGTCTCGCCGTTGCCAGGTCACGGGCAAGGGCGTGCTGACGGGCAATAACGTCAGCCACGCCAATAACAAGTCCCGCCGTCGTTTTCTCCCCAATCTGCAGGAGACCACGCTGATCTCCGATATTCTTGGTGCTTCGGTGCGTATGCGCCTTTCCACCAACGGTATCCGTACGATCGAGCACAATGGTGGGCTGGATTCGTTCCTGCTGGGAACGCCGAACCGCAAGCTTCCTGAAGAAGCTCAGGTCATCAAGCGCCGTATCCTGCGCGTTCAGGAACGTAAGGCTGCACAGACTGCCTGAGAAATCTTTCCGGCTTTGGTCGGTTCATAAAGATTACTCTTGAAAACCATGGCGGTCTGGGTCATTCAGCCGCCACTGGGACAAATCAGGTTCGGCTTTAACGAGCCGCAGCGGAGGTGTTTCAGTCCAGACTGAAACACCTTTTATTGTTTTTTGGAGGTTCTCCGTGTCTGAAAGCGTTCAGGAAGCCAAATCGGCTCTCTCGAAGATCCGCAACATCGGTATTACCGCACATATCGATGCTGGTAAGACCACCACGACCGAGCGCATCCTGTACTACACGGGTGTCTCCCATAAGATCGGTGAAGTCCACGACGGCAACACCACCACCGATTACATGGCGCAGGAGCGTGAGCGCGGCATCACCATCACGTCCGCTGCTGTGACGTGTGAGTGGAACGACCACCGCATCAACATCATCGACACCCCGGGCCACATTGACTTCAACATCGAAGTGAACCGTTCGCTCCGCGTGCTCGATGGCGCCATCTTCGTGATCGAAGGTGTTGCAGGCGTGCAGCCGCAGTCCGAGACCAACTGGCGTCTTGCTGACCGCTATAACGTCCCGCGCATCATCTTCATCAACAAGCTCGACCGTACGGGTGCAGACTTCTACTACGCTTTCAGCACGCTGAAAGAGAAGCTGGACATCGTTGCAGTTCCGCTGCAGCTGCCAATCGGTGCTGAAGAAAACTTCGTTGGTGTTGTCGATCTCGTTGAGATGCGTGCCATCATCTGGGAAGGCGGCGAACTTGGCGCCAAGTTCCACTACGAAGAAATCCCGGCTGACCTGAAGGAAAAGGCTGAGGAAGCTCGCCAGACGCTTTTGGACACGGCGCTCGCCATGGACAACGAAGCCATGGAAGAGTACTTCGAGAAGGGTGACGTTGACGTTGCTACGCTGAAGAAGTGCATCAAGAAGGGTGCGATCTCCGGTGAGTTCCGTCCGGTCATGTGTGGTACGGCGTTCAAGAACAAGGGCGTTCAGCCCCTTCTTGATGCCGTTATCGACTACCTGCCGGCTCCTGACGAAGTTGAAGGCATCCGCATCGCTCCGCCGGAAGGCGAAGAGGTTGACGAGAACTTCCTGCCTATCGTTCCGGTTGATCCAGACGGAAAGTTTGCTGGCCTTGCGTTCAAGATCATCTCCGACAAGTACGGCACGCTGACCTTCGTTCGCGTCTACCGTGGCGTTCTGAACGCTGGTGACACGATCCTGAACACGACGAAGGGTCACAAGGAACGCGTCGGCCGCATGTTCCAGATGCATGCTGACAA
Source organism: Gluconobacter japonicus (assembly GCF_015244665.1). Lineage (NCBI taxonomy): Bacteria > Pseudomonadati > Pseudomonadota > Alphaproteobacteria > Acetobacterales > Acetobacteraceae > Gluconobacter > Gluconobacter japonicus. The sequence goes on from NZ_JABCQN010000003.1 coordinate 100,672, forward strand.
GCGTCAGGAAGTGAAATCCGTTGGTGCGGGTGACATTGCTGCGTTCGTTGGTCTGAAGGACACGGTCACGGGTGACACGCTGGCTGATGCCGCTGATCCGGTGGTTCTGGAGCGTATGCAGTTCCCGGTTCCGGTTATCGACATCTCTGTCGAGCCGAAGACCAAGGACGCCGTCGAGAAGATGACGCTGGCGCTGCAGAAGCTGACGGCTGAAGATCCGTCCCTGCACCTCAAGACGGATCAGGAAACGGGTCAGACCATCCTGTCCGGCATGGGTGAGCTTCACCTGGACATCATTGTTGACCGTCTGCGTCGTGAATACGGCGTTGATGCTAACATCGGTGCGCCTCAGGTGGCTTATCGTGAGACGATCACGAAGCCGCACGTTGAGACCTACACCCACAAGAAGCAGTCTGGTGGTTCGGGTCAGTACGCTGAAGTCAAGATCGAGTTCGCTCCGTCTGACAAGCCGGACGAGATCATCTTCACGAACAAGATTGTCGGCGGTACGGTTCCGAAGGAATACATTCCGGCAGTCGAAAAGGGTATCCGGATGCAGAGCACCACGGGTGTTCTGGCTGGCTTCCCGACGGTGGACTTCCAGTTCACGCTGCTTGACGGTAAGTACCATGACGTTGATTCGTCGGCTCTGGCCTTCGAAATCGCTGCCAAGGCCTGCTTCCGTGAAGGCATGAAGAACGCCGGTCCGGTGATCCTTGAGCCAATCATGGACGTGGAAATCACGACGCCGAACGACCACGTCGGTGACGTCGTGGGCGATCTTAACCGTCGCCGTGGCATCATCCAGAGCCAGGAAACGTCTGGTTCAACCGTGATGATCCGCGCACAGGTGCCGCTGAAGGAAATGTTCGGCTACATTTCCCATCTGCGTTCTGCAACGAAGGGTCGTGCATCCTTCACCATGCAGTTCCACCACTACGATCCGGTGCCGCGTAACGTGGCAGAAGAGATCATGGCAAAGTCCGCTTGATCTTTTCACCTCCGGTGAACGACAAACCCCGTCAGAGCAATCTGGCGGGGTTTTTTGTTGAATATCAGTGAGCTACGGATGCAGCTTCACAATAGAGCTAACACTTAGTCCGTCATTGGCGTTTTTGCTGTTAGTTAGATGGAAGGGCCGAGAGCTTTTTTTGCGCTACATTTAAGTGAGAGCTAAGTGATAACGCGCAAATTACCGGATTTTGGCTTTGTTAATGGTGATGAGCACCATTTAACGCAGGCTATGCCTTGGATGGGCGGCCTGATGGCAAGCGCAATCTATTTTGCCTCTGTTTCCGTCAGGCAGATAGAAATTGTTTGGCTTGGATTTTCAGTGTCCGGTGCTCTGAAAACAATATGCCGCCCCTGAAGTTATTGGGAATGCATCAATTGCTCTCAGTGGTCCGAAGCATGTGTTGATCCGGATCGGGTGGCTGGCCGGTTCTCGCCGAATAAAAGACGGTGTCTGTGGTGGGAGATAAAATATTCTCCCGCCACAGAGCTGTTAATCAGTGCAGGTTATCAGTGCGGCGGATAAAGGCTGCAACATTGTCATGTAACTGTTGAAGAGCAGTTGGGTCCACGTAAACCATGTGTCCAGAAGAATACTGAGCGTATTCGATATTCTTCTGAAGGTTCAGAGGCATCGGCAGGTGCTTCATCTCGTAAATGCCCTCATAATAAGGCGTTGCGAGATCGTAGTAGCCGCCATTCAGCATGACATGCAGATTGGGGTTCGTCTTGATGGCCATGGCGAGATCGCTCATGACGTTCGGAACGCCCTTCGGCTGATAACCGTGGCCTGGCTGCGTGTGCTTGTTGTCCCAGTGATCTTCCGGGTTGAACAGGCGATAGGTCTCGTCTGTGCCGTACTTTAGCGTGTTGCGAACATAGTCGTTGAAGACCGACACATAGGCCGAACTGATGGCGCTGGACTGTGGATCGTAATCCACTTCTTTGGACATTGGATCAAGCGTTGGGCTCGAATAGCGTGTATCGAGACGACCCGTCGCCATGCCCGTCTTGGCCTGGAGTTGCTGCTCGAACTGGCCGCCATTTACGCGAAGGTCTGACCGCAGGATATAATCAGTCGGAAGGCCGGTGTAGTCATGGAGCTTTTCGGCAATGGCCTGACGCTCATTCTCGGGCAGGTCTGCACCCTGACGCAGAGCTACGGTGTAATCCGTTACTGCAAAATGTTCGACTTCCTTCAGAAAGGCTTTCAGATCAGCATGCTGCTGCGGCAGGCAGTGGTGATACCAGGCGGTCGCGGCGTAAGTTGGAAGTGCAAGAACGTAAGGGTCGTCGACGCCGGGATTGAATTGCGGGCCATCAGCGCTGTTGTCGTAGTTCAGGATCTGGGAAAGAAGAATGACACCGTTGAAGTCGATGTTTTCTTCCTGCTCAAGATCATTGATGACGACTGCTGAGCGCATCGTACCGTAGCTTTCACCGAACAGATATTTCGGTGAGTTATAGCGATGGTACTTCGCTAAAAACTTGGAAATGAAGTGCGTGAAGGCTTCACCGTCTCCGTCGACCCCCAGAAATTCCTTGGCAGCATCCTTGCCTGCGATCCGGGAAAAGCCTGTCCCCGGTGCGTCGACAAACACCACATCCGAAACATCAAGTAGGGACTGTGGGTTGTTGATCAGAGCGTATGGAGCGGCGGGAAGATGCTGGTCGCCCGGCGTATTTACGCGGCGTGGTCCGAACGTGCCCATATGAACCCAGACGGATGCTGAACCAGGACCGCCATTATACAGGAAGGTGATCGGGCGCTTGGCTGAGGGGGCGCCTTCTTTGAAATAGGCTGTGTAGAACATGGAAGCGACAGGAGGATTTTTATCCTCATCATCCTTCCCGGCTTCAACCTTGACCCCGCGTTTGTTCAGAACGTCGTTTGAATCATTATAGCCTGCACCATGAACCAGAATGGTTCCCGCAACAGCCTGATAAGGGATGGTCGTACCATCAACGACGACCGTAGCGCGCGTAACGCTATCGGCATTCGGCGCAGGTGTATCCTTGCCTGTCTCTGCGGCGAAAACAGGTGTTGCCATCATGGCAACACCGAGAAGAAGAGCCTTGCGTAGCATTCAGAAAGGGCTTTCTGCTGATTGTGTTGCCCTTCTCTAAGCGCATAGCTGCCTTGCAGACAAGACGTTGTTATAATGTTTCGTTTTTAACCGAAAGCACGGTTGGCGTGCATGATCGCGATGCCAATTTCTCTGAGCAGATTAAAGCACCGTTCCAGTGGTTGGAAGATCTCACGATGTTCGCGTGCAAAGCCGCTTTCTTCTCCCGCACCTCCGAGTTCTCCGAAATCAAGATTGGAGACGCTGAGAGCGGACATGGGAAACAGGTCATCCAGAAGATCGAGCGAACGTGGAACATCAAGGCACAGGATAAGATTTGTGATGGAATCCCGCGTCAGGTTATTGCGTGGCCCAAAATAAGGGATGCGGGTGGAGAGAAGCCATAGTCGGTCAATGAGAGCAAACCGGATGGCATGAAGCAGCTTTTCACAGGGTTCCATATGCGGTGCATCTGGCCATGCTGCCCGCAAGGCGATGTGGTCTGTCTGGATACGACGGAACATTGCAGGAGCGCTCGTCCAGAACTGTAGCACTTCGAGACCGTGTGAGATGGTCAGATAATTCTGGCGCTCTTCTTCGTCTTCCGCTTTTGAAGCCCGATCAAGCCATGTTCCCGGATCAAGCTGGCGTACGGTTGCCCGCAGAACCTCCAGATCAGAATGGGCTAACGCCTGACGTGCAAAATCCATGGCCTCGCGGAAACGCGGCGAACTGGTTACGAAATGTTCGAAAGTTTCCGGATGACGCTGTGCGGCGTTGCCCAGGCCATGCAGAACATTCGCCCACCAGCCCAGTTGCTGGAGAATGGCGTTGTTCGGAATGGCCCGAAGCTGACTGGGGTGTGTGATACGGGTTACGGTTGCGGCATCAGACTGTCGCGCAGAAGGGCGCGAGCCTGTCTTGTCAATAAGAGATGGCCCGAAAGCGCTCAGAAGAGCCGCGTATCCTGGATCGTTGACGAGCGTGCCCATATCGAGCGCAATCGTGGAAAAGAAATCAGCGGCAAAATCGGGACGATCATAGACCGGATCGTTTACGCTGGTGGGAACATGAGCAACGTGCTCGGCCAAAGTTGCGATGGTGGACGCGGCAATACTGTTTGTCCCGAAGAGCGTGTAACCATCGCCGCCCTGAAAGGCTGTTTCCACCCGACAACCCACACCAGCGTCGCGGAAAGCAATCCGTGTCCGGGCAGGGGAGAAGTAGTCGAGGCGTTGGCGCAGACTGAACGGGTGCGCACCGCGGCCAATACTTTCACCGTGCGTATCGAACAGCGTCAGGGAGACATCTTCAAGGTCATGTTCCTTGAGAAGATCCAGCGTGCGCATCCGTAGACGTTCGACAAGATTCGTTGCCGCCAACTGACCAACGTAGCGCCCAGAATCCGAATACCCGAACTGTAGCGACAGACGACCGTTGGCGCGCAGATAGTTTCGCCAGTGTGGAGAGCGGAAGGCTTCCTCAAGAATTGTCTCGCCATTTTCCAGCGCGCTTTCTGTCTCGAAAAGCGGGGAAATTTCGATCTGATGGTCCTGAATGCCAAAGAGGCGTGCAAGCCAGAGTGTGGCGAGCAGAGTGTATCCACTTTCCGTCTCGGCAATCAGGAAGCGGATGGGCGAACCGGAATCGATATGCTTGAGGATCTGCGCCATCGTCATCATCAGGCGAGCAGCAGAAGCGGGCTCTACAAGAAGTGAACCAAAATCCACGTGACGGGGTGTCAGATCGTCGAGAGCATCATTGATGCGAGACAAGAGTACGCGGCGGCGGGACGGGAGTGCGGGGTCATCCGTCAGGCCGAGGCGCGTCCGGGCAACATTGTAGATCTGAGCGGCATTGAGGCGTGTATGAATATGCGCGATGCTCAGACCATGGCTCATGAAGCCAGCACGAATGGTCCTCAGCGTCAGGGTTGCTGAAGCGTCCAGATCTGTGGCGGCATCGCGGAAGAGGGGAAGAAGCTCGCGTGCATCGAGGAGAGCTTTCTCGCGATGTGTGATCAGTGTCTGGGCAAAGTCACGAATGGTTTCAGGTGCGGCATGCTTTCCGGATGGGCAGGCTGCATGTTGCGTCTTGACGGCTTCCATGGCGCGACGGACGCGCATTGCCAGAGCTGACTCCTGCAGATTGAGGCCAATAAGGCCTGTCTCAAGCCGCTCAAGTTGCGCAAGTTTGAGTTCCAGCCGGATGCGGATCGTGTCCCACCAGCCGATGTCGTTGCGCCCATCGGTATCAAAGCCGACCCAGCTTGCCAGAATAACGGGAGCTGGATCGACGTGATCGGCTTCATTCGCCCATCGGGAGGTCATGTGTTCGATAAGGGATGCGCTCAGGTTATCGAGTGCATCGCGGCCCCGCAGAATTGCTGCAAGAGCCAGGGATTGTTCATGTGCGAGTGTCGGTGGCGTCGCGCGTCGGTGCGTTGTCAGGCATGGCAGGGGCAGTTCAGGATCTGAAGCCCGTTCAGCCAGAAGAGCATAGACATGATCTGCCAGAGCAAAAGTTGGGTGAGCCGTAAAAACGGCTGCAATGGCAGCTTTGGAGAGGACTTCCGGAGAGGCTGCCTGTTCGACCAGGCGTGCTGCAACCTGTTCGAGACGCGTTGCAGGATTGGCGTCATCCAGGCCAACATACTGACGTAGATGAGCAGCACGCTGGATGAAATGTTCGTCGCGCAAGGCACGAACGGTCTGTTCCAGCTCCTCGATCTTCTCGCCCTTACCGATAGACAGATCCTCACCAATGGAGGCAATCAGATCACCCAGACCATTACGCTCTTTAATAAGCTGCGTGGTCATGGTGTCGATGCGTGCGGAAAGGGATGTGTCGTGCCGGGAGGCGCAGTCAGACATCGGGAGCAGTCTCGCTTCTGCGGAAGGTAAATTGAAAACGGGCAAGTTATGTTCCATGCCCGGCCTGTAAGCGCAACCTTGTTGCGAGCGCGACAGGGCATGAGGATGATGCTATCGAGGCATACATGCATCCGGATATGAAGAAAGATGTCAGGCAGGCCAGTTCACAGCGGCCTAATTCGCCTTCCAGATTGGCTGGGGCTTTGCTGATCGGCATGGGGGCGCTCGCGACGGGGACGACCTATCTTGCGGCGCATCACCTGCATGAAGAGAGTTGGGCTCTCAGTATTCTTAGGGCTGGTTCAAAGGCCGGTGTCGTCGGCGGACTGGCGGACTGGTTTGCTGTAACGGCCCTGTTCCGGCATCCGTTGGGGATTCCCATTCCGCATACGGCTATTCTACCACGGCAGAAAGTTCGTCTGGGTCAGGCTCTTGGAAAATTCGTCTCCGGTCAGTTTTTCACCGAGGCCGATGTCCATCGCGCGCTTTCAAAAATCGACCTGCCGGGCCTGATCGCCGATGCTCTGAACGAGTCTTCGACCCGTCTTACATTGGTTGCGACTCTCAGGGCCAGTATTCCCAGCCTCTTTGATCGTCTTGAAGACGGCCGGGCAAGCTCCGCGTTGTCCCGGGCGTTGCCAGTTCTTCTGAACGGTGAGGAAATGGCTCCTCTGGTTTCGCGTGCCATGCGGGCCATGGTCGACAGCGAAATGCATCAGGAGGTGCTGTCTTTCCTGCTGGCCAAGCTCAAGATGACAGTTGCGGCAAAAGAAGGTGACCTAAGACAGTTTGTTGAAGACCGTGTTCGTGAGCAGGGTGGTCGTTTCCTCGGATGGGCCATTGGAGGCTCTGTTTCCAATCGTGTATTGACGGCTCTCCAAGCGGAAATCGAACGTATCGACCCCATGGATTCGGAAATCCGACATGGTTTTACGGCATGGGTGAGAGCCGAAATCGATCGTATGGAAACTGACCCCGAACGTCGTCAGGATATGACGCAGGCTATTGGCTCGGTTCTGACTCATTCCAGTCTCAAGGCGTGGAGCGGGGAACTTTGGGATCGGGTCCGTCGCATGGCGGAAGAAGATTGCACTAAAGACGATGGCTGGAGCGCATCGGTTCTGGATGCTGCCATTATCGGGTTGGCAGGCTCAATGCGTGAAAACGATGCCCTGCGAGAGCGGATCAATCAGGCCGTGGAACGTATGGTTTCCAGGTTGCTTCCCGGAATAAGGGACAAGCTGGCCGGGTTCATTGCCAATGTCATGGCAGGTTGGGACGGCGACGATCTGGCGCAGCGTCTGGAGGCTCGTGTGGGGCGAGATCTCGCCTACATCCGCGTCAACGGGACTGTAGTGGGTTTTCTGGCGGGGGCTGGCCTTGATGTCATTTCCCGTCTGTTTTTTGGTGTCTGACGGGCTTATACCCTCTCAGGATATCACAAACTTCTTGACCTTTGTGACAGCATGGGTCATCTGGAACCTAATCAGGACTTCCTAAGTCTTGAATGAATGCAATGTGAGTGTGCAAGCTATGCTGAGGCTCTCCAAACTGGCTGATTATGCCACCGTCCTTCTGGTCCATCTCGGGCAGCATGAGGGTCTGGCAACAGCCGCCGCTCTGGCCGGAGAGACTGGCGTCCCGGAACCTACTGTTGCGAAGCTCCTGAAAGGACTGGCCTCAAGCGGGCTTGTTATTTCCCATCGTGGAGCTCGCGGCGGATACCGCTTGTCCCGGCCGCTTGAAGAGATCACGATCGCCACAGTCATTGCTGTTGTTGATGGTCCGATCTCAATTACGGCCTGCTGTGACGGGCGTGAGTGCGAGCATAGCTCCCTGTGCGGTCTTTCAGGCCAGTGGGACATGGTGAATGACGCCATCCTGCGAACGCTCAACAGCATTACCCTTGCGGATATGGACAAACATTCCGCCCTGCATAGCGGGAAGGTTTCCAGGGAGCCTTCTCTCGACACGACCGGCGCTGCGGCTACGCCCGTAGCGGATCCGGTGAACTGAGGACACGAGACGATGCCAGCCGTGACGGAGACCCGCGAGACAGTCGAGAAGCTCGCGAAGTCCAGCTACGAGTGGGGCTTCGAGACCGATATCGAGATGGATATCGCTCCCAAAGGCCTGAATGAAGAGACAGTCCGCCTCATTTCTGCGCGCAAGGAAGAGCCTGAGTGGATGCTGGAATGGCGTCTGAAGGCGTTCCGCATGTGGCTGGAAATGAAAGAGCCGGAATGGGCCAAGGTCAGCCATCCTCCGATCGACTATCAGGATGCCCATTATTTCGCTCAACCGAAAAAGAAGCCTGGCCCGAAGAGCTTGGATGAAGTCGATCCAGAGCTTCTGAAAACCTATGCAAAGCTCGGAATTCCCCTTCACGAGCAGGCTCTGCTGGCTGGTGTTGAAGGTGCGGAAGAACAGAAGCGGATGCCGGTTGCCGTGGATGCGGTGTTCGACAGTGTGTCTGTGGCGACGACGTTCCGTAAGACGCTGGAAGAGGCTGGGGTTATCTTCTGCCCTATTTCCGAAGCCATTCGCGAGCATTCGGATCTGGTCAGGCAGTACCTTGGTTCAGTCGTTCCCGCGGGTGACAATTTTTTCGCCGCGCTGAACTCCGCTGTCTTCACGGATGGATCTTTCGTGTACGTGCCCAAGGGTGTGCGCTGCCCGATGGAGCTGTCCACATATTTCCGCATCAATGCGCGCAATACCGGGCAGTTCGAGCGGACTCTCATCATCGTTGAAGAGCGCGCCAGCGTTTCGTATCTTGAAGGGTGCACTGCTCCTCAGCGTGATGAGAACCAGCTTCATGCTGCCGTTGTCGAGCTGATTGCGATGGACGACGCCTCCATCAAGTATTCCACGGTTCAGAACTGGTATCCGGGGGATGATGAAGGGCGAGGCGGTATCTATAACTTCGTAACGAAGCGCGGCGCCTGCCGTGGTGCACGCTCCAAGATTTCCTGGACGCAGGTTGAGACAGGGTCTTCCATCACGTGGAAATATCCATCCTGTGTTCTGGCTGGTGAGGGATCGGTTGGTGAGTTCTACTCCGTAGCCGTGACCAATAATCATCAGCAGGCTGATACGGGTACGAAGATGATCCATCTGGCGCCCAATACGCGCTCGACGATTATCGCCAAGACCATTTCGGCCGGTAAATCAGACAGCACGTATCGTGGTCTTGTTCGCATGCAGCCAAAGGCTCGCAATGCGCGCAACTTCACGCAGTGCGACAGCCTTCTGATCGGTGACCAGTGTGGTGCACATACGGTGCCTTACATTGAAAGCCGGAACATGACGGCTCGCATCGAGCATGAAGCAACGACGTCAAAGATTTCTGAAGACCAGCTTTTCTATTGCCGCTCCCGTGGACTGTCTGAAGAAGACGCGGTTGGTCTGATCGTCAATGGATTTTGCCGCGAGGTGCTCAAGGAGCTGCCGATGGAGTTCGCGGTCGAGGCTCAGAAGCTGCTGCAGATCAGCCTCGAAGGAAGTGTGGGTTAAGACATGAGTGATTTTCTGAAAATCCAGGGTCTCGAGGCCCGCATTGATGCCGACGGTACGCCGAAGGAAATCCTTAAGGGGATTGATCTCGAAGTTCCCAAGGGCGAAATCCACGCCATCATGGGTCCCAATGGTTCTGGCAAGTCCACGCTGTCTTATGTGCTGTCCGGCCGTGAAGACTACGAAGTGACGGGCGGTAGCGCGACCTTCAAGGGTGAGGATCTGCTGGCGCTTGAGCCTGAAGAGCGTGCGGCGCTGGGCGTGTTTCTGGCGTTCCAGTCTCCTGTCGAACTTCCGGGCGTGAACAACGCAAACTTCCTGCGTACAGCCGTCAATGCAGTCCGCCGGGCGCGTGGTGAAGACGAGTTGGACGCAGTTGCTTTCCTCAAGGCTGTTCGTGCTGAGACCAAGCGTCTTTCCATGTCGGATGAGATGCTGAAGCGTGCCGTCAATGTCGGCTTTTCTGGCGGTGAGAAGAAGCGCAATGAAGTGCTTCAGATGCGGCTGTTGCAGCCGTCTTTCGCCATTCTTGACGAGACGGATAGTGGCTTGGACATCGATGCGCTGCGTATCGTTGCAGATGGCGTAAACTCGCTGCGTGGCCCTGATTTCTCCGCTCTGGTCATTACCCATCATCAGCGTCTGCTCGACTATATCGTGCCAGATCGTGTGCATGTGATGGCCAAGGGCAAAATCATTTATAGCGGTGGCCCGGAAGTGGCGAAGACGCTTGAGAAGCAGGGCTATACGCAGTTCCTCGAGGCAGCAGCGTGAGCATAGCGACAACAGTTCAGGCCTCGTCAGGGCTGGAGGCTTTTGTCGCACGTTCCGCAGGGCACGGAACTGCGCTGGCAGCCATGGGTATTCCGACGCGCCGTGTTGAGGCGTGGCGCTATACGCCACTTCGTGCGTTTGCCGACACCGTCTGGGCGGAAGCTCCCGCGCTTTCGGATGCGCAGGCTCAGACATTGCTTGCCCGTCTTCTTTTGCCGAAGGCCGGAAGTCGTGTGGTTTTCGCTAATGGTCGGAAGGTCGAAGCGCTCAACAGCCTGTCGGACAGCATTGTTTCGACGGCAGCAGGAGTAGCGGACCCGCTTGAGGATCGCTTTTCGGCAGTTCTTAATGCAGCGCTTGTGCAAGATGGCTTGTCAGTTCGTGTACCTGCGGGAACAGACGCCGGACTGCTGACACTGGTGTCTCTGACAACTGGCGAGAACATCTCCACGCATCTGCGTCATCAGATCGTACTTGAAGAAGGTGCGTCCCTGACGTTGTTCGACGTCAATGCGGGAGAGGGTCGTTATGTCACCAATCCACGCTTTGACATTGTTGTCGGCAAGGGCGCGCGTTTGACGCATGTGAAGCTGCAACAGGAAAGCCTGGCAGCAGGGCATCTCGCTATTATTGCGGCTTCTGTCGATGCCAATGGCAATTATGACAGCTTCACCCTGAACAACGGTAGTGAATTAGCCCGTCATGAAGTCGTGGCCAACCTGACAGCCGCTCATGCACAGGTTCATGTCAATGGAATCCAGATCGTCGATGGCAGTCGCCTGAATGATCTGACGTCCATGATCCATCATGCCGCGCCGGATTGTGGTTCGCGTCAGACCGTCAAGACAGTGCTGTCCGAAAGCGGACTGGGTGTGTTTCAGGGCAAGATTCTTGTGGATCGCATTGCCCAGAAGACAGACGGCTACCAGATGAATCAGGCCCTTCTGTTGTCTGAGAAGGCGCAGATCAACAGCAAACCTGAGCTGGAAATCTATGCGGACGACGTAAAGTGCAGTCACGGGGCGACCGTGGGGGCGCTGGACGACGAGCAGCTTTTTTATCTGCGTTGCCGCGGTATTCCAGAAACCGAAGCACGTGACATTCTGGTTCGCGCTTTCCTTCTGGATGCGCTGGATCTGGTGTCAGACGAGACACTGCGCGATCTGTTGCAGGGGAGCATTCGCGCATGACTCCGGCGGTGCGTTCCCAATTCCCGATCCTGTCCGAACGGGTGCATGGGCGCCCGCTGGTCTTTCTCGATAGCGCCGCGTCGGCCCAGAAGCCTGAACGTGTGATTGAAGCGATGCGTGAGGCGGCATATCACCAGTATGCCAACATTCATCGTGGCCTTCACTGGATGAGCGAGCGTACGACGGAAGCCTACGAAAGCACGCGCGATGCTGTCGTGCGGCTACTGAATGCGCCAGACCGCCACGAAGTCATCTTCACGCGAAACAGCACTGAAGCCATCAATCTGGTTGCCCATAGCTTAGGGTCGCTTCTGAAGCCGGGGCAGGCCGTCCTGATTTCTGAACTTGAGCATCATGCCAATATTGTTCCGTGGCTCATGCTGAAGGAGCGTGCAGGGATCGAACTTCGTGTTGCTCCCATGGCGGAAAATGGTGATCTGGATCTCGAAGCGTATGAAGCGCTTCTTGAAGATGGGAATGTTGCTCTCGTTTCCATCACGCATATGTCCAATGTGCTGGGAACAGTCACGCCTGCGAAAAGGCTGGCAGAAATTGCACATGCCCATGGAGCGCGTATCCTATTTGATGGGTCGCAGTCTGTCGTGCATCGCAAAATCGATGTTCAGGACATCGGGGCCGATTTCTTTACCTTCACGGGTCACAAGCTTTACGGGCCCACAGGTATTGGTGCGCTTTGGGGCAAAAAAGAGCTTCTGGATGTGATGCCACCTTTCCTGGGCGGTGGAGAAATGATCCAGAATGTCTCTTTCGAACGTGCGACCTGGGCAACGGTGCCGCATAAATTCGAAGCTGGAACCCCTGCCATTCTCGAAACGATCGGCCTCAAAGCGGCGATCGAGTTTGTGGAAGACATTGGGTACGACACCATTGCCACCCATGAAACTGAACTGACCGTTTATGCTGAACAGCGGCTGGGTGAGGTTCAGGGTCTTAAAGTCCTTGGATCTCCGGACGTGCGTGGCGGTGTTCTGTCGTTCACGCTGGATGGGGCGCATCCTCATGATCTGGCGACGTTGCTGGATCAACTGGGAATTGCCATCCGGGCTGGGCAGCACTGTGCAGAGCCGCTGATTCGTCGGCTTGGCCTGCATGCCACGGCTCGTGCCAGTTTTGGCATCTACACAACGCAGGACGAGATTGACGTTCTGATCACAGGCCTTGAACGGGCCCGGATGATGCTCACATGAGTGAAGCCATGACCGAAAATCCAGTAGAAGAAACCACCGTACCTGCACCTGACGGAACAGCTCCGGACCAGGATGCTGTTATTGCGGCAATTGCTACGGTCTATGACCCGGAAATCCCGGTTAATATTTACGAGCTGGGCCTGATCTATGCCATTGATCTGCATGATGATGGCCGGGTCAATGTGGAAATGACGCTGACGGCGCCAAACTGCCCCAGCGCTCAGGAACTGCCAGAAATGGTGAGGGATGCCATTCTGAAGGTTCCAAGTGTAACAATGGCCACGGTGGAAATCGTCTGGGATCCGCCTTGGGATATGAGTCGTATGAGTGACGATGCGCGACTTGCGCTCAATATGTTCTGATCTGAAAGGGCAAAACCATGTCCGAAACTCTGACACGTCGGCCGCTTCCGACACTTATGACAGTCTCTGACCGCGCAGCTCAAAGGCTACGGGTTCTCTATGCCGGGGCTCATCAAGGTGAATTGCTGCGGATCGGCGTAGGAACGCGGGGTTGCTCAGGCCTGTCCTACGAGATGACCTTCGTTAAGGAACCAGCTGACACTGATGAGCGGGTGGAAGATCAGGGCGTAACCCTGCTGGTGGACCGCAAGGCTACGCTGTTTCTGACCGGAACAGTGATGGACTACGAGGTCAAAGACCTCGAAGCCGGGTTCACGTTCAGGAATCCAAATGAGAAGGGGCGCTGTGGCTGCGGCGAGAGTTTTCACGTTTGATCCGTTTCGGATCGCGTGAGAACACCAGAACCGTTTCCACTTCCGTGGACCAGAGGAACTGGTCCACGACTGTCCAGTTCAGCAGGGAATATCCTGCTTCTTTCAAAGCACGACCGTCCTTTTCAAGGGCTGCCGGATTACAGCTGATATAAACAATGTCCTTCACGCCAGATTTGGCGAGCGGGATTGTCTGTGCTCCGGCACCTGCATAAGGCGGATCCAGAACGACAGCACGTGTCGATTTCAGATCATGCGGAAGAAGCGGCTGCCGCATAAGGTCGCGCTGATAACCCTCGACGCGACGTCCACCTGCGGCCGCCTTCAGGCAATTTGCAGCAGCGAGTTCGCCTTCATACGCAAGTACGCGTCCCTTTTCTGAAAGGGGGAACGTCAGAGTACCGCAGCCAGCAAAAAGCTCTACGGTGATATCTTTTTTGTTAAGGGATGGCAGTCCCTCAACAGCCGCTTGAACAATAGCGTTTTCAGCGTCGCGTGTTGCCTGAAGAAAAGCTGCAGGCGGCGGAGATGTTTCCACCTCCCCAAAGCGTTCCGTGACGGGTTTTGTCTGAGAAACCGTTTCAATCGAACGGTCTTTCGGATTCTGCCACGATATTCTTGGAAGATTGTAAGCCCGACCAAAAGCCGCCAGCTTGCTGCGATCAGCACTCGTCAGTTCTGCAGGGGTAGAGAGCGTCAGGTCCGGACCACTGTCCAGAAGGTTCAGCACCAGGCTGCCGCGTCCCGTCAGGGCACCCAAGGTTCCAAGGACCTCTCGCAATGGCGAGAGAAGGGCAAACAGGTCCGGATGCAGAAGATGACATTCCGTCATATCAACGGGATCACCATTCCGGCGGTGTAGCCCCAGAATAATGCCTCCAGGAATACGCTGAACAGCGAGGTCCATCCGGCGACGCGTATAGGGTGCTGTCTGGTACTGACTGGAAGTTGGAATATCCTCGAAGCCTGCGGCATCCAAGGCAGCGGAAACGCGGGCCGTCTTCCACTCCAGGAGGGCTGGAAGTGACATTTCCTGAATCGCACATCCGCCACATTCGCCGAAAAGGCTACATGGGGGGGCAACGCGATCCGCAGATGGATGAGTAACTTCGATTAGTTCAGGACGAGTTCCTGAAAAGCGCGCAAGTACTTCTTCTCCCGGCAGTGTGCCGGGAAGAAAAAGAACATGCCCATCATGATGAGCAACGCCGTCACCCGCGGCGCCAAGACCTTCAATCCGGAGGGGGAATGCTCCGGTCCCCGGGTTATTCATCACCGTAATGACGAGCGTCATGCTGAACCGGAAGAGTCAGATCCGTCTCTTCGGAGACTGACAGACGACGCCGACGGGGCACCAGCATGAATGCGGGAGTATCCCCGCCAAAGCCAGTTTTGGGCGCGTCGTTTTCAAAGGCTGGAGCCAGCTCAACAGATTTGCGATTCTGAACAGGCGCTGAAACAGGGGGGGCTTCCATAATGGTCACCCCTGCCTCAACGGTTTCGTCCCGGCCGTTGCGGTTGCGTTTGCGGCCACCACGACGACGTTTTCTGCGCTGTCCTTCCGATTCGTCGTCATTCCCGGCTTCGACTGCGTGCTGCTGATGAGAGAGAGGCTGCTTTGGAGCCACAATCGGACGACCATTTTCGTCTTCCTGTGCCCAATCCACAGAGCGGATTTCCGGAGCATCAAGACGTGCAATGGTTTTTCCCGTCAGAGTCTCGATAGCCTCAAGCAGACGACGATCACGGGGGCCAGCAATGCTGAACGCATGTCCGTGTTTGCCGGCACGGCCTGTGCGACCGATACGGTGTACATAGTCTTCTGCATTGAACGGAAGATCAAAATTGAAGACGTGAGACAGGCCGCCAATATCGATTCCGCGTGCGGCAACGTCAGAGCAAACGAGAATTTTCAATTCGCCTGATTTGAAGTTGTCCAGCGTAGAAAAGCGCAATGACTGCGCGAGATCACCATGTAGATGACCTGCTGCGAAACCATGTTTTGTCAGGTAACGCTGGAGCATGTCCACGTCACGCTTGCGATTGCAGAATACGATTGCACTCTGCACATCCTGCGAGCGAAGCAGCTTGCGAAGAGCTCGACGTTTCTCGTCTTCGTCGACGATAATCAGACCTTCTTCAATCGTCGTTGCGACGGAAGAGGGGCGGGAGACCGTAATCTCCACCGGATTTCTCAGAAACTCGTCTGCGAGTCGACGGATTTCAGGAGCCATTGTTGCGGAGAAAAACAGCGTCTGGCGATTGCGGGGCAGAAGGCTGACAATCTTCTCAATATCGGGAATGAATCCCATGTCCAGCATACGGTCTGCCTCGTCGATCACGAGCGTGCTGGTTTGCGTCAGCAGCAGGCCGCCACGACTGAAAAGATCAAGAAGGCGACCGGGAGTTGCAATCAGAACATCCACGCCGCGGTTCAGAACATCCCGCTGTTCAGCCATGCTTTCTCCGCCAATCAGCAGTGCATGGGTCAGCCGGAGATGTTTGCCGTACAGCTTGAAGTTATCTGCAACCTGCAGGGCAAGTTCCCGTGTTGGCTCAAGAATGAGCGAACGTGGCATTCTTGCGCGCGCGCGGGAGCCTGACAGCTTCTCAAGCATGGGGAGTGTAAAGGACGCCGTTTTACCGGTTCCTGTCTGCGCAACGCCCAATACATCATGGCCTTTCAGGACTTCCGGGATAGCCTGGGCCTGGATAGGCGTTGGGTGTTCATAACCCAACTCCTGAATTGCCTGCATGATGGGCTCTGAAAGAGCCAGATCTGCAAAGCGGGGCTGATCAGCAGCTGGTGTGGAGGTCTCGGAAAGAACGGGCGTTTCTGCCGGTGCTGCTTCAGTGTCTACGACCACTGCAACATCTGTCACAGGCGTTTCTACGGCGATTTCGACCGGGAGAGGATTTTTTCTAGGCCGCCCACGACGTGAGGGTACTTTGACGGGCTGAGCTGGAGGCGTCGTCAGAAGATCAGAGTTTTCGAGGGCGTCTGAAGTCGTTTCTTCCGTGACCGGCAAGACTTCAGATGGGAGTTTTGGTTTCCGTCCGCGTTTTTTAGGGGGCGGAATGGGGGTGCTGTCTGTCACCACTTCAGCTGCCGCTTTGGGTTTCCGGCCACGGCGCGGTTTGGGGGCCTCAACAACAGCAGCTTCTTCGACTTTTAGCGCTTCCTCGACGACGGCCTTAGGTTTGCGCCCACGCTTCTTCGGAGTTGGAACCACGAGCTCTTCGGCTACAGTTTCGATAGCGACAGCTTTGGGCTTACGACCGCGACGTTTGGGTGCAGGAGTATCGACAGCCTCCTGCGGAGTCGTTTCGATGACCTCTTCCGCAACGCTATCGACTTTGCGACTGCGACGACGTGGTGGAGGCGCAGATTCGGAAGCAGCGTCTTGTGTTTTTGCCTGCCGGGTACGACGAATTGGAGTCGACTTTGTAGACTCAGCTTCTGCTTCGGTCACAGCCGGATCTGCAGCCTTGGTGCGTCGGCGAACGGGTGTGGCAACTGCCTCGATAGCAGTCTTTTCTACCGCAGAACGACGGCCTCGCGTCTTCTTCTCTGTAACGACTGGTTGAGAGACAGCCTCATCAAGGCGCTCTGGTTCAGTCGATGAATTCTTGGTTGCCTTTGCACGAACGCCAGCGGGGCGGCCGCGTTTTGCAGGGGCAGAGGTACGGGACTTGGAAGGACCGGAGGTCGTTTTCGCGCTCAAATGACTCTCGAGACTCTCGTTGACGGTACAGGCCAGATAGACTGCGCCGGAGTTGAGGGCGGGCACGTGTCCCGCAACTTTAAAGTGGTGCGTTATCGGCTAAACGCTGGAAAGGCAAGCGATACAGCCCATAGAGCGCCATATCGCTACCACAATCACATGCCGTGCGCCATGGCTGCAATCAGAATGTTCAGAAGACCCAGCCCCGCCATCAGGACGGTCCGGTTCCGCAGAGTGTCAAAAACGGCTGGCTGTGGCCGAAGGGCCCGTCTTGCACGCAGGAAAGGTCCACGAGCTGTTGTGATGAAGACGATCGCCATTGCAATGCCGATTAACTGCATGGCGTTAATCGTCCAGTTGACGGCGCCAAAACCGCCCTCATGGATGACAAGTGCCCAGCCACTGACCAGCGAAAACGGAACAACCTGCCAGAGTCCTTTGAAGAACCGGGTATAATTCTGCAGCAGTACCGAAGCGCGCGGGCCTGGGTCGAGCAGGCCAACCGTGGAGCGGACAACCAGAGCCGAATAGATCGATCCGCCGATCCAGTAAGTCATGCAGAGAAGATGGATTGCGAGCACGAGGCTCCAGACAATTGAACCGGTCATTGATCCTCATCATGGTCAGGTGCGTAAAGGAAGGGCAGGGCGTATCCCTGACGTATCTTTGCAAGATTACCCGACCCCACCGGCAGAATGCCATAGGGAACGCGGAAGAGCTCTCTGCTTTCTGCAAACAGTGATCTCATCAGGAGAAACAGCGCCGTGTCTTCATATCCACTTGCCCTTCTGACACCACAGGAAAGCGATAGGATGGATCATGCGGCTTCAGCCGTTGTTCCTGTTTCACAGCTCATGGAAAGGGCGGGATGGGCAGTCGCACGTGCCATTCGCAAGCGGTTCGCACCCTGCCGCGTCGCAGTGGTGTGCGGCCCGGGAAATAACGGTGGGGATGGCTATGTTGCTGCCCGTTTTCTTGCGCAATGGGGGTGGCCAGTGCGTGTTGTGGTCATGGCGGCTCCCAGGGAGGGTAGCCCCGCCCATGATGCTGCCAGTCACTGGAATGGGCCGGTACTGCCGTTCGATGTCCGCTCCGTTGAAGGGGTGGATATGATTGTGGATGCCGTTTTTGGTTCAGGTCTCAAGCGGCCTGTTCAGGATGATGTGGCAACAGTGTTGGGGGCTGTTCCGCTTCGGGTTGCCATTGATATGCCGAGTGGCGTGTCCGGGTTGACGGGGTGTGTGCTTGGGCATGCGCAGGCCTGTGCTTTGACGGTAACGTTTGTGCGTCCGCGCCCGGGGCATTTGCTTGAGCCCGGAAAAGGGCTGTGTGGTGAGCTGGTTTGTGCAGACATTGGTATGCCCGCCGAGGCCTGGGACGGCCTTGCTCCGAAAATCAGTCTCAACTGGCCGGGGCTTTGGATGCTCCCTGTTTCCGGTGATGGTGATTACAAATATCGCCGGGGTGTTGTGAGTGTCTGCGGCGGAGCCGTCATGCCGGGAGCAACGCGGTTGGCTGCCAAAGCGGCGCGTCGGACAGGTGCGGGACTTGTGAGGATTGCTGCGGGCCACGCTGCGGAAGCATACCGACTCGGTGATCCCGGACTGATTGTTGATGACGGGTCGCTGTCGGACTTGCTGGAAGATCAACGACGGAAAGTCTGGATCTGTGGGCCGGGGCTTGCACCTGATGAAGTTTCTGCCGTGCTACCTGAGTTGCTGGGTGCTGATCGAACCGTTCTTGCAGATGCTGGGGCGCTCGCTTGGGGAGCTGAGGATCTGTCACGCCTGCAAGGGGTTGCTGCCGTTACGCCTCATATTGGTGAGTTCAAAAAACTGTTCGGTCCGGTTGAGGGTAGTCGCCCGGATGCTGCTCTTGCTGCCGCGCAGAAACTCAATGCAGTCATGGTCATGAAGGGGCCGGATACCATCATTGCCGCCCCGGATGGACGTATTGCCATCAATGCCCATGCGACGTCCGCGCTGGCCACAGCTGGCTCCGGAGACACGCTGACAGGAGTTATTGCAACGCTTATGGCCGCAGGGATGGAGGTCTGGGAGGCGTGTTGTGCTGGTGTCTGGCTTCATGGTGAAGCTGGGATACAGGCGGCGAGGCAGCATGGCGGGTGGCCCGTAGCAGAGGATCTGGACCTGCCGCTCGGTGCTGCCCGAAAGCTTGCAACAGAGCTTTCCAAGGGCGATTTAAGCAAAAACCCGGTGGCCGCCCTGTTGTGAAGTAGCGTGTCATGCGCTAAAGGCCGCGCTTCCAAGGTTCGGTAACACGAACCCCGGAGACGGGGCTGAGCGGGCGTGGTGGAATTGGTAGACACGCCAGATTTAGGTTCTGGTGGCGCAAGTCGTGGGGGTTCAAGTCCCTCCGCCCGTACCAACCCGGTTTCCTGAGAAGAGATTTTAACTTACCCGACCGAGAGGATCGCCTGGCTCATGCAGGTTACGCCCACGCTCAACGAAGGACTTAAGCGCGCCTTCACTGTCGTTGTCCCTTCTGCGGACCTGCAGGCCCGTCGTGCAGCCCGACTCGCTGAAGTTGCGCGCACGATCAAGCTTCCGGGTTTCCGTCCGGGCAAGGTTCCGGCCTCTCTCGTCAAGCAGCGTCACGGCGCTGCCGTCAACGCAGAGCTGATGGAAGAAGTCATCAACGATACGGTTGGCAAGCTGGTTCAGGAACAGGACGTTCGTCCGGCCATGCAGCCGAAGGTCGAGCTGGTTTCCGCTCCTGATTCCGAAGGCGATCTTGAGTTCAAGATTGAGATGGAAGTTCTGCCGGCAATCGAAGTTCCGGATCTGTCCGGTCTGAAGCTGACGCGTCTGACCTCCAAGGTTGATGAAGAGGTCGTTAACAAGGCTCTTGCTGATCTCGCCCGTCGCAGCCGCAAGTTCGAAGCCATCGAAGAAGATCGTGCAGCCGTAAAGGGCGATGTGGTCTGCGTTGACTTCGTGGGCAAGCTGGATGGCACGCCGTTCGACGGTGGCACGGCAGAAGATGTGAACGTCGAAATCGGCGGTGAAGGCTTCATCCCGGGTTTTGCCGAGCAGATGGAAGGCATGAAGGCCGGGGAAGAGCGCGTCATCAACGTGACGTTCCCGGAAGACTATCAGGCTGAAGAACTGGCCGGTAAGGCCGTGACATTCGACATCAAGGCGAAGTCCCTGAAGAAGCCTGTTGATCCGGAAATCAACGACGATCTGGCCAAGGACATTGGTCTCGACAGCATCGAGCAGATCCGTTCCCTGATCACGGAGCAGGCTGAAGGCGAGTACAAGCAGCTCTCCCGTCTGCGCATCAAGCGTGAGCTTCTGGACGCCCTGTCCGAGAAGACCGACTTCGAAGCTCCTCAGAGCATGGTTGATGCCGAGTTCGCTCAGATCTGGGCCCGCGTCGAGCAGGACCGTGAAGCTGGCCGTATGGACGAAGAAGACGCAGGCAAGGACGAAGAGACCCTGCGTGCAGACTATCGCCGTATCGCAGAGCGTCGTGTGAAGCTGGGTCTGTTGCTGGCTGAAATCGGCCGCAAGCAGGAAATCCAGGTTTCCCGCGAGGAACTTCTGGGTGCGATGCAGCAGGAAGCGCAGCGCTATCCGGGCCAGGAAAAGATGGTTTTCGAGTTCTTCTCCAAGAACCCGCAGGCTGTTGAAGGTCTTCGTGGCCCGATCCTGGAAAACAAGGTTGTCGACTATCTGATCGAGCTGGCTGATGTCACCGAAAAGGAAGTCACACCGGAAGAACTCGCAGAAATCCCGCCTGCAGAGCTCTGAGAGTACTGACGCAGAAAAGGCGGGCACTCTTCGGAGTGCCCGTTTTGCTGTCTGCTCCCTTTGACGGAACGCTCTGCCGGGTCCATGTTAAAGAATACAGACAGCCCATCGGGCATTGAGGAACAGACAGTATGACCATTGGGGACCGCGATCCCGTCGAGGTGTTCAACAACTCTCTGGTGCCGATGGTAGTCGAGCAGACTGCCCGCGGAGAGCGAGCTTTCGACATTTTTTCACGTCTCCTTCAGGAGCGTATCATCTTCCTGACCGGCCCGGTTTACGATCAGGTTGCTTCTCTGATCAGTGCGCAGCTCCTTTATCTTGAGAGCGTGAATCCGACCAAGGAAATTTCTTTCTATATCAACAGCCCAGGCGGTGTCGTTTCTGCCGGTCTCGCGATCTATGACACGATGCAGTACATCCGCTGTCCTGTGAGCACGGTTTGCATTGGTCAGGCGGCGTCCATGGGGTCGCTGCTTCTGGCCGGTGGTGAGAAGGGGCATCGGTACTGTCTGCCAAATGCGCGCGTGATGGTGCATCAGCCTTCTGGTGGTGCGCAAGGTCAGGCGTCCGATATTGAAATTCAAGCTCGTGAAATTCTGCTGATTCGTCAGCGCCTGAATGAAATCTATCGTGAGCATACCGGGCAGACGCTGGAAGAGATTGAGCGCAAGCTCGAACGCGACAGCTATCTGTCTGCTGAAGAAGCTAAAGAGTTTGGTTTGATTGATGCGGTCGTGCGCCGTCATCCGGCAGTTCAGTCTGCTCAGGACTGACCGGTTTCAGAACGCAAGAGGAGTTTTGCTCCTCTTGGAAAAGAAAAGCGGCATCCCGATATGCCGCTTTTCATGTCTTGGAGTTACGTGCTCCGGGGTTGCCGAAGGCTGAGACCTCGGCCTAGAGTTTTAAGTGCTTCAGCATGTCTGCTGCCGAAAAGCGGTCGGTGCGTGTGTGAGGGGAAAGAGGAACAGCGATGAGCAACAAATCCGGCGATTCAAAGAACACCCTGTATTGCTCGTTCTGTGGGAAATCCCAGCACGAAGTTCGCAAGCTGATCGCTGGTCCAACAGTTTTCATCTGTGATGAGTGTGTTGAACTCTGCATGGACATCATTCGCGAGGAGCATAAGACGCACCTTGTGAAATCCCGCGACGGTGTTCCGACGCCCAAGGAAATCTGCAAGGTTCTGGACGATTATGTCATTGGGCAGTTCGAGGCCAAGCGCGCGCTGTCGGTCGCCGTTCACAACCATTATAAGCGGCTGGCCCATGCGCAGAAGAACAGCGATATCGAGATCGCGAAATCCAACATTCTTCTGATTGGTCCTACAGGTTCGGGTAAGACGCTGCTTGCGCAGACGCTGGCTCGTATTCTTGATGTCCCATTCACGATGGCAGATGCCACAACGCTGACCGAAGCCGGTTATGTGGGTGAAGACGTTGAGAACATCATCCTGAAGCTGCTTCAGGCTGCTGACTATAACGTCGAGCGTGCGCAGCGCGGCATTGTCTATATCGACGAAATCGACAAGATCTCGCGGAAGTCCGACAATCCGTCCATCACCCGTGATGTTTCAGGCGAAGGCGTACAGCAGGCGCTTCTGAAACTTATGGAAGGGACGGTTGCGTCCGTGCCGCCGCAGGGTGGTCGCAAGCATCCGCAGCAGGAGTTCCTGCAGGTTGACACCACGAACATGCTGTTCATCTGTGGTGGTGCTTTTGCGGGGCTGGACAAGATCATTTCGGCTCGTGGCAAAGGATCAGGCATCGGCTTTGGCGCGGATGTGCGTTCTGAGGATGAGCGTCGTCTGGGGGCAATTCTTCAGACAGTAGAGCCTGAAGATCTGCTCAAGTTCGGTCTTATTCCGGAGTTCATTGGTCGTCTGCCGGTTATCGCAGCGCTGAATGATCTTGATGAAGCTGCCCTGATCCAGATTCTCAGCAAGCCGAAAAATGCTTTGACCAAGCAGTATGGGCGCCTTTTCGAGATGGAAGGGGTCAAACTGTCCTTCACGGAAGACGCACTTTCCGGCATCGCCAAGCGGGCTATCGAACGCAAGACCGGTGCCCGTGGCCTTCGTTCCATTATGGAGAACATCCTGCTTGGGACGATGTTCGATCTTCCAGGACTGGAAGGCGTTGAGGAAGTCGTCATCAACCGTGAAGTGGCGGAGAGCAAGGCCAACCCGGTTTATGTGTACGGGAAGGGCAAAAGCGAACCGACAGAACAGTCTGCTTGATGATGTCGAAAAGGCCGTCTTGTCAGTCGGCCTTTTTGTCACAACATTGAAGACAGACGCTGTCTGAATTCGTGCCTTTTCTGCATGAAGAGACATTACGGTGCTCGCGCTGCCAGGCGGGCGGGGGCCGTAAGATCGTCCCTACGGAGATCAAGTGAATGACTGACGATACAAAACCCAAGACGCGTCGCCGCACAAAGAAAGTGGACGATACTGCGGTTGTTGAAAAAAAGACTGTCCGCAAACCTCGTGCGACAAAAGCGGCTAAAGAGGCTGTGCCTGCAGAAATTGTGACGGAGGCCGCTCCGGCTGCTCGTCATGATGTCATGGCGGTTCTTCCGCTGCGGAACATTGTCGTTTTCCCGCATATGATTGTTCCGCTCTTCGTTGGGCGTGAGAAATCTGTAAAGGCTCTTGAGGCAGTTACGCGGGACAGCAAACAGATCCTTCTTGTCGCGCAAAAAGACGTCTCGCAGGATGATCCATCTGTTGACGATATCTATCGCTACGGGACGGTCTCCACCATTCTGCAGCTTCTCAAGCTGCCAGATGGAACAGTAAAGGTTCTCGTTGAAGGCACGCGTCGGGTTCACATCACGCGACTGTTTGACGTGGACGGGCATTTCGAGGCCGAGGTTGAAGAAATTGCAGATGCGCCGCTCTCCGCGACGCCAGGCAGCGATCTCGAAGCACTTGGGCGCTCGACGGTTTCCCAGTTCGAGCAATACATCAAACTCAACAAGAAGATCCCGCCTGAGGTCATGGTCTCGATCAATCAGATCGATGATCTCTCCAAGCTTGCGGATACGATTGCGAGCCATCTGAATCTCAAGATTTCTGAAAAGCAGGAAATTCTTGAGATGCCTTCCGCTGAGCAGCGTCTCGAGCGCGTGTTTGCTCATATCGAGACGGAAATCGGGGTTCTGCAGGTTGAGAAGCGCATCCGGAACCGTGTGAAGCGGCAGATGGAGAAGACGCAGCGTGAGTATTATCTCAACGAGCAGCTCAAGGCGATCCAGAAAGAACTTGGAGAAGGCGAAGACGGCAAGGATGAACTTGCCGAGCTTGAAGAGAAGATCAACAAGACGCGCCTGAGTCGTGAAGCCAAGGAAAAGGCCCATGCCGAGCTGAAGAAGCTGCGCGGTATGAGCCCGATGTCCGCAGAGAGCACAGTCGTCCGGAATTATCTAGACTGGCTGCTGGGTATTCCGTGGAAAAAGCGCTCCAAGATCACCAAGGAGTTCACGCACGCTGAAGGTGTGCTTGAAGCCGAACATTACGGTCTTGAGAAGGTCAAGGAGCGCATCCTTGAATATCTTGCCGTGCAGACGCGTTCCCAGAAGATCAAGGGACCAATCCTGTGCCTCGTTGGGCCGCCGGGTGTCGGTAAAACGTCTCTGGCACGCTCGATCGCCAAGGCAACGGGCCGTCAGTACGTTCGTATGTCACTTGGTGGCGTGCGTGACGAATCGGAAATCCGTGGTCATCGCCGGACGTATATCGGTTCCATGCCTGGGAAAATTATTCAGGGCATGAAAAAGGCGAAAACGTCCAATCCGCTGTTTCTGCTGGATGAGATCGACAAGCTGGGGGCTGACTGGAGAGGCGATCCGTCTTCCGCGCTTCTTGAAGTGCTGGATCCGGAGCAGAACTCCACCTTCGCCGATCACTATCTGGAGGTCGACTACGATCTTTCAGACGTCATGTTCGTGACGACGGCCAACAGCCTCAATATGCCTCAACCGCTTCTGGACCGCATGGAGATCATCAATCTCTCGGGCTATACGGAGGACGAGAAGGTCCAGATTGCGCGTCGACATCTGCTCTCCAAGCAGGCGGAAGCTCATAATCTCAAGCCTGATGAGTGGACCGTTTCTGATGAGACGCTTCTTGAGTTGATCCGGTCTTATACCCGTGAGGCAGGTGTCAGAAATCTCGAGCGCGAAATTGCCCGTCTGGCCCGTAAGGTTGTGAAGGAAATCATCACGACCGGCGTAACGCACGTTGAAATCACACCAGAGAATCTTGGTAAATACGCAGGCGTGCGTCGTTTCCGTCACGGAGAAACCGAGACGGAGGATATGGTTGGTGTCGTAACCGGCTTGGCCTGGACACAGGTTGGCGGTGAGATCCTGACCATCGAAAGCGTTATGGTTCCCGGTAAGGGGCAGGTGAAGCAGACGGGTAAACTGGGTGATGTGATGCAGGAAAGCATTGCAGCAGCCCTGTCTTATGTCCGCTCACGGGCACAGGATTTCGGTATCCGGCCGCCGCTCTTTGAAAAGCGGGATATTCACGTTCATCTTCCGGAGGGAGCAACCCCGAAGGACGGTCCGTCCGCGGGTATTGCGCTTGCAACGTCTCTCGTCAGCATCATGACGCAGATCCCCATTCGCCGGGATGTTGCGATGACGGGCGAAATTACGCTTCGTGGGCGTGTGCTGGAGATTGGCGGCCTGAAAGAGAAGCTGCTGGCTGCATTGCGAGCTGGAATCAAGACGGTTCTCATTCCGAAGGACAATGAAAAGGATCTTGCAGAGGTTCCTGAAAATGTCCGTCATGCGCTCAAGATCATTCCAGTCGCCCATGTCGATGAGGTTCTGAAAATTGCCCTCACGCGCATGCCTGAGGCAATTGAATGGGATGAAAGTGTGGACCCAATAGGTGGAATTGCTGGCGAGAAAGCCTCTCCGGCGGCACTTCCACACTAACGGTTGGGTCCTTCTGCGATTCTTACAGTTGACGCGGCCAAAAAGCGCTTCATAGTGCGGCCGCAGATCGAACAAGCACCTGAGCCGCAAGACTCTTCGGAGGATGGCTCGGGTGCTCTAACACCAGAAAGGCACATCATGGAGAAGCCCCTCAACAAGCAGGAACTGATCGCCGCCGTTGCAGACGCCGCCGATCTTCCGAAGGCAAAGGCCAGCGAAGTTGTCGATGCGGTGTTCAGCACGATCGAGAAGACGCTCGCCAAGAAGCAGGAAGTCCGTCTCGTGGGCTTCGGTAGCTTCGTGACCGCTACGCGTAAGGCTGCCAAGGGCCGCAACCCGCGCACGGGCGAAGAGATCGACATTCCGGCATCTACCTCTGTCCGTTTCAAGCCGGGCAAGGGTCTTAAGGACGCCGTAAGCGAATAAAAATTCGCTTTTATGGTTCTGGGTGTCTTTACGGGCGCTCAGAACCGTGTATATAGGCCACGTGTTTTCTGAGGGCGATTAGCTCAGCGGTAGAGCGTCTCGTTTACACCGAGAGGGTCGGCAGTTCAATCCTGTCATCGCCCACCACATGAAGACTGACTGTACATATGGCCTGGCGTTTCGAATTGTATGAGACGTTGGGATCGACTTCCGATCTCTGTAAAGAAAAAGCTGAGGCTGGAGCGCAAGAAAAGCTCGCCATTCAGGCTTTTGCCCAAACCTCTGGGCGCGGAACTCGTGGTAGAAGCTGGGTCGATCCTGGCGGTAATCTGGCAATATCCCTTCTTTTTCGACCTGTGAACGCAACAGATTTTCTGGCTGCTATTCCTTTTCTGACGGCTCTGAGCCTCTACGAGACTGCGCGGCAGTTCAGTACGGGTGAAGCTGATTTCATGTTGAAATGGCCAAATGATCTTCTACTCTTTGAACGCAAGATGGCAGGCGTTCTGATCGAAGCGGGGGGGCGCGCAGATCACAAATGGATCGTCGTTGGCATTGGAGCCAATCTCCGGCAAGCTCCCGAAATTGAGGGCCGCAAATTGTCCGCATTGTCCGAAGTGGCTGCGCCTCCTGATCCTGTGGTTTTTGGTCATAACCTGACCCTTCAGATGGATCATTGGGTCGCTGTCTGGGAAGCTGCAGGATTTGCTCCAATTCGGGAAGCGTGGCTTGACCGTGCGCATCCTGTCGGACGTCATCTTGCGGTTCAGCGCCGTGAAACATATATATCAGGTTCATTTTCAGGATTGGACGAGCAGGGGCGTCTGCTTCTTGCGCTTCCAAGTGGTGAAATCATACCGGTTGTAACCGGCGATATCTTGCTGGACTGAAGGACCGGATTGAAACGTGCTTCTCGTCATTGATGCTGGCAACACGAATGTTGTGTTTGCAGTCCACGATGGATCGTCGTGGGTCGGTCAATGGCGCATGTCCACGAGCGACTCCCGTACTGCTGACGAATATGCTGTCTGGCTTCTGGGCCTGTTTGATCGCATTGGGCTGAATGCTGGCTCCATCACACGTGCTATCATCGGAACGGTTGTTCCTGCGGCGCTTTACGATTTACGTCGTTTCTGCAGGCAGTGGCTGGATGTTGAGCCGCTTGTAGCCAATGCAGGTCTGGAGTGGGGCATTGAAGCGCTGGTTGATAATCCTTCCGAACTTGGAGCAGACCGCCGTTTAAACGGTCTTGCAGCCCAGCACTTTTATGGCGGCCCTCTCATTGTTGTTGATTTTGGCACGGCAACGACGTTTGATGTCGTGAATGAACATGGCCAGTACTGCGGTGGAGCAATTGCTCCGGGCGTTAATCTTTCCATCGACGCTTTGCACAGAGCTGCTGCCCGTTTGCCACGTATGAGCATCGGGCGTCCTCTGAACGCGATTGGCCGAAGCACAAGCGTTGCCATGCGTTCCGGACTCTTCTGGGGCTATGTTGGCCTGGTTGAAGGGATCGTAGGAAGAATTTCCGAAGAAATGGGCGGTCGCCCCAAGATTATTGCAACGGGTGGTCTCGCGCCTCTGTTTTCAGAGGGCACCAACCTGTTTGACGTGATGGCCCCGGATCTGACCCTGGATGGCCTCCGTCTTCTGGCTGATCGTAATGCGATGGCTCAGCACACCCATTCCCCCGAAGGCATGTAGGCTTTCGGCAATGAATATCACTGATGATGTTAACAAATGTAAGGAACAACTATGACGGATACACCTGACGGTTTGTCCTTCCTGCCTCTGGGTGGGACGGGCGAAATCGGCATGAATTTCAATCTTTATCGTCTCACGAAAAACAACAAGGAAACCTGGCTCGCCATCGACTGTGGCATTGGCTTTTCGGGCAATGATACGCCTGAAGCCGAAGTTCTGATGCCAGATCCGACATTTATTGCGGATCGAGCAAAAGACCTCTGCGGCCTCGTGATTACCCATGCGCACGAAGATCACCTTGGTGCTGTCGCGCATCTATGGCCGTATCTGCGTTGCCCGGTTTATGCGACCCCGTTTGCTGCGGCTGTTCTGCGTCGGAAGCTGCATGAGGCTCATCTGGTCAATCAGGTGAAGATCCATGTCGTGATGCCAAGCTCGCGGTTCCACGTCGGACCTTTCGATCTTCAGTTTGTCGCTGTCACCCACTCTGTGGCTGAAGCGCAGGCTGTTGCTCTCCGGACGCCGCATGGTCTCATTGTGCATACGGGCGACTGGAAGCTCGATGAGAACCCATTGGTTGGCCCTAAGACGGATCTTGAAGAATTCGGTCGCCTCGGAGACGAGGGCGTTCTGGCCATGGTGGGTGACAGCACCAACGTCATGAAGGAAGGTCGCTCAGAGTCCGAAGCAGATGTCCGCAAGGGCCTGACGGATCTGATCACGAGCCTTCATGGCCGCGTGGCCGTGACGTGCTTTGCCAGTAACGTGGCGCGCGTTGAGAGTATCGCCAAGGCTGCCATGTCCGCTGGTCGTGCGGTCATGATCGTGGGGCGTTCCCTGCGTAATCTTGAAACGGCTGCCCGTGAGTGCGGCTATTTCAGTGATCTGCCGCCGTTCCTGACGGAGCAGGATGCACGCGATATCCATGATGATAATCTTCTGATGATCATCACGGGAAGTCAGGGCGAACCTCGTTCTGCGCTATCTCGCATCGCCTCGGATACCCATCCGAATATTTCGCTCGGCGAAGGCGATACGGTTATTTACAGTTCACGCGTCATTCCGGGGAACGAGCAGGCTGTCATGGCCGTGCAGGACAATTTGTCCCGTCGTGGCGTGACGGTTCTGACGGACAAGGATGCGAAGGTGCATACGTCCGGCCATGCAACGGGCGATGACATTCGTGTGCTATACGGGATTGTCCGCCCGAAATACAGCATTCCGACCCATGGTGAATGGCGTCATCTGACAGCTCATGCCGCTCTGGCGCACGAGATGGGTTCTGAACCGATTCTGCTGGAAGATGGTGACATTCTGAACCTGTCTCCGGGTGATGTCCGGGTTGTCGACACGGCGCCGACTGGTCGTCTGGCACTGGATGGTGGGCGCCTTCTGCCGATGACGGGTGGTGTTCTGGCGGCTCGCCGCAAGATGCTGTTTAACGGCATGGTCATTGCGAGCTTCGCTGTAGATGACGAAGGCTATGTCATTGGCGAGCCCAAGATCAGTGCACCTGGTCTGCTTGAGGCGGAAGATCCGGAAAGCATTCGCATTCAGGAAGAATTCGCTGATTCCATTGACGAAATCCCGGATGAGCTGCGACAGGACGACACGGCATTCCGTGACGCAGCCAAGACGGCCCTGCGCCGTGCTCTGGGGCGCAAGCTTCAGAAGCGTCCGCTTGTCGATGTTCATCTGCTGCGCGTCTAAGAGAAGAAATAGAGTATGCGTCTGAGTAAAGCCTTTCAGCCGACGTTGAAGGAAGTCCCGGCGGAGGCGCAGATTGCGTCTCATCGCCTTATGCTGCGTGCAGGTCTGGTTCGTCAGACATCGTCCGGTATTTACGCCTGGCTGCCAGCCGGTCTGCGCGTTCTGCGGAACATCGAGAAGATCATCCGCGAAGAGCAGGATGCCATTGGCGCTCAGGAAGTCCTGATGCCGACGCTTCAGTCTGCTGATCTGTGGCGCCGTTCGGGGCGTTATGATGCTTACGGTCCGGAAATGCTCCGTATTCAGGATCGGCATGGTCGTGAGCTGCTGTATGGACCGACCAATGAGGAAATGATCACGGATATCTTCGGATCGTCCGTCAGTTCCTACAAGCAGCTTCCGAAGGCGCTGTATCACATCCAGTGGAAGTTCCGTGATGAGGTCCGCCCGCGCTTCGGTGTGATGCGTGGTCGTGAATTCCTCATGAAGGATGCCTACTCCTTCGATGCAGACTATCAGGGCGCGGTTAACAGCTATCGCCGCATGATGCTGTCCTATCTGCGGATTTTCCAGCGTCTTGGCGTTCGCGCTGTGCCAATGGTTGCAGATACGGGACCGATCGGTGGCGATCTCAGCCATGAGTTTCTGGTTCTGGCCCCGACAGGTGAAAGCGGCGTGTTCTTTGACGCGGCTCTTGAAGAGCAGGACTGGCTGGGCCGTCCGGTGGACTGTGACAACGAGGAAGATCTCGCTGCATTTTTCTCTTCCGTAACGGATCACTACGCCGCAACGGATGAGAAGCATGATGAGGCTGCCTGGGCAGAAGTGCCGGATGACCGGAAGCGGGAAGGGCGTGGCATTGAAGTGGGCCACATCTTCTACTTCGGCACCAAGTACACGGAATCCATGGGGATCGAAGTCAGCGGTGCCGATGGGGCGAAATTCTCGCCTCATATGGGCTCCTATGGCGTCGGTGTGTCCCGTCTGGTCGGCGCGATCATTGAGGCCTCGCATGACGAGGCTGGGATCATCTGGCCTGCTTCCGTCGCGCCATACAAAGCTGCGATCCTGAATCTGCGCCCGGGTGACGAAGCCTGCGATGCAATCTGCGAAGAGATCTACGGAACCGATTCTGAGAACTTCATGTACGATGACCGCTCCGAGCGTGCAGGTGTGAAGTTCAATGATGCTGATCTGATGGGTCATCCCTGGCAGATCATCGTTGGTCCGCGCGGTGCCAAGGAAGGCAAGGTTGAACTGAAGCGTCGTGCAGACGGCGAGCGGTTCGAACTGCCGGTGGCTGAAGCGCTGGCCAAGATCGGAGCAGCCTGATGTTCGGCCGCTTCGAGCGTATGGTGGCGGGGCGCTATCTGCGTGCCCGCCGTGGCGAACGCTTCGCCTCGATCATTGCAGTTTTCTCATTGGTCGGAATTGCGCTTGGGGTGGCTACGCTCATCATCGTCATGTCGGTGATGAACGGGTTCAAGGCTGATCTGATGGGGCGTATCCTTGGCTTGCACGGGGATCTCACCGTGTTTGGCTACGGGCGCCCTATCGAGGCCTATCAGAATGACGTCGAGGCTATTCGTTCTGTGCCGGGCGTGAAGTCAGTCATTCCCATGGCGCAGGGAACCGTTCTTGTCGAAGCTGGTCGGTATTCGACTGGCGCAGAGGTTCAGGGTGTCGCCCAGCAGGATCTTCGGGACTGGCGTGCTCTGAGTAGTGGTGTCATCGCCGGCTCGATTGATCGCTTTACTGGAGACGATGCCGTTGCCATCGGGACGACGATGGCAGATCGTGCTGGCTTGACGATCGGCTCCCCCATTACGCTCCTGTCCCCGGATGGTCAGGCAACGCCGTTTGGCACAATGCCGCGTGTGAAAACGTATCATGTGGCCGCGATCTTCGATGCCAACTGGAACGACTATAATTCAAACATCGTTCTGGTACCGCTTCCTGCTGCACAGAAATTTCTGATGCTTGGGAATGCCGTTTCCTTGATTCAGGTCTCGACCAACGACCCCTCGAACGTCCAGCCTACACGTCAGGCCATTGTGCAGCGCCTTGATGACCCACGTCTGCGGGTTCTGGACTGGACGCAGAGCGCGAATGGTTTTCTCGATGCCGTCACGGTCGAGCAGAACGTCATGTTCCTTATCCTGACGCTCATCATTCTGGTTGCGGCCTTCAATGTGATTTCGTCCCTCATCATGATGGTGAAGGACAAGACGCGCGATATTGCTGTGCTTCGTACGCTTGGTGCGAGCCGCGGCGCGATCATGAGAATCTTCCTGATGAATGGTGCATTTGTCGGGATTGTTGGAACCGCGGCAGGGTCAGCACTGGGTATCGCGTTTGCGCTCAATATTGAGCGTATTCGCCAGTGGCTCCAGTCTTTGACGGGAACCAATCTTTTCAATCCGGAAGTCTATTTTCTTGAGCGGCTGCCAGCCAAACTTGTCTGGTCGCAGGTTGGAGAGGTGATTGCCATGTCACTGGTGTTGTCGCTGCTGGCTACACTGTATCCGTCCTGGAGAGCCGCAAGGACTGACCCGATCGAGGCTCTGCGTCATGAGTGAAGCCCGAATGACGGCTCTACGGTTGGAAAATCTGACCCGTCGCTTCAAATCTGGTGAAGAGACTCTGGAGATTCTCTCTGGAGCATCGTTTTCTCTTTATCCAAGTGAAATTATAGCCCTTGTGGCGCCAAGCGGTACTGGTAAATCCACGCTGCTTCATTTGGCAGGATTGTTGGAAGCACCAACAGAAGGCACTGTCTATATTGGCGAGAAGCCGGTCAGCGGTTTGAGCGATACCGTGCGAACCGCAGTGCGCCGGGATCAGATTGGTTTCGTGTACCAGTTTCATCATCTTCTTGGTGAATTCACGGCTTGTGAGAACGTGATGCTGCCTCAGTTGGTAGCCGGTGTTTCGGCAAAAGCTGCAAAAGCGCGTGCGGAGGATCTGCTAGGTCGTTTTGGTCTGTCTCATCGCCTCAACTCCCTGCCTGGACGTCTTTCTGGTGGAGAGCAGCAGCGCACGGCGATTGCCCGTGCGCTTGCCAATCGCCCGAAGCTTCTTCTGGCGGATGAACCGACGGGCAATCTGGATATCGCGACTTCCGATCATGTTTTTGACGAACTCCTGCGTGTGGTGCGTGAGGAGGGCGTTGCAGCCCTTATCGCAACCCACAACAAGGAGCTCGCAGCGCGCATGGACCGCACGGTTACGTTGCGAGATGGAAAGCTCGTTCCTTTCTGAATTGCCCTGAACTGACGAGAAGAACGCTGTATCTGCTCGTCGGTCCTGATAGAATGATGGCATGTCTCATGCCGATTTCGTTCATCTTCGCAATCATTCCGCATACTCCCTGAGTCAGGGAGCCATTCGCATTGCAGATCTTGTCGGGCTCGCCACCAAAAATGCCATGCCTGCCGTCGCTTTGACGGATAGTGGCAATCTTTTCGGGGCGTTGGAATTTTCCCTCTACTGTCGCAATGCCGGTGTGCAACCTATCGTTGGCTGCCAGCTTTCCCTACCATCGCGTAGCACAAAACCTGGCGCGCCTTCCGAGCCGTTGGTGGTTCTGGCACGGAACGAAACGGGTCTTGCCAATCTGCAGGTCCTGTCCTCGCATGGCTTCCTGAACGGTGATCCTGCTGACCCCACTGTTGCCGTAGATGTACTGTGCCGGCATGCGGATGGTCTTTTTCTGCTCACCGGGGGTAATCGTGGGCCGATCAATCGCCTGATTTATGATGAACAGAAAGACGAGGCGGAAGTTCTTCTGCGCCGTTTGATGGAGGCATTTCCACAGAACATTGCAGTCGAACTAAATCGTCTGGGTGAGGCTGGCGAGCGCGAAATTGAGAGTATTCTTGTGCCTCTGGCAGACCGGCTTGAAATTCCTCTGGTCGCAACAAACGAATGCTTTTTCCCCACGCCGCAGATGCATGAAGCGCACGACGCGCTGATCTGTATCGCACAGGGGCGGACCATGGCGGAGGCTGACCGCTGGCATGTTTCACCACAGGCATGGTTCAAGACGCCTGCCGAAATGCGGGAGCTTTTCAAGGATCTTCCGGAAGCCTGCGATAACACGCTGATTATTGCGCAGAAATGCGCCGTGGCCGCCTGTACCCGCAAACCACTGCTGCCCATCTGTCCCAAGGTTCGCGAAGGTTCAACGGAAGAAGAAACGCTGCGGGCCATGGCGTGGGAAGGGCTGGAAAAGCGGCTTGAGGCGATCAATGCCGATGAAGATAAACGGAAAATCTATTCCGAACGTCTTCAGACGGAACTCGACATCATCGCGAAGATGGGATTCCCAGGTTACTTCCTGATCGTTGCCGACTTTATCCAATGGGCCAAGGCTCATGATATTCCCGTGGGGCCAGGACGTGGATCGGGCGCTGGATCACTGGTCGCTTACGCCCTGACCATTACCGATATCGATCCGCTTCCTTTCGGGCTCCTGTTCGAGCGCTTCCTGAACCCGGAACGCGTCTCGATGCCTGACTTTGATATCGACTTCTGTCAGGACCGCCGTGACGAAGTGATCCGGTATGTCCGCGAAGAATACGGCGGCAGTCGCGTCGCTCAGATCATTACTTTTGGAAAGCTGCAGGCGAAGGCGGCTGTCCGGGATGTCGGGCGTGTGCTGGGTCTGCCTTACGGCATGGTTAATCGCGTTGCCGAGCTTATTCCGAACAATCCTGCCAAACCCGTTACCCTAGCGCAGGCGATTGAAGGAGAGCCGCGCCTGCAGGAAATGCGGGACAGTGATGAAGCCCTGAAGCGTCTTTTGGAAATTGCTCTTCAGCTTGAAGGGCTCTACCGCCATGCCTCGACCCATGCTGCGGGCGTGGTGATCGGGGATCGTGAACTGGTCGAACTTGTACCGCTCTATCGCGATCCGAAGAGCGATATGCTGGTTACCCAGTACAACATGAAGTTTGTGGAACAGGCTGGGCTGGTGAAGTTCGACTTCCTTGGCCTCACAACCCTGACAATTCTGAAAAGAGGTCTGGATTTTCTTAAAGAACAGGGTGTTATCGTCGATCTCTCACGTATTCCTCTGGATGATGCCAAGACCTTCGAAATGCTGGCCAAAGGGGATACGGCCGGTGTCTTCCAGTTCGAAGGCGCGGGTATGCGGGACATGCTCAAGCAGATGGCTGCCAGCCGTCTGGAAGATCTGATTGCGGGCGTGTCTCTGTATCGTCCGGGGCCAATGGCCAACATTCCGGATTACTGCCGCCGCAAACATGGTGAACCATGGGAGCCGCCGCACGAAGAGATCCGTGACATCCTTGAAGAGACCTATGGCATTATGGTCTATCAGGAACAGGTCATGCAGATCGCCCAGAAGATGGCAGGTTACAGTCTGGGTGGCGCTGATCTTCTAAGACGCGCCATGGGTAAAAAGATCGCGTCCGAAATGGAGAAACAGCGCGAGATCTTTACGGAAGGTGCAACAGCCAGAGGAATTCCCCAAGACAAAGCCGTCGAAGTCTTTGATCTTATGGCTCGTTTTGCTGATTATGGCTTCAACAAGTCTCACGCTGCAGCCTATGCGCTGGTTTCGTATCAAACAGCATGGATGAAGGCGAACCATCCTGTTGCTTTCCTTGCGGGCTGCATGTCACTGGCACGCGAAAAGACGGATAAGCTGGCAGCCCTCTGTCAGGAAGCGCGGCGGATGAACATTAAAGTTCTCCCTGTCGACATCAACAAGTCCATGGCAGATTTCTCGATCGAGACACTTGAGGATGGTCGTCAAGGAATTCGATACGCCCTATCCGCCATCAAGCGTGTTGGTGCAGCTGCAATGGACTCTGTCGTTGCCTCCCGTGGCAATAAGCCTTTTCAGGATCTAACGGATTTTGCAGAGCGTTGTGATCCTAAAAGCCTGAATAAAATACAGATAGAAAGTCTTGCAAAATCAGGAGCTTTTGACAGTCTTCTTAAGGATCGTCATACCGTTTTTTCGAGTGCAGACATTCTGTTACGTCGGGCGCAGTCGCGGGCTCAGGAGCAGCAGATGGGCCAGTCAGGGTTGTTTGGCGGTAGCGGCCAGGATCGTGAGATTCTGCGGTTGAATGAAGGGCGTCCGTGGCCGGATTTCGAGCGCCTGTCGCTTGAGGCCTCGGCCATTGGCTTTCACATGAGCGCTCACCCGTTGGATGCTTATCGTACGGTTCTCAGAAGGCTGGGTGTCACACCCTCTAACGCTCTGGAAAATGCTGCAAAAACAGGCACTATGCGCGTCAAGATAGCGGGGTGCGTTGTTGATAAGAAAGAGCGTCCGACCCGCACTGGCAAAAAGATGGCCTGGGTCAACCTTTCGGACAGCGGCGGCGGGTGTGAAGTTACGCTCTTTGCGGAAACTCTGATTTCGTGCCGGGATCTTCTGGTGGCTGGACAGGCTATTCTGGTGACAGCAGAGCTTAAACTGGATGGAGATGCACTGCGGATTACGGCGCAAAGCGTCATGGATCTCGAAACCGCTGCCGCGGCTGAACGGTCTGAAATGCGCGTATGGCTGAAGCAGATGGATGCGCTTCCCACGCTTTCTGAAATGCTGGCGGAGATGCGGGGAGGACACGGGAAAGTTGTTTTTCTGCCCTCTCTCGAAGAAACGAGAGATGTGGAAATCGCGCTTCCAGGCACATATCGCGTCACACCCCGTCTGGCTGAACGCCTGCGCACTGTTCGGGGTGTCGAGAAGGCTGAACAACGCTGATCTGGCGGAAAACCCTTGCAATCTGACCGAAGATCGGCCATATCGCGCTCGTCCGCTGGCATCCCTCGTGGGAGAAGGCGGTCAATCCGCACGCATGGCCCTGAGGTTTTCTGGTGTTCCGTAAGGGACGTCGCCATGCGGAGGTCCAACCAGATGCTAGGAATTTGAATCATGGCAATGCCAGAATTCACCATGCGCCAGCTGCTCGAAGCCGGTGTTCACTTCGGTCACCACACCCGTCGCTGGAACCCGGCCATGGCGCCGTACCTGTTCGGTGTTCGCAACCAGGTCCACATCATCGACCTGCAGCAGACGGTTCCGCTGCTCGACCGCGCTCTGAAGCTGGTCCGCGAGACGGTTGCCAACGGTGGCCGCGTTCTGTTCGTTGGCACGAAGCGCGCTGCTGCTGAGCACGTTGCTGAAGCTGCACAGCGTTGCGGTCAGTACTATGTGAACCATCGCTGGCTCGGCGGCATGCTGACGAACTGGAAGACCATCACGGGCTCCATCAAGCGTCTGCGCCAGATCGATGAAATGCTTGCTGGTGACACGGCTGGTCTGACGAAGAAGGAAGTTCTCGACATCACGCGTGACCGCGAGAAGCTCGAGCGTTCCCTCGGCGGCATCAAGGAAATGGGCGGCCTGCCAGACCTGATTTTCGTGATCGACACGAACAAGGAAAAGCTGGCTGTTGAAGAAGCCAACAAGCTGGGTATCCCGGTCATCGGCATTCTGGACAGCAACTCCAACCCGGCTGGCGTTACGTTCCCGATCCCGGGCAACGACGATGCAATCCGTGCGATCACGTTGTATTGCGACCTGATCTCCGGCGCAGTTCTGGACGGTATTTCCGCTGAACTGGCTGCTTCGGGTCATGATATCGGTGCTGAAGAAGAACTGCCGGCTGAGACGGCTGTTCTGGAAGCCGCTGAAGAGCAGGCTCCAGCCGCCAACTGAGACAGCGTGCCGTGTCATCATCTGAAGATGCGGTAACTGGAAGAAACATGCATGCGGTCGGGCGTTTACGCTCGGCCGCATGATCTTTTCGAGGGATAAGAGAACATGGCAGAAATCACCGCAGCCCTGGTTCGCGAACTGCGCGAGAAGACCGGCGCAGGCATGATGGATTGCAAGAAGGCTCTGACGGAAGCTGCTGCTGACATGGAAGCAGCCATCGACTGGCTTCGCACCAAGGGTCTGTCCCAAGCTGCCAAGAAGTCCGGCCGTACAACGGCTGAAGGTCTGGTTGGCGTTGTTTCCGGTCCTAACCGCGCCGCTATGGTTGAAGTCAACGCTGAGACGGACTTCGTTGGCCGTAACGAAGCATTCCAGGCTTTCGTTGAGCAGGTTGCTCAGGTTGCTCTGGAAGTTGGCGAAGATCTTGAAGCCATCAAGGCAGCCAAGGTTCCGTCCGGCCGTACGGTTGCCGACGAACTGACGCATCTGATCGCTACGATCGGCGAAAACATGTCGATCCGTCGCGCTCGCGTCCTGTCTGTTGAGTCCGGTGTTGTCGCCAGCTACGTCCACAGCGCACTGCGCCCGGGCATTGGCAAGATCGGCGTTCTCGCAGCCCTTCAGGCTCCGTCCGAGTCCGACGCTCTCCTGACACTCGGCCGCCAGATTGGTATGCATGTTGCTGCAACCCGTCCGGCTGCTCTGGATGTTGCAAGCGTCGATCCGGAGTCTCTGGAGCGTGAGCGTACGGTTCTGATCGAGCAGGCCCGTGATTCCGGTAAGCCGGAAGCCATCATCGAGAAGATGGTCGAAGGTCGTATCCGCAAGTTCTATGAAGAAGTTGTTCTTCTGGAGCAGGTCTGGGTTCTCGATGGCGAAAGCCGCGTGGCCAAGGTTGTGGAAAAGTCTGGCGCGAAGCTGGTTGGCTTCGAGCGCTTCCAGCTTGGTGAAGGCATCGAGAAGGAAGAAAACGACTTCGCTGCCGAAGTGGCTGCTGCTGCTGGCACCAAGTAAGATCTTTTTCCATTTGATCAGGCAGGCTTGTCTGCCGGGTTGAAACCGAAAGAGATTGGAAACTCCCGCACGGTACTCGTGCGGGAGTTTTTCTGTTTTTGGTCTTTGTCGGGAGCATCGTGCTGTGATGGAGTGGGAAGCGGCTGCGCTTGTCCTGTCTGTTCGTCCTTACGGAGAAGGCAGTGCTCTTGTTCATCTGCTGAGCGAAGAGCATGGCGTTTCACACGGAATGGTGCGCGGTGGCGGGTCCAGAAAACAGGCTCCTCTTTGGCAAACAGGTAATCTTGTCATGGCGCGCTGGCGTGCCAGACTGTCAGATCAGCTTGGTGCCGTTACGGCTGAACCTGTTCAGAGTGTAGGGGCAAGACTGCTTGATCTTCCTCTTCAACTGGCCATGGTGAGTAGTGCGTGCGCTCTGGCGGATGGTGCTCTACCCCAGGGGGAAGCTCATCCCGAACTTTTCATGCGCCTGATCCGGCTTCTGACGTTGATAGGAATCGCGCCTGAGCCGCCTCCCATAGCCGCCTATCTGCGCTGGGAACGAGAATTGTTGGGCGAACTGGGTTACGGGCTGGATCTTTCTGCCTGTGCCGTTACCGGCGGTTGTGACAACCTGAATTTTGTCTCCCCCAAGTCCGGGCGCGCCGTGAGCGACGAGGGTGCTGGCGCCTGGCGCGATCGGCTGTTGGTGCTTCCTGCGTTTCTGGCCAATGAAACGGAAGAGGGCAGCCCCGAAGACTGGTTGGCAGGAATGACGCTGACCGGCCACTTTCTTTCACGGTGGGTTTTTGGCGTGCGGCACCAGCCCTTGCCTGCGGCGCGCGAAAGGCTGTTCGAACGTATTCGCAGGCTGACCGGAAAAGATGAGATCATCGAAGATCTCAATATCGAA
Source organism: Gluconobacter japonicus (assembly GCF_015244665.1). Taxonomy (NCBI): domain Bacteria; kingdom Pseudomonadati; phylum Pseudomonadota; class Alphaproteobacteria; order Acetobacterales; family Acetobacteraceae; genus Gluconobacter; species Gluconobacter japonicus. The sequence continues at coordinate 139,942 of NZ_JABCQN010000003.1, forward strand.
CCTGCACAGGACCCGGACGAACTCCGCTGACGACATCCGGGTCGGCAGTCCAGTTCCAGACGGACCAGTCCCATCCCGGATGCTGGTTGATTTCCGCTGTCATGCGCTGCTCATCATCGGCGGAAACAGGGTGGCTGAGCTGATAGGCATGATAGGCCACCATATTGCCCATATAGACGCACCCACATGCGGTCGGGTCCGCATAGAGCATCACGGCGACATTGCCCTGCATGCGATAGGTCATGGTGTTCGGAGGCAGCAGGTTCATCATCTGCCATCGGGCTGTGGTATCAGCCTGATGGGCGACAAAGCCGTTGCGGGCCAGCGTATCTTCTTCATGAAGGATCGGCTGGTATGGCGAACAGGCTGAAAGAAGAACGAGCGCAACGCTGGACAGGAGCGGGCGCCAGTGTCTAAGTCCTGCTGAGAAAAGGGGAAGTGCATGGGCGTTGATCTGGCGGGTCATATTGAGGATACCAAGCTCGCGGAGGCTCTGAGCGAGCGATATATTGCGTATGCGATGTCGACGATCATGTCGCGGTCCCTTCCGGATGTGCGTGATGGTCTCAAGCCGGTGCACCGGCGCCTCCTCTATGCGATGCAGCAGCTACGCCTTGATCCCACATCAGGGTTTAAAAAGTGTGCACGTGTCGTCGGTGACGTGATCGGTAAGTTTCACCCGCACGGTGATGCGTCCGTTTACGAAGCACTGGTGCGCTTGGCGCAGGATTTTGCCGTTCGATATCCGCTCGTCGAAGGGCAGGGCAATTTTGGCTCCATCGACGGCGATGGCGCAGCGGCCATGCGTTATACGGAAAGCCGTCTGACCGAAATCGCGCAGACGCTGCTGGACGGTATCAATGATGATGCCGTGGATTTCCGCCCGACTTACGATAACGAAGACCACGAACCTGTCGTCCTTCCAGGTACATTCCCGAACCTGCTGGCCAACGGCGCTGCCGGTATTGCCGTGGGTATGGCGACGAGTATTCCGCCTCATAATGCCGCGGAAATTTGTCGTGCGGCAAAGTATCTGATTGAAAAGCCGGATGCGACCGTCGCTGAACTGGTCGATTTCATTCCCGGTCCGGATTTCCCGACCGGCGGTATTCTGGTTGAAGATCGCGAGTCGATCATTCGCTCCTATGAAACCGGTCGTGGCAGCTTCCGGACGCGTGCGCGCTGGGAAGTGGAGCAGGGCAGGTTTGGAACCTGGTGTATCGTTGTCACGGAAATTCCTTATCAGGTTCAAAAGTCCCGTCTGATCGAACAGATCGCCGAGTTGATGGAGCAGCGTAAGCTCCCGCTGCTCGGAGACGTGCGGGATGAGAGCACGATGGATATCCGTCTGGTGCTGGAACCCAAGACCAAGGGGTGTGACCCCGAAGTCCTGATGGAGACGATGTTCCGCAATACTGCGCTGGAAAACCGCTTCAGCCTGAACATGAATGTTCTCGGCGGAGACCGCGTGCCGGGTGTGCTGTCAATCAAGCAGGTTATTCAGGCCTGGCTGGCGCATGTCCATGAAGTGCTGGTGCGTCGGTCAAACCATCGTCTTGCGGCCGTTCTGCGCCGTCTGGAAATCCTGGATGGTTTCCTCGCGGTTTATCTCAATCTGGATGAAGTCATTCGCATCATCCGGGAAGAGGATGAGCCGAAGGTCAGCCTGATGAAGACCTTCACCCTGACGGATATTCAGGCGGAAGCCGTTCTCAACATGCGTCTGCGTTCGCTGCGCAGGCTGGAAGAAATGGAGATCCGCAAGGAGCGTGATGCCCTTGCGGATGAACGCAAATCTCTTGAGACCCTTCTGGGATCTGAAAAGCGCCGCTGGACCCGGATCGGCAAGGATCTGGATGCGACGATCAAGAAGTTCGGAAGTGGCCCGCTGGGCGATCGACGGACGCAGATTGCACAGCCCCCTAAAGCTATCGATATTTCGGCAGCGCTTGAAGTGGATCGCGAACCGCTGACCATTCTTCTGTCTCGCGAGGGCTGGATCAGGGCTATGAAGGGACATGGGCTGGACCCACAGGGGCATCGCTTCAAAGAAGGGGACGAAGCCGGTCTCATGACGGAATGTCAGAGCACGGATCGGATCTGTCTGATTGCCAGTGGAGGCAAGGCGTTCACGCTCAAAGCCGCGGATCTGCCCCGTGGACGTGGTTTTGGTCAGCCTGTTCGGACGCTTGTGGATATTGCACAGGAAGAGCGTGTGGTTGCGATGTTCCCTGTCATGGAAGACGGCAAGCGCCTGATCGCGTCTGAGAGTGGGCGTGGCATGATTGTTTCTGAAGCTGGGATCGTGGCGGAGAAGCGGACCGGCAAGCAGGTCTTCAACGTCAAGGAGGGCGAAAGCATCTTCGCCTGCATCCCGGCTGTTGGAACGCATGTGCTAGCTCTAGGACAAAACAAGCGTGCCCTGATCTTCCCAATGGAGCAGGTGCCGGAGATGAGCCGTGGATCGGGCGTCTCCTTCCAGAAGCTTGGAGAGAGCACACTGCGTGATCTCCGGGCTTTCACGCTTGAGGATGGACTTCTGTGGCAGGAGGGACAGCGCGTCCGTCCGGCTGCCGATCTGGCACCGCTGGAAGGGCGCCGTGGGGCGGTCGGGAAGGCTGCACCGCAATGGATGCTGCGCAAACCGAACTAACCTTTCAGGCGGAGAGAATCAGGGGCGTCCAGTGACCACCCTGGAAAATCTCGGCAGGCTGGAAGGTGGCTTTGTAAGCCATTTTCTGACTGCCAGGGACATAATATCCCAGATAGAGGTGAAGATGTCCGCGCTGTTTGGCCAGGTGGAGCAACCACAGGATCGAGAATGTTCCCCAGGATGCAGCAGGGGTCGTGGGGTCGTAAAAGGTGTACACGGCGGACAGTCCGTCCGACATGACATCGACAAGAGACACACAGACGAGTTGGTCTGACGGAGTACGAAACTCTATGACAATGGTTTCGACTGGAGTGTTTGAGATCAGATCGGCGTAGTCCTGCCAGGACATATGGGCCATATCCCCATCTGTATGGCGGCTTTTCTGATACGCCTGAAACAGTGCAAACTGTTCCTGCGTTGGAATTGGCGCTGTAATGGCAGCCTTGACGTCCTGATGGCGTTTCCAGATGCGCTGTTGTGTGCGGGACGGCCGGAAAAGAGCCACAGGCAGGCGCATCGGTTTGCAGGCCCGGCAGTCCATGCAGACGGGGGCATAGGCAATCGTATGGCTGCGTCTGAACCCGGCCTGGGAAAGACGGTCATGCAGGGAGGCAGCATCGGGGCCAGAAAGATCTGTCAGTACCTTGCGCTCCATGCGATTGGGCAGGTACGGGCAGGGAGCTGGCTCTGTCGTATAGAAGAGCTGAGGACGATGCTGCACAGGGTCGCTCCTCTTGGAAAATACCGGATTGATTGCCTAGCGTAGCTCAGACATCCGGCTGACGCATCCATCATCTTCGCGGAAAGAGCACAGTCTCGGTCTGCCAGGGAGTTTTATGAGGCACTGGCCTGTTCTGGATTTCGTTCTGACGTGCCTTCGCTGGGCACTTCCCATTATGGTCACACTCCATGCCTTGCGCCACAAACGCAACACGTCTGCGTGCGCTGCGTGGATTGGCGTCTGTTGGATCGGGCCATTTCTTGGAACCGCACTTTACCTGATGTTCGGTATCAACCGTGTTCATCGCCGGGCGCGCAAGATGATCGACCATCACTCCTGGGAAGGGCGCGAACTCCTCGCCAAGTACCGGCAGGTGATGGAAGGGGACCTGGCCCCGCTTGCAAAAATGCTGGGTCGTCTTACAGAGCGCCCCCTGATGCGCGGGAACTCCGTGAAGGTTCTACACGATGGGGATAATGCCTATCCTGTCATGATAGATGCCATCCGGCAGGCGAAAACATCGGTTATTCTCTGCTCTTATATTTTCCGGGCAGACCGGATTGGTGAGCAGTTTGCTGAAGCTCTGGTGGACGCACACAGACGCGGTGTGGAAGTCCGTGTTCTGGTGGATGGAATCGGGAGCGGCTATTTCCGCTGTGCGATAGAGCGACGGCTTAGACGCGATGGCGTGAAATGTTCCCGGTTCATGCATTCCGTATGGCCATGGCGCATGCCTTTCATCAATCTCCGCAACCATCGCAAGATCCTTGTTGTGGATGGGCGGGTCGGTTTCATGGGGGGCCTGAACATTGGCGAAGAAAACATGCTTCGCCTACGGACAAAACTTCCTGTCGCGGATACACATTTCGAGCTGCGTGGCCCGGTCGTGCATCAGTTGTCCGTGGCATTTGCATGGGACTGGTCGTTTACGACGGGAGAAGAACTCAAGGGCGAACCTTATCTGCCCGAACCGCTGCCCGTCGGCGATATTCCCATGCGGATCGTTACGTCCGGCCCGGATGCCGATCTTGAGAAGATTGAATATGGCATGTTGCAGGCCATTATTCTGGCCAAGAAACATGTGCGTCTCATGACACCCTATTTCCTGCCGGATGACCGGTTTACCTCGGCTCTCAATCTGGCAGCTTTGCGTGGCGTCGTGATTGATATTGTTGTGCCGAAAAGCAGCAATCACGCGATTATTGATTTTGCACGCGACGCCAACCTGAGACCTTTTCTGGATGCGGGGTGTCGGGTCTGGATGGCCAATCCGCCGTTCAATCATTCCAAGCTGATGGTCGTGGATGAGGAATGGAGCTTTGTTGGGAGCACCAATCTGGACGTCCGCTCCCTACGCCTGAACTTCGAAATCAATCTGGAAATTTACGATCGGGACGTGGCTCGGGATCTGTCAGCTTTTATGGATACGCATCGCAAAAACCGACTGACTCACCATGACATTGATCGGACACCCTATCTGATCCAGATCCGTAACGCAGCACTCAGGCTGTTCCTGCCCTATCTGTAAGGCTTAGGGCGTGAGCCGCAGCGTGACGGAAATCGGACGATGATCCGAGCCGAAACGCGGGAGTGCACGGGCTTCCAGGCGGTTCACGCCGCGGACAAGACAACGGTCCAGTCGCAGGGGAAGACGGTCCAGCATCCGGTGGGTTTTTTCCTTGGGGCCAACGTCATGAAATCCGGGGAGCATGACTGGGCCCACAAGATTGAAATCCCCCATGATGACAGCGCGTCGATGCATGCTGGTCGTCAGACTGCGAAGCTGTCGGCGGTTGAGGATCTGTCCATGGGACAGGTGCACGTTGGCCAGGGAAAAACTTCCGAAATCGATGATCTGCGCCGTGCGCTTCACAACCAATCCACGCGGCAGATGGCAGAAAGACGGAGGTCGCGTGAACGGCAGACGACTCCAGCATGCCGTGCCATGCGGGCGACCGGGAAGCGGAATACGATCATAATAGCCCCCCAGGATTTCAGGCAGAACATCAACTGGTTCCTGCGCTTCCTGCATCAGAACGACGTCCGGATTTTCCGCGCGGATAACGGTCAGAACGTCTTCCAGGGACGCACCGTCCCATCGAAGGAGGTTCCAGCTCAGAATGCGAAAAGGTGAGCCCGACAAAAGCGATGCCGTCACTTGGAAGACTCCGAAATATAAAGATGCCGTGGTTCTGGTCGGTGAGGGCCAGCAGCGAATTCACTGGTAAGCGTGTATCCAACAGCCAGCAGGACGGGGCCAAGGAAAATCCCGAGGCCGCCAAAAGCCACAACCCCGCCAAGAACACCCAGGACGGTCAGCAGATAGGGTAACTGCGCGCCACGTGAGATGAAGATCGGTCGGATCAGATGGTCTGCACCGGAAATAACGATGACGCCGTAAGCCGCCAGAAACAGCCCATGTCCCACATGGTGGGTCATACCAAGCCAGATGGCAGCGGGTATCCAGATCAAAGGCGCGCCAATGGGAAAGACCGCAACAAACGCTGCAATACCCGCCAAAAGAACCGGGGAAGGAACGCCTGCAATCATGAGGCCGATCCCTGTCAGAACGCCCTGAATGATTGCCGTACCAAGTACCCCGTACACCGTTCCCCGGATTGTCCGTCCGATGACATTGATGAGACGGGGGGTGGCACGAGGGCCAGCGATCCGGGCGATCAGCGCGGTAATGGTGAGACCCAGCGAATCGCCGTTCAGCCAGAGGAAGAATGCCACAAACAAAGCCATGACAAGCTCCACCAGACCACTGGCCAGCTTCATCAGGATGGCAAGCGTGTAGTGAGCGATCTGGCCGAAATAGGGACGCAGCATTTCCGTGGCCGCGCCAACATCATGGGTCAGATGGTGCCACCATTCGACCAGATGGGGCCCTGCCAGCGGGATATGAGCCATCCAGGCTGGAGGCGGTCCGTCCGAGCCTGCCCTGAGAAGGAGCGTATCCAGGGTGCCAATCGTTTCCGGGATGTCACTGATTCCAGCGGATGTGAGAACGGATAGAGGAACGATAATGGTCACGGCACTGAGAAACATCATGCCCAGTGCGGCAAGCGACGGCCGGATATGGCGTCTCAGCCATCGGTAGATGGGCCAACTGGAAAAAGTGAGGATAGCCGCCCAGAGGATGGCCGAAAGGAACGGCCAGAGGATGACGCCGCATCCATAGGCTATGCCAACAAGGACGAAGCCCAGAATGATCCGCTCTGTTGTCATGGAACAGACTTCCGGGGGGTCAAGGGCTTCAGGGCAGGGACCTGCATATTCATGGCTGAACAGTCTGCCACGCTCTGGCGCCCCGCGCATCCCTCGACCTATGGTAGAGGAATGACGAATTCACCGCTTCTTGCCGCACAGGACCTCCTTGCAGGGACAACGGCTTACGTTCCGCTGGATGCCAGCGTTCTCCTGCCCGGTCAGAACGGGAATCCGGACGCTGCGTTCCGTGAGGCCCATATTCCGGGTGCACGTCGATTCGACATTGATGTCTTTACCGATCCGGAGAGCCGCCTGCCGCATACCGTTCCGGGTGCTGCCCGGTTTGCGCGTCTGATGGGTGAGCTTGGTCTGACCGAAGATACGCCGATCGTCTTTTATGATGGAAAGGGAAGTGTAGGAGCCTGTCGGGGCTGGTGGCTGGCGCGCCTGTTCGGGCACCGGAATGTCAGGATTCTGGATGGTGGTCTGGCTGCGTGGCGAGAAGCCGGAGGTACCATTGAGCAGGGCGACGCTGTGGCTGTTGAACCTGCCCACTACAGAACGCGTCCACGGTATGGCCTGTTAGCTGGAAGCGGCGATATTCTGGAAGCCTCCTCCCAGACGGTCGTGTTGGATGCCCGTAGTCATGGGCGTTTTACGGCGTCTGTGCCAGAGCCGAGACCGGGTGTGCGTGGCGGCCATATGGCGGGCGCTATCAGCATGGACTGGACACGACTTGTCGACGAGCATGGTCATTTCCTTCCGCCGGAAACGCTTCGCTCCTTGTTCGCACCGGTTGCCGGGCGGAGGGTGATTACAAGCTGTGGATCAGGACTGACAGCCGCAACACTTCTGGCTGGGCTGGCAATCGCCGGGCTGCCGGATGGCGCACTTTATGATGGGTCCTGGGCGGAATGGGGGAGTGATCCGGATGCGCCGATTGTGACGGGAGAACAGGCATGAGCGATCTCGAAACACGTGTCAGCGCGGGCTGGAACCGCTTGGCGTCAACCCTTGTACAGGGTGGGCGTGCAGAGGCCAGCGAGGGCGGAACACTGGTGAACCTGCCCGTATCGCGCGGTTCGACGGTCTTGTTTCCCACGCTTGAATCCATGAACCGGATGGATGGCCGCAGCCATGCCCACAAGGCGGTTTATGGCGCAATGGGAACACCGATTCAGCATGAACTTGAAGTGCTTCTGTCGGCGATTGAAGGTGGTACGCACACACAGGTTGTCAATTCCGGTCTGAGTGCCTGCACGACGCCGTTGCTGGCGTTTCTCGGGCAGGGCGACCATCTGCTTCTGCCCGATTCGGTCTATGGGCCAACGCGCCGCTTTGCTGACACCATGCTCAAACGTCTGGGCGTCAGCACAACGTACTATGCTCCGATGGCGACACGCGCAGAAATTGAAGCCCTGACCCGGCCTGAAACGCGCATCATTTTTGCTGAAAGCCCCGGCAGCCACACATTCGAAGTGCAGGACGTGCCAATGCTGGCGGATGTGGCCCATCAGGCAGGGGCGTTGCTATTCCTCGATAACACATGGGGAATCGGTGTTTTCCAGCCGTTCGAGCATGGGGTCGATGTGTCGATTCAGGCCCTGACGAAATATCCCGGGGGCCATTCGGACGTTATTATCGGCTCCATCACGGTCAATGATGAGGCGCATTGGAAGACCTTGCGGGATGCCTCCATCCAGCTTGGCCAGTGTGCCAGCCCGGATGACTGCTGGCTGACCCTGCGTGGTCTGCGAACCATGGGTGTGCGCCTCGCTCATCAGTCCCGTTCAGCACTTGAAATTGCTCAATGGCTAAAAACACGTCCGGAAGTGGCGCGCGTGCTGCATCCGGCTCTGGAAGACTGTCCGGGGCACAACATCTGGAAGCGTGATTTTACGGGTGCATGCGGGTTGTTCGGTGTTGAGCTTCAGCCGGACATCAGTGTCGTGGCTGCGGAGCGGATGATCGACGGTCTGAGCATGTTCGGGATCGGGGCCTCCTGGGGAGGCTACGAAAGCCTTGTGCTGCCCACGACCGGACATGTTCGCCGCGTGACGGGAGACGGTGGGCCAAAAGCGGCGACCTTCCGCCTGCATATCGGTCTGGAAAGCGTGGAGGATCTCAAGGCAGATCTGGCGCGCGGACTGGATGGTCTGGCAGGGGTGGATCAGTAATGCCAAGCAAGGAATGGATTATCTGGTGGGTCATGCTGGTGGGTTATGCCGTCATGACCGCAACCCTGTTGTACGGTTTCTGGCTGTACGGAACGGCGATGTTCCACCAGATCAATTTCTGGATCACGCTATTCATCATGGTCGCCATGATCCCGTCTTTTCGGGATCTGGGTCGACGGAAGAATGGATCAACGCCGCCGAAACCCTAAGGCTTCGGCAACGTGATGGCGTTGAATCTGCTGCGTGTCTTCCAGATCCGCAATGGTTCGGGAAACCCGCATCAGGCGTGTCAGTCCCCGATTGGAGAGGCGCATTTTCTCGGCGGCCTGTTCGGCCATGGAGCGAGCATCATCATCCATGACAAACAGGTCTGGTGAGACCTGAGCATTGCAAGCACCCTGCCGTTCGATCTGCCGTGCCCGCGCTTTTTCAACGCGGGCACGAACCGTCGCACTGTCTTCACCACGTGGTGCCCGGCTGATTTCGACAGGGGAGAGAGGGTCAATCTGTACGCAGATATCCATGCGATCGAGCATGGGGCCTGAGATTTTGGCACTGTAATCCTCACCGCAGCGAGGCGCTTTGCGACAACTGCGTTCCGGGTCTCCCAGATAGCCGCACCGGCAGGGATTCATCGCGGCAATAAACTGGAAACGGGCCGGATAAGTCGTGTGCTGGGCAGCGCGTGCGATGGAGATGGACCCCGTCTCAATAGGCTGACGCAGCGATTCCAGGCAGGAGCGGGAGAATTCGGGTAGTTCATCAAGAAACAGCACCCCGTTATGCGCCAGACTGACTTCACCGGGTCTTGCTTTCGCACCCCCACCGACCATGGCCGGGAGGCTCGCACTGTGATGCGGAGCACGATAAGACGGCCGAACCGTCAGGCGTCCCTCTTTCAAAAGACCGGAGACACTATGAATACGGCTGGTTTCCAGCATTTCTTCCGTTGTGAGATCCGGCAGAATACTTGGCAAACGACATGCCAGCATGGATTTTCCTGCGCCGGGCGGTCCACTCATGAGAACGGAATGTCCACCGGCGGCGGCAATCTCCAGAGCGCGTCGACCCAATGCCATACCTTTGACGTCTGCAAGGTCTGGCCCGTAATCGGGCGTGTAGCCCTGCGCCGGTGGAACAGGCGTCAGAACCTGTTCGCCTCGAAAATGGGAAACAAGCGCGAGCAATGTTTCTGGAGCCAGAATGTCATGATCTGGATTGCCCCAACGTGCTTCCGTACCCTGAAGCGAAGGACAGATCAGGCCTAGCCCCTCTGTCGCGGCACCCAGAGCGGCTGACAGAACACCGTTGATTGGATTAACACGCCCATCCAGAGACAATTCACCAACGGCGGCATAAGCAGACACGGCTTCGAACGGCAAAAGTCCCATCGCCACCAGCAGACCCAGGGCAATGGGAAGGTCAAAATGTGCGCCTTCCTTGATGAGGTCGGCGGGCACCAGATTGACCAGAATACGTTTGGGTGGAAGCGCGAGGCCCATCGCTGTCAGAGCGGCGCGAACGCGTTCGCGCGCTTCTCCAACAGATTTATCCGCCATGCCGACAACCAGAAACGCAGGCAAACCGGTAGAAACCTGAACTTCGACCGTGACCGGAACAGCTTCGATGCCTGAGAAGGCAAAGCTCTGGATACGGGCGAGAGTGGGGGTGGTCTTGGGAGGTGTGTTCTGGCCGGATGTCGTCATGGGACGAGATCGTAGCCAGAACATATTACTAGATGGTTAACGCTGGTAAATCAGGCGTGCACGGAGCGTACCATCCATAGCGCGCAGACCGTCCAGAAGCTGCTGATCCATGTCAGGGCCGGTCGATTCGGCTTCAACGACGACGTATCCGACTTCACCATCCGTTTGCAGATACTGTGCCGTCACATTGCAGTTCTCGGCTGCGAATAGCTCGTTGATCTGCCGCATGATGCCGGGACGGTTGGCATGAACGTGCATGAAACGCGTGCCACGTGGCCGCTCCGGAAGCTGTACGCTCGGAAAATTTACGGCACCAATGGTGGAGCCAACATCCGAATAGTCCACCAGCTTACGAGCGACTTCAACGCCAATCCGCTCCTGCGCTTCCATGGTGGAGCCGCCGATATGCGGGGTGAGAAGCACGTTTTCCAGACCCTGAAGCGGGGCAACAAAACGCTCGCCAGCAATCTTCGGTTCGACCGGGAAAACGTCCACACCTGCGCCCATGAGGTGGCCGTCCTTGAGAGCAGCAGCCAGCGCCTCCAGGTCCACGACATTACCGCGCGCGTTGTTGAGCAGGATGGAGTTGGGCTTCATTGCCCGGATTTCAGCTTCGCCAATCAGCAGATCCGTGTCCGGTGTTTGCGGAACATGGAGCGTCACGACATCCGACTGAGCCAGAAGATCTTTCAGCGTGGCAACAGCAACTGCATTGCCATGGGGAAGACGTGGCATGATATCGTAGTACAGGACGCGCATACCGAAGGCTTCGGCCAGAACGGAAAGCTGCGAGCCGATCGAACCGTAACCGACAATGCCGAGCGTCTTTCCGCGAACTTCCCAGGCATTGATGGCAGACTTGTCCCACCCACCCTGATGGCACTGTTCGGAACGGGAGGGGATGCGGCGCATCAGCATGACAACTTCGCCCATCACCAGCTCGGCGACGGAACGTGTGTTGCTATAGGGGGCGTTGAAGACCGGGATACCGGCCATGCGAGCAGCTTCCAGATCAACCTGGTTCGTTCCGATGCAGAAGCAGCCAATCGCCATGAGGCGATCAGCGGATTCAAGAACCTCTCTCGTTAGCTGCGTGCGGCTCCGGATGCCGACCATATGCACGCCCTGGAGTGCTTCCTTGAGAGCATCGCCTTCAAGGGCGCCTTTCAGGCGTGTGACCTCTGCATAACCCTGCACATTGAAATGCTCGACAGCACTCTCATGGATGCCTTCAAGCAGGAGAATGCGGATCTTGTTCTTGGGGAGAGAGAATTGCGCGTCCATATTTCCATCCCGGTCCTGAACCGGAAGGCTCCGGCTCTCATTCCAACCTGTCCCGGCCCATGATCACCGGGGCGTCATGCCTAACGCATCGTTCACAAATGGGAAAGGTGGCTCACGATCTCTGGAAGCAGGGCAGGGTTGCCACAGGCCAGAACCGTTCCATCGCTCTCCAGGCTGAGGGGCTGGCCCTGCCAGTCCGTGATGCTACCGCCCGCACCCTCGATAACGGGCACCAGAGCGCCCCAGTCCCAAGGGTTCATCGTGCATTCCGCAATGACGTCAATCTGTCCGAGCGCCAGCAATCCGTAGGCGTAGCAGTCCCCGCCCCAAGATGTGCGGCGGACGTGCTTCTGGAGATTGGTAAAGCGCGGCGTATGGGCAGGGGTCATGATTTCCGGAGAGGTGCAGGACAGTTCGGCCTCTTTCAATTCCGGGCAGAGGCGTGTCCCGATTTCTCCAGGAAGGCGATCTGAGACGAAGCGGGTCTCCTGTCCTGCAACACCAATCCAGCGTTCTCCGGTCAGTGGCTGATCAATCAGACCCAGCACCGGACGGCCTTTATGGAAGAGCGAAATCAGGGTGCCGAAGGTGGGCCGCCCCGTCAGGAAGGCGCGGGTTCCGTCAATCGGGTCCAGAACCCAGAGCCAGTCGCCTTTATGCCCACTCATGCCGCTTTCTTCGCCAAGGATGGCATGGTCTGGAAGAGCCTCTTCCAGAATGGTTCGCATGACCTTTTCCGCAGCACGATCGGCCACGGTGACGGGGCTGTCATCGGACTTCGCATCGGCCTGTAAAGATGTCCGGAAATGGGGGATGACAGTCCTGCGGGCAGCATCAGCACAGGCTTCGGCGACGGCGAGCGCAGTGTTCAGAACTGTTTCAGTCATATTTTCCTTCAATTTCTTTCAGTAATACTCACAGAAAACCCAGAGTGAGATTGACGCCCGATCAGGTGGGCGGCATCAGAAGGGCCATGCGTCCGATCATCGTCATTCCCTCCAGACTTGCCTCGACCCGACTTCCACGCAAGCCCCTTGCAGATATTGGCGGTCTTCCCATGATTGTCCGTGTTGCGAAACGGGCTCTTGAAGCAAAAATTGGGAAAGTAGTGGTCGCCGCTGGGAATCAGGAGATTCTCGATGCCGTCAGTGAACTGGAAGGCGTTCAGGGTGTCCTGACCGACTCGTCCCTGGCCAGCGGTTCGGACCGTGTCCACGCCGCGCTTCAGCAGGTGGACCCCGATGGCGAGCATGATGTTGTCATCAATCTTCAGGGCGATTTGCCTCTCATTGAGCCTGCCAGCCTCACGGCTGTTCTTGAGCCTCTCAAACAGGGCGATTTCGATATCGGGACATTGGCCGCGCCTGTACAGAGCGAATGGGAGCGGAATGCCGAGCAGGTGGTGAAAATCGCCTGTGATTTTGGGACCGCTTCTGTCGCACGGGCTCTCTATTTTTCACGTCTGCCGATCCCATGGGGCGCTGGTCTGCACTGGCACCATGTTGGAGTTTACGCGTGGCGACGGCAGGCGCTTGAACGCTTTGTGTCTTTGCCTCCATCGGCGCTTGAGCGCCGGGAAAGCCTTGAGCAGCTTCGGGCGCTGGAAGCCGGGATGACCATTGGATGCGCACGTATTGAACATGCGCCACAGGGCGTTGATACGCCACAAGATCTGGAACGAGTGAAGGAGTTGGTCTGATGCCGGTCATTGCTTTTCAGGGGCAGCCTGGCGCCTATTCAGACCTCGCGTGCCGTCAGGCCTGTCCGGGCTGGATCACGCTCCCATGCGCAAGTTTCGCAGCTGCGATTGAGGCTGTTCATGATGGACGCGCAGACGAAGCTCTGCTGGCTTGTGAGAACTCGCTCGCCGGGCGTGTGCCGGACATTCATTCCCTGCTGCCCGAGGCTGGCCTGCACATTGTAGGAGAGCATTTCCAGCGCGTTGAGCACTGCCTTCTTGCTGTTCCGGGGACTGAAATCTCAGATATCCGCCGCTTGCATACGCATCCCGTGGCACTTGGGCAGGTTCGCAAGCTCATTCGTGAGCTGAATCTGGAAGCCGTCCCGGAGTTTGACACCGCTGGAGCTGCCGAACTGGTGGCCAAATGGGGTCGCAAAGAGGATGCAGCAATTGCGTCCTCCCTTGCCGGTGAACTCAACGGCCTGACCGTTCTAAGGCGGAATGTGGAAGATGCGGCGCATAACACCACGCGATTTTACCGAGTGGCGCCTGTACCGAATTTTCCAGATGTGAGTCGGAACGATACGCTGACCACGCTTCTGATGCGGGTCGGAAATACGGCAGGTGCGCTTTACGCGGCATTGGGTGGATTTTCGCGGCATGGTATAAACATGACCCGAATTGAGAGCTACATGCTGAACGGCTCTTTCACGGCGACGCAGTTCCTGATGGATGTCGAAGGACATCCGGAGCAGCCTGCGCTTGCAGCCGCTTTGAAAGAACTGGAGCAGGCCAGCGACAATTTGAAGATTCTGGGTGCATACCCACGCAGTCTTGCTCGTTCCGGCACATGACGCTGACGGATCGGAAGAGCAGGATGGAACGCATGATGAGCAGAGGCGAGACGATGGTGGAGACGGGCATGTACAAGGGGTCGCTGACGGCTCTGGTTACCCCGATGGATACGGATGGACGTATCGATTTCGGTGTGGCGACAAAGCTCATCGAGCGCCAGATCAAAGCCGGTACCAGTGGTCTTGTTCCCGCAGGGACCACCGGTGAAAGCCCGACTTTGTCTCATGAAGAGCATGGTCAGATCATCGCGCACTGCGTCGAGACATCCAATGGGCGCGTGCCTGTTATGGCGGGTGCGGGTTCAAACAGCACCTCCGAAGCTGTGCAGATGGCAAAGCATGCTCACTCGGTGGGCGCGAATAGCCTGCTGGTTGTCGTGCCCTATTACAATAAGCCGACGCAGGAAGGGCTTTACCGCCATTTCATGACGATTGCGGATGCAACGCCACTGCCGATGTACCTGTATTGCATTCCCGGTCGTTCCGTCGTGGATCTGACGCCAGAAACACTTGGCCGTCTGGGCGAGCATCAGAATATCGTGGGTGTGAAGGACGCTACGGCCAACATGGCACGGCCGATTGCTGTGCGTCGGAACGTGAAGAAGCCGCTTAACCAGTTGTCTGGTGACGACAATACGGTTGTTTCGTTCCTTGCTGCTGGTGGTGATGGCTGCATCGGCGTGACGTCCAATGTTGTGCCGGATCTGTGTGCACAGATGCATGCGGCCTGGAATGAAGGGCGCGTGCAGGACGCGATCGCCCTTCAGGATCGGCTGTCTCCGTTGCATGACGCCATGTTTATGGAAAGCAACCCGGGGCCAGTGAAATACGCTATGTCCAGACTGGGACTGTGCACAGCCACGCTGCGTTTGCCGCTGGTTGAGCCTCAGGATGCAACGCGCAAGGCAATCGACGCAGCCCTGCGTTCTCTCGATCTATTGGACTGATATTTCTAAATGGCCGGAAAAAAAGAGAAGAGCGGCATGATCTCTCATGGGATCGTCGCTCAGAACCGTAAAGGCCGGTTCGATTATACGATTCTTGAAACGACGGAAGCGGGTATCGTTCTGAAAGGTCCTGAGGTGAAAAGCCTCAGATTAGGTCGTTCAACGATCACGGAAGCCTATGCTGCTGAACGTGACGGCGAGATCTGGCTCTTCAATGCCTATATTCCTGAGTATCAGGGCGGTGTTCTGTCTCGTTTCGAGCCAAGAGCGCCTCGTAAGCTTCTGATGCACAAAAAGCAGATTGCCCATTACCTGTCTGCTGTAACGCGGGCGGGCGCTTCTCTCGTGCCTTTGGATATTCACTTCAACGACCGTGGAGTCGCGAAAGTAACGATCGGATTAGGGCAGGGCCGCAAGAAAGAGGACAAGCGTCACGCGATTGCAGAGCGCGACTGGCAGCGTGACAAGGCGCGCCTGATCCGCAGCAAGGGCAGGGATTATTAAATCTTCGGTAGCGCCAGTTTTTTTGAAACACTAACCAAATTACTTTTTTGTCTCGCTAAACAGCATATTAGACAGAAACAAAAAAAACCGCTGTGGACTTGGTCCACAGCGGTTTTTCTATTCGTTCAGCAAAGCGCTGAAGGGAGATCAGTCAGCGCTGATGACAGCAGCTTCCGGACCCTTCTGACCCTGAACAACCTTGACGTTAATCGTCTGGCCTTCGTCGAGGGTTGCAAGCTGGGAACGCTCAAGAGCGGAAGCGTGGACGAAAATGTCCTTGCCACCGGAGTCAGGTGTGATGAAGCCGAAGCCCTTCGTGGAGTTGTACCACTTCACGGTGCCGCGGATGTCCTGTGCGTCGGACAGGTCAGGAGCCGGACGGCCCGGACGAGCGGACGGACCACCAAAGCGCGGCTGCTGCGGAGCGCCGAACTGAGCGCGCGGACGCGGTGCTTCAGCCGTGCTTTCGTCAACGGAAAGAACTTCCGCAACCTGGCGACCCTTCGGGCCCTGACCGATGCGAACAACAACGGTTGCGCCCGGGTTGACGCTGCTTACACCAGCGTTGCCAAGAGCGTTGGCGTGCAGGAACACATCCCCGGAGCCGTCAGCGAGTTCCACGAAGCCGAAGCCCTTCTCCGTGTTGAACCACTTAACGCGTGAGCTGATTTCTGGGCCGGATGCTGTGACGAAGCTGCTGCCAGCGCCGCCACGGCGAGGGGCGCCGAAGCCACCACCACCGCCGCCACCGAAGCCACCACGGTCACCATAGGACGGCTGGGACGAATAGTCCCCGTCAAACCCGCCGCGGCGAGGTGAGTTAAAGCTGCGGTCGGTTCTGTTGTTTCTCAACGGTCTAATCCCGAGACTGGGGCGCCACGAAGGGGGTCAATTCCCTGCCGTGACGTATTTCAAAAAAGGTGAGTTCAGCGCCAGCGCCTTCCTCTAAGAGAATCACTAGCATGGTTTTTTGCCCTCCTGCCACAACGAAAGTGAGAGAAGCGCCCAACTCGCGCGGATTTTAAGATTGTCACGCCTGCTGGAAGGCTTTGCTTCACAGCCCGGAGATGACATACAGACGCATTATAAATGCCCCAGATCCTGATCGTTCGCGAGAACAGAGGTGCCTATGCAGACCCGACTGACTCTTTCCCTCGGGGCCACAGCCCTGCTTGCACTGGCCTCTTCGTCCGCCATGGCGACCCCTCTTCAGGATCCCTACGGGACCTGGACGATCCAAGGTGAAAACGATGCAGTTTCAACGCTCAAGGGAACGTCGGATCAGTATTACACCTCGGGTCTGCGTATCAACTGGACATCGGGCACGGACAATCTGCCGCTTCCGTTTGCGAATCTGAATCACTTCCTGATGGGTAATGGTCAGCAGCGCATCAGTATCGGGCTTCAGCAGTTGATCATGACGCCCCGTGAAACCCAGATGGCTCAGCCACCGCAGGGAGACCGTCCATACGCCGGTCTTCTGTTGGGAACTGTTAATCTCATTAACGATACGGATCTGTCCCGTACGGTTATGGGAATCCAGTTTGGTGTCATGGGCCCGGCAGGTTTGGGACGCCAGGTTCAGAACGGTTTCCACAATCTGATCAGTGATACGCCGAACAAAGGCTGGAGCCACCAGTTGGCCAACCAGCCGATCATGCAGATTCAGGCAGGACGTATCTGGCGTTTGCCGATCGTGAATCTCTATGGCGTCGGGATGGATGTTCTTCCTGCCGTATCTGGCGCAGCAGGTGACTATCGTACGTATGCTGATGCGGCCGCGACTTTCCGTATCGGTCAGGGTCTGAACAGTGATTTTGGAAACTCGACAATTGGCCCAGGAACGGATGGAACGGATGCCTTCCGTGCAACCCGTCCTTTGGCGTGGTATTTCTACGCTGGTGTCGAAGGTCAGGCTGTAGGGTACGACTCCAGCCTTCAGGGCAGCACAGTGCGTGCGAATGCTCCGCATGTCGACAAAGTCTGGGATGTGGGTGAAATTCATGCCGGTGTGGCTGTGATGTGGCACGGCGTTCGACTGTCCTACAGCCAGAACTGGCAGACGGCTCAATTCAAGACTCAGAAGGCAGGACTGTTCAATTACGGATCACTGAAACTGTCCGTGAAATTCTGATCTGATTTGGATCATTTTGAAGCCCCGGTTCTCCGGGGTTTTTTTATGCGGGGCGAGAGAGAGGCTGTGTCTGGTCTAGAACGGGTGAGCCTAGCAGGTATCCCTGTACTTCCTCGCAGCCGTAGGCGTCCAGAAACGCCATCTGATATTCGGTTTCCACGCCTTTTGCGCAGGTTGTGATGTTCAGGGCGCGAGCCAGAGCCAGAACAGAAGACATCACATCATTGGCGCGATCATTTTCACCCAGCCCCTTGATGAAGCCTCTGTCGAGCTTGATCTGATCAAGTGGATAAAATCGTAGGCGCTCCAGAGAAGAATGGCCTGAGCCAAAGTCATCCAGAGCAAGTCTTACACCGAGTGCACGAACACGCGCTAATTCGCGGAATGTAATGTCTTCTGGCCCAAAAAAACGAGATTCAGACATTTCTATCTGAAGACGGTTAGGGGCAAGACCAGTCTCCTGCAGGATTTCTGCAATGAGTTTCGAAAGCCTTTCGCTTGCCAGCCAGACGGGAGAAATATTGACGCAGACCCGGTAAGGCTTTTCCCACTGTGCCGCTGCCTTGCACGCATGTCGAAGACTCCAGGTATCCAAAACCTCTACCATTCCGGCTTCTTCAGCGCATCGAATGAAAAGTTCAGGCGAAACCTCACCATGACTGGGTCTGTTCCATCTGAGTAGAGCCTCATGGGCAATCACTCTCTGGGACGCTGTATCGACGATCGGCATCCATTTCAGGAACAGGGCATTTTTCTCGGCGGCTTGGGCGAGGTCCTGCTCAAGACTGGAGGATTGAAGATGAAGTTCTGTTTTTTCTGTTGAGGCGCGTCTTTCATGTCCGCCACCAGTTCTCTGTGCTTCGACCAATGCTGCCTTGGCACCTGTCAGCAGAGCTTCAACAGATTTTCCATCTTCGGGAAACATGCCCCAGCCGACGGAAAGAGAAAAAGGAAGGGACATTTCTGCAAGACAGATGGGTTTGTTTGATATGTGCAGGATCGATGTCATAAGAGACCGCGTCGTCACTGCTGTGTGACCCGGTGGTGTGAGAACGACGAAATTACCTCCGCCCATGCTGCCGAAAAAACTGCCTTGAGGGAGAAGATTAGCAACGCGGTTGATAATCTCTTCAAGCATGTGATCCGCGGTATCCCAGCCATATCTTTCGTTGATGAAAGACAGGTGATCGAGATTGAACCAGATCAGTCCAAAGTTTGCGCGCTTCGTAAGATCTTTTGTTTGGTCAATATGGGATTGAATGGCTTCGAGGGTTTGTAGTCGATTAGGCATGGCGAAAGGGGAGTTTTCGACAGGGCTACGTATCAGTTCGGCCATGTCCTCGAGTACAGCGTCGCTGGAAGAATGAAATTTGGTTTCATCATTTGCGAATATCAAAAGAGCTATCTGTCGCGGAGACGCAGGATTGCCGATGGCTACGCCGTGGATACTGTGGCCGCCCTCGGTTTTGAATTTCACGACTGAAGAAGAATGAAATAGGTCAGAAAATGGGAAATTTTGAACCTGATCCGAAAAAGATGGACCAATACGGGAAATCTCTACAGGCAAAGCTGTAGTAGTGGAAAAATTGTAGACGGCTGCCGATGATACTCCGGTAATAGCGAGAGCCACTCTGAGAATGGGTTGATAACTGGCAGGCATGTTTCCAGTTGAAAGAGAGGCCGCATGCCGATCTGTACCAGTTAACGTCATACTTTAATGCCCAGTATTCTGAAGCCGTTGTAACCATCTGAAGTAGAAAAAGTTCCTTCTTCAGACGCTTGGATTACACACTTATCTTTAACGATCTTCTAACCAGAGATCAAAAGTCGGTCTGGTTCGTTGCGATCAAAAAGAAACAGAAGGGTCCGAAGCGCCGCTCCTCGAGATCCTTCAAGGTGAGGGTTTCGGCCGAGTTCTCGTTCGGAGTCCTGCTGCATGGCGGTTACCAGAAGAGACAGGCGTGCACCTTGAGCCAGACGAAAGCCGGGAAGGCCAGATTGGCGATTTCCTGCAAGGTCTCCACCGCCGCGAATCCGGTAATCTTCGTCAGCAATCATAAATCCATCGTTTGTGTCGCGTAAAAGGGTGAGGCGTTTGACGGCAGTTGGCGTAGCCATGCCATCATGAAGCAGCAAGCAGAACGATTTTTTTGCCCCCCTTCCGACGCGTCCGCGCAATTGATGAAGCTGAGCCAACCCAAATCGTTCGGCCTGTTCGATCACCATGACGGAGGCATTCGGGATGTCCACACCCACTTCGATTACAGTGGTTGCAACCAGAATGCGGGTTTCTCCCAGGCGGAAAGCTTCAAGAGCGGCCTGGCGGATTGCGATATCCTGTTTGCCATGCGCTAGCCCGACGATACCGGGAAAGCGTTCGCTCAACATGGCCCATCGCTCTTCGGCGGCAGCGGCGGATTGGGTTTCGCTATTCTCAATCAACGGGCAGACCCAGAAAACCTGTACATTATCTGCAATCGCACGGGAGATGGCAGCGAGAATTTCCGGCATTGCTTCCATACTGTGCAGCGTTGTGCGGATTGGCTGACGTCCTGCTGGTTTTGAATCCAGACGACTGACGCTCATTTCGCCCCATTCCATCAACTGGAGTGTTCGGGGAATAGGCGTAGCCGTCATGACCAGAATGTCTGTGGCCTCGCCCTTGGCGCTGAGGTTCATCCGCTGTTCAACGCCAAACCGATGCTGCTCGTCGATGACTGCCAGCCCGAGATCCGCGAAAGTGACGCCGTCCTGAAAAAGGGCATGTGTCCCGATAACGATTTTGGCCGTTCCATCGGCGATTGCGGCCAGCGTTTCCCGGCGTGCTGCACCCTTGATGGTCCCGCTCAGATACACGCATTCGGTCGGACAAAGGCGGGAAAGGGTCTCGAAATGCTGGCGGGCCAAAATTTCCGTTGGAGCCATAAGTGCAGCCTGAGCGCCGGATTCCACAGCTTGAAGCATGGCATTCATGGCGACGAATGTCTTACCCGCTCCCACATCGCCTTGAAGAAGGCGCATCATGGGCGTGGGCGACGCCATGTCTTTCAGGATTTCCGCGATGGCGCGTGATTGTGCCTCCGTGGGGGGGTAACCAAAGCGACGGCTGAGTTCGGCGCGGAGTGTGCCATCTCCCGGCATGCTTCGGCCCGACCGGCTGCGGGCTTTGAGGCGTGCGAGGCCAAAACAGAGCTGGTCAGCTAGAAGTTCGTCGGCTGCAAGGCGGGTCAAAGCTCTCTCACGCAGAGGCGCCCATTCCACATCAGCAGGACTGTTTTCCGGCGCCTGTATGAGCCTGAGGGCTTGTGAAAAGGACAGCCAACGTCGTTTGCGAACAAGAGCCGGATCCTGCCATTCGGGAAAATCTGGCAGGAGGGCCAGAGCAGCCTTCATGGCCTTGCGTACCGTGTAGGGAAACAGGCCAGCCGTCAGGGGCCAGACGGGCTCAAGTCGGGGAAAACTGTCCCGCTTACTCCAGCTTGTAACGTGATCTGGCTGCGGCATGGTCAGTTCGCCCTGAAAGCGGCTGGTTTTGCCGGACACAAGGAGTTCCGCACCTACAGTCGGGGCTGGCATATTCTTCTGCTGGAAGAAAACCAGATCCAGCCGTCCCGTATCGTCTTCCGTGCGGATGACGGAGGGCTGTCCGGGGCGTGCAGCTTTGCGCATCGAAACGACACGGACACGCGTTGTCAGGATTTCTCCGGGCGCGAGATTGTGTCCGGCGGCAACTGTGCGCAGAATGCGCCGATCAACGATCCGCTCGGGAAGAGTGAACAGCAGGTCCAGGACGCGCCGTCCGCCTGCGATCTTTTCCAGCAGACTGGCATGTCGCGGCCCGATACCGGGCAGGGACGTCAGGGGTGCGAAGAGCGGGGCAAGAAGATCTGGAGACGGCTGTTCGGACTGCATTGCAACGGGCGCTCCCCGGCTCCTCTTGATGTGTCAGGCTATGAAACGGCAGGTATAGGGCAAGAGCAGGATGGAACAAAACGAAACCATGACCCGTGAAATGCCACTCGCATCCTTTGGTCCAACCGTCTGGGGTGTGCCTGATGGAAGCGTAGCCCTCCTGCTGCGCCAGCGATTGTCCGAACATGATGGAGCGCTTTTACATGTTGCCCGGGACGACGCCGCCGTGGCCTCCCTTGCGGACATGCTGGCCTATCTGATGCCCGAAGTCGAAGTCCTGCGCCTGCCGGCTTGGGACTGTCTGCCTTATGACCGCGTCTCTCCAAATTCCGTCATCGTGGCCGAACGGGTCGGAACGCTCTGTCGCCTGCTGGAGCCGACCAAGGCGCGCCGGATTGTTCTGACGACAGTTCACAGCCTTCTGCAGCGCGTCCCCCCGCGTTCAGCCTTCAAAGGGCAGTCCATCAGCGTAGCCACCGGCGAAATGCTGGACCAGTCCATGCTGATCGAAGTTCTGGTCGCCAATGGTTACACCCGGACGGATACCGTCATGGAAGCTGGCGAATTCGCAACGCGTGGCGGAATTTTCGATCTGTTTCCGTCTGGTGCGCCGGACCCGATCCGCCTCGATCTGTTTGGCGATGAAGTCGAGAATATCCGTGCGTTTGACGTCGGCACGCAGCGTTCAACTGAAAAGCTGGCCCGGTTCGAACTGCGTCCCGTTTCTGAATTCTCGCTGGGCCCGGACAGCATTAGTCGCTTCCGGACAGGCTGGCGCGATACATTCGGCCCGGGGGCTGCGTCGGATACGATCTACGAGAACGTCTCGGACGGTCGCCGCTATCCGGGCTTGGAGCATTATCTGCCACTGTTCCATGATGGCGATGGCCATCAGATGGAAACGCTTTTGGATTATCTTCCTGATGCAGCCGTCAGTTTTGACAGCCACGCTCCAGATATTTTGAAAGCCCGGCTGGATATGATTGCGGACCATTATGAGGCCCGTCGTGTCCCCGTTCGGGAAGGGGAGATGCCCTATCGCGCGCTTCCCCCGCATCGCCTGTATCTGGATCGGCATGGCTGGGACGCGATGCTCTCCCGTACGCCATCTGTGCTGCTCAACGCTTTTGCAAAACCAGACCTTGGGGACGGCATTGATGCGGGCAATCGTCCAGGCCCGCTTTTCGCACGAGCCAAGGATGGGTCGCGTGATGGCGTGTTCGAGGCGTTCGGCAAGCAGGTAGAAGACTGGGCGCAGTCTGGCCGACGGACCTATGTGACTGCCTGGAGCCGCGGTTCGCGCGAGCGGATTGCCCATCTGCTTCAGGAACATGGCCTGACCACGGAAAGCCATGATGACTGGCCATCTGCTGCGGGCATGTCACGCGGCACGGTTGGACTGCTGGTGCTCGGGCTGGAGCGCGGCTTTGTTTCGGATCGGCTGTGCTTCGTCTCTGAACAGGATCTTCTGGGTGAGCGGGTTTCCCGGCCGCCCCGCCGCAAGAAGCGTGGCGAGCAGTTTATTTCCCAGGTTGGGGAAATCGCGGAAGGCGATCTGGTTGTTCATCAGGACTACGGCATCGGGCGCTATGTGGGCTTGCAGACCATTCGCGAAGGTCGGGTGGCGCATGATTACCTCTCCATTTTCTATGATGGAGAGCAGCGGCTTCTTCTCCCGGTTGAGAATATTGAGCTTCTGAGCCGATTCGGCTCTGAGCAGGCCAGTGTTCAGCTTGATAAATTGGGCGGTACGGCGTGGCAGGCCCGCAAGGCCAAGATGAAGTCGCGCATCCGCGTTATGGCGGGTGAACTGATCCGAACCGCTGCCGCCCGTGCGATGCGCGAAGCACCGACGCTGGCACCTGCTGAAGGTCTGTGGGACGAATTTTGTGCGCGCTTTGCATTTGTGGAGACTGAAGATCAGTCCCGCGCCATTGCGGATGTTCTGGAAGATATGAGTTCCGGACGTCCGATGGATCGTCTGATTTGTGGCGACGTCGGGTTCGGAAAGACGGAAGTGGCACTGCGGGCAGCCTTCGTGGCCGCTTTGTCTGGCATGCAGGTGGCTGTTGTCGTCCCGACGACTTTGCTGGCGCGTCAGCATTATCGGGGGTTCGTCGCCCGCTTTGAAGGCCTGCCCGTCCGGATTGCCCAGTTGTCGCGTATGGTGACGCCCAAGGAAGCAACGAAGGTGCGCGAAGAGATGGCTGATGGCCGTCTTGATATTGTCATTGGAACGCATGCGTTGCTCGCCAAGACAGTGTCCTTCAATCGCCTAGGCCTTCTCATTATCGATGAAGAACAGCATTTCGGTGTGGCTCACAAGGAGAAGCTCAAGGCTCTGCGTGAAGACGTGCACGTACTGACGCTCTCCGCCACGCCATTGCCGCGCACGCTTCAGCTATCCCTGTCCGGCGTGCGTGAAATGAGCCTGATCGCCACGCCCCCGACGGATCGTCTGGCTGTCCGCACGTTCATTACGCCGTTTGATAGCGTGATGATCCGTGAGGCCATTCAGCGCGAGCGTTTTCGGGGTGGTCAGGTCTTCTGCGTCCTGCCGCGTCTGGCGGATCTGGACCGGATGGCGGATCGTCTGGCCGAGATCGTACCGGACGCCAAGGTTGTTCAGGCCCATGGCCGTCTGACGCCTACGGAACTCGAACGGGTCATGACCGAGTTTGCGGATGGGAAGTACGATATCCTGCTCTCCACCAATATCGTGGAAAGCGGGTTGGATATGCCCAGCGTAAACACGATCATCATCCACCGGGCGGATATGTTCGGGCTAGGGCAGCTTTACCAGCTTCGTGGGCGTGTGGGTCGTGGCAAGCAGCGTGGTTATGCGTATCTGACCTGGCCGCAGACGAACCCGCTTTCGGCGGCTTCCGAGAAGCGTCTGGAAATTATGCAGACGCTGGATTCTCTGGGAGCAGGGTTCACGCTGGCCTCTCATGACTTGGATCTGCGTGGTGCTGGCAATCTGCTGGGCGATGAGCAGTCCGGTCACATCAAGGAAGTCGGTATCGAGCTGTATCAGCAGATGCTGGAAGACGCGGTTCTGGATCTCCGCCGCGAGCGGGGTCGCAAGGCAGAAGAGGATGAGAGCTGGACGCCCAATATCATTCTGGGCCTGCCAGTTCTTATTCCTGAAACCTATGTCCCCGATCTGCCCGTTCGTCTGGGGCTTTATCGCCGCATTGCATCTCTGAATGGGGACGCGGAAGTCGAAGCCATGCGCGCTGAACTTGTGGACCGTTTCGGATCCTTGCCGCCAGAAGTCGGCAATCTGCTGGACGTGGTGCTCATCAAGCGGCTGTGCCGTGAAGCGGGTGTGGAGCGTCTGGAAGCCGGGCCGAAGGGCATGGTGCTTCAGTTCCGCAAGAACCGGTTCCGCAATCCCGCCGGGCTGATCGACTGGGCGACACGAAAGAAGGACTCGGGTGTAAAGATTCGCCCGGACCACAAGCTGGCCGTGATCCGGGAAATGACGAACGCCACCCGGATTGGTTTTGCAAAGAAGGTGACGACCGTTCTGTGTAAACTGGTGCGGAAGGTGGAAGACGCGGACTGAGCGCGTCTTCCGGTTCTTTTTAAGGAACGGCGATTGGAAGCGGGATACGATTGACCGTCACAACGCCACCCTGAAGAGCAATGTCCCAACTGGTGGTGTCGCCATTCTGGCGGCCCATCAGGCGGGCGATCGTCAGGGCAGTGACGACCTTGGTTGGTGCCGTCTGGTGAATTTTTTCGATCAGGTCAGCAATGTTTGTGATGCTGACATGCGTGTCGGCAGTTGATGTCGCTGCGGAAGATCCGATCTGGATGGTTCCGGTTCCATCGACCGTGCTGCTGCCGGAGACAGCGTGCAGGGCGTTGATGGTGATCTGCTGTGACGCACCGGAAAGTCCGTGGATGGTTAGATCAGCCGAGAGTGCGGACGGAATAAGCGGCTGTTTCGAATCGTGGATGCCAGTTCCATTGACCTTCATGCGAAGATCAGGATTGGTCTCAACGGCATTGATGGTCGCGTGCTGAATCGTCATCGTATGGCCGGGGCGAGACAGCTTCACGTTACTCCAGGACGCTTCCGGTGTACCCTCATGGATATTATGAACCGTGATGGTTGCGTCCTGACCCTGACACGCCGGGCTTAGGCCGCCGCGGAAGGCGCTGAGGGCTGCATAGGCCGCAGTCGCGTTGAACTGTTCGAGTTTCGATTCTTCAACGGCACTTTTCGGGTCTTTCAGACTGATAGGGCCAATATCCAGTCCAATGCCGGTGCCTGTCAGGGTTGCATGCATTCCTGAGGCAGAGAATCCATGTGATGCAGCTTGGTGGCCGCTAAGCGAATACGTGAAGCAGGACGCGGGAATATTGGGCAGTGTGTCTGCGAAAGCGGAGGATGCGAAGGCTGGAAGAGCCGTCGCGATGGCCGTCAGAAGAAAGGTGCGGAAAGACATCATGCCCTCGGTGCTGGTGGTGTCCGATCTCTTGGACAACGTGTTGCTTCAAGACCGTTAAGACTCTCTTAGGATTATGGAGAGACAATGGTTCCCCAATATCCTTTCTTGCGGGTGAGTGTGCATGTCTTCGTCCATTTCCGCCATGCCAGCGGTGCCGCAGTATCTCTCCATCGTCAAAGATGAGCAGACGGCCGTCACCAAATGGGAGAAGACAAGCACCGACTCCCAACAGGCTTTGACCGCCTTCAAGAGCGAAGCCTCTTCAATCACAACACCGGATCAGCTTCTGAAGAACTACAAGGCGCTGAAGGTCGTTCTTGGCGCCTACAACATGTCGTCCAATATTGATCAGACGGCTGTTCTGAAACAACTCATGACACAGGATCCGACGTCCTCCACTTCTCTGGCTCAGAAAAGTGGCAATGCGTCTTGGAAAGCGTTTGCCACAGCATTTTCGGACTGGTCTACATCCCCTCTGGCTTCCGCCGATACAGTGGCAACCATTACGGAGAAGTACCTGACAAATGGATATGAAAGCAGCGTTCAGGAAGAAACGCCGGGTCTGGGCGATGCACTCTATTTCACCCGGACCGTCACGTCTGACACGAAGCTTACAAATATCATGTCGGATTCAAAGCTGCTGAAGGTTGCAGAGAAAGTCGCTGGGTTTGATTCTACCCAATTCGGTGCGCTCGATTATGATCAGCAGGTGCGATTGCTGGGCGACAAGCTGGATCTAACGCGGCTTAGCACTCCAAAAGGTGTTCAGCGCTTTGCAGAGCAGTATTTGGCGCTTCTGCAGATTAACCCGGACAAGACGACTACTCCCTCCAGTATGTTGACACTCTACGGTAGCAGTGGGTCTTCTGATGGCGTTCTGTCCCTGTTTACGGGCGGCAGCTCTTCAACGTCATCAAACCTTTATTCAGCGCTTTTCTGAGCCTGCTGCGTGACATCGCAGCGGGAGGTCTGTATCGCGGCTAGGGACATCTCGTAGCGAAAAGGATCTCTTCATGGCGGGACTGGACCCTGAAGACTGGAGCGGCATCCGTGCGATGGGGCACCAGATGCTTGACGCCCTGTTTGACCGTATGGAGCAGGTCGGGGAAGGGCCAGTCTGGCAGCCTATGCCACAGGACGCTCGTGACGCTCTGAAAACCGGTTTCCCCGAGCAGGGGCAGTCTCTCGAAGAGCTTCACAGTCGCTTTACGGATCTTGTTGTTCCCTATGGCAATGGAAATACCCATCCGGGTTTCATGGGGTGGGTGCACGGGGCAGGCACGCCCGTAGGGATGCTGGCGGAAATGCTGGCGGGTGGCATGAACGCTAATTGTGGTGGTCGCAGTCATGCTGCCAATGAAGTCGAGCGCGAAGTTATTCGTTGGGCTCTCTCCATGGTGGGTATGCCGGAAGGCGGCTCCGGTTGTCTTGTGACCGGATCCTCCATGGCTAACTTCATCAGTATCATAACAGCCAGTCGCGCGCAGGATATTTCCTTACGCTCCAAAGGCACGGGGGGCCGTAAAATGGTCGGCTATGCTGCCACAACCGCGCATGGTTGCCTTCCGAGGGCGTTCGATCTAGCGGGTTTTGGCAGCAATGCTCTCAGGCGGGTCCCGGTTCTGGCAGATCACAGGATGGATCTGGTCGCATTGAAGCGCATGATCAGGGAAGATCGTGAAGCGGGCTATACCCCGTTCATGGTCGCTGGAACGGCCGGAACCGTGGATTGTGGTGCGATTGATGATCTTGCCGGGATCGAAGCGATTGCCCGTGAGAACGGGCTCTGGTTCCACGTTGATGCAGCGTTTGGGGCTCTGGCCTGTCTGTCGTCCCGGTTTGAGAATGCGCTCTCTGGTATTGAGAAAGCGGATAGTCTGGCTTTTGATTTCCACAAATGGGCACAGGTTCCGTATGACGCGGGATGCGTTCTCGTACGTGATCGAAAAGCGCATGCGGCCGCGTTCGCTCAGTCCCTTGATTATCTGACCCGTGAACCCCGTGGCCTTGCGAGCGGTGCGCCATGGTTTTGTGATTTTGGGCCTGATCTGTCTCGCGGATTTCGTGCGCTCAAGGTCTGGATGACGCTGGGCCATTACGGCTCCCATCGTATGGGGGAAATGGTTGAAGCGTGCTGCGACGTGGCGGCGAACCTGGCACATCGTGTCCAGACGACACCGGGTTTGGTTCTTCTGGCGCCAGTGACGCTGAACATCGTCTGTTTCGGAATTGAGGACCTGTCAGATCAGGACGTGTCCGAACTGGTGCAGGATTTGCATGAAAGCGGTGTGGCAGCTCCGTCTACGACGCGCATTAACGGTCGGCTGGCGGTGAGGGCGGCGATCGTCAATCACCGCACCACGACCGCCGATACCGACCGTATGCTGGATGCTGTTATCGCGCTCGTCGCTGCCCGACGGGCGTGAATAGCTCGCTCAGCTGAGCCATCATGGTTCCGCCCAGGTCTTCGGCGGAGCTGATGGTCACGCTGTGTCGATAGTACCGTGTTACGTCATGGCCGATGCCGATGGCCAGAAGCTCTGTGTTGCGATCGCTCTCGATGCGCTTGATGACCTCACGAAGGTGGTTCTCAAGATAGTTGTGCGGATTGGCAGAGAAGGTGCTGTCATCCACCGGCGCACCATCTGAAATTACCATCAGAATATGACGGTGTTCCGGGCGCCGTTTCAGGCGTTTCCAGGCCCAGAGCAGTGATTCCCCGTCAATGTTTTCCTTGAGCAGACCATCCCGGAGCATCAGACCCAGATTTTTCCTAGCCCGACGCCATGGGGTATCCGCGTCCTTGTAAATGATATGCCGCAGATCATTCAGGCGGCCTGGCTCAGGTGGGCGCCCGTTTTTGACCCATTGTTCCCGGCTTTGACCACCTTTCCATTGACGGGTGGTAAAGCCCAAAACCTCCACTTTGACGCCACAGCGTTCCAGCGTGCGTGCCAGAATGTCGCCGCAGATGGCCGCTGTACCAATCGGGCGACCACGCATGGAGCCCGAATTGTCGATCAGGAGTGTCACGACCGTATCGCGGAACTCCATTTCGGTTTCATACTTGTAGGATAGCGGCATCGTAGGATTGGTCACGACGCGGGAGAGGCGTCCGGCGTCGATGATGCCTTCTTCCTGCTCAAACTCCCAGCGGCGCTGCTGCTGCGCCATGAGGCGGCGTTGCAGACGGTGTGCCAGACGCGACACGAGCCCCTGAAGCTGGACAAGCTGCTGATCGAGCTGCTGCCGAAGGCGATCCAGTTCATCCGGATCGCACAGATCAGCCGCCCCGACTTCCTCATCAAACTTCGTCGTGTAGGCTTTGTAGGACGACGCTATGCCCGTACCCGTGCCATCGCCCGTCTGATCGGAAGGGCCGGCGGCTTCTTCCGAACCTGTTTCAGGGGAATCGAGCGCGTCGGAAGACATTTCCGTCTCACCTGTGACGCCGCTTTCGCCGCTCTCGGGTTGATACCCGTCTTCCTGATCCGGCTCTTCGCCTGCGGGCGTCTGTTCGTCTTCCTGTGGGACGGCTGCATCGTCTTCAGACTGCTGCTCGTCTTCTGAAAAATCATCAGACGGAGCCTGCTGCTCAATCTCTTCCGGCAGTTCGGTCAGTTGGCACGCACCAAGAAGATGCGTGATCGCTTTGGCGAACGCTGTTTGGTCGCCCTGTGTTTCGGCCATTTCAGCCAGAGCATTCCGCGCAGATGGCGAAAGGGAGGAGCGCCATGCGTCCAGAGCCGGGCCTGCCTGTGAGGGCGCATGTTCGCCGGACATGGCTTCGCGGGCCAGAAAGCCAAGTGCCATGGCGGCGGGCATGTCGTCCTTGGTCGCCATACGATTGCAACCGGCCTCGGCGCATTGCTGGATGACGCGTTGATCCAGATTGGCCCGGACACCTGCCATATGCCGGGAGCCGTAGACTTCACAGCGGGCCTGCTCAAGCGCGGTATAGGCTTCCTGAGCCTGTGGCTCGGAGAAGTGTGCGTCCAGTCCATCTTTGTGGTGACGCAGTTTCAGGGCCGCGGCATCGGCTGCCCCACGGACTTTCTGGATCTCGCGGTCGTGCATACTGCGCGACATGTAAGGCAGCTGAATCGAGTCTGGTGCCGGAGGGGCTGGCAGTCGGTTGCCCACGACCACGCCCTGAAAGTCCACGTTCTGGTCGGGCGTACCGCCGAGAGCGCGAAGGGTCGCGATGGTGGCGCGGCGGAAGCCCTCCTGACGGTTCTCGTCAGGAGGGGAGTTCTTGGGCGCGGACAAGGCTTTTTACTCCACCGGGGAGGCGTTGAAGCAGCGCTGATAGTACTCGGCCACAATCCCGCGCTCTGCTTCGTCACACTTGTTCAGGAAAGTGAGGCGGAAGGCGAAAGCCACGTCATTGAATATCTGAACGTTTTCTGCCCACGCGATGACGGAGCGGGGAGACATGACTGTAGAAATGTCTCCAGCCATGAAGCCTGCCCGTGTCAGGTTGGCGAGAGCCACCATCCGCTCGACCATCTTTGTCCGGTCCTTGTCGTCCGCGCCAATTTTCAGCTTGGACGTGACAATGGCGACTTCCTGCTCCAGCGGCAGATAGTTCAAAGTGGCGACGATGTTCCAGCGGTCCATCTGACCCTGATTGATCTGCTGGGTGCCGTGATACAGACCGGTCGTATCCCCAAGACCAACCGTGTTGGCCGTGGAGAACAAACGGAACGCCGGGTTCGGGCGGATCACGCGGTTCTGGTCGAGCAGGGTCAGGTGACCTTCTGCTTCCAGAACACGCTGGATCACGAACATCACGTCCGGACGTCCGGCGTCGTACTCGTCAAAGATCAGTGCACAAGGATGCTGAAGGCACCATGGCAGCAGACCTTCACGGAATTCCGTCACCTGCTTGCCGTCCCGCAGGACGATGGCGTCCTTGCCGATCAGGTCAATACGCGACACATGGCTGTCGAGGTTGATACGGACGCAGGGCCAGTTCAGGCGCGCAGCAATCTGCTCGATGTGGGACGACTTGCCGGTACCATGGAAGCCCTGAACCATAACGCGGCGGTTGTATGCGAAGCCTGCAAGAATGGCGCGGGTCGTGTCTTCATCGAACTTGTAGGACTCGTCGATATCGGGGACGTGCTCGGTCCGCACCGAATAGGCGGGCACCTGAATATCCGTTTTGATACAGAAGACCTCACGCGAGGATACCATGAGGTCAGGCGCACCGAGAACGCTGGTTGGCACTGTTGAACTTTCAGCAGTGGTGACGGTTTCCGGGGCGTCGATCGTCGCGAAATCACTCATGGGTCTGACGGACTTTCATTGAATTCAGGAATGTTCTGAAAAGATGGGCCTTTAGGCCGTATTCTTCCAGAGAGAAAATCAGGAAACGAACTCTGATTCGCGGCTGAAATGCGTTTTCAGAACCGAATAGGCGGCTCCGATGGCTTTGAAACGCTCTTCAGCTTTCTGGTCACCGATATTCGCATCCGGATGATGACGACGTGCCAAGGCGCGATAGCGGGTTTTTACGTCATCCAGCGATACAGGCCAGGAGAGGTCCAGTGTCGCCAGCGGCTGGCGGAGTGGCTCTGGTGGCCCACTGGCTGTGGCGCGCTGTCTGGCACTTTCTTTGGCCCGTTCGGCACGATTCCGACGGCTGGCGCCGAGAATATCCAGCGGGTCGAGAATATCCTCTTCGTTGAACTCAGCCTTGTTGGCCGTGCCGGTACCGAGTTTCCATGAAGGGCGCTGCCAGGACGTATCTGCGCGCAGATGGGCCTCGATCTGGCCGGGTGTCATGCCACGGTAGAAATCCCAGCGGGAATTATATTCGCGCACATGATCAAGGCAGAACCAGAAGTAGGATCGCAGGGCATCCCGCCCACGGGGTGCACGATAGCCGGCACGTTCCGTGCAGCCCGGATGGTCGCAGGTCTGGTCCGGTGCCTCTGGATCGGGGTCAAAGGCCCGATGTCTGGTAGATTTACGCTGCATGGTGTCTGATATGGGCAATGTGAGCCGCCTGATGCAAGCGGACAAACCAAGTCGGATTTAATTGACCATGACACAGCCCCTTACAAGACGGGACAGAATTGCCGAAATTCTCACGCGGGAACTGGCGCCCAGTGCTCTGGAAATTCATGACGACAGTGCCCGTCACGCTCATCATGCCGGGGCAAAAGCTTTGGGAAATCCAGGAGAAACGCATTTCAATATCGCTATCACCAGTGCGAAGTTCGACGGTCTGAACCGGATTGCCCGGCATCGTCTGGTGAACGGATTGCTCGCCGGGGAGTTTGAAACGGGACTACACGCCCTGTCTCTTGTTCTCCACGGAGAAACCACTCCATGAAGCGTGC
The DNA here is from genome assembly GCF_015244665.1 of Gluconobacter japonicus. Classification (NCBI taxonomy): domain Bacteria; kingdom Pseudomonadati; phylum Pseudomonadota; class Alphaproteobacteria; order Acetobacterales; family Acetobacteraceae; genus Gluconobacter; species Gluconobacter japonicus. Next base: position 172,541 of record NZ_JABCQN010000003.1, read on the forward strand.
TCTTCTGACTCTTCTGACTCTTCTGTTTCTGTCTGGCTGCGCCACGAGCGGCTATGGCCATCTTCCTGCTGATCAACAGGCAGATGTACATCGCATTGAAACCTACATGAACGGTGTGACCGGGATGCGGGCGTCATTCAACCAGATTGGTCCGGATGAGGGGCATAGTTCTGGACGATTCGTTTACATGCCTGGGCATCTGCGCCTCGACTATGTAACTCCACACATCATGGAGCTTGTCGCGGGTGACGGTCATCTTGTGCTGGATGACATGGACAGTGGGGCCGTGACGCATCTGTCTCTGAAGCGGAATCCGCTGGGCCTGCTTCTGCATCATCCGATCCGCTTTGATCGGGATATTCAGGTCACGGATGTGAGGCGAGGGCAGGGATCGCTTCAGATTTCCGTGGCTGAGGCAAACAACCCGTCTCAGGGGCTTCTGACGCTTCAGTTCTCTGACATGGACGGTAAGTTGTCCCTGATGGGTCTTCAGGGCGTGGATGCCCGTCAGAACCGTTTCAGCGTGTCATTGAACAGCGTGGAGGAGGGTGTGGCGTTCACACCCACGGTTTTCACTCCTCCTGGGGGATAGATCCGAAATGCGCTGGCCATGCTGCGGCCAGCGCCTCGTCCAGATCCTGCATGGTCAGGGCTGGATTGAAGCGGCGAAGACTCGTGACGCCAAATTCCCGGATGCCGCAGGGAACAATTCCATCGAAATCGTCCAGAGCCGGGTCAAGATTAATCGAGACACCGTGCCAACTGACCCAGCGGCTGACGCGGATGCCAAGCGCAGCAATTTTTGCCTCCTGACCGCTCACAGGATCAACGGTCCAGACGCCTATGCGCCCGTCACGGGTGAAAGCCCTCACGCCGAGACGTGCCAGCGTCTCGATGATCCATTGTTCCAGCCCTTTGACGAACGCTCTTAAGTCACGTGGCGGGATGGTACCGTTTTGCTGGCCAAGATTTAGCATGACATAGGCCAGTCTCTGGCCGGGCCCATGATAGGTCCATTGTCCCCCGCGCCCTGCGCTATAGGTTGGATATCCATGAGGGTTGTAGAGATCTTGCGGCCGGGCAGATGTTCCGGCGGTAAAGATCGGTGGGTGTTCTACGAGCCAGACAAGAGGGCAGGCAGTCTCTTCATGGATCTGACGGGAACGGGTCGCCATGAAATCCAGGGCTTCAGGATAAGGTGTCAGCCCGTCTGATTTTTTCCACAAAATTTCTGCACAAATATCGTTTCTGGTCATTGCTCTCGCTTCAGGCTTCGGCTATATCGCCCCTCACCGGACGGTCTTGCACTACACAAGACGGTTTGTCACGGGGCGGCCGTGGCGGAATGGTAGACGCGCAAGCTTGAGGTGCTTGTGGGGGCAACCCCGTGGAAGTTCGAGTCTTCTCGGCCGCACCATTTCCCTTTTGAGGGGAATGGAAAAATTCTCGAAAAAATCACAAAAACAAAACTCCCCCTGAATGCCAGAGTTAAGGCATCCAGTGTGGTGTTTTGCGTCTGTGCCATTTTATTGCCAGACGGCTAATCCACCGTTATGCCTTTCTATGTTTTCATCAGAGCGTTGTGAGCTTCGGCTCGGCGATCGGATGATTGTTCTGGCTGATGTGTGAGGTTTCGTGATCAAGCCCCTGAAGAAAGCAGTCCTTCCCGTTGCAGGACTTGGAACTCGGTTCCTTCCGGCGACCAAGGCTATGCCAAAGGAAATGCTTCCTGTCGTCGACAAGCCGCTGATCCAGTACGCCATCGACGAAGCGCGTGAAGCTGGCATCGAAGAATTCTGCCTCGTCACCGGGCGCGGTAAGGACAGCCTGATTGATTATTTCGATATCGCTTACGAGCTTGAAGCTACGCTGAAAGAGCGTGGCAAGAAGAGCGCGCTTGAAGCCCTACAGCCCAGCAGTGTGCAGGCTGGCTCACTTGTGGCTGTCCGTCAGCAGGAGCCACTGGGCCTCGGTCATGCCATCTGGTGTGCCCGGTCCTTTATCGGTAACGATCCATTCGCTATCCTTCTCCCGGATGACATCGTAAAGAGCGGCCGCAGCTGTGTTGCCCAGCTTGTCGATGCCTACAATCAGACAGGCGGCAACGTCGTTGCCGTAACGGAAGTGCCGCGCGAGCATACCAACCGTTACGGTATTCTGGATGTTGGTGCGGACGACGGCCGCCTCGTGGAAGTAAAGGGTCTGGTTGAGAAGCCAAATCCTGAAGATGCGCCGTCCAATCTGTCGATCATTGGTCGTTATGTGCTGACGGCTGATGTGATGAAGCACCTTTCCAAGCTGGAGCGTGGCGCTGGTAACGAAGTGCAGCTGACGGATGCCATGGCCAAGATGATCGGGCATGTCCCGTTCCATGGTCTGCGTTATGAAGGCACGCGTTATGACTGTGGTGACAAGGCCGGCTTCCTGGAAGCACAGATTGCCTTCTCGATTGATCGCCCTGATCTGGGTGATGCGGTGAAGGCATTCCTCAAGAAGTATGTCGACGCTGTTTGATGTCTTTCAGACATGATTTTGATCCAACCAGTCTCCGCGAATATGATATTCGCGGGATTGTTGGAAAAACGCTTCACCCTGAAGACGCTTTTGCGATTGGTCGTACTTTTGCGAGCATGGTCATCCGGCAGGGTGGGCGCAGCGTTGTCGTTGGTTTTGACGGAAGGTTGTCTTCTCCTGCTCTTGAAGATGCCCTTGTCAAAGGCGCCGTAGAATCTGGTGCGGACGTTATCCGCATCGGCTGCGGCCCGACGCCCATGCTCTATTTTGCGTCCGTTGCCCTGAAGGCTGACGGCGCAATTATGGTTACGGGAAGCCATAACCCGCCGGATTATAACGGCTTCAAGATGATGAGTGCTGGTAAGCCGTTTTACGGAGACCAGATTCGTGAACTGGGGCATCTGGCTGCAGTAGGAAATGTTGTTCCCGCGACTGAGGGAACGTCGCGCAGTGAAGACATTTCCTGTGCTTATATTGCCCGCCTCCTTCAGGATTACGATGGGTCACGCCCGCTCAAGGTCGTGTGGGATAATGGTAACTCTGCTGCGGGCGACGTGCTGTGTCGGCTGGTTGAAAAATTGCCAGGTGAACATACGGTCTTGTTTCCTGAAATTGACGGCCATTTCCCGAATCATCACCCCGATCCTACCGTTCCCAAAAATCTTCAGGATCTGATTCTTAAGGTTAAGGACACAGGTGCGGATCTTGGCATCGCCTTTGATGGTGACGCAGATCGGATCGGTGTGGTTGACAATCAGGGGCAAATTCTCTGGGGGGACCAGATTTTGGTGCTTCTGGCCCGTGATGTGCTTCGGGAGTATCCCGGCGCGACAATTATTGCGGATGTGAAGGCCAGCAAGGTTTTCTTTGATGAAGTCGAGAAAGCAGGTGGTCAGCCGCTGATGTGGAAGACCGGCCATTCTTTGGTAAAAACCAAAATGGCTGAGACAAAGGCCCCTTTGGCGGGCGAAATGTCGGGGCATATCTTCTTTGCCGATAAATGGTATGGCTTCGATGATGCGCTCTATGCGGCGGTACGGTTTATAGGGATTGTCTCTCGACTGGGGCAGCCGCTTTCACAGGTTAGACGTGCATTGCCAGAAACAGTCAGCACGCCTGAGCTGCGTTTTGATTGTGCCGATACGCGAAAATTTGACGTGATAGCTGAAGTTGCAAAGCGCCTTCGGCGTGAAGGTGCTGACGTCTCTGAAATCGATGGTGTGCGCGTTAATACAGAGGACGGATGGTGGCTCTTGCGCGCGTCCAATACCCAGGCGGTTCTGGTGGCTCGGGCAGAAGCCCTGACCTCAGCAGGACTTGACCGTCTGAAGCAGGCTCTGGCGATTCAGCTTGAAAATTCAGGTCTTATGGCACCAGATTTTTCTGGTGAAAACGCTGGGCACTGAGGGTCTTTTCATGGCATGGACAACGAGATGTCCATGCCATTTCAGTCTTTTCTAGAGCCCGGCCAGATCGTGCAGCACCCTGACTATCCGGAGTGGGGTTGGGGACAGGTTCAGTCTGCAATTGCGGAGCGTGTGACCGTTAATTTTCAGAATGAAGGCAAGGTTCTGATTGACGCTTCACGGGTGACGCTAAAGCTGGTGCAGTCCTGATTGCGAAGCATACTGCCGCCGTTTTTCTCTCGCTGTTGCCGGACACTTCTTGATTTGGCGCTTCCGCCAGTCTGTTCCGGGTGTGGGGCCGATGTCATGACAGATGGAGCATTCTGCTCTGACTGTTTCTCTTCCGCCCGGCGCATTATCTCCCCCTGCTGTGACCGGTGTGGGACACCACTGGTCAATGAGACTTATGGGGGGGCCAGAAAAATCTGCGTTTCCTGTCAACTGAAGCCTCCCGTCTGGCGTCAGGGGCGCGCGGCCTTTGTTTATGATGATTGGTCGCGGCGGATGATCCTTCCTCTGAAATATTCTGACAGAACGGAAAATGCAGCCGTCCTTTCCCGGGAAATGGGAAGGGCCGGAATAGCCTTGCTGGATCAGGCAACAGTATTGGTGCCTGTGCCGATGTACCGGGGGAAATTGTGGAGGCGTCGTTACAATCAGGCCGCGCTTCTTGCTCATGGACTGGCGCGTCGCAGCAAAGTTCCTGCTTTACTGGATGGGCTTGAGCGTAAGCGGGCAACCAGAGCGCTTGCTCGGCTTTCTCCAAAAGAACGTTATGCTGAAATTGCAGATACGATTGTTGTTCGGCCAGGGCGTGAAAAACGAATTGCGGGGCAGGCCGTTCTATTGGTGGATGATGTGCTGACAACCGGAGCGACGGCATCGGTCTGCGCGGATGCACTCTTGAAGGCGGGAGCATTATCGGTGGATATTCTCGTTGCAGCCCGGACCGGCAAGGGCGATGAACGGGATGTTCCGTATCCCGAGGAGTAAAAAACCATATGTCAAAAATCGAAATTTTCACGCAGCCGGGATGCCCATACTGTGTTCATGCTGTCGATCTTCTCAGATCGAAGGGTGTAGCTTTCCAAGAGATTAATGCGCCGCATGGAACGCGGGAGCGGGAGGAGGCTATTGCGCGGTCGGGACGCCGGACTGTTCCGCAGGTCTTCGTGAACGGAACGCCTCTCGGCGGGTGCGATGATATTGTGGCGTTGGATCGAGCAGGGCGGCTTGATTCCCTGCTTGGCGGTGTCTGAGTGCGGTGGGGATTGATCCTGTCGGGTCTGCTGGCGTGTCTGTCTCCTTCAATGGGGCGGGCCGCGGCAACCGCTGATGTCTCTTCGGCTGCCGGTCCTTCTGAACTGGGTCTTTGGTTGTCCGGCGGGAAGGATGGTGTCTTCTCGATCGAACGCTGTGGAAGCAACGGGAATGCCTTGTGTGGCAAGCTGGTCGGCATGGACTATGATGGGGAAATGCCGAAAGACACCTGGGGTCGAGCTGAGTGCGGCTTATGGATGTTGACAGACTTTGTACCAGTTGAAGACCACAAATGGGGTGGTCACATTCTTGATCCACGGAGCGGACGTGTTTATCAGGCCTACATCTGGCTTTCGGAGCCGAATGTCCTGAAGCTGCGGGGCTATGTTCTGGGAATGCCTCTGTTGGGGAAAACCGAGACCTGGACCCGGTATACCGGTGGCGCCTTTGGCGCGCAGTGCAAGATGCCTCCGCAGTCTCACTGAGAAACTATCATGGCAGACCGTATCCTTCTGATATGGTCTTTCAGAAATGCGCAGGTCCGATGTGGCCTTGGCATCTGCCAAACTGAAAGGATCGTGGAACCATTATGTCCCACCCCGTTTCCCGTCGCGATTTTGCGCTTGGACTTGCTGCTGGTGCCGTTGCAACCGGTGTTGCAGGAACGTCTCATGCGGCGGACGAGCCCACAGTCATTCCCGTTCCGCCACCGCCGCCGAAGCCTGTTTCCAAGACAGTCTGTTTCGTCGGCGGATACACCAAGCATGCTCCGCCTGGCGGAGCAGGAAACGGGCAGGGAATTGCCGTCTTCGAAATGGATCGTGAATCCGGCGTTCTGACGCCGATCACGACTTATACCGATATTGCCAGTCCTTCATTCATCACGCTGTCTGCGGATAATCATTTCCTGTACGCTCTTAGCGAGATTGATGATTACAACAAGGATGGGCATGGGTCTGTTACGGCATTTGCCGTGGATCAGAAGACCGGCTCCCTGCGCAAGCTGAACGTGGTCAGTTCCGGCGGAGCCGTTCCAGCGCATCTGAGTGTTCACCACTCAGGGCGTTATGTGCTGGTGGCGAATTATGTGGGTGGTTGTGTGGCCGTTCTGCCGATCCGGAGCGATGGTTCTCTGGGAGAGGCAACGGACGTCGTTCATAACACTGGTCCGCGTCAGCCAGAGCGTGCAGCCGACAACCCGCAGGGCAACTTCGCAGTTTCGGATCATTCGGGCTCCCATCCACATATGATCCGCTCTGATCCGAGTGGGCGATTTGTGATTGCGGATGATGCTGGCCTGGATCGGGTCTATGTCTGGACACTGAACCTGACGACCGGAAAGCTGATTCCGGCCAAGACGCCGTATTACGATATGGAGCCTGGTTCTGCGCCGCGTCACTTCGAGTTCAATCACTCGGGGCGCATCATGTATAATCTGTGTGAGCAGAACTCGAAGATCGTTGTCTCCAGCTTCGATCCGCTGACGGGTGTCATCACCAATATTCAAACTGTCAGCACGGTCACACCGCACTTCCGTGGTTCAACGCTGGCTGCGGAAATTTTGATCTCGGCCAGTGGTAAGTATGTCTATGCGTCAAACCGTCTGGGCGATTCGCTGGCTGTGTTCGCGATTGCTGCGGATGGAACACTGTCCTTGCAGGATGAAGTCTGGATGCACGCTGATTACGGCCGTGCCATGATGTTTGATCCGTCTGGAACATTCCTGTTCTGCGCTAACCAGCGTTCGGATGCGGTGACGTCCTTCAAGGTGGACAAGAACACCGGACAGCTTGCGTTTACTGAGAACTTTACGCCTGTCGGTAGCCCGACGACGTTTGCGTTCATGAACACGCAGGTCTGACCTTCCATAAAAAAGGCGCTCTCCGGAGCGCCTTTTTTGTTTCAGCCCTTCGTGAACATCGCGATGTAGTTCACGCCAGTGTCGCGGGTCGTGCGCCAGCGCGGGGGCAGGTAGCTCATGCCAGCAATATCCGTCATGCGCAGACCGGCGTTACGGGCCATGGCTGCCAGTTCTTCCGGCTTGATGAATTTCTTCCAGTCATGTGTGCCGACGGGCAGCATCCGCAAAATGTATTCCGCGCCCAGCTTTGCCATGGCGAATGAGCGCGGCGTACGGCTCATTGTGGAGACGGCAACCATGCCGCCTGGACGGGTCAGGGCTGCAAGCATGTGCAGAAAGTCCTGCGGATCGTTGACGTGCTCGATGACTTCCAGAGCTGACACGACGTCGAATTGTACGCCTTCCTCGACCAGATCTTCTGCGCTGCCATTGCGATAGGTCAGGGGGGCGGCACTCGGTGGCAGTGGGTAGTTAGCCTGATGCGCGCGAGCGGCTTCGATCCCGTCCGGGCTTGCATCAAGGCCGAGCGTCTCGAACCCCAGTTTTGCAAAGGCTTCGCTGGCGAGGCCTGCACCGCAACCGATATCGAGCAGGGAAAGGCGTTTTCCTTCGGACGGCTTGAGAGAAGTCGTCCGGGAAGAGACCCAGTCTGTACGCAGGGGGTTCATGGCGTGAAGAGGGGCCATCGGGCCGCGCGGATTCCACCAGTCCTTGGCCAGCGCACTGAAATGGGCGATTTCGGAATCGGAAACGGAAGAGCGATGTGAGGTGCTTCCGGAAACGGTTTCTGAGGCCATCAGAACTGTCCTTCTGTGTGCCCGCATGATGCCGTCGGCTGGACGCGGCGTGGCGAGACGAGTATGTGGACCGGCAGAGTCTGTTCAGAAGACCGGCCGGCAAATCTGTTTTGTGCCGTATCCGATGCCAGACCCGAGCGCGCAACGCCAGACACGTACTGGAGCCTTATCCGCGATGTCCATGTCCGATACTCCCGTTCACGACCAGGTTTCGGGTCGTGCCGATACTCTTTCCATGTCTGTGGATAGCGGGAAACGGAAAACGATCGTCATGAAATTCGGCGGTACATCCGTCGGAAATATTGAACGCATCCGGATCGTTGCGCAGCGGGTCAAGGCCGAGCATGCGCTTGGGCGTCGGGTGGCTGTTGTCGTGTCAGCCATGGCGGGTGTGACCAATCAGATGGTTGGATACTGTGCCGAGTTGGATCCGCTGGCGGACCCAAAGGAATATGATGCCGTCGTAGCGTCTGGCGAGCAGGTCACGAGTGGTCTTGTGGCTATTGCGTTACAGGCTATTGGCGTTCCGTCGCGCTCTTTTCAGGGCTGGCAGATCCCGCTTGTGACAGATGACGCGCACGGGAAAGCATCCATTGATGGTGTTGACGGTACTGAACTGCTGAAATGCCTTGATAATGGTGTTGTGCCGGTTATCGCTGGTTTCCAGGGCGTAGGCCCGGATAACCGGATTGCCACACTGGGGCGTGGCGGATCGGACACATCTGCTGTAGCGATTGCCGCTGCTATCCATGCGGATCAATGCGACATCTATACGGATGTTGATGGAATTTATACGACGGACCCGCGTATCGTAAAGCGTGCGCGGAAGCTGGATCGCATCACATATGAAGAGATGCTTGAACTCGCTTCCGTAGGCGCCAAGGTACTTCAGACCCGCAGTGTTGGGCTGGCGATGCGTGAAGGGGTCCGTGTACGTGTGCTGTCGTCATTCTCCGAGACGGATGATGACAGTGGGTCGATTGTGGTGGATGAGGACGAGATCGTGGAGAAGGAACTGGTTGCGGGCATTGCCAGCTCGCATGATGAAGCAAAGCTCTCCGTCCGGCGTATTCCGGACCGTCCGGGCATCGCAGCGGCCATCTTCGGACCTCTGGCTGCGGCAAACATCAATGTGGACATGATCGTGCAGAGCACGGGCGTTGACCGCATGACGAACATGACCTTTACGGTCGGCAAGAGCGACGAGGCGGCTGCCCGCGCTGTTCTGGAAAAGGCTCATGCCGATATTCAGTACGGTGAGCTTGAGACATCTCACAACGTTGTGAAAATCAGTGTTGTCGGTGTTGGTATGCGCTCCAATGCCGGACTTGCTGCGACCATGTTCGGCACTCTGGCGGAGCGCGGGATCAACGTGCAGGTGATTTCCACGAGCGAAATCAAGATCTCCGTCCTGATTGATTCGGAATACAAAGAGCTTGCGATGCGTGCACTGCACACCGCGTACGGGCTGGATAAGAAAGAGGAACCCTCTACGTGAGTGCAATGACGGACGCCCGCGAAACCCTGAACCGCCTCTGGAAGCCGGGATGTGACTTTCTGGGCAGCGAAGTCGCCATTCTTGGCGGCGCGATGTCCTGGGTGAGCGAGCGCAATCTTGTCTCAGCCATTTCCAATGCTGGCGGCTTTGGTGTGATTGCCTGCGGTGCGATGACGCCGGAGCGCCTTGAGGAAGAAATCGTTGCCACGCAGGCTCTGACGAAGCGCCCGTTTGGTGTGAACCTTATCACCATGCATCCTGAACTGGATCGGCTGGTGGACGTATGTCTTGCACATAACGTCTCCCATGTTGTTCTGGCGGGTGGTGTGCCGACCAGTGCCACGATCAAGCGTGTCCGTGATGGTGGAGCGCGCGCGATTGGTTTTGCGCCTGCGCTGGCTCTGGGTAAGCGTCTGGTGAAGCTGGGTATTGAAGCCCTCATCATTGAAGGATCGGAAGCGGGTGGCCATGTTGGTCCGGTTTCCCTGACGGTTCTGGCACAGGAAATCCTGCCGCACATCAAGGACGTTCCCGTCTTTGTGGCAGGTGGTCTGGGTCGTGGCGATGCGATCGTTTCCTATCTTGAGCAGGGCGCTTCCGGCGCACAGCTTGGAACGATCTTTGCGGCGTCCCAGGAGAGCATCGCACACGAGAACTTCAAGAAGGCGTTCCTGCGAGCCAATGCCCGTGATGCCGTGACATCCGTGCAGCTTGATGAGCAGTTCCCGGTCATTCCGGTACGTGGTCTTGCCAATGCGGGTAGCCGTGGCTTCCTGAAGCATCAGGCAGAAACGATCCGGAAGTTCCAGAATGGCGATGTGAGCAAGGAAGATGCTCAGCTTTCCATCGAGCATTTCTGGGCTGGTGCGCTGCGTCGCGCCGTGATGGATGGGGACGTCGATAACGGGTCTGTCATGGCTGGCCAGTCTGTCGGTATGGTCAAGGAGATCCGTCCGGTGTCCGAAATCATCGCTACGCTCGTGGAGCAGGCTGTGGAAGCCATTGCAAAGCGGGAAGACCGCGTTCACGCCCCCGCCTGATCAGGTTATTCAGCCATGTCCCCTCCTTCCGATATTCGCACGATGCCGCTTCGCTCAGACCAGCCGAGTGTTGGAACGATCCTGCGTACGCGTCGGGAGGAGTTGGGGTGGCAGATTGAGGATGTGGCTCAGTGGCTACGGATCCGGAGCCGTCTTCTGGTTGCGCTGGAGGCGGATGATCTGTCGTCCCTGCCGGGTGTTGCCTATGCCGTAGGTTTCCTGCGGACATATGCTCATGCCATGCAACTGGATGCTGATGGTCTGGTTGCACGCTTCCGTCAGGAATATCGCGGTGTTGTTAACCGCAAGACGGATCTTGTTTTTCCTCAACCGGAGGGAGAGCGCGGGCTACCCATTGGGCTTCTGGTTGGGGCAGGGCTTGTTGTTGTCGTTGCCGCCTATGCGGGTTGGTATCGGTTTGCCTCGCATGAAAGTCCGGCTGATCGACGGGTTCCGGCTGTTGCGGAGTTGATGCCAGGCGCTGCAACGCCCGCAACGACCTCGCCGCAGGTTGCATCGGTTATGCCAGGGCGTGCACCTGCGCCTGAGGCGCATGGTGTGTCGTCTGCTGCTCCTGTCACCATACCGTCGTCTGAAACAGCGCCAGTGGCGGGGCAGGTTGCGCCATCGTCTCAACTGGGGACCCCGGCGCCTCAGGTGCAGTCGGCGCCTGCAGCCATGGCGCCGGCAGACACTGCTGCAGGTTCCGAGGATACGGAGCAGAGCGCTTCGGACCAGTTTGAACCATCCACGAATACGCCAGCAGAAACACCTGCGCCGGCTGTGCCTGTCGGATCAGTTGTTGTGCGTCTGCTTGCTCCTGTCTGGATGCAGGTCAAGGACAAGGATGGTCATGTTCTTGTCTCGCGTGTTCTCAAAGCCGGAGAAAGCTGGCAGGGCGATGCAGCGGGTGCTCCTTTCCGAATGTCGTTTGGCAATGCCGGAGGCGTGGTTCTTTCAACGGATGGTACGACCAGTGCGCCTCTTGGGCGTCAGGGTGAGGTTCGCCGGAACGTCGAGGTTACGGCAGAAGCCATCAAGTCTGGGGCATTTGGCAATGGTGTTGCGTTGCCTGCGCAACCTACGCCTGAGCCGTTAAATCCGTCTGCTGTTCCTGAGGCGGTTGATGCATCGCAGGATAGTCCTGCATCTGTTGTGAAACCTGTACCGCATCGGGCAAAAGCGCCTGCAAAGCCTTCCGCAGAACTTTCTGCTGACGATCTGAACGCCCGGCAACTGGATCAATCGTCTCCATCGCATTAAACAGGGGCCAAGCCCCTGACCCACAGGACCCGGTTTGTCCGGGCACGAAGAGGTAAATCATGAGCAGCTACCGCCCCTATCAGCACATCGAGCGTCGCAAGTCGCGCCAGATTCATGTCGGCAAGGTTGCGGTCGGTGGTGATGCGCCGATCTCCGTGCAGACCATGACCAACACCCTGACATCCGACGCGCAGGCGACGATCGACCAGATCCGTCTGGCCGAACTGGCAGGTGTAGATATTGTCCGCGTGTCGTGCCCGGATGAAGCTAGCACGGAAGCCCTGAAGGAGATCGTGCACGAAGTGAACGTGCCGATCGTTGCGGACATTCACTTTCACTACAAGCGCGCTATCGAAGCTGCGAAGGCCGGTGCAGCCTGTCTGCGTATCAATCCGGGCAATATCGGTAGTGCCGAGCGTGTTCGTGAAGTCGTGAACGCCGCCAAGGATTACGGCTGTTCCATCCGTATCGGCGTGAATGCCGGTTCGCTGGAAAAGCACCTTCTGGAAAAGTACGGTGAGCCTAACCCGGAAGCGCTGGTCGAAAGTGCTCTGGAGCACGCCAAGATCCTGCAGGACCATGATTTCCATGAGTTCAAGATCAGCGTGAAGGCGTCTGACGTGTTCATGGCAGTTGCTGCGTATCAGCAGCTTGCAGACTGCTGTGATCATCCGTTGCATATCGGCATTACCGAAGCTGGGTCCAAGCGTGCCGGTACGGTGAAGTCTTCCATCGGTCTGGGCAATCTGCTCTGGGCAGGCGTGGGTGACACGATGCGTGTTTCGCTCTCGGCTCCTCCGGAAGAGGAAGTGCTGGTGGGCTGGGACATCCTCAAGTCCTTGGGGCTGCGTCATCGCGGTGTGAAGATCATTTCCTGCCCGTCCTGTGCGCGTCAGGGTTTCAACGTGGTCGAGACAGTTCAGACGCTTGAAGATCGCCTCCAGCATATCAAGACGCCGCTGACGCTCTCCATCATTGGATGCGTTGTGAATGGTCCGGGTGAAGCCCTCATGACCGATATCGGTGTGACCGGCGGTGGCTCTGGCCGCCACATGGTTTATTCTGCTGGTCGCCAGGATCATACGATGCCAGCCGAAGACATGATCGAGCACATTGTGGATCTGGTGGAAACCAAGGTTGCCGCTATCGAGGCGGACAAGGCTCAGACCGAAGCTGCTGCTGCCGCTGAAGCCGCCAAGCAGATGGATCCGGCGAGCCACTGATGTCAGGACTGCAACCGCCTCGCGGCACACACGACCTCATCGGCGACACCATGCGCCGCCACCACCATGTGGTGGAGACGGCGCGTTCGGTTCTTGAAGCCTATGGGTTTGAGGAATGGAGCACGCCAATCTTCGAAGACACACGGGTTTTCTCCCGTACGCTCGGTGAGACATCCGATGTCGTGTCCAAGGAGATGTATACGTTTGAGGATCGGGGCGGTGAAAGCATCACGCTACGTCCCGAGAACACGGCCTCCATCTGCCGTGCGCTCGTGACAAATGGCCTCACCCAGTCCCTGCCTCAGAAGGCGTTCTATCACGGACCGATGTTCCGTTATGAACGTCCTCAAAAGGGGCGGTATCGCCAGTTCCACCAGATCGGTGCGGAACTGCTGGGTGCTGAAGGGCCGCTTCGGGATGCTGAAGTCATCACGATGGCTTACGATATCCTCAAGGCTCTTGGTCTATCCGAGTATGTTGTTCTGGAATTGAATACGCTCGGTGATATTGCGTCCCGTCAGGCATGGCGGGAGGCTCTGGTGGCCTATTTCCGCCAGCATGCTGATGCTCTTTCGGAAGAGAGCCGGGTACGTCTTGAGGTGAATCCTCTGCGTATTCTGGATAGCAAATCCGAGCAGGATCGGGCGCTTCTGGCGGATGCTCCGGCGTTTGCAGACTATCTGAACGATGAGTCTCGTAAGTTCTGGGATGATCTGCGGTCTTACCTGACGGCCTTTGGCGTGGAATTCGTTGAGAATCCGCGGATCGTACGTGGTCTTGATTACTACAGTCACACGGCGTTCGAGTTCGTGACGACCAAGCTGGGTGCGCAGGGTACTGTTCTGGCTGGCGGGCGTTATGAAGGTCTGGTCGAGCAGATGGGTGGCCCTGCCATTCCGGCGATTGGCTGGGCTGGCGGTATCGAGCGTCTGGCGCTTCTGCTGGAAGAAACGCCTTCCGTTGCGGCTGGTATTGTGATCGTTCCCATGGGCGATGAAGCGGTTCTCAAGGGGGCGGCCATTGCACGTGCTCTTCGTGAAGCCGGTTTACGTGCGGAGATCGAGACGCGGGGCAACATGAAGAAGCGTATGGAGCGCGTCGTAAAGTCTGGTGCGTCCCATGCGGTTGTTCTTGGCGATGAAGAACTTGCGCGCGGTGTCGTACAGCTTCGGGACCTTGGTGCCCGCGAGCAGCAGGAAGTGGCCATATCCGACCTCGTACAGGCTCTGAAAGGCGCCTGAGACGTGGCATTTGATGACAGGCTGGAGCGGATTGTTGCCCGCTCGGAAGAAATTCAGGCTCTGATGTCGTCTGGCGAAATGGGGGGAGAAGAATTCACCCGTCTTTCGCGCGAATATGCGGAGCTTGAACCTGTCGTCGAGTCCATTCAGGCCTGGCAGGCTGCCGAGAGGCAGCGGGAAGGGGCCCAGGCTCTTCTTGCTGATCCTGAAATGAAGGAACTCGCTCAGGTTGAGCTTGAAGAAATAGAAGCGCAAATTCCTGAGTTGGAGCACAATCTACGGATTGCGCTTCTGCCCAAGGATGCTGCTGATGAGCGCAGCGCCATTCTGGAAATCCGTCCGGCGGCAGGTGGTGATGAAGCCGGGCTTTTTGCTGCCCAGCTTTTTGACGCCTATCGCCGGTTTTCCGAGCAGAACGGCTGGCGGTTCGAGGTCATGGAATATGCCGAGAGCGAAGTCGCGGGCCTGAAGGAAGGCATGGCGACGATTTCCGGCCGTTCCGTCTTTGCCCGTCTCAAGTATGAATCAGGCGTCCACCGTGTTCAGCGCGTTCCGGCCACAGAAAGTCAGGGCCGTATCCATACATCGACGGTGACTGTTGCTGTTCTGCCAGAAGCGGAAGAAGTGGACGTGACGATCAATGACGACGATCTGCGGATCGACGTTTATCGCGCGTCTGGTGCGGGCGGACAGCACGTTAACAAGACCGAAAGTGCTGTTCGGATTACGCATATCCCGACTGGCGTTGTCGTGGCGATGCAGGAAGAGAAGAGCCAGCACAAGAACCGTGCCAAGGCCATGAAAATTCTTCGGGCACGTCTTTATGAGCGTCAACGATCCGCAGCGCATGAGTCGCGTGCCGCAGATCGTAAGTCTCAGGTGGGAACGGGCGATCGTTCAGAGCGTATTCGGACTTACAATTTTCCGCAGGGACGTGTGACGGATCATCGGATCAACCTGACCCTCTACAAGATCGAGCGCATCATGGCAGGCGAGTTCGATGAGATTATTGATGCTCTGACACGTGAGGAGCAGACAGAGCTTCTTGCGGCCGAAGGCTTTTAAGAGTCAGGAACTCGGCGTAGCGCAGACAGCAGCGCGTCCATGTCGGTGGGTTGCAACAGAGGGGTCGTTGTAATCCACAAGGAAGAAATCCGTGAAGTTGTTACTTCCGACGGCATCCAGAGTATGGCCTTCCGGATGATGGAGCTGTCCTTCGCTGCTGACCTGATGCGTTTCCTGATGACCGTTATGCATGATGGTGATTTCGCCGCAGAGCGCGTAATCAACGTCATATCGTCCGGCGGGTAGGGGAATAGTGCGGGTTTCGCGGGATTTGGGCAGCCCCAGCCGGAAGGTCGCCACAAGGTTACCGTCAAGGTAAAGACGGGACACTTCGGATATTTCTTCTGAAGCGCGCTCATCTGTCACGGTGAAGGTACCGGGCAGTTCTGACTGGGCCTGAGCCGTATGCAAGGCGCATCCCAGAAGAAGGGCTGAGAATAAGAATGCACGTTTGGACTTCATGATGACAGGTATAGCAGGTTCTCGGGCAAGATGACTGCAAAAGATGTTCTTCTTCGACAGGCAACAGAGGTTCTGCAAAGGGCCGGGTTGGAAGATCCGCGCCGGGAAGCGCGGCTTTTATTGGAGTGGACGACGGGTCGTGATCCAGCGGGACTGTTTTCCCTGACAACTGTTTCGGAATCTGATGCGACTCGGTTTGAGGGCGCTGTTACACGGCGTGCGGCACGGGAGCCATTGGCATTTATTGTCGGGGAAACAGGGTTCTGGACGCTGGATTTCCATACAACACCCGACACGCTGATTCCTCGTGGGGATAGTGAAGCTCTGATTGAGGCGCTTCTGACTGTGCGGCCGGATCGTGCGGCGTCTCTCAGGATGCTTGATCTTGGAACTGGCACAGGCTGTCTGCTTCTTTCTGCGTTGTCGGAATATCCGCAGGCCTGGGGTGTGGGGGTGGATCTCTCCGCAGGAGCGGCAGCACTTGCTCGCAGGAATGCTAGCCGGAACGGATTGCAGGACCGAAGCTGTTTTCTGGCGGGAAACTGGGATTCCGCTTTGGCCGGAAAATTCGATGTGGTGATTTCCAACCCTCCTTATATTGAAACGGCAGATGTGCCCGATCTCATGCCGGAAGTTGCTCGCTATGAACCTTCTCGTGCGCTGGATGGTGGTCAGGACGGGTTAGATGCATATCGCCTGCTCTGTCAGGCGCTTCCGTCACTTCTGGTGCCGGGCGGTCACGCTATTCTGGAAATGGGTCTGGGCCAGATTGATGCTGTCTCAGAAATCGGTCGCGCTAACGGACTACGGGAGGTTGCGCGGCAGAACGATTTGGGTGGAATCGCACGGGCTCTTGTTCTTCAGTGGTCAGAAAACTCAGGAAAGACGTTGGCTTAGAGACTGAGAGTTGATATGAACAGGAAACTGCATTCTGTCGTAGAAGCCGCAATGGCGGTTTTTTCCTTATGCAGTTGCTCCTGTTGACCGTCTTTCAGTAGCCGGCAGCGGATGAGAGGCTGGCCAGTGTCCAGCCACAGCGAGATAGACAGACGTCTTTTCGGCAGCGGCGGACGAATCCTTCTGCACGGGCAGAAGTGGGGCACGCCATCAGGAAAGTGCATCACGGGTCGATGAATATGAAGCGTATAAGAGGCCGGCATCATCGTGCTGGCGGCGGGACACCACGCAGTAGCAATTCCCAGACCCCTCTGAACCGCAACCATGTGTTTGACAGCAATGGCCCGGACCTCAGAATTCGTGGAACTGCCCAGCAGCTCTTCGAAAAGTATCTCCAGCTTGGCCGGGATGCGACAGGAACGGGGGATCGCATCCTTGCGGAAGCCTACTTCCAGCATGCAGAGCATTATTTTCGTATTCTGAATGCCATGAACCAGGCTGCTCAGCAGAGCCAGCAGGAGCGCAATGAGCGTCAGATGCAGCGGCAGCGGGCTTATGAAGAGCGCCGTGAATCGCGTGGTGAACGTGGCGGTGATGAACACGGGCAGGATGAGGGCGATGATCAGCCTTCGATCGAGTCTTCCCGTTCGGAAGAAGCTCCGGCTGAAGCGGAGTAACAGTTCTGAAGCCGGCCCTGTGAAGGGCCGGTTTTTTTATATCCGGCCAATAAACCGTTCTGGCAGACGCCAGAGTTCTGTTCCGTTCAGGTGTAAATCCAGTCTGTAGCGATCATGTGTTCGAGACGTTGCGCTGTTCTCGACAGCGTGCCGCCAGTTATGCAGACGCTGATCGTTCTGATCGAAAGTGGCTTCCACTACGGGAAGAGCCGCCATGCCGCGGAGCATGTTTTCCCAGTCTTGATCGTTAATTCGCTGATGTTGCCCAACTTCGTTGGAGCACCAGGGCTGCGTGCGTGTCCGCTCTAGTCGGCGCAGACCAGAAGACAGATCGGCATAACGAAGATGGAAGAGAAAAAGCGGGGCGCCCATTTCGGGAGCAATTTCTGCACAGCAATGAAAACCAGGCGCCCATGTGATGGCGGCCCGGATCAGGACGGGTTTGCACATGGCGCTTGAAAATCGCACATGCTGGCGCTGGACAGAGACGAGGCGCGTATAATCCAGGGAAGCTTCGCTTTCCGGCAGATGAATGACGTCCAGGCCTGTGGCGGTTACGACTGGCCGCGTATTCGCTTGGGCAAAATGTGTCAGGGACGGAAAGATGTCTGGGTCAGGGAGAAGGAGTTCATCAACATCGACGTAGATGACGCTGTCGTACCACTCGAGCAAACTCTCGCAGAACTTCCCAATGGATCTTGTTCTGCGTTCATCATCCTGCGGAGAGCGGGGAATTCGGACCCGATTGAGCTGCCCGAGAGCGTCTGTCGATCCGTCATCTGAGCCGTGGTCGATAACGTAGCAGGACTGTTCACCAACCTGCGCGCCGTAATGTCTGCGCCAGATCAGAAGATGTTCTGGCTCATTGTAAACCATAGTGACGACGGCAAGAGGTTTCTTGATCATGTCGCCAGAATATAAAAATGCTTTCAGATCAGATACCTGAAAGTTTTTTATAATTTTTTAGGAAAGAAGGATGGTAGCGGTGGACGGATTTGAACCGCCGACCAAGGGATTATGATTCCCCTGCTCTACCGCTGAGCTACACCGCCATCCCACCGGGCTGCCCCGGCGTTGAGGCGGGTTTTTAAGGGGGATCTGATTGAGTGTCAACACGTTATCCAGAGGAAAATGCAGGATTTTGGTCACTGCATTTTTTACACTGGTCATATCTGTTATGGCTGGGCTTGCTTTCCGCTTTTCTCCAGATCTCTTGTTAAGGAGTTTTCCGCCTAGTGACGCAGCATTTCGTCAGCACGCTGTTTGCCGTTCGGTCTTATTTTACCTGGCTTCCGGCGCCTGTCGTCTCCGTTCTGATGCTCGCGGTCGTGGGTATTCTCGCTTTCTATTGCGGAAACCTCGTCACGTCTTTGACGCTGCGTATTCCCGGCTCCCGAAGTGCAGCGCTTATCCGGAAAATTGTTGCGGCTCTTCGTCGTCCAACACGGATCATGGTTGCACTTCTTGCCATGCTGGCCGCACTCCCGGCTGCCACGGGTTTTTCTTATGAGACGGAGCAGGATCTCAAGCTGTTTTTCCTGTTTCTGCTTGTCCTGACCTTTGGCTTTTCGGCCATTATCGTGTTCCGGATCATGACGGAGGCATACCTTAATCGCCTGTCGTCACGAGAACAGACTGACGACATCATGATCCGCACGCACCAGACGCAAATCCGCGTTTTAAGGCGTCTGACGGAAATTATGGTGGGTATCGTGACGGTGGCGTCCGCGCTGATGCTTTTTCCGTCCGTCAAACAATACGGTGTTTCACTTTTTGCCTCTGCCGGTGCCGCGTCCCTGATCGTTGGTCTGTCTGCGCGTGGTCTGCTGACCAATCTGATTGCGGGCGTGCAGATTGCAGTGACACAGCCAATTCGTATGGAAGATCTTGTCATCATCAACGGGGACTGGTGCTGGGTTGAGGAAATCAACGCGACCTATGTTGTCCTTCGGGTGTGGGACTGGCGCCGACACATCGTCCCGATTTCCTACTTTCTGGAAAACCAGTTCGAAAACTGGACCCATAATTCCGCGGCGATCATCGGCGTAGTGTTCCTCTGGCTGGATTATGAAGCGCCGATGGACAAGGTGCGGGAGATGTTGAACGAAATCATCCGCACATGCCCGCTTTGGAATGGTAAGGTTTTTGATGTGCAGGTGGCAGATTGCAATGCTCAGGTCATGTCTATCCGTATCATTGCCAGTGCCCGGAATGCGTTACAAAGCTGGGATCTGCGCTGTGACATCCGGGAGAAAATCATTGCCCGTATTCGGGAAGAATGTCCTGAGGCATTGCCTCGTGCGCGTTTTGCGATGATGCCCCCGAGGCCGGGAGAGGAAGCATGGCCCAGCGAATTGCTATCTCCCAAGATCGATCGCCCTCCGCCAGGCAGTTATATGGGGCCGGGTACGCCCGGCGCGTAAAGGTAAAAGCCACTGGGACCCAGTGGCTTTTTTTGCCCCGCTTGTTGCGTGCAGTCTCTGTATCTGAAATTGTGACAAAACATTTATTTTAAGTAGGAAATTGAAAAGTTCATGTTGGATCATCCGCAGACAATTCAGATTTTTTTACCTTCCGGCGATCCGCAAGGTATTCGAATGGCAGCTATCACGACGAGGATCGTGCAGGTTGTGGAAGTGCCACGTCTTCGTTTGGACGCGTTTCTCCTGATGCCAGAATCGGACTTTGTCGGTGTTTATTTTCTTTTTGGTGAGAACGAAGAAAGCGGGGCTGCGAAAGCTTATATTGGGCAGACCGGAAATCTTGGGATGCGGTTAAGGCAGCACAATGAGAAAAAAGATTTCTGGAATAGGGCTGTCGTCGTCCTGTCACGGACACAGAATCTGACTGTTACTCACGGTCATTATCTGGAATGGCTGGCCATTAGTCGTGCCACGGAAGCGCAGCGTTTCGAACTTGAGAATGGTACGGCTGGCAGTAAGCCTCATACTCCGCCGGCAATGGAGGCGGAATGTCAGGAGGTTTTCAAGACACTGGATATTCTTCTGACGACGCTAGGTTATCCACTCTTTGATCCGTTGGTGAGGCGCCGCATGGCGGTTCCGTCTTTGCCGTCAGATGTGCCTGGGGAGCAGGTTCAGGCTAACCAGGACGGTCAGGAATTATTGTGTGTGTCTTCAGGTGTTGAAGCACATGCCCGTTATACGGAAGAGGGTTTAGTGGTTCTTGCTGGCTCTTATGGACGGGCGGACGTGTCCGAAGCATTTCTGAAGAGCAGTTCTTTTCAGAAACGTCAGGTTCTGATTGATCAGGGTGTGCTGAAACTTGAAGGCCCACGTGTTGTTTTTGCACGGGACACTCTTTTCAAGTCTCCCAGTACGCCCGCCAATTATCTTCTGGGTCGGTCATCCAACGGGTGGTTGGAATGGAAAGATGAAGCAGGCCAGTCTTTCGGGGCACTCATGCAGCGTTATGGTGACACGGATAAAGAAGTCAGTCTGTAACGTCTTTATCCGTCAGGCAGGATTTATGGCGCCATCGTAGAGTTGTGGCGTCCGTAGAGAACATACGTCATGACACCCAGCACTACATAACCTGTCAGAAGGAGCAGAGGGACAGGGTTACCGCTGGCCACTGCATGAATCATGTCTGTGACGAGGGGGATGGTCATAAGTAGACAGAAAATGATGCCTAGCAGGGGCGTTACACCAACCCAGAAACCACGAATACGGAACCCGCCCAAGGGAACGCTGAAGGGTCTTTGAATGTCTGGCCGCGTGTTTCGCTGCCAGATGACTGTGAAGCAGACGATGCCGAAAGCGGCAGCTGTTCCGATGGAGACCAGATCGCTAATGATGTCGATGGGCAGGGTAGCGGTCATGAATGCCACGACCAGACCGAGAACGATGGTGCCAAGCCATGGGGTGCGAAACCGTGTGTGGACCTTGCCAAACAGGGCAGGGATGAGGCCATCACGGCTCATGGTCAACAAGACGCGGGACTGGGCATACATAAGCCCCATCAGAACCGAGCAGAGACCGATTGTTGCGCCGACATTGATGAAGATGGCCAGCCACGGCGTGTTCATGGCTTTCACGGCAATAGCCAGCGGGTCCGGTACGTCCAGTTCGCGATAAGGGACGATGCCAAGCAATACTGCGGCAACGATCATATACACGACGGTGCAGATCAGCAGGCTTCCAATAATCCCGACCGGGACGTCTCGGGTCGGGTTTTTGGCCTCGGCTGATGCTGTGGAGACGGCCTCAAAGCCGACATAGGCGAAAAAGATGACTGAGGCGGCCCGGAAAATACCTTTGACGCCGTAGTGGAAGCCGCCCTGATTGGCTGGGATGAAAGGATGCCAGTTTGCAGGATGAATGGCATGAATGCCAAACGCCACGAACAAAGCAAGAACGCCCACTTTCAGAAAGACGATGATCGTGTTGACCCGGGCGGATTCCTCAATGCCTCGAACGAGCAGACCCGTGACCAGGAAAACGGCAGTTAACCCGATTAGATCCAGCCTCCATCCTCCGCTGATGGAGGAGCCTTCCGATCCTGGAACCGGTTGAAGAGTGGCTTGGATAAGGGACTGAGGTAGGTGAATACCAAAGACGGCCAGCAGGGACGACGCGTAACCGGACAGACCAGCGGCCACGGCAGCGCAGGAAATTCCATATTCCAGAAGCAGGAGCCATCCTACGATCCACGCCACTTTTTCGCCCATTGAAATATAGGCGTAGGAGTAGGCCGAGCCGGAGACAGGCAACGTGGAGGACAGTTCTCCATAAGAGAAAGCCGTAAAGAGGCATGCCAAGGCTGCAACAACGAACGAAATGAGAACGGATGGGCCGGCATATTCAGCAGCAGCAGTCCCCGTCATGACGTAAATGCCAGCGCCGATTGTCGATCCTACGCCCAGAAGGATGAGTTGTGTGGCCGTGAGGCTGCGCTTCAGCCCATGCGATTCATTCTCGGACATGATCTGTTCGAGACTCTTTCGACGGGCGGTTGTGGCGGCGGATGCGCTGGATTGTATCGGAAGTGGCATGATCCCTAATCTGCCGGGAAAAGCGGCGTCTGGAAAGGTTTATAGAACGATGAGAACGCCTGCCAGAAGACCGGCAATAATGCAGTAAATGCCGAAAGGCTTGAGAGCCCATTCGTCATGATTGCGGAAGAAGCGCAACATCAGGAGAGAACAGATCAGCGCGGTGATACCGGCTGCGAAGGCACCTACGACGCATTGGAACATGACGTCATGAGAGATCGTCATGTGCCGCATCTGCCACCCTTCCTTGACCGTCGCGGCCAGAACGACTGGCTGGGCCATAAGAAGGGAGAAGCGGGCAGCTGTGCCATGATCCAGCCCGCGCAGAAGGCCGCCATTCATCGTGGCGCCTGAGCGTGACAGGCCTGGGAACAGGGCAAGGCACTGCCAGAACCCGATCACCAGGGCATCCTTGGGAGACAGGGAAGAGATCGGGCGGTGATCTGCCTGTCCACGCTGTCTGCGGAGCCATTCGGTAACCAGAAGCAGAAGGCCATTCAGGACCAGAAACCCTGCGACGGCCAGAGGGGCTCCGAATATGCCCCGGAGGCGATGTTCGAAAAGGCCGCCGAAGATGACAGCCGGAATTGTCGCAATAACGAGAAGACCAAAGATCCGAATCGACTCAAGCTGGTTGTATCGACCGTGCAGACCAAGCATCCCGCGAAGAATGGCCATCCAGTCGCGCCAGAAAACACCCGCCAGGGCCACGAGGGTTCCGACATGGAGCATCGTCAGGAACGGTAGGAACATGTCTGAATGTTCGTCCACGTTCCAATGGAGGATACCGGGGAGCAGAACGGCGTGACCGAGGCTGCTGACAGGGAAGGGCTCGGTGATACCCTGAACGATGGCGAGGATGATGGCCTGGAAAAGCGTCATGGAGCCTGCACGGATGGGCGTAAAAGGAAGTCACTTGCCTGATGGGGCGAAGGGACGCAACCTTGACCGGGCTCTGGGGGCAGATTAACTCGCCCTTCTATTCGGTTTTCTGAAAGTTGAGGCGCGGCATGAAGTCAGGATACAGCGGGCGCGGCGGTGCCATTCTGGCAAGTGGCCTTGTTCTTGTCGTTGCCGGGGCATTTCTTGTTTACGGTAAAGAGTTGCGCAAGGACCCGGTTCAGAACAGCATTGTCATGCATGCCCAGTTCAATTCGGCCAACGGTCTGAAGCCGGGTGCGGATGTTGATCTGGCGGGAGTGACCGTTGGGCGTGTTCAGTCCATCCGCCTGGATCCGCAGAGCCAGATGGCTGACGTGGCATTCTCGGTTGATGAACGTCTTCACCTGCCTGTTGATACGGCTGTTGGGATCGGTGCGCCCAGCATGACGTCTGATAACGCTCTTCAGATCGAGCCAGGCAAAGACCCGAAGACGCTGACTGCTGGCGGGGTTATCAAGGACACCCGCGATCAGTTGTCTCTGGAACAGCAGGTCAGCAATTATATCTTCGGTGGTGGTAACCTTGGGAACTGATGTTCCCTTAGTCGTTCATCGGATAGGACGCGAGCAGGCGACGCTGCTTGCGCCAGGAATGTAGCATTCCGAACGCGCCAGAGGTCTTCCATCCGCGGGCCTTGTTGGCTGCACCGATCAGGAATGTCTGGCGATAGTGGGAAAACTGGGCGCGATAGGCTTCCCACAGAGTTGTGCGTCGATCCCAGATATGAATAGCTTCAGAGCCGACGCCATTGATCTCGATGATCCGCAGGTCTTCCCCACGCTGAAGAGCTTCGATTGAAGGCACCTTCACATCGACCCGACCAAAATAGAAATCTGGAACGTCTTTCATGATGGCATCCAGCCGGGCCGTTAGTTCCGGTGTTGTGTCTGCGCGGCCATCCCGGAACACGGACCCTTTGCAATGGTTGCCCGCAAAAACCAATGGCAGTTGCTCACCCTCGGCTAGCACTGTTTTCTCCCGGCCTGCAAGGCGCGGCAGATAAAGCTGGGGAACCTGACCCATGCGGGGGTCACGCATGACGAGTTCTTCGATGGTGGAGTGACCGTTACCCGTCAGAACAGGAGCTTCCTTGTAGGTCACTGAGGTAATGCGCCCTTGCGGCTGATCCGGATGGCGGATGTAGAACAGGCCCGCTTCCACAGGGCAATCAATAAGTTCCTGGACCATCAGCGCCACGTTTTCCGGAAACTGCGGAAGAACATCTTCCATCTGTTCGCGGTTACGCACGAGCTTCACGCCTGTTCCATTGCAGCCAATGTCAGGCTTTACCACGACGGGAAATGACAGACCTGACTGCTCCATTGCTGTCAGAGCGCGTTCCATTGATCCAGGACCGCTTTGAAAAAGCGCGTAGGGCGCAATGGCGTCCTTTGCGACGGGACCAGCCATATCGAGGATCGATGATTTGCTCTCACCGCAGAGACCGCCTGTTTCAATGCGTGGATTGGCAGCCGTAGGGATACTGAGATCCCGGTATTTCAGGCCCATGGCAATCCAGTAGAGGACGATAGGCGTGTAGAAGATGGAACCCGGCCAGAACTCAAAAAGAGAAAGGGGATTTTGCTCGGTCTCTGTCTTGGACATTCAATTACTGGCTCACGGTCTGGATACGGGCGATCAGACGCCCGACAACGACAATACATAGAACAAATCCCGCCAGTCCGGCCCAGCGCCAGCCTCCCTGGTGTGCCAGAAGCCAGCCGCCGATCCGCATGGCCAGCAGGAACAACAGTGTTGTCCACACAAGCGTAGCGAGAACGGCCGTCAGGGCAAAGCGCAGGAAAGGCGCGCGGAAGAAGCCACAGGCGGTGTAGAGCGGGAGGCGTGCGCCGGGCACGAAGCGTGAGATGGCCACGATGCGGACGACGTTCTTCGAGAACCAGTCCTGCGTGCGTTCCTGTTTGGGGAGGGTCAGAAAGCGACGTAGGGAAGGCCAGCGTGCTCCGGCAGTTCCAAGGCCGTAGAGCCCCAGATCTCCGACGGCGACCCCGAACCAGAGCGCTCCAAGGGCCAGTGCTATGCTGACATGTCCGGCACGGGCTGCAACGCCTGACAGGACGGTGGCTACATCCTCGAGGATGAATGTCCCCACAATGATGCTGACGGCTTTCAGCCAGGCAGGCTGCGACGCCAGAGCGGGGCCAATGGCTATCATGCCGGGGGATGTTCCATGATCATGGAACGTTGATGTCGCATGTTGGCGTGCTGGCGACAATCTCACGGTTGCGGTTTCACCCTTCTGAATGTGGAAAGAAGGATGGGAGGCTGGCGGGGAGCATCACAGGTTGCTAGCGTGCGCTGCAAATGAACCACCCTGTGGGGGCTGATAGTCCAGTGCTTAAAAGACGTAACCTTCTTGCCGCCTTTTCCTCTGTCGCCGGAGCCGCGGCGATGGGAATACGTTCCGCTGAAGCACAGGATTACGGCGCGTTTCTTGAAGGGGTGAGGACGCAGGCGCTGGCTCAGGGGCTGTCTTCCGCTGTCGTAACGCGCGCGCTGTCGCTGACGAGGGAGCCGAACCCCAAGGTTCTGAAGCTTGATCGTCATCAGCCTGAGTTTACCCTGACCTGGGCGCAGTATCGTGATCGTGTTCTGCCAGAGTCGCGCTTTCAGAAAGGGCGCACTGTTTACGCTGGTGTGGGAAACATCATGGCTCCGATCAGTGCGCGGTTCGGATGTGATGATCGTGCGGTTATGGGGATCTGGGCGCTCGAATCGGGTTTTGGCGCACACACCGGCACGTTCTCGGTTGTTGATGCGTTAGCGACACTGGCCTTTGATGGTCGCCGCTCCACGTTTTTCCGGGGAGAGCTGATGAAGGCGCTCCAGATTTTGAACGACGGGGATATCTCCCCTGAAGCTATGATGGGCAGCTATGCCGGAGCCATGGGGCAGGCCCAGTTTATGCCAAGTGCCTATCTGCGCTATGCGGCAGATGGAGACGGAGACGGAAAGCGCAATATCTGGACGTCCCAGCCAGATGTGTTTGCCTCCATTTCCAACTATATGGGCAAATGTGGTTGGCAGCCCTATGAGCCCTGGGGGCAGGAAGTCACGCTGGCAAATGTGCTGGACAAGAGCCAGATCGGACGGACCAATACGAAGTCTCTGGCGGAATGGATGTCTCTCGGTGTTCGCCGGGCAGATGGTGCCCGCTTCTCGCGGAGTGACGTCAAAGGGGCGATTGTTCAGCCGGATGGTCCGGGCACGCAGGCCTTCATGGTTTACCATAATTTCAACGTGATCCGTCGTTACAATCCGTCTGATTATTACGCGCTAGGCGTAGGTCTTCTGGGAACCGGCATTGTTACTCCGTAATTGCGCGCCACTTCTGGCGTTTCTGCCTCTTTTTGGCGCCTGTCATCAGGATGACGCGCCTGTGCCTGTCGCGCACCCTCATTACGAGTTGGGAAACGCGTGGCAGGGTCCGCAGGGGTGGTTTTATCCCTATGAGCAGTTTGATTACCGCGCGACCGGTCTTGCCACACGCGAAACGCCTCTGAAAGGGCACCTCGCGTCGGACGGAGAGGTCTGGTCCGCGGATGGCATGACGGGATCCCATCAGACTTTGCAGCTTCCTGCTGTTGTGACGGTTCGCAATCTGATCAACGGACGGGTTGTGCGTATCCGGCTGACACGTCGTGGTCCGGAAAGCGCTGGGCGAATTATTGCGCTCTCTCCGAAAGCTGCGGATCTTCTTGGGATGACCGCCGATACACCTGTAGAGGTGACGGAAGAAGAAGCCGCCAGCCGGGCTCTGGTTGAAGGACTGACTGGCGCGCCTCATCTGGATGTTCAATCCGCCCCGGTTGGAGAGGTTCGTGCAGAGTCTCTCGATGGTGGTACGGCGAAGACCTATGGAAGCGACTCGTCGGAGGGGCATCAGGCTGCATCAACGGTTGCCGCGATGCCTGTCACGTGGTCGCAGAGTAATCCGGGACCTACGGGGCTTTATGTCCTGTTAGGCAAGTTTTCCGGTCGCGGGGCTGCTGCCAGTATTGCGGCGCGGTGCTCCGGCGAAGTTCAGCGCGTCCCTGATGGGGGAGGTCTGGACTGGCGTGTAAGGTCCGGACCCTATACCGATACCGCCCAGGCCGATGCGGCACTGGACCGGACCCATGCGTGCGGGGTAGAGGGCGCGCGGATCATTGTGGAATGACGGCCGTGATTAAGGCTGAAAGACTGGGGACGAACGTGCGGACTAGACGCTCTCTTTTCGGTGG
This sequence comes from Gluconobacter japonicus, assembly GCF_015244665.1. Classification (NCBI taxonomy): domain Bacteria; kingdom Pseudomonadati; phylum Pseudomonadota; class Alphaproteobacteria; order Acetobacterales; family Acetobacteraceae; genus Gluconobacter; species Gluconobacter japonicus. The sequence continues at coordinate 199,945 of NZ_JABCQN010000003.1, forward strand.
TGTGGCAGGTTTTGCTGCCTGTGCTTCTTTTGGGGGGCCGCTGAGTGCACTGGCACGCCCGCATCATCATGCTGGCCACGCGAAGGCCGCAGCAGCTGCGGCCTCTGCTGCTCCCGCAACACCAGTTGGAACACCTGCGAATACGCCGATCGGCCCGTTCGATACCGTGGCGCGCTGGGCCTATATCGTGGACTTCGACACGGGTGCAGTCCTGCTGGACAAGTCTGCTGACGAACGTATGGCACCGTCGTCCCTGACGAAGATGATGACGGCCTATATCGTGTTCGGGATGCTGGCGACCGGACGACTTCGTCTGGAGCAGACGCTTCCTGTCAGCGAGAAAGCCTGGCGGACGCAGGGCTCCAAGATGTTCGTGCCGCTTGGTGAGAGCGTTGCGGTGCAGGATCTCATCCAGGGCATGGTGATCCAGTCCGGCAATGATGCCTGCGTTGTGCTGGCTGAAGGTATTGCGGGGTCTGAAGAACGTTTCGTCGCGATGATGAACGAGGAAGCGCCCAAGATCGGGCTGAACAACTCGCACTTCATGAATGTGACGGGTCTGCCAGCTGAGGGGCATTACATGTCCGCTCATGACGTAGCGACCGTTGCCATGCATCTGATCCGCGACTTTCCGCAGTACTATCATTTCTTCGGTGAAACCGAGTTCCTGTTCAACAAGATCAAGCAGGGCAACCGGAACGTCCTTGTGGACAAGGGCCTCGCTGACGGTCTGAAGACAGGTCATACCGATGCAGGTGGGTTCGGTCTTTGCGCCAGCTCCAACCGCAATGGCAATCGCGTCATTGTTGTGATTAACGGCACGGCGTCCAGCAATGAGCGCGCTCATGAAGGCGAGCGTCTGATGGCGTGGGCTTTCGCAAATTTTGAAAATGCGACTCTGTTCCGTAAGGGGCAGGTTGTCGATCATGCACCTGTCTGGATGGGGGAGCGCAAGGCTGTTCCGCTCGTGGCTGGCGCTGACATCGTGATGACGATGCCGGTGGGCTGGCAGCAGCGCTCTCACATTGCAGTGGATTATGCGTCACCCGTGATTGCGCCGGTTGTTGCTGGGCAGTCCTGTGGGGCGATCGTGATCTCAGCGCCGGGCATGGCGGATATTCGTGTGGCGCTTCAGGCTGGCGCGTCCGTTGCGAAACTCGGACTGGTTGGACGTGCAATGGCGCGCCTTGGTCATGGCCCTGCAAATTAAAAACGGCCTTTTCATCACGCTGGAAGGTGGCGAAGGCGCGGGGAAATCCACGCAGGCGCGCCTTCTGGCGGATGCGCTTCGAGATCGAGGTTACGAGACGATCCTGACCCGTGAGCCGGGCGGGACACCGGGCGCGGAAGCCATCCGTCATCTGCTTCTGTTCGGGGAAGAAGAATTTTCCTGGCGTGCGGAAGTGCTGGCGCATATGGCGGCGCGGTGTGACCATCTGGATAATCTGATTGTGCCTGCTCTTGCGCGTGGTGCGATTGTTGTCTGCGATCGCTTTCATGACTCGACGCTGGCCTATCAGGGCTACGGCGTTGGGAATGCGTCACCGGAACGTCTGGAGTTCATCATGGGCGCCCGGCGTCTCGTGGCGCGCGAGCCGGATCTGACACTGCTGCTGGAACTCCCTCGGGAACAGGCGCTTGAGCGTCTGGAAAGCCGGGGTGGTCGGACGGATCGTTATGAAGGTCAGGCTGAGGCTTTTCATCAGCGTGTGTTGACGGGGTTCGATACGATTGCTCGTGCAGAGCCAGAACGTGTGAAGCGTATCAATGCTGGTCGCACGCCAGAGGCTGTCAGCCGTGCATTGCTTGAAGCCGTACTACAACGTCTGGATCAGACGGCGAGTGTTTCTGGCGCGTGACAGATCCTCGGCACACGTTTGAACCTCGGGGCCATGAAGAGGCTGAAAATGTTTTTCGGACTGCTTTGGCCTCGGGGCGTCTTCATCATGCCTGGCTGATTTCCGGCCCTGCAGGGATCGGGAAAGCGACGCTGGCGTTTCGTCTGGCGCGTCTTCTTCTGAACGGGGAAGATCCCGACTCACCTGCTGGTCGGCGTATTACAGCCGCTACACATGGTGATCTTCTGGAAATTTCCCGTGCGGTTGATGAGAAAAAAGGGCGTCTGCGCGGAGAAATTACGGCTGCGGATGTCCGGCCGGTCCAGTCTTTTCTGCATCACACGGCGACCGAAGGCGGCTGGCGTGTGGTTATTGTGGACGGGGCGGAGTTTCTAAACCGTTTTGCGGCCAACGCGCTTCTGAAAATCCTTGAAGAGCCACCGTCGCGGGCCATCCTGCTGCTGACCACAGCGTCTCCCGGTAAGCTTCTTCCGACGATCCGCAGCCGCTGTCGGGCATTGGCGCTGTCTCCCGTTTCAGATCGGGACATGAGAGCTATTTTGCCAGATGTACCCGAGGATGTGCTGGTAAGGGCACATGGTTCACCGGGACGGGCACTGTTTCTGGCGCAGGACCGGGATGGAGCCATTGCGGGTTTTGTGGCGGAAATTCTGGCCGGGAAGGCTCTGACTGCAGAGATGCTCCCTCTCATTGACCGGATCGCCCGGGAGACGGAAGGTTTCGCATTGCTCTGCGATTTGCTAGGCGAGGGGTTAGCAGAACGCGCACGCTCGGCTGCACGACGTGGCGATCTGCTTCTTGCTGATTCTTCTGCCCGTCAGTGTTCAGAACTTGATACACTGAAGCGGCAGACAGACGGTTTTAATCTGGACAAGGCTCAGGCCATCCGTCAGGCAGTGGAACGCGCTGCCGGGATGTGAATGGCTCAGGCATGACAAGACGAGTGGACATGACGCGGCGCTTCACCATTACAACTCCGATTTTCTACGTGAACGGCGCTCCGCATATCGGACATGCCTATACGTCCATCGCGGCTGACGTTCTGGCCCGTTTCCATCGCCTGAATGGTGAAGACGTCCTGTTCGTCAGCGGGACGGATGAGCACGGCCAGAAGGTAGAGCAGACCGCGACCGCTCAGGGCATGGACACGCAGGCCTATGCCGACAAGATTTCTGCTTCGTTCCGACAGATGCAGCAGGATATGGCGATCTCTACGGATGAATTTATCCGCACGACGGATGAGCGCCATAAGACTGCCGCAACGGCTCTGTGGGAGAAGGTCGCGGCCAACGGCCATATCTATCTTGGCGCGTATGAAGGCTGGTACTCTACGCGCGATGAAGCGTTCATTGGCGAAGACGAACTGGTCAAGAAGCCGGATGGCACGATGGTTGCTCCGTCCGGTGCGCCGGTAGAGCGCGTCAAGGAGCCGTCCTACTTCTTCAAGCTGTCCGAGTTTCAGGACCGTCTGCTGAAGCTGTATGAAGACAATCCCGAATTCATTGGACCGCATGGTCCCCGTCGGGAAATCGAGAGCTTCGTGAAGCAGGGGCTGAAGGATCTTTCCGTCAGCCGGACCAGTTTCAAATGGGGCATTCCGGTTCCGAACGATCCGGATCACGTCATGTATGTCTGGTTCGATGCGCTCGCCAACTATCTGACGGCTGTGGGCTACCCGGACCTGAATGATCCGCGTGCGAAGTTCTGGCCGGCTGACCTGCATATTGTCGGTAAGGAAATCGCCCGGTTCCATTGCGTGTACTGGCCGGCGTTCCTGATGGCTGCGGGTATCGAACTGCCGAAGAGCGTGTTTGCCCATGGTTGGTGGACGGTCGAAGGCGAGAAGATGAGCAAGTCTCTCGGCAATGTTCTGGACCCGAAGGCGCTGGCTGATGAGTTCGGTCTGGATGCGCTGCGATTCTTCCTGATGCGGGAAGTGCCGTTTGGTGGCGATTCAAACTTCAGCCGTCGCTCCATGATTACGCGCACGAATGTCGAACTGGCGAATGATCTTGGCAATCTTTGCCAGCGGACGCTGAGCCTCGTGGCGCGTAATCTTGGGGGAGTCGTTCCGGAGCGCGGCCCGCTGACGGAAGACGATCAGACCATTCTGGCGTCAGTCCAGCTTTTGCCAACGCTCATGAGCGAGCAGATCGAACGCAAGGCGATTACGGATGCGCTTGAGGAAGTGTGGAAGATCATTCGGGCAGCTAACTCGTACATCGACCGTCAGGCTCCCTGGGCGCTGAAGAAGACCGATCCGGAGCGGATGGCGCATGTGCTGCGTGTGCTACTGGATGTAATCCGTGGCATCGCGACGATGCTTCAGCCGTACATGCCCAACACCATGGACAAGATGTTGACGCAGCTTGGTGTGGAAGAGGGCGAGCGCACATTTGCGGCTCTTGAAACGCCGCTGCCGGGTGGCCGCACACTGCCGAAGCCGGAAGGGCTGTTCCCGCGCTTTGTCGTCGAGGAAGCAGAATGACGGGACTGATTGACAGTCACTGCCATCTGGACCGTCTTGACGATGTGCCTGCCGCGCTGGACATCGCGCGGCAGTCTGGTCTGGATGGGATGATTACGATCGGAACGCGGTTTTCTCAGGCTGACACGCAGATTGGCCTGACGCGGTTTGACGCGCCAGATCTGCGCGTCTGGTGCGCGATCGGGACGCATCCTGACCATGTGGGTGAGGAGCGTTTGCCGTCCGTTGAGGAACTGGTTCGCAAAGCTGAGCCGTCCTGCGTGGTGGCGATTGGCGAGTCCGGGCTCGATTATTTTCATAGTGGAGATGAGGCGAAGCCAGCGCAGCACGCAGCATTCAGAACGCATATTGCTGCGGCTCGGGAAACGGGATTACCGGTCGTTATTCATACGCGCCAGGCGGATGACGACACGATTGCGATCCTGCGGGATGAGAGCGGGAAGGGCGCCTTTCCGTTTCTGATCCACTGCTTTGCTTCTGGGCCAAAGCTGGCAGAGGCGGCTCTGGAACTTGGGGGTTACATCAGTTTTTCGGGGCTTCTGACATTCCCGAAATGTGAGGAAATCCGCGAAGTTGCGCGGATTGTGCCGGAAGACCGTTTGCTGGTGGAGACAGATAGCCCGTTTCTGGCGCCTGCACCCAAGCGCGGACGGCCCAATACTCCTGGATATGTGGCACATACGGCAGCCCGTCTGGCGCAGGAGCGGGAAGTTTCGCCTGAGCGGATTGCTGAAATAACGACGGCCAACGTTCGTCGGCTGTTTACAAGGACGCGTCTGTGAAAGTCACGATCCTCGGATGTGGTGGTTCAGCGGGCGTCCCGATGCTCGGGGGGCATGATGACTCACAGACGGGGATCTGGGGGCACTGTAATCCGGACAATCCAAAGAACCGGCGGACACGCTCGTCGATCGTGATCGAAGGTGAGGGCGGCTTTCGACTTCTGGTGGATTCCGGGCCGGATTTCAGATCTCAGATGCTGAACTGCGGTCTGAGTCACATTGATGCTGTGCTTTATACCCACCCCCATAGCGATCATATTGCGGGGCTGGATGATCTGCGCGCCATCAATCGGGTTATCGACAGGCCATTGCCGCTATTGGCTTCGCAAAGCACTCTGGAAGAACTTAGACAGCGTTTTGCCTACGCTTTTGCTCCTTGGAAAGGGCCAGATTTTTATCGTCCGGTCTTTGATGAGCAGGTCGTTGCGGCAGGTCAGTCTGTTACTTTTCCGGGTCTTGAAGGGCGAATTTTCGAGCAGCAGCATGGACGGATCACGTCTCTGGGGCTGCGATTTGGGAAGTTTGCGTATTCGACAGATGTTGAAACGCTGTCTGATGAGGTGTTGGAGCTTCTGGATGGTGTCGGAACGTGGGTTGTTGATTGTTTCCAGTATGAACCGCATCCCGCTCATGCGTGGCTGGAGCGTGTGCTGGAATGGCGCACGAAAATCAGGGCAGGGCGCACAATTCTGACCCATATGGGCACAGATATGGATTACGACATCCTGTGCAAAACGCTGCCGCCAGATGTGCGGCCAGCCTATGACGGAATGGTGCTGGAGTTCTGAAAACCGGGCAGGAGGCTGCCCGGTTTTTTAGGATCAGAACGTAATCATCGCACCGGCAGACATGGTATGATCGCTCTCACGGTTCGGGCCGTGAGCAGCCGATTCCGTATGGGCATATTCACCCACGAGGAACATCCAGTCCGTCAGTGTGTAATACAGTGCGCCGACTTCGGACTCATTACGTCGCACCAGTGATGGATTGTTTTCGTCAGTCGCCTGATAAAGATTACTGACACCATAGCTTCCGACCAGCTTCAGGCGCGGCAGGATCTTATAGGATGCCTGAACATAGTAACCTTCAGAGTTCCGCTTGCGTCCGGTTTGTGAAATGCCGTCAAACAGAAGGCCGGTCGTGCCGAGGCCATTGCCGTAATAGTAGTATGCTACGCCTTCAAATGGTCCGCGGGACAGTTTCACGCCAACGTCGCCCGCGGCAACGGTTGCGCCTTTGCGACTGTCGGTTCCAAGGGTTGAACTGGTCAGGTTCTGAACGTGTTGTGTCAGGAAGCTGGCCCAGAAGCGTGTGGTGAACCCGGCAATGGTGGTGTCGTAAGTGACTTTACCCTGAACCATTGGAGAGCTGTGCTGTGTGGTTGTCGCGGATAAACCACCACCGGCGAAATTGAACTGATCCAGCGGTGTCATGATACCAAGAGAGCCCTGAAGACCATGCCATTTCGGGGAAATGTATGTGATCTGCGGGAGCCAGTCGGTATAGACGTAGCCAACGCCGATGCGGCCGAGGGAGGTATTGGCCGGATTGGCGTTACTCCCGGTGCTGCCAACGCTGAGGAGCGTTGCGTCATTCAGGATGGCATCGGAGGCAAAGAGTGCGATGTCACGGCCGATCTTGATGGTTCCAAGTTTGTCGGTTCCGGCGGTCATATAAACCTGACGGAAATCGACGCCTGCCGTACCAAGACCAACTGGGCTACCACCAGAATTGGCGTTGAATGTACCCACGTCCGCATTGTTCAGCCCCGGGTACATTCCGAAAACTGCACCGAGCTTGATTCCGTCCTGAACGGTGTTCAACTTGAGGATCAGGCCGCCTGGCAGCAGGCCGTTACGAACGGATGAAGAGTCAAAGCCGCTGGACCCTGTAGAGATACCGCCTGCAACAGGGCGGCCACCACCTGGGCTGTTATAGGTGTAGAAGCCGTTGATGAAGCCGGACAGATTGATTTCGATCTGTCCAGCCTGAACGGTCACGCCTTTGCCTGCGACATAGGGTTTGACCCGAACGATGCTGTCTGGATCGTAATGTGCGAGCATGGAGTGCGCATCACGTGCGCTGGCAGCAGCGTTCTGAGCTGCGCGCTGCGCTGCCTGGGACGCTGCAATGGTTGTGACATCCGGTGGTTCAAGAGAACCATCGTACTGATTGGGGCTGTATCGACGATAACGGTTGTGTCTGGCAGGGGGGCTGGACGTGCCGTCCTGATTGGTCGAAGCGCTGGAAGAACGGCCATGCCTCAGGTGGTGTGCCAGGAGACTATTGTATTCGCCGCGCGTTAGGCTGCCTTTGGCGCGAAGAATGTCCAGAAGTTCGGTGTAGTCATCCGCCTGTGCCGTTGCAGGGAGAACCGTAAGCGAGCCCAGAGAGAAAGCGCAGCCCAGAAAGGCAATCTGACGCAGAGAAAGGCGAGCCATGCAATGACCGTTCCATCCAGTGAGCCGGTCACGAAAATGCGTTCGAAGACCGGGAGAAATTGAATTTCGTTTCACGTTAGCGCCAAAACGGCCATTCTTTGCAACAAGTCATCGTGTATCACGACTATGTGAGGAAACGACGTCTTTTTGATATATAAGTTGGCATAATATATCTTATACGACATTCATGTGAGCTGATATTGAGCCTCTTCCGATGCTTGTAAAACTGAATTCCTGAGGCTTTCAAACCAACATTTTGTAGGACTTTCGCGTGGTTGTACGGCTGTTGCATTGGTGATGTTGAGATTTGGCATTTTGCCATATATCCCGATTTTGGCAGTTTTCAGGGATTTTCTGGAAAATGTATCCTTGGAATCAGACAGTTTCTTCTGTGGCAAAAAGCCACAAAGAATTGTGAAGATGAGATCTATGGCATTTTGCCACAGATTGCGCTTGGGACATTTTGCCACAGATTTTCGCATTGGCATTTTGCCAATGCTCTTCTCTTCCCCTTTACCCTACGTCGTGCTGACCGCTACGAAAGGTTTTCCTCTCCCGCCTCCGAGGTCTGCTTTGACTGAAGTGCTTCCTAATGATCCCGTTATCGATGCCTTGGCCGTCCCTCGTCATAAGGAGATCTTCGGTCATCCGAGGGGACTTTGGGTTCTTGTCCTGACGGAAGGATGGGTCGCATTTTCCCTTTACGGATTACAGTCCATTCTCGTTCTGTATCTGGCTGATCATCTTCTTCAGCCCGGACATATTGAGAATGTCTGGGGCATGGGTGCTGTAAAAGCCGTTTTGGACATTCTTTATGCTCCCGTCGGGATTCAGGCGACGGCTGGCGCCATAACAGGGCTTTTCCTGGCTCTGGTTTATGCGACGCCCCTATTGGGAGGCTTTGTGGCAGACCGGTTCCTGGGGAAAACCCGGACCATCCTTCTGGGTGCCATTCTGATGACCGTCGGGCATATTCTGATGTCTTTCGACTGGAGCTTCGTGCTGGCTGTTGTTTTTCTTCTGCTGGGTATTGGAGCTGCCGGAGGACTGCGGGCGCAGGTTGGTGCGCTTTATGAGCTTGATGACCGTCGGCGGTCGGACGCTTATCAGATCTACTCTCTCGGTGTGCAGGCTGCCGTTATTGTGTCGCCTGCCCTCTGTGGAATGTTGGCAATGAAAGCCTGGCACTGGGGTTTTTTGACTGCTGGTCTGGGGATGCTGACTGGGTTGGTTGTCTATCTCTTCGGGCGTCGCTGGCTGCCAGAAGATACGGTTTTCAAGGCTTCATCCCCTCGCCCGCGCCTGACATCCCGCGAGAAAAAAACGAGCGTCCTTCTGCTGGCGTTGCTGCCGGTGCTGGCTTTAGGTGCGCTGCCAAATGATGAGATCTTTGACGGATATCTGTTGTGGGGGCGTGAGCATTATCAACTGACGTTCTTCGGACATCTGTTCCCTGTCAGCAGTCTCGTCTCGTTCGATGGTTTCATCAGCACTTTGATGACAATTTCCGTACTGTGGTTCTGGCGAATATATGCCCGACACAGGCCAGACCCGGCAGAAATCACCAAAGTGGCCATAGGCACTTTTATTGCCTCGTCAGGCCCGGCTGTTCTGGCGCTTGCATCATGGCTTTATCCTGAGCCTCATCAGATCAGCCTATTCTGGGGGCTGGCTTTTCATATTATCAACGATATCGGCTTTAGTATGAGCTATGCCATTGGAATGGCAATGTATTCCCGTGCTGCGCCGGTGAGCTTGAATACGATTTTCGTAGCCTGTTTCTCGCTTCATCTTTTTATGGCCAATCTGACCATCGGTAAGCTCTCAACCCTGATCGGACATATTGGAGATGTTCCTTTCTGGCTCCTTCACAGTGGAGCCAGCTTGGTTGCGGGGGTGATTTTGTTGATGTGCTCAATTGTGTTCCGGAGCCTTTTGGCCCCGGAAAATGTGCCTTCAGGGCGAGACAATCCGTCTCATATCCTGTGACGGAGCCAATCTGACGCCTTCTGCCGTTTGCAGGACGTAAGGGTCCAGCAGTCCGTCTGCCCGCTTATTGCTGCGAGCGATAATAAGCCGTTGGACAATCGGGTAGTCGTGGATCAGACGCTCAAAGACAGGCTTGGGAATGGCCAGCAAGTGGCTGAACTGAAGGGCGCGCACTGTACCGGGCATACGCTCGCTCCGAATGACGCTGGCCGCACCAATAAGATCCCCGCTCCCGAACAGGATTTCCCTTTCAGGTAGGTGAACTTCCGCCAGTCCTGCCACCTGAGCGTAAACGGTTCGGACTTTCTGTCCGCGCTTGAACAGCACTTCCCCTGGAGACACGAAACGCATCGCCACCTTGCGGGAGAGTGTGTGTAAAACACTATCGGGCACGCCATTGAACGCCGGAAAAGCCCTCAAACGTTGCTCGATGCCGCTTTTCAGGTTGAACCGCAAAGGCGCTTCGAGGCGCGCGCTCCGACGTTCGATATCGCGATGGAGTTCCCTATGAAGTTCTTCGGAAATCAGGTTGTCCGCCTGGAGTGCGTCGTACTCCTCGTCTTCGAGACGAAGGGCGATCTGGCGCAGAATCCGGCTCTCCAGGGCTTCTGAGTACCCGGAATAATGGAGACGCAATGTTTCCAGTGCATCGTCGAGCAGCTTGCGCTGACGACCAAGAACTTCAGACACGATTTCCGTAATGCGTGGACCCAGTGTTGGTTCCATGCGCTGACGGACGAAGCGTTGCAGCGACAGGGAGACCAGATGTGCGATGATGAGCATTTCGAAGCGCTCCATCATTGCATACATCAGTGGCTCATCGAAATGGAAGCGACTGTGCAGATCCTGAGCAATTCGGAAGCGTAAAGGTGGCTGGAGGCGGCGCTTCAGGGCTTTGACGTATCCATACCGTCCTTCAAGACGGGCGCCATCAGACATGGCCTCGGCAGTGCGGAGAAGCGTCTCCATCACACGACGTGACAGGCCCTGGATGCGGAAGAGATCCAGAAGTAGAGAGCGTTCCTGATTGGCTATTGTGATAAGCGCGATATTCACGCGGGCCCGGTCACTCAGGGCAGATTCAAAATTATTGGCCGCCCTCTCCTTTTCTGCGCGCTTTTCAATGCGGCTGATGACGCCAATGCGTGTTTGCTCACTGAATCCCAGTTCGTCGGACATGACGCGGGTACGTTCTGCAACTTCGCCCAGACCAATGCCCAGAATTTGCTGACGAATAGCTTGATCAATTGGTGAAAGCTGATCGAGCTTCAGGAACAACACAAGAGAACGCAGCGTCGTGCCATTGACCAGCAGCGTGATCAGAACGAAGCCCGTTGCGATGATACCGATGAAGTGGGCAACCGGGCTGGAGACGCTCTGGTTCTCCGTCACGGCCAGCGCCAACGCCAGCGTGATGGCGCCGCGTAGACCGCCCCAGACCATGGTAGCCTTGAACGGTGTTGGTACTGGTGGGGAAAGCTTTGTGAAAGCAAGGATGGGCAGCAGGCCGAACACAACGGCGCCGCGAGCCAGTAGCCCGGCCACACTGGCGATCAGGATCAGTACACAGTCCCAGCGGGTCATGCCGATCAGCAGGCGTGGTACCAGCATGGACGCCAGCAGGAACACGAGTGAACCGGCCCAGAAGACCAGTTGCTGCCAGAGGTCGTTGAGAAACCGCCAGACCTGCGGACGGAATGTCGAGGGTCCGTAAGCAGAGACTGTCAGGCCAGCAGCAGCTGTTGCCACCACGCCGGAGAAGCCGAGCATTTCGTCACACAGGATATAGACCGTGTAGGGCAAAGCGAGTGTGAGTGTGATTTCTGCGGCAGGTGCGCCACCCAGACCTGCGATCAGGAGCAGTGTCAGCCGACCCAGGCAGACACCCACAACGATTGCGCCGCCGAAGGCAGACGCGAAATCAACAACGGCCTCACCCAGATGGATGTGTCGGTGTGAGGTGACCGAGGCCAGCAGGATGGCGAAGATTGCGATGGCCGCTGCATCGTTCAGGAGTGCCTCGCCTTCAACAAGACGCGTCAGTCGTGACGCAGCGCCGATTTCCCGGAAGATGCCGGCCACTGCAGATGGGTCGGTCGTGGCGACGATAGAGCCTAGTAGAAGACAGACAACAAGGCTCTGACCAGCAAACGGGTAGAGCGCGAAGCCGATCGTCGCGGTTGAAACCACAACCGCGACAACGGCCAGTAGAAGAACAGTGGCCGTTTCATGCGCCAGACGTCTTACGTCAATGGCCATGGCACCCTGAAAGACCAGAATGGGCAGGAAGATCAGTAGGAAGGCTTCGCTGTTGATCGGAAAATAGATCAGGGCTTCAGCCGCTCCATCCAGCAGGTCTGTGGCGGATGAGCGCACAATGAGCGATGCCGCCCCGCCCAGAACAATACCAGCGAGGGCAAGCAGGACCGTTTCGGAAATCTCAAGCCGTTTGGCCAGAGGCTGAATGATGCTGACGAGCGTGAGCAGGAACGCAATTGCGAGAAGAACGGCTGCAAGCCCTGTCACCATCATTGTATTCCGTACCCTTTTAGTTCGAATACCATCCTAGAGAGCGTTTCCGCTGTAAGATAGCGTTGTCTTCAAATTATGTGTCAGCGGCTGCAAGCCACTGTTTCACCTGACTTTCCGGGTCGTCTACGCGAATAAAATCACTGACGGCCGCCACGCTGTCCGCTCCGGCCTTCAGGCAGGATGGCAGACGTTCGAGCGTTATGCCGCCGATGGCGACCAGAGGAACGTCACCGCACAGTTCCCGCCATTCTGTCAGACGTTCAATGCCCTGAGGACCAAACGCCATTTTCTTCAGTTTCGTTTCCCAGATTGGACCAAGCGCAACATAATCCGGCTTGCAGGCCAGAGCGCGTTGCAACTCTTCATGGCTATGGGTCGAGATACCAAGGCGGATGCCTGTCTGTCGGATGGCATCAAGATCAGCGGTATCAAGATCTTCCTGTCCCAGGTGCAGCCATTCATAGCCAAGTTCGATTGCTAGTTCCCAGTAATCGTTCAGCACGAGGGCGACATTATGGCGTACGGCGAGTTCCTGCGCGGTTTCGATCTGGGCGCGTAATTCTTCGGGTGGAAGATCCTTGAGGCGAAGCTGAATGAAGCGTGCACCCGCCCCCCCAAGACGCTCAACCCAGCGGGGATGGTCAACAACCGGATAAATCTTCGAAGGCAAACGGGACATCAGAGCATTTCTCCACCAAGAGTGCGGGCCAGACCCAGTGTCGGGGTCGAGGGCACCGCCATATCACGTTCTTCCATAAGGTCTGCCGCATACCCTGCCAGACCGGCTTCACACGCCAGACGAAAAGCTTTTGCCATCTCTGCCGGATTGCCAGCCTTGGCGACGGCTGTGTTGATCAGTACGGCATCGAACCCCAGTTCGAAGGCGGCGGTCGCATGGGATGGCTTACCGATCCCGGCATCCACGACCATGGGCACATCCGGGAAATGTCCACGCAGAGCCCGCAGGCCGAAAAGGTTGTTCAGGCCCCTGCCCGAGCCAATCGGTGCGCCCCAAGGCATGAGAACTTCCGCACCAGCTCGTAGAAGGCGTTCCGCAACGACCAGATCTTCCGTCGTGTAGGGGAATACCTGAAACCCGTCTTCCGTCAGAATGCGGGTTGCTTCCACAAGTCCGAACACATCTGGCTGGAGCAGGTCGCCCTGCCCGATGACTTCGAGTTTGATCCAGTTGGTTCCAAAGACATCGCGGGCCATCTGGGCCGTTGTGACCGCTTCACGGACACCGTGGCAGCCAGCCGTATTGGGCAGAACGGGGACATCCAGACTTTGGATCAGGGACCAGAACGCCTGCCCCGCCTGAGCGCCCGCAGACTCACGGCGAAGGGATACGGTCACGACGCCAGCCTGAGCGGCTTTAACCGCATCGGCAAGAATGGCCGGACTGTCATATTGTGCTGTCCCCAGCATCAGGCGTGAGGACAGTTCGGTGCCATAGAATTTCATGCGTCAGCCTCCCTGCATCGGGGCCAGAATTTCGAGGACGGCCCCCTCGTCCACAGCCTTGACACTGCGCTGCGTTGCAGGAACGAAAAAACCGTTCAGAGCCGTAGCGACACGGGCTTTCCCGTAGCCGAGTTCATCAAGAATGGCTCCAAGGGTCCGGGCATGAACCTCTCTGGGTTCGTCATTGACGGTGATCTGCATGATGTCTCTCCCATCCAGGGCTGTATGAGGAAGAAAGGGTTCAGGCCCGATCTGTTCCGAAAATGATCTCACAGACTTCCCTTGCACGCGCAGGAGATAACAGGAACCCGTGACGGTACATGCCATTAAGGGAAATCCTGTTGCCCTCTCGCCGGACGCGGGGAACATTATCCGGATAAGCCGGTCTCAGTCCGGCATTGGCTTCCAGCAGTTCAGCCTCGGCGAAGGCTGGATGAAGCGTGTAGGCGGCATTCAGAAGGTCCGTAATGGCGCGGACGGTGATGGCTCGGGTATCATCGCTTTCCACCATCGTTGCGCCGACCATAAAGACCGAATTGTCACGCGGAACGATATAAACCGGAATACGCGGATGCAGCATTCGGATCGGACGGTGAAGTGTGATCTCGGGGCAGCGCAGAAGCACCATCTCTCCACGCATTCCTCGCAGATCTTTCTGCGTCTCCCGTGCGGCGACACCTGTGCAGTCGACGATCCAGTCAAAAGAGGCCGTATTAATCGCAGCGTTGGAGACGATTATTCCACCATGGTGAGCCAGCTTGTCTCCAAGGGCTACCAGCGCTTTGCGCGGATCAACATGTCCTTCTTCCGCGAAAAACAACGCTCTGTCGAAGCGATCTTCCAGATCGGGTTCAAGGGCTCTGATGCGCTCAACGCCGATTGTCTCGAAGTGACTCGTTCTGCGCCCGAAGCGCGTAAGTTCAGGGGTGTCACGCGGAGGAGCTACTACGAGACTCCCGGCCTGCACTACATCCGGGACATGGGTTTTCCACCAGTCTAGCGAGGATAAGCTGTCTTGGGTGACTTCATCGGGAGCTGACTCTGCCTCGCACCATGGAGCAAGCATCCCGCCCGCAAACCAGGAGGCTCCCGCCCCTATGCGACCACCAGCATCATACACAGTGACCTGGGCGCCGCACTCGGCAAGAGCAACGGCGGTGACCATGCCGGCCACCCCGGCTCCACGAACCAGAATGTGAGGTTCTGTCATGTTTGCCCCCTCAGAAAAACCGCGATGGGTGTAACACACCTCTTACGGACGGTCAGGAGGCTCGCGCAGGAAGGTGATCGGCGTTGTAAAGCAAAATGGTGTATCGGCCCTCTGTGACACGGGCTGCGGGAGCGCCGAAAGTTTTGATGGCGCCGGCCTCGTTGAAGGTTTCCTCGGGATGGGGGATGACGATGAAGAACGCTTTGCCATCCAAAGAGTGCCAGTCCATGTGTTTGCGAATATGTACGAATGGAGCAATCGTTCCGTTGCCCTGTATCATCGCCGGATACACATGAATTTTCCCCAGCGATGCCACTTCGAGATTGCCTGAACTCCACCAGGTGCCAATTCCATCAGGAGGGAAGTCTTTTTCCAGCCGGCTGAGAAGCTGGTTATCTTCCGTGCTGAGGATCCCTGTCGAGTATGGTGGGAGAGTTCGGTAATCTGTGATGAGCGTTACCGCCAGCACGGCTATCGAAATACTGATGGCCATACGTCGTGTGGGCCAGACAAGTGCGGTAATGCAGGCTAGATCAAGCCAGAGAGGGAAAAGGTAGCGCGCTATAGCTACCGGGCTTCCGTCAAGCGCAATACGGTTGCTGACGGCCAGTGCGATAAAGTCCAGCAGTGCGGATACAACCAGGAAAGAGCAGAAGGGAGTATTCCGGCCCCCACTCGCCCAGGCTGTCCTGGCCACTCGATAGGCTCCGGCTAGGGCCAGAACGACAAGTGCCAGACGCAGACATTCCGGAAGCACTGCACTAACGACCTGACCAGAAGGATCGGCATCATAGACGAGTAGAATGGAGCGGAATGTTGTGAAAAAATTGCTGCTCAACTGCTCCCAGGGCGCAAATCGGGTCTCCAGCGGTTCGGTTTCAAAACCTCCGGTTGCAGCATTAAGATGCAGGAGGGTTTTTGCCAGCATAACGGCCACAAGTGTGGCGCCTGCCATAAGGAAACGATGTTTCTTGGGGAGTTCTCTTGCCAGAGCGGCATATAAAAGCAGCGATCCTGCTCCCGTGATAGCCAGTAACGGGTCCCCGATAACGCCAAGGCAGAGAAGAAGTGCCATAATGAGCAGCGACCGCCAGGAGCCAGATGACAGGAACCGGTCAGCCCAGTGGAAAGCCCACACTCCATAGATCAGCACGCCCATGTGGATAGCCGAGAGCGTGATGAAATAGGCCGTTGGGGCGCGCAGGAGCGGGAATGCGAGCACTGGCAGAAGAAGTGCAGCGGCTCCCAAGCGGGACTGACGATCCGGGAGCCGCAGAAAAACTACAGCAAAGGCGGAGACTACGACGCCAGTCCAGAGAATGGCGGGTTGTACCATCAGCAGAAACGGGCTTCTCGCGGGATGGCCAAGAGCATACCAGAACGCGGCTAAGGTTGCGCTCAGGGGAATATCTGACGTCCAGAAATCGGGAGGTGTCAGAACCCAGCCCTTGAGACGCCAGTTCCCCCGGAGTGCATCCAGGCCCGCGAGAAAATAAGAAGCCTGATCAGATGTTTTCGGCCAGAGGGATGAAACCCGAATGGCCAGTAGAAGGTACAGCAAGGATAAAGTTGAAAAAGATAGGGTAGAAGAGAGCTTTTTGTAGCCAATAAAATTATTTAATTTCATATGTTTGTTTGGCTTTTTGTTGTCTTGTTGTGAAGTTGTGCGGAGAGAATTTCCACGGGATGTGCAGGGCGTTTTCCTGCAAGCCTCTTTCCTTGGCAGCGACAAGAGAAACCTGTCGCCAGAACATCGCCTTTCGCTGCCCAGTTCTGCTCGAAAATGGCTGCCGAAAGATCTGCATGCTCTCGTTCGTGGCCGAACAGACCAGCCATACCGCAACAGCCAGCTTTGCCAGCCTGAGCCCGTACACCAAGATGTTGCAAAACTGTGGCCCAGTCCTGCGCACTGCCGGGGCGAACGGCTTGTTCCGTACAATGCGAAATAACAGTCAAAGGCGCCTTGTCTCCTGCAGGCGACTTCTCTGCCAGTATGCCTTTGTCGATTTGGCGTTTTAGGAAACCTTCCAGGGAGAGCACCGCAGGAACGGGCTCCATGCCTGCAACGTCTTGATATTCCTGCTCGAACATCAATCCCGTTGCGGCATCAAGGGCAACAACGGCCACATTATGGCGGCTGATGTTACGGAGTTGCCGCAGGGTTTCGCGTGCCGTGGAGGCAAATCCCTTGCGAAAGCCCCGGACATGCCGTGCCTTGCCGTTATCCCACACGGGCGTGATCCGCACGTCCATGCCAAGGGACGACAAAAGCTGGTATGCACTTTCGATGACGCCACCATCGAAGCTACCGGTAAAGGAATCCTGAATCAGCACGACAGAGCGATCATTCTTTGTGGCTTGTCGAAGCCAGTTCTGTGTCAGACGTGCTGTGCGTGGGAGAGTGGCCGGTTTGAGTGCTGGCAAATCGACCAGCCCAATTCTTTTGAGAAGGCTGGTTGAAATTGGATTTTGCATCAGGACGTTGGCGATTTGTGGCATCCGTCGCCCAATCCCAAGAAGTGGCTCCAGCCAGTACACCAGATAATCTCGCATCGGGCGTTGCCGTGTCTGGAAATACAGATCCAGAAACTTGGAGCGCATGGAGGGAATATCCACGCGGATCGGACACTGGGTCGCACAGGCCTTGCAGGACAGACAGGTGTCAAGCGAGGCTTTAAGTTCTGCCGTCAGTTCTGGCAGAGCATTCTTGTCGGAAGCATCATCTGGCAGTGCGTTCAGGCGTGCCCAACTCCGCAGAAGTGTTGCGCGGCCTTTAGGCGACTGGGTTCTGTCCTTCGTTGCCTTGTAAGACGGACACATCGCCATATCTGGCTCACGATTGTAACAGGCGCCATTCCCGTTACAGCTAACGGCAAGGCCAAAATTTTCTCTGAAATCATCAGAGATTTGCTCGTCGAATTCACCTTTGAATGGGACGCCATCGATGCGGTCCACGGGATGAAGTTTTCCGACTGGGGCGAGCTTTCCACGGTTGAAAATATCTTCAGGATCAAAGGCCTCCTTAATCCGGCACAACTCTTTGAAAAGCGTTTCCCCGAAGAACAAAGGAGAGAACTCTCCGCGATAACCTCGCCCGTGTTCCCCCCATAGCAATCCGCCATGTTTCTTGGTGAGGTTTGCGACAGCGTCTGAAATTGGTCGGATCAGGGCCCGATCTTTTTCGGAAAGCATATCTAGGAAGGGTCGAACGTGCAGACATCCAACATCAGCATGTCCGAACATGCCATAGGACAGATCATACCGGTCGAGGATCGCGCGGAATTCAGCGACATAATCTGCAAGGGCTTCAGGCGGAACGGCTGTGTCCTCGACAAAAGCCACGCCCTGTTTGTGACCATCCGGTTGCCCCAGGAGCCCAACGGATTTTTCCCGCAGAGTCCAGAGTTGATTGATGATCTCCTGATCTGAAACAGGTTTATAATCAATGACCTCAAAGGAAGAATTCTCAAGAAGAGTCACGGCTTCCTGCATCTGCTGATGCAGATGAGCAGCATCATCTCCCACGAATTCGACAAAGCTCATCCCTCGAACCGGGACTTCTGAACGCGCTCCCAGAACACTTTCAAGAGACTGCCAGACGATATCCTGCGCTGCTTTTTCCAGGACCCGGTCATCCAGCACTTCGATAGCCGAAGGGTTGGCTGGCAGGAGGGTCTGCACGTCTCGTAACGTATGATCGAAACTGGCATAGCGGACGACCAGAAGCTGTCTGAACTTTGGGAGACGTCGCACGCGCAGCACCATGCGCTTTGTCAGAGCGAGTGTCCCTTCCGAGCCTGCGAGCAGCCGAGCGAGACTGAACTGTCCGTCTTCAAGCAGAATATTCTGCAGGTTATAGCCTGTGAGCCCACGGTTCATATCCGGGAAAACGCGACGGATTTCGTCAGCCTGTTCCGTGATGACGCGATGAACTTCACGATAGATGCGTCCGGGCAGATCCTCTCGTGATTCAGCCTGTTTCAGGTCGGTTTGTGAAATCTTCCCGACATGTAGGTCAGACCCATCGGACAATACGACGTCCATTGTCTCGATGTAATCGGACGTGCGGCCGTAGAGGCGCGACCCCTTGCCCGACGCGTCAGTAGCGACCATGCCTCCGATCGTAGCGCGGGTTGCGGTTGAAACCGTCGGAGGGAAAAAATAGCCGTGCGGCTTCAGGAATGCATTCAGTCTAGCGAGGACGACACCAGGCTCGACTGTGACCAGGCCGGTTTCGGCATCGAAGTCCAGAATACGGTCAAGATAGCGGGCTACATCAACGATGACCCCGGACGTCAGGGATTGGCCATTGGTGCCTGTCCCGCCACCACGTATCGCAAGTGTCAGATGTCCTCCGGCAGCCGCAAGAACCGCCCGGTTCAGATCTTCAAGAGTTTTGGGATAAATGACCAGAACAGGAAGCTGCTGATAGATGCTGTTGTCAGTGGCTGCCACCAGCCGTGCCGAAACTTGTGGGGTGATGTCCCCTTCAAATCCTTCAGTTCTTAACCGGTTCAGAAAAGTATCACGGGCGGCAATCTCAGATGCGGCCAAGGTGAGACCGGAATGTACGGTTCCACCTGATAAAGCTGCATCGCCACCCATGATTTTTTCTCCCATTCACGTCATGTGTTGAGGGGCTATCCTCCGCGAAATGAACCGTCTTGGAAAGCCCCACCAACCGGAAGAAAATGTCCTTATTCCACCGTGACGGATTTAGCCAGATTGCGAGGCTGGTCCACATCCGTGCCCTTCAGCAATGCGACCTCGTAAGCGAGGATCTGGACGGGGATTGCGTAGAGAATGGGAGCAACAAAAGCATCTACATCCGGCAGTACAACAATATGTTCTGCAATGCCTTCAAGGCGTTTTGCACCCGCCGCATCTGTAAAGGCCAGAATGCGCCCACCACGCGCCTTGGCTTCCTGTAGGTTGGACAGGGTTTTGTCGAACAGGATGGTGGAGGGTGCGATCGCCACGACAGGAACGGTCCGGTCAATCAGGCTGATCGGGCCATGCTTCAGTTCACCCGCAGCATAAGCTTCTGCATGGATGTAGCTGATTTCCTTGAGTTTTAAGGCGCCTTCATAAGCGATTGGCGTGCAAATGCCGCGCCCCAGATACAGGACATCTCTGGCTTCTGCGATAACACGCGCCATGGCCTGAATGGCCTCAACCCGCGTGAAGACTTCAGCTGCACGGGACGGAAGATCGAGGAGGTTTGCTGTTAGGTTTTCTTCGCGAGCCTTATCGATCGTACCCCGTGCGCGTGCGAAGTCGATGGAAAGAGCTGCAAGAACAGACAGTTGTGCTGTAAAAGCTTTAGTGGAAGCTACCGAAATTTCCGGGCCAGCAACCATCCCCAGAACCAGATCGCTCTCACGTCCCATCGTTGAATGTTCGACGTTCAGAACAGACACGATACTTTGCCCGGCCTTCTTCAGGCTACGCAGAACGCCGAGCGTATCTGCCGTTTCACCGGACTGGGAAATGAGGAGTGCAACCCCTTTGTCAGGCTGTGGCGCGTCCCGATAGCGCATCTCGGAAGCTACATCGATTTCGACGGGCACACGGGCCAGAGACTCAAGCCAGTACCGCCCGACCATGCCAGCATAGAAAGCGGAACCGCATGCTGTAATGGTGATGCGAGGAACCTGAGCCGGGTCAAACGGCATGGCCGGTAATGCGATGGTCTTGGAGGCAGGGTCCGTGATGCGCTGAAGCGTCTGGCCGATAGCGACCGGATGCTCGTGCAGTTCCTTCTCCATGTAATGGCGATAGCCATCTTTGCCGACCTGCCCGGCCATGAACGCAATGTTCTGGATCGGGCGGCTGACTTCCTGACCTTCGCCATTGAAGATGATGACATTGCCAGGCGTCAGTTCGCACCAGTCGCCATCGTCCAGATAGGTGATACGGCTTGCCAAGGGAGCGAGAGCCAGACTGTCGGAGCCAAGGAACATCTCGCCTTCGCCGTAGCCTACAGCCAAAGGAGCACCATGACGGGCGCCAATCAGCAGGCCGTCATGGCCCTGAAAAATGATGGCAATCGCATACGCGCCTTCAAGACGCTTGATGGCAGCAAAAGCTGCGTCCCGCGGCGTCTTGCCCTGATCCAGATAAAAATCAACCAGATGGGCGACGGTCTCTGAATCCGTATCAGACAGGAAAATCCGGCCCTGTGCTTCGAGCTCGGCCTTTAGTGTGGCAAAGTTCTCGATAATTCCGTTATGGACGATTGCGACCCGGCCAGCAGCGTGCGGATGAGCGTTGGTTTCTGTCGGTGCGCCGTGAGTGGCCCACCGCGTGTGGCCTATGCCTGTCGTTCCGCTGAGGGGTTCAGCCTTCAGAACAGCTTCGAGATTATCGAGCTTGCCAGCTGCGCGACGGCGATCAATGGTGCCGTCGGCGGACAGGGTCGCGATTCCGGCAGAATCATAACCGCGGTATTCAAGCCGACGCAGCGCTTCGAAAACGATCGGGGTGGCTGGACGATGGCCTACAACGCCACAAATTCCACACATCAGCCCTGCTCCTTTTTGGCTTTAAGGGTCTGTTTGATTTCAAGGCCGCGACCTTGTTTGACAATCTGACGGGCGCGTCCGAACGCCAGACCTTCTGCCGGAACATCTTCCGTAATGGTGCTTCCCGCAGCGATCAGTGCGTCGTCTCCAATCGTGACGGGGGCCACGAGAATGGAGTCCGACCCGATGAAGTTGCGTTCACCGATGATGGTGCGGTGCTTGAAATATCCATCGTAATTGCAGGTCACGGTCCCTGCCCCAACATTGGTTTCCGCGCCGACGGACGCATCCCCGAGATAGGTCAGGTGATTAGCTTTTGCGCCGCGACCGAGATCAACATTCTTGAGTTCGACAAAATTTCCGACATGCGTGTCTGCGGCGCAGACCGTTCCGGGACGCAGACGGGCATAGGGGCCAATCATGGAGCCCTCACCGACTGTGCATCCTTCAAGATGTGAGAACGCCCGAATCAACGCGCCGCTGCGGACTGTCACGCCCGGCCCGAAAAAGACGTTTGGTTCAACCACCACATCCGCTTCCAAAATCGTGTCTGTACTCAAGAAGGTGGTCTCAGGAGAGACAAGCGTTACACCCGCTTCCATGGCAGCGGCCCGGAGGCGTGCTTGGAGTGTGGCTTCTGCCTGTGCCAGTTCACTTCGGGAGTTAACGCCTGCGAGTTCGCTTTCAGGAGCCTCGACACACTGAACACGCCCCTGTGTGGCGGCCATGGCGACAACATCCGTCAGGTAATATTCACCTTGTGCGTTGTTGTTGTCGACGGCTGCAAGCCATGTCCGAAAATCATTGGCACCCGCGCACATGACGCCTGCATTGCACAGCGTAATCTGACGCTCGTCCTCGGTTGCGTCCTTGAATTCGACGATCCGACTGACACGTCCCTGTTCTTCAACGATTCTACCGTAACGACCGGGATTAACAGGACGCATTCCAAGGAGTGCGAGACTTGCCCCGGTCTGGCGGGCTGCCGTGAGCTTGCGCATTGTGTCTGCGGTGATCAGGGGATTGTCGGCGTACAGGACGGCAATGTCACCGTCACCGAACAGGTCTTTTGCCATGTTGGTGGCGTGCGCCGTTCCCAGACGGTCGGTCTGCACGATCGTTCGGTAGGGCAAAACCACTTTTTCAAGTTCGGGCATATCAGGCCCAACCACCACAACCACATCGTCAAAGACTTCGCGGGCAGTCTCGATCAGATGTGTGATCATGGGACGGTTTCCAAGACGTTGCAGAGCCTTGGGAAGGCGGGACTTCATGCGCGTGCCGAGGCCCGCGGCAAGGATGATGGCTGTGGTGTGGCGTGCGATATTGGTCATGTTCCGTCCCGGGTATCCAAACCGCGCCAGTTCGTCAAACGATGGTTGAGCGCTACACCATCACTTCGGATTGCCGTTTATTGCGAAATGGTTGCAGCTGATTTTGAAGGTGGAAGCGGGTTCTGCATAACAACAGTAACATGTCCCAGCTTCGGATGATTGAACTCGATCCGGACGGGGACTAGCCCGATACCTTCAACATTCCTGAACCAGGCCGCTCCAGGCTGAGGGGTGGCCAGTTTCGCCCGATTTGGAGAGTCTTTGATAAACCCTGCGACCTGCTGACCGATAAAATCACAGCGGAGCGACGGATCTCCAGCATAAGCCTGTTTATGCGTTCTCGGGATGTCCGCCTGTGTCGGACCGTGAACCGTCATTTTTGTCAGACGTAGCCCGTCAAAAATGACGGCAGAACCGTCACAATGTCCGGTCTGCGTCAACGTCTCCAGCAGGCGAGCCATGCCACTCAGCGTATCAATCGTATGAGGCAAGTCGCTGTCTGGTATGGGGTCCCGGTCTGTTTCAACGGGTTCCAGAATATCAACATGTGGGGTGTTGCCATTATAGGTGAGCAAAACACGACGATGCTGCCCGCGCGACATGCCCCCGCTATCATACCGAATGGGTTTGACGTTCCCGCCTTCGACGAAATCTCCTTCTACGCGAGAGCGGATATCCATCTTGACGAACCAGCTGATCATACCTGCTGGTCTGATATGGGTGGTTCCGCCGTAGCCCCAGTGCTCGATCTGATAGGATACATCTGTATCAAGCACATGCAGTCCGCGCAGATAAACCGCGTAAGACGTGTTGACCTGACCGGCTGCCGCATGAGCCGTGGAAACGCCGGACAGAAGCAGGAAACCTGCTCCAGCCAGCGCTCGGAGTGTCTTAAACGTCAAGATTGGCCACTTTCAGGGCGTTTCCGACAATGAAGTCACGGCGCGGCTCCACCACGTCTCCCATGAGGGTCGAGAACACCTGCCCCGCTTCTTCGACGTCACCAATCTTCACCTGAAGCAGGGTCCGGGTCGATGGGTCGAGCGTTGTGTGCCAGAGCTGCTCATCGTTCATCTCGCCCAGGCCTTTGAAGCGGTTAATCGTCAGGCCGCGGCGGCCCTGTGCGAAAATCCGGTCCATGACATTGGACGGACCAAACAGCTTCTGCTCGTTCTGATCGAGCCGCAGAATAGCGGGGGTGGCGAAGTCTCGTGCCAGACGTTCCCCTTCCGAGGCCAGCCAGCGGGCTTCTGCGGATTTGAGAACGCTCTGTTCAAGACGATAGATTTCGCTGACGCCACGAACCGAACGCGCACACTCAACCCCGGTGCTGGAAAGAGAGACTTTCCAGCCACGCTCGTTCTCAGCGGATGCTTCGTCAAGGCGGCGCTGGAAGTCGGGGATGCGATCGCCAATTGTTGTCGGGTCAAGTTCCAGAACGCGTGCGATTGCGGCCTGTTCGAGTACCCAGACCGGGATCTTGGTGGCAATATTTTTCAGGTTCTGGGCTGCTGCGATGAGGAAGCGGACTTCCTCCTGAAGGGCATCGCCTGTCAGTTCCAGATTGTCTCCAAAGCGCAGGGAGGCATTTGCCAGCGCTTTATCCAGAAGATACTGCTCAAGAGCGGCATCATCCTTCAGATAACGCTCTTCCTGGCCACGCTTTGCGCGATAGAGCGGCGGCTGAGCGATATAGAGATAACCCTGTTCGATCAGTTCCGGCATCTGGCGGAAGAAGAACGTCAGCAGCAGCGTACGGATATGGGAGCCGTCCACGTCAGCGTCAGTCATGATGACGATCTTGTGGTAGCGCAGCTTTTCGGCTGAGAAACCGCCCTGATCCACTTCGCCACGTCCGATACCGGTGCCTAACGCCGTAATGAGTGTGCCAATTTCGGCCGAGCCCAGCATACGATCGAAGCGTGCGCGTTCAACGTTCAGGATCTTACCGCGCAGAGGCAGAATAGCCTGGAAGCGGCGATCACGCCCCTGCTTTGCCGTACCACCTGCGGAGTCACCCTCAACGATGAAGATTTCGGCCTTGGAGGCGTCGCGTTCCTGGCAGTCTGCCAGTTTTCCCGGCAGCGAGGAGACGTCCAGCACACCCTTGCGGCGCGTCAACTCACGGGCACGGCGCGCAGCCTCACGGGCGCTGGCTGCATCGATGATTTTGGCGACGATCGCCTTGGCTTCCTTGGGATGCGTTTCAAACCAGTGGGCAATCGCATCCGCCGCTGTTGCATGCACAACCGGCTGAACTTCAGAGGAAACCAGCTTGTCTTTGGTCTGGGACGAGAACTTGGGATCCGGCACCTTAACGGAAAGAACTGCCGTCATGCCTTCACGCATGTCTTCGCCCGTCAGGGAGCCTGATTCACGTTTGGCAACGCTCTCAGCGTATTTGCCGACCACGCGCGTCAGGGCCTGACGAAAGCCTGCTAGATGTGTGCCACCATCCCGTTGGGGGATGTTGTTCGTAAAGCACAGCATTGTCTCGTGGTAGCTGTCGTTCCACGTCAGGGCGAACTCGACGCGAATGCCACTTTCGACATGGTCGATCTCACCCGTGATCGGCGGTGTGACGATCGAGGTCTTGGAGGAATCAAGCCACTCTGCGAATGCGCTCAGGCCACCTTCATAGAAGAAGCGGACCTCCTTGCTTTCGGCATGGCGCTCATCACGAAGAATGATTTCCATTCCGGAGTTCAGGAAGGCCAGTTCGCGGACGCGACGTTCCAGAATGGAGAACTCGAACTCCACCTTGGTAAAAGTCTGCTTGCTCGGCTTGAATGTGACGAGTGTTCCGCGGGGTTCGTCAGATGGGCCGACAACGCTTAGGGCTTCGTCACGCTCACCATGCTGAAAGCGGATCTTGTGCTCGAGCCCGTTACGCCAGATCCGAACTTCCATCCATTCTGACAAGGCATTCACGACAGCCGCACCAACACCGTGCAGACCGCCGGAAACTTTGTAGGAGTTTTGGTTGAACTTGCCGCCTGCGTGAAGTTTGGTCAGCACGACTTCGGCTGCGCTGATCCCTTCTTCAGGGTGCATGTCCGTCGGGATACCACGACCATCATCGCGAACAGAGACGGATCCATCTCCGTTCAATGTCAGGATACAGCGGGTAGCGTGACCGGCCTGGGCTTCGTCAACGGCGTTATCGATGATTTCGAACACCATGTGATGAAGGCCGGAACCGTCATCCGTGTCACCGATATACATGCCAGGGCGTTTACGGACAGCGTCCAGTCCCTTCAGTACCGAGATAGAGGAGGCGCCGTAATCTTCACCGTCTGCGCCTGGAATCTCCGGCTGGTTCTGGGTCTCTGACATGCGCGAGGCGGTCTCCGTGGAACTCTGAAAAATTATTGTCTTAATTATAGCGCGTCGAAGCCTGTGAGGCCAGAGCACGCACGCTATGCAGGTTGGATATGCCCATCCTGAACATTGAAAAATCCGGCTTTTCCGGTGAGAGCCGAAAAGGGTTCGGCATCTGTCCCGGTTAATAGGACTGGCGTATTGAGGTTTAGCAGGCTGACAAGAAGAGCATCTCTCCGGGGTTCGTCCAGATGAAGGAGCGGTTCATCCAGAAGGATGACAGGCGCATCCCCCCTGCTCTGCTCGATCAGCGCAGCATGGCTCAGGACAACACCAATCAGCATGGCTTTTTGCTGACCGCTGCTTGAAAGCTCGGCTGAGCGACCGGTTCTTGCGTCAGAAAGAAGGAAATCTGCTTTGTGGGCACCGACGGACGTGCTGCCGCGCGTGCGATCTTCGGTCCGACTGTCGCGCAGTTTTGCCCTTAGCCAGTCTTCCACCTGTAGTGCGGAAGCGCTCATGAGTTTCCGGGTAATGTCGCAATTCAGACTGAGAACGCTCTGCGGGAAGTCGCTACCGGAAAAAGGATGGGCGTTCATGCTTTCCACAAGGGAAAGTCGGGCAGCGCAGGCGGCAACAGCATGTCGAGCGATGGAGTCTTCAAGAGAGGCCAGCCAAAGGGTTTCGTTGGGGCGATCTGCCAGAAGGCGGTTTCGGCTTGAAACCGAGCGTTCATGGGCCGCCATCTGACGTGCATGGTCCGGGGTCAGCGCCATAACCAGACGATCCAGAAAGCGTCTTCTGCCGCTGGCACCTTCCAGGAACAGGCGATCCATTTGTGGTGTCAGCCAGACGCATGAAAATACTTGCGCGATCTCCGCCTGAGATCGGACGCTTGCGCCGTCCAGCCTGAAAGAGCGTCTGCTGTTTTCGGAAAGATCGGCGCCCGTCCCAAGCAGGGTCTGGTCAAGACCATGGTTCAACGTGGCCGCTACGCCCCACTGAGAGGCCTCTGTTCGGCACAGGGATTGAAGGGGCGCATTTCGAAGGCCGCGCCCTGGTGCCAGAAGCGACACAGCTTCCAGCAGGTTAGTTTTCCCTGACCCGTTTTCGCCGGTCAGGATTGAAATGTTTGTCTCAGGCTTCCAGACAGAATGCCGGTAGTTCCGGAAATCCGTCAGGGCCAGGCGTGTCAGTCTCAATGTGGGCCGATCAGACCCGCATCGGCATCAGAACATACAGGGCAGACGGAGACGCCGTATCGCGCACCAGCGTTGGGGCGGAACTATCTGCAAAAGCAAACTCGACTTCAACGTCAATCTGGTCTGTGATGTCCGTCAGGTAACGGGCCTGGAAGCCGATTTCGATCGGTGGCGCATCATAGGTAACTGTGCTGTCGTCCAGTTCCTCGTGTGCCACACCCTGGTCCGGGCTGATGGCGGAAAGCGTCAGCATATTGTGCGTGACGGACAGTTTGACGGGGCGCGAGCGCTCCTGACTGATGGCTGCCACACGACCGACGGCCGCCGCGAAATCTTTCTTCGTCGTGCGGAGGATACGGTCATTGCCCTTGGGAATAACGCGCTCGTATTCAGGGAAGGTGCCGTCGATCAGTTTGGACGTTAACAGGACGGGACCAGCCTGAAACTGGATGCGGGTATCGGACAGGGACACTTCAATGTCCGCAGCACCTTCATCCAGGAGCTTGCGAAGTTCGGCGACTGTCTTGCGCGGAATGATGACGCCCGGCATGCCGAGAGCGCCTTCAGGTAGCTCTGTTTCGACGCGAGCCAGACGATGACCGTCTGTAGCGACAGCTCGCAGCATGGGGAACGTTCCGCCTTCTGCGACATGCAGATAGATACCGTTCAGATAATAACGCGTTTCCTCATTGGAAATCGCAAACTTGGTACGGTCTATCAGCCCGCGGAGTGTCGCCGCTGGAATGCGGAAACGGTGCGGAAGATCTCCTGCCACCATGGCTGGGAAATCATCAACCGGCAGGACGTTCAGGCTGGTGGCGTAGCGGCCGGCGCGCAGGGCAAGCGGCGCATCGCTTTCCGGGTGGTCAAACTCGATTTCCACGCCATCTGGCAGCTTGCGAACGATCTCGAACAACACAGCAGCGGGAACGGTTGTAGAACCAAGGCGCTCACCTGTGGCTACGACGTCTTCGACGACGGCAATTTCCATATCCGTGGCCGTCAGGCGAAGAATATCCCCTTCATAGGACAGCAGGACGTTCGCAAGGATGGGAATGGTGTTCCGCTTTTCTGCAACGCCATGAATATGCGCCAGGGCCCGTTGCAGCAGGGTGCGGTCAACCTTGAATTTCATCGTTTTTTTCCCTGGGTCGGCAATCTTTAAGTTTTGCCGTTTCTTAGCAGACACCCGCTTGCGGTGAAAGGTACCGATAGCGGGTTGTCATTCCTACTCAGCCCTCAAGCATCCGGCGCATCAGTTCGACGTCTTCTGCGAAAGACGTATCCTGCTCCATCAGTTCTGCAACGCGGTTTACGGCGTGCATAACGGTCGTGTGATCACGGTTACCGAATTTGCGCCCGATTTCCGGAAGGGATCGGCTGGTCAGCTGCTTGGCAAGGAACATGGCGACCTGGCGCGGACGGGCTACAGCCCGGGCGCGGCGTGCAGAAGACATGTCCGTCAGGCGGATATTCCAGTGTTCCGCAACCTTGCGCTGAATTTCCTCGATCGTCACGCGACGGTCATGAGCCTTGAGCATGTCCTTCAGGACATCCTGAGTCGTATCGAGTGTAACTGGCCGGCCGACCAGATCAGCATGGGCAATTAGGCGGTTCAGTGCGCCTTCAAGCTCACGCACGTTTGTCGTGATCTTGTGAGCCAGATATTCCAGCACCTTGGATGGAACATGCGTGCCGGACGCCTTGGCCTTCGCTTCCAGAATGGAGATGCGGAGTTCAAAGGTTGTGGCGTGAATGTCCGCAACCATGCCACAGCCAAGGCGTGTTCTCAGGCGATCTTCAAGACCAGACAGATCAGATGGGCTCTTGTCCGCGCTGACGATGATCTGACGTCCGGCATCAACAAGAGCATTGAACGTATGGAAGAATTCTTCCTGCGTGTTGTCCTTGCCTATCAGGAACTGAAGATCGTCGATCATCAGAACGTCAACGGAGCGCAGTTGCTCCTTGAATTCCATGGTGGACTGGGAGCGGATGGCTGCGATGAAGCGATACATGAACTTCTCGGCCGACATATAGGCAACCGAGACATTCCCCGTCTTCGTTAGTTCCGAGCCGATGGCATGCATGAGATGCGTTTTGCCAAGGCCGACACCGCCATAAAGAAAAAGTGGGTTGAAGCCGGGACTGGACGGCTTTTCAGCCACACGGCGGGCGCAGGCATAGGCAAATTCGTTCGGCTTGCCCACGACGAAGCTATCGAAGGAAAACCTTGGATCCAGGGGAACGGCAAGATCGCTGCGAACTTCGTGGCTGACCGCGACCTGAGCTGTGACTTCTTCAACGACGCTGTCGCTTGCAATATCGGCGGACGGGGGAACTTCGGGCAGGCCACGTTTGACCTGGAGTTCAATACCCTGCACATCCGCACGCTCGGTGCGCCAAAGCGTTTGAAGGCGCTCTTCGTACTGGCTGCGAACCCAGTCCCGCAGGAAACGGGTCGGTAGGTACAGGATAAGTTCGCCGTCTTCGATTGGCCCCAGAACGATCTGGCGCAGCCATGTGCGATATTCGACTTCGCCGACTTCGCCCTTCAGCTTTTCACGAACTTTGTGCCAGGAAGCTTCCAGAAGATCCGCCGAGCCGGGGGCGGAGGCGCTGGCGTCCAGATACTGAGCGTTTTCCACCTATGATACCCCCTTTCATTTCTGCCCCAGATACGATGGGGCGTCTGTCATGGTTCCCTGCACGCAGGGTGGATATGCTTCCAACGGAGAACGTCCACACAGGATTGGGTGGCGCTTCAAATAAAGCGAACGCTTACCGGAGAAAACAAAGCCTCTGGCACTGAGCTTGATCTGGCAGGATAGGCTTCTGCCCAGATCGAAGCAAGCTGGAACACGAAAGGTTCAGAGGTGCCGAGGCGAGGTCTTGCAGTATGGTCAAAAAAGAACGCGCTCCCTGAGGGGAGCGCGTTCTTCAGTTCATACCCTGCAAAGAGGCTCAGGCGGTTGCCAGAGCCTTGATGCGGGCAGACAGACGGGACAGCTTGCGGCTGATCGTGTTCTTTGCGACGACGCCCTTGCCAGCAGCGCGCTGCATTTCAGGCTGTGCAACCTTGTATGCTTCGGCAGCAGCCGTCTTGTCGCCAGACTGGATAGCCTGTTCGACCTTCTTGATGAAGGTACGCATACGGGACACGCGGGCCACGTTGCGCTCGCGGCGGCGTTCGTTCTGACGGATGCGCTTACGGGCAGAAGCTGTATTTGCCATGGATCTTTCGGTTCAGTTAGCGGTCTTGTCGCGGAAAATGATTGGCGCCCTCTACCCGTCATGAACGGAGACGTCAAGCGTTTTGCACATTTTATACACACGGGGCGTCTGCGCAGAGTCTTCCTTATTTCTGGCAGTTTGCGCAGTAGAATGTGGATCTACCTGCCTGTGTGATGCGTGAAACAGGATAACCTGTCCCGCACTTTAAGCATGCCTCTCCCTCCCGTCCGTAAACAAGGTGCAGGTCCTGAAAGCCGCCCTTTGTGCCATCGGCCTGAACATAGTCTCTTAAAGACGACCCTCCAGACGCAATGGCCTCTGTCAGAATGGCTTGTATGGAAGCGGCGAGGCTGTTCGCTTCCCTTTTACTAAGAGACATAGCCATGCGGGTGGGGTGGATGTGGCTGCGGAACAGCGCTTCGCAAACATAGATATTGCCGAGACCTACGATGAGCCGCTGATCAAGGAGAGCCGTTTTGATCGGAGTGCGCTTGCCCTGCATGAGGCTGTGCAGATACGGGCCTGTCATGCTTTCCGAGAGCGGCTCAATGCCGAGACCGCTCAGGAGGCGGTGCGCGTTTTCCTGATCTGTTGCAACAAGATCCACCATCCCAAATCGCCTCGGATCCACGAGGCCCGCGCGGGCACCGTTCTCTGTTTCCAGCACCAGATGTTCATGCTTGGACGGAGTCGTGTTCATACCGGACTGTCCAAGGAGCAGTCTGCCGGACATTCCCAGATGCAGCATCATGCTCGTGCCGTTCCCGACGCGCATGAGAATATACTTCGCGCGACGATGAAAGGAGAGCACGTCCTGTCCTTCCAGCCTTTCCCGGAGATCCAAGGGAAATGGCCATCTGAGGTCAGGGCGGTTGACGGTAACGTGACGGATCCGCTGCCCTTGGAAGGCGGTGCGGAACCCACGCATAACGGTTTCGACTTCTGGAAGCTCTGGCATGACTGGACACAAAGATATATCGATTGCCCCATGACCGATAGCGCTGAACATAACGTCCCGCCCTTCCCGTCTTCCGAGCAGACCGGAGACACCACGGATTTTGGTTACCGCAATGTCCCGCGGAACCAGAAGAAGACCATGGTCAGGGAGGTGTTTGAGAGCGTCGCTGGCAAATATGACATCATGAACGATGTCATGTCGTTGGGTATCCATCGCGTCTGGAAGCGGATTTTTGTAGGAATGCTTGGTGCGCGCCCGAACATGAAGCTGCTGGATCTGGCGGGTGGAACGGGTGACATCACGTTTGGCTGGCTGCGCTCCGGTGGTGGTCCGGCCATCCTGTCCGACATCAACTCCGCCATGCTGTCCGTCGGCCGTGACCGCGCCATCAAGGCGGGGCTGATTGGCCAGATCGAAGTCTGCGTTGTAGATGCGGAAGCGATTCCTCTGCCTGACTGCTCCGTTGATCGTGTGACCATTGCTTTTGGTTTGCGCAATTGCACGGACAAGGACGCTGTCCTGCGAGAAGCGCGTCGTGTGCTGAAGCCGGGCGGGCGTTTCTTCTGTCTTGAGTTTTCCCGCGTTGAAATTGCTGCGCTGTCACCTGTTTATGATACGTGGTCTTTCAAGGTTCTGCCGAAGATGGGGCAACTGATCGCCAAGGATGCGGGCAGTTATCAGTATCTTGCGGAAAGCATCCGCATGTTCCCGGATCAGGAGACGCTTGCTCAGATGATGCGTGATGCTGGTCTGGAGCGCGTGCAGTATCGCAATCTCTCTGGTGGAATTGCGGCTATCCATTCCGGATGGCGTCTGTAAGTCATGCGCCGTGTTCTGCTGATTGTTGGTGGAGGCATTGCAGCTTATCGGGCGCTCGAACTTGTGCGCCTTCTGAAAGCTGAGAACATTGCCGTCACCCCGGTCATGACAGACGCGGCCAAGGCGTTCATTACACCTCTCAGTCTGGAGGCCCTGTCTGGGGAGCGCGCGCATGACGCGCTTTTTGCCCCTACGCAGGAAAGCGAAATCGGCCATATTGCGCTTGCGAGAAGCGCGGATCTCGTCGTGGTCTGCCCGGCTACGGCCAATCTCATGGCGCGTATGGCGCATGGCATTGCTGATGATCTGGCAACGACGCTGCTTCTGGCAACGACGACCCCCATCCTGCTTGCGCCTGCCATGAATGTGCGCATGTGGGAGCACCCGGCAACGCAGGCCAATCTCACACTTCTTCGGCAACGTGGCGTGCAGGTGGTTGGGCCGGATGAGGGCAGTATGGCCTGTGGTGAGTTTGGACCGGGGCGCCTGAGCCAACCTGATGTGCTGCGGGATGCGATTGTGGCTGCCCTCACGCCAGACCAGTCTTTGGCTGGACTTCATGCGCTTGTGACGGCTGGACCCACTGTCGAACCTCTCGATCCTGTTCGGTTCATATCCAATCATTCCTCCGGCAAGCAGGGATATGCTATTGCAGAAGCCCTTGCGGCCCTTGGAGCGCGGGTCACGCTTGTCACCGGCCCAGTCTCGATTCCTGCTCCTGATGGTGTGGCCTGCGTAAAAGTCCAGACTGCCGAGGAAATGCTGGCGGCTTGTGAGGCCGCGCTTCCCGCAGATATCGCCGTGTGTACGGCTGCTGTCAGTGACTGGCGCGCCAGCGTTCCGGCTGGAAGCAAGATCAAGAAGACGGGCGATGGCCCCCCAACCCTCAGTCTTGTCGAGAACCCGGATATTCTAGCCACGCTGTGCCATCATGTTAGACGCCCCAAGCTGGTTGTCGGCTTTGCGGCGGAAACAGATGACGTTCTGGAAAATGCGCTCGCCAAGCGTCAGCGTAAGGGCTGTGACTGGTTGGTGGCCAATGATGTTCGTAGTGGGGTTTTCGGCGCAGACAGGAATTTTGTCAGCCTGATTGACGTCAATGGTGTGGAGACATGGCCGGAGATGGACAAGTCAGCCGTCGCCGGGAAATTGGCGGAACGGATCGCTGAAACCTTCAGGTCTTCAACCGCCTGAAAATCCGGGATAAGAGAAGCATCATGACGACCGATCTGATTGATGTCCGCATTACGCGTCTTCCTCATGCGGAAGGGCTTTCTCTTCCATCCTATGCCACCTCCGGAGCCGCTGGCTTCGACTTTGTTGCGGCTATTTCGGCCCCGGTGACGATTGAACCAGGCGGTCGTGCACTTGTCCCGACTGGTTTGTGCATCGCCCTGCCCTCAGCTTATGAGCTTCAGATACGCCCGCGGTCTGGTCTGGCTCTGAAGCATGGCATTACGCTGCCGAATTCTCCTGGGACGATCGATGAAGACTACCGTGGCGAGATTGGCATCATTGTCATGAATGCCGGGACGGAACCTTTCACGATCGAACGAGGCACACGGATTGCGCAGGGGGTGCTGGCTCCTGTGTCCAGACTACGGTGGCAGGAAGTTCCGTCTCTGGATGAAACGGAACGTGGTGCAGGTGGTTTTGGCAGTACTGGCCACTGAGACGTTCCGGGACATGCAGAAAACACTTGAGCCACCGGAAGAACCTTCCTTACTCTCGGTTCCTCTGAAACCGGGAGGACAACAGTCATCATGACGGGCAGCCCTCTGGCCATGCCCATCCGTGTCATGCATCGCTGGCGACAGCGCATGAGCGGTATTGAACTTTCGATCCTGTTTGCCGGGGCTGCCCTGTGCCTTTTTCTCGTGAAAAAGGCGGTCTGGGTGCCTGCTTCTGTGGTGCTGCCAGAGAGGCCCGCGGTTCCAATGTGGCAAGAGTTTTTATTCACGCTTCTGCATGCGTTTCTGGCTCTGATCACGGTCGGTGCCGTCTCTCTGGCTCTGGCTGGTTTGTCCCGCCAGTTTCCACGCTTTCGTCGATTGCTGGTGCCTGCGCTGTCCGTGGCGCGATCCATTCCCGGGCTGGGGCTGGTGGGACTTCTGGCGCTGGCTCTGCCGCCTGTCGCCGTCATCGTGAGTGTGGCAGCTTTCAACATGATATGGCGTGTTCTTACCGCTATTCTGGATGCTGAAGAAACGCTTCCGCCCGAACTGAACGAAGTTGCAACAGGTCTTCACATGACGGGATGGCAGCATTTCTGGCGTTTGCAGCTGCCGGTTGCCATTCCTCTTGTAACGTTCCGTGCGTCTCAGGCCATGCCGGGCTTATGGTTCCGCCTTTTATGTGTGGAAGGCCTTGCGACGCTCCTGATGCGTCATGATGTCGGCGGCTTGGGAGCGCAGGCTCTGATTGGCCTCGAAACGCATCACGCTTTCTGGTTTCTGGCGGCCGGTAGCCTGGCCGTCCTGCTCATCCTGATCGTCGATCAGTGCCTGACGCGCCCGATGATGGGGTGGGCACAGCGCTACAGGCTGGATGGTCCGCAACCCCAGAAAAATCGTGGAAGATCCTGGGTTCTTCAGTTCTGGCGTGAGTCTGCGATCCTGAATGGGTGCAGTGTCGGGCTGCACAGGCTGATTGGCGGGATTGGAAACTGGCGTGTGGGTCGAGTGCGCCGGCATGTGCCTGCGCTGTCCTCCGTCTCTGTGCCTGTGCCGGACTGGCTTGTGCCTTTGGCGTCTCTGTTTCTTCTGGGATTAGCGGTCGCGCAAAGTCACCTCACAGACCGGCTTCCTTATGATTTGCTCGAGAGTCTTCTTACGCTTTCGCATGTCTGTGGCGCGCTGGTACTGTGTGGGTTGCTCTGGCTGCCCCTGGCCCTGTTCTTTTTTGATGCAAGCGAGCGCGTCTTCCGATTTGCAAGACTGTTTGTGCTTGCGGGTGCACTGTTCCCGGCTGTTCTGCTGTATCCTCTTTTCCGTAAGCTTGAGATTATCCCTGCAGCAGTCCTGCTGTTCGTGGGCGCGCACTGGTTGACGGGTGGGACGGTTCTGGATGCCATGCAGGCTATTCCGGGACCTTTCCGTCAGGTGGCGCGAGGTCTGCGCCTTAAAGGCGTTCTGCTCTGGAAGCGGCTTATCCTTCCCGCCGTGGCCCCTGACCTGTGTGGCGGACTTCTGCTGGCGGCCGTCCCCATCTGGGATGCCGTCATGATTGCGGAGGCATTTGTGCCGTCAGACACTGGTCTGGGGGCAACGCTGCTGGCTGATATGCTTCAGGGGCAGATTGCCGCTCAGGTTGTTGTCCTCATGCTTCTCACGCTTTTGTCCATGTTGCTGGACCGTCTCGTTCTTCAGCCCCTTGCGGTTCATGCCGCTCAGAAATACGCGATCCAATGACCCGAACCCTGCTCAGTCTCCAGAATTGTCGTCAGACCTATCTGAAAGACAGCAATGCTGATCTCGTTGTTTTCGATCAGGTGAGCTTTGATGTCCGTGCCGGAGAAATTCTTGGCCTCCTTGGGCGTTCCGGTTCAGGCAAATCATCTCTTCTGCGTGTGATGTCCGGATTGATGCCGCCTGTGGAAGGAAAGGTTTTCTGGCAGGGAAAGCCCGTTAACGGGCCGCTCGATGGCGTTGCTACGGTTTTTCAGTCCGGAGCGCTCTTTCCATGGCTGACCCTGCGGCAGAATGTGCTTCTCGGGCTTGAGGCGCGTCGTTTATCGCGGGCGGATCGTGAGAGCCAGGCCAGTGCGGCGATTGCGGTCATGGGATTGGAAGGATACGAAAACGCTTATCCCAAGGAGCTGTCGGAGGCGTTGAGTCAGCGTGCGTCCCTTGCACGAGCGCTCGCGTTGCAGCCGTCTCTGCTTCTGCTTGATGAGCCTTTCTCGGCTCTCGATGTTCTGAGTGCTGAAAACCTTCGCACGGACCTGATTGAACTCTGGGCAGAAAAGAGACTGTCTTCCCTTCATGCCATGTTGCTGGCGACACATGGCATTGAAGAAGCGGTGCTGATGTGTGACCGGATTCTGATTTTTTCTTCCAGCCCCGGGCGCGTGACCCACGAAATCAATGTCCCCTTCCCACACCCCAGAAACCGTGAGGATGCGGATTTTCGACGGTTTGTGGATCAGATCTATACGTTGATGACACGCCGGGCCCCGATCGTTTCTGAAGCCGAGACAACAGTTGGTCTGTCTCCTGCGGCGTTGCCACCGCTCTCCATTGTGTTGCCTGATCTTCCTGTGGAGGTTCTTGTCGGGCTGATGGAAGTGCTGAATGGCGCGCCTCTATCCGGTCGTGCGGACCTTCCCGAACTGGCGCAGCGTCTTCAGATGACGCTTGATGATCTGCTTTCGCTCGGTGAGTCGCTACAGCTTCTGGAACTGGCGGAGCTTGAGGATGGCGATATTCTTTTGACGGATGAAGGACGCCTGTTTGTCGAAGGGGACGCTGATGCACGACGTGACATAATGCGCACGGCCTTGTTGCATTATCTGCCACTTCTTCGCGCCATCCGCAGTACGCTCGATGAGCGGTCTAACCATGTCGTGGATGCCAATCGTTTTCGAAAGGCGCTGGAAGAAAGCATGTCTCCCGATTATGCCCAACAGACGCTGACAACAGCGATCGGTTGGGCACGGTATGCGGAACTCTTCGATTACGATGAAGAGTCAGACCGCTTTCATTTGGAAACCGAAGAGTAAGGTCTCAGGCTGGGTTTTTCAGTCGATCCCGGTATAGTTTGCGGGCCTTTGCGACCTTGGGAGCGACAACCGCTGCGCAGTAAGCGGTTTCCGGGTTGCGAGCAAAATAATCGAGGTGCTTTTCCTCTGCGCGCCAGAAATGGGCGGGACCTTCGATGGTTGTGACAATCAGTGCAGGCCAGATCTGTTCTGCCGTAATTTCATCTTTGACGGCCTGGGCAACACGTTGCTGCTCTGCGTCTCCGAAAATAACAGACCTGTACTGTGTGCCGATGTCATTACCCTGACGGTTAAGCTGGGTTGGGTCATGGGTCGTGAAAAAGACACGCAGAATATCGTGCAGGGAAATTTCCTGAGGGTCGAAAACGACCTTCACGACTTCCGCGTGACCGGTATTCCCTGTGCAGACGGCTTCGTAGGACGGATTGTCCAAATGGCCGCCCGCGTATCCCGGATCAGCCGAAATGATTCCGCGTAGACCGGTAAAAACCGCCTCTACGCACCAGAAGCAGCCTGCGCCAAGAAGAATGGAAGAGTGTGTACTCATGAGCGGGATCTCCTGAGGGAGGTGAGCCTCCCCATATAGGGAGGCGCTTTCCTTATTTCACGACCGGTAGCCAGATGGCGCTGGCCGCATTGCCGCCTCGGTGAATAGTCTGAGTGGCGGTGTGGTAATCCGATGGCTTGGCATCGAAGATATTCTGCACATAGGTCTGCGGGTTCCGATCATAGAGCGGGAACCAGCTCGACTGGATCTGGATCATGATGCGATGCCCTTTCTGGAACACATGGTTCACGGCTGGCAGCGTGAACTTGTATTCCTGAACCTGCCCTGCCGGAATAGCGGATGGGTGGGCGAAGTCATTGCGGTAACGTCCGCGGAAGATATCCATGGAAATCGGGAGTTCGTATCCGCCCATCTCTGGCCGGTCCGGTGTAACGCCGGGCTGAACGTCGATGATTTTTACGATCCAGTCTGCATCTGTGCCTGTTGTGGATGCAAAAATGTCTGCGGTTGGAACGCCGGAGACGCGGACAGGCGCATCAAGAACGGGTGTCTCGTACGTCAGAACATCGGGACGGCTTTCTGCAAAACGCTGATCCGTGACAAGCCAGGGTTTCCAGCGTGGATCGTTGGCGGTGTAAGGCCGTGGCATGAACGGAACCGGATGAGACGGGTCAGAGATATAAGCATCCGTTCCCGGCAACGTCCGCTTGAACGACAAGCCGTGATCGGGCTGGAGGTAGAGACGCTCGCCTCGCATCAGGCAGGTCGTATCACACTCGGCAAGCCAGTTGCGGAAACGGTCCCAATGATTCTCGCCTGTATTGTAGATGATCGCTTCATCAAGATGCGGATCGGCGCCGTCTCTCAGATAGTGATCAAAGAACGGACGCATGACGTTGGAACGATACCAGAGTGCGGTATCACCATCGAAATGGAGCGGGCCAAGCGTTGAGCCATCATAATTGACGCCACTATGGCGCCATGGTCCCATGACAAGGACATTTGGGACCTGCGTGTGATGGGCTTTGAGGTTCATCCACGAATGGATCGCCCCCCACATATCTTCCTGATCCCACAGACCCTGTTCCCAGATTGTTGGAACCTTCAGAGGCTTGCGGACGAGAATCTGATCCAGAGCCTGTTCCTGCCAGAACGCATCATAGGCCGGGTGCGCTTTCAGGCGATTCCACCAGGGATATTGATCAAGACCTGCTTTGGTCGCGAAAGCTCCGGTTGAGCCGGCTCGCAGGAAGTTGGTGTAATCATCGGCATCTGGCCTGGGGATGGTTGGTCCTTCACCGGCTTCGCTCATCTGCATGGTGAAGTAGTCGAGGCCAGTCTGACGGAAGGCGCCGTAATGGAACCAGTCGTCACCCATCCAGCCATCCACCATCGGGCTTTCCGGAGCAGCGACCTTGAGAGCTGGATGCGGGTCCAGGAGGGCCATCACAACGGTCCAGCCTTCATAAGAAGAGCCGGTCATGCCAACGCGACCGTTGCTTTCGTGAAGATTTTTCACAAGCCAGTCGATCGTGTCCCACGCATCGGTGGTGTCGTCTGTCTTGGTCGGGTTAAGCGGGCCCATCGGAGGGCGCGTCATGATGTAATCGCCTTCAGATCCGTATTTTCCACGGATATCCTGAAAGACGCGGATATAGCCTTCCTCAACAAAAACGCCATCGCCCTGAGGGCAGATCTCACGCATGGTTGGCGCGTTGGGAATGCGATTCAGGCGTTCACTGGCATGATACGGTGTCCGCGTGAGTAGGATTGGTGCGTTTTTTGCTCCCTTGGGGATGACAATCACGGTATGGAGCTTCACGCCATCCCGCATGGGAATCATGACGTCACGCTTGATGTAATCCTGCTGATCAGTTGGCAGGGAGGCATGAACTGGAATGTCATTTCCGGTCTGGATCATGTCTGGCGTAACGGCCGGCCCAGCAGATGCTGGAGCAGCCAGTGCGGCGGGACTACAGACAAGGGAAAGAGCCGTTCCAAGGCTGAGAAGATAACGTTTCACAAAAGGCTCCTGATCTTTGAATGGATTTTGGCCTCCTGTGTTCCCATCTAGCAAGAGCGGGAAAGAATGCTTTTCATATCTTTCCTGTGCTGGTCTTTTTTTGTTTGATTCGCTATGGAGCATGGCTCCTTCTGATATGAAAGTTCTGTTCTGATGCCTACCTATCGTTCCCGTACTACGACCCATGGCCGCAACATGGCTGGCGCGCGTGCCCTCTGGCGTGCGACGGGGATGACAGATGGGGATTTCGGAAAGCCCATTATCGCGATTGCAAATTCATTCACCCAGTTTGTTCCGGGCCATGTCCATCTTAAGGACATGGGGTCACTCGTTGCTTCTGCAATTGAGGAAGCTGGCGGTGTTGCCAAGGAATTCAACACGATTGCCGTTGATGATGGTATCGCGATGGGTCATGGGGGAATGCTGTATTCCCTGCCCTCCCGTGAGCTGATTGCTGACTCCGTCGAGTACATGGTCAATGCGCATTGCGCGGATGCCATTGTCTGCATCAGCAACTGCGACAAGATCACGCCAGGTATGTTGATGGCCTCCCTGCGCCTGAACATTCCTGTCGTGTTTGTTTCCGGCGGTCCGATGGAAGCCGGCAAGCTCAACGGTCCGGGCATCGAGCGCAAGCTGGATCTCGTGGATTCCATGGTGGCAGCTGCTAACCCGAATGTGTCGGACAGTGAGTCCGAGCAGATCGAGCGCTCTGCCTGCCCAACCTGCGGATCATGCTCCGGCATGTTTACGGCCAATTCCATGAACTGCCTCGTGGAAGCTCTGGGTCTTGCCCTGCCGGGTAATGGTTCCCTGCTGGCCACGCATGCGGATCGTCGTGATCTGTTCCTGCGCGCGGGCCGTCTTTCTGTGGAATTGGCACGTCGCTGGTATGAGCAGGATGATGCTTCTGTTCTGCCCCGCAGCATCGCGACGCGAAGTGCGTTTGAAAATGCAATGACGCTGGATATCGCCATGGGCGGGTCCACAAATACGGTTCTTCACCTTCTGGCGGCAGCGCGTGAAGGCGAAGTCGATTTCCATATGGCGGATATCGACCGTCTGTCTCGCAAGGTGCCGCACCTGTGCAAGGTGGCACCAGCCAAGGCCGATGTTCACATGGAAGACGTGCATCGTGCTGGCGGCATCCCGGCCATTCTCGGTGAGCTGGACCGTGCTGGACTGATTAAAACATCAGTTCCGACTGTTCATGCGCCCACCATGGCCGATGTCCTGCAGAAATGGGACATCGCGAACGGGGATGAAGAAGCCCGTCACATGTTCAGCGCCGCTCCGGGCGGTGTGCGCACTGTTCATGCCTTCTCGCAGTCCAGCCGGTATCATGATCTGGATCTGGATCGTGAAGCGGGTGTTCTGCGCAACAAACCAAACGCCTTCTCACAGGATGGTGGACTGGCTGTTCTGTACGGCAACCTTGCCGAGGATGGGGCCATTGTGAAGACGGCCAGCGTCGCAAAAGATATTCTGACCTTCACGGGTGTTGCCCGCGTGTTCGAAAGTCAGGATGATGCTGTTGCCGCTATTCTGGGTAACAAGATCGTCGCCGGAGATGTTGTGGTCATCCGCTATGAAGGGCCGCGCGGTGGTCCGGGGATGCAGGAAATGCTGTACCCGACCAGCTATCTGAAATCCAAGGGGCTGGCCGAGGTTTGTGCCCTCATTACGGATGGTCGATTCTCAGGCGGTAGTTCTGGCCTTTCGATCGGTCATGTCTCGCCAGAGGCTGCTGAAGGTGGTCTGATCGGACTGGTGGAAGATGGCGATCGTATCGTGATCGATATCCCGAACCGTGGTATGCATCTGGATGTTTCGGATGCAGAGCTTTCCAGCCGTCGTGAAGCCATGCACAATCGCGGTGAACTTTCCTGGAAGCCGAACCGGACGCGCTACGTCTCCCGTGCTCTGCAAGCGTATGCCGCCATGACGACCAGTGCGGCCAATGGCGCTGTTCGTGATCTTTCCCAGATTATTGTGAAGACACGCGGCTGATCACGCGCTCTACGGCCTCTCTTAGCTCGGGAGAGGCCATCATCTTCTGGCCGTCATGGCCAGTATTTGGAACAATATCGATGTTCCAGTTGAAGGGAACATCCAGACGGTAAGCCTGTTCCCGAGCCTGTGCAAAAGCCCATTGCCCTCGTTCCAGACGATTGCGTCCCTGTCCCATAGCCTGCGCAATGCGGCCCGCTCCGAGCGTAGTTTCCACATCGTCTGATCCCAGAAGAATGGTCAGGTGCTCGGACAGGTAATGCTTGAGGGAGGTCTGGTGGATATTCTCTGGCCAGCCATTAAAGCCATATGGCACGGGGCTGTCCGTTTCAGGCTCTACATAAGTGGCGGGGTTCATGAGAATGATTTCGGCTTCATCGGCCGAGGCATAAGCCGCAACACGATCCAGAAACTGGGCGCCAGCAGAGTGGCCGATCAGAATGATAGGCAGCTGAGGAAGATCGGTTTCCTGCCATGCCCATTGCTCCAGGGGTTTGACCAATGCGGCGGCTGGAAGTTCGTTATTTCGGGCAGGAAAACCACCTCGCTGGTATTGCCAGGTTGGAAACTGTTTTTCAGGAAATGTAGGAGAAAAAACAACGCCGCAGACAGCGTTGGCGAGAGGAACACTGTCGTCCCGGTACGCCCCACTGTTGCGGTCTTTGGCTGCCATAACGAGCAGAATGGCTCGCAAACGACAGTCTGGCGGCCGGAAGGCCAGCACGTCCATGGTCTGGCCAAACAGAACAGCTTTCTGTGTGCTTGAGCCTGTTGGGAGTTCTGAGGCTCCGGCAGGTGACACTTGGAAAAGTGTCACAGCCAGAGCAAGGCGAGTAAAATGTAGAGGGTTAGCCAAGCCGTGCCAAAGCGGCCTTGAGGCGTTCAAGATCGTGCTCGAAAGTTTCGAGACGCTGGCGGTTTTCTTCAACCACTTCAGGCTTTGCGCGTGCAACAAAATCGGCGTTGTCCAGTTTGCGGCGGACCTTAACAATTTCACCTTCGTTCTTGCTGATCTCTTTTGCAAGACGTGCACGCTCTGCATCGAGATCAATAAGGCCTTCCAGTGGAATAAAAATTGTTGCTTCGTCCAGAACGATCTGGGCTGCATTGCGAGGAATGTCACCCGTCAGAACGTCAACTTCTGAAACACGTGCCATGCGGCCGATAGCCTCTTCCCAGGTTTTGGCACGAGCCAGATTTTCCGATGACACATCACGGAAAATCAAAGGAGCCTTCTGGGACGGCGGAATATTCATTTCCGAACGAACGGTCCGAATTTCACCGATGAGGCGGACCACCCAATTGAGCTCCGCCCGCGCCTGATCTGCATCCTGAACGACCATAGCCTCCGGCCAACGGATGGCCGTGAAGTCACCAATATAGCCGAGCTGCTCCCAGAGCGTTGCCGTGACAAATGGTATCACGGGCTGCATCAGGCGCAGAATCAGACCCAGAACATGGGCACTGACGGCGCGTAGTTCTGCTGTTTCTTCGTTTTCGGCGGCAAAAACCGGTTTTGAGAACTCAACGAACCAGTCACA
The DNA here is from genome assembly GCF_015244665.1 of Gluconobacter japonicus. Classification (NCBI taxonomy): domain Bacteria; kingdom Pseudomonadati; phylum Pseudomonadota; class Alphaproteobacteria; order Acetobacterales; family Acetobacteraceae; genus Gluconobacter; species Gluconobacter japonicus. The sequence continues at coordinate 242,904 of NZ_JABCQN010000003.1, forward strand.
GAAGCAGCTCCAGACGAAGCGATAACAGCAGTTTGCATATTCATCGAAGCGATAGGCTGACAAAGCCTGCTGTGCTTCGGCAATCGCTGCATTGGCTTCCGTCAAAATCCAACGACTGAGGCTGCCTTGAACCTTGGCGGGGTCAAAGTCTGCTACGGGGGCGGCACCATTCATCTCGAGGAAGCGCGCTGCATTCCAGAGTTTGGTGACAAACGCGCGATGCTCTTCGACGCGTTTTCTGCCCAACTTGATGTCTCGACCTGGACCGGTTCCTGCACAGATTGCAAGACGGGTCGCATCAGCGCCAAATTCTGCAATCAGGTCCAGAGGATCAAGGCCATTGCCTTTGGACTTGGACATTTTCTGGCCTTTTTCGTCCCGGACGAGGCCATGAATCAAAACCGTGCGGAATGGCACATCGTCCATGAAATGCAGGCCCATCATCATCATTCTGGCAACCCAGAAGAAAATGATATCAAAACCCGTCACCAAGACGCTTGTCGGGTAGTAGCGGGCAAGTTCGGGCGTTTTATCGGGCCAGCCAAGGGTCGTGAACGGCCAAAGACCAGAACTGAACCACGTATCCAGAACGTCTTCGTCCTGTGTCAGGACAACACCAGCGCCTGCTTGTGCCTGTGCTTCAGCCTCGTTTTCTGCAACGAAAACACTGCCATCTGGTGCGTACCAGGCCGGAATGCGATGGCCCCACCAAAGCTGGCGACTGATACACCATGGCTGAAGATCCCGCATCCAGGCGAAGAACGTATTCTGCCACTGACGAGGCTCAAAAACGATTTTACCACTTTCGACAGCGTCTACGGCCGGGCCAGACAATTTCTGGGCATCGCAGTACCACTGGAGTGTGAGGCGCGGCTCGACGATAGCGCCACCGCGCTCGGCATATGGGACCTGAAGTTTATGAGGCTCGATTTTTTCAAGCCATTCCAGGCGCTCGAGTTCCGAGACGATGCGCTTGCGTCCCTCTTCCCGGCTTAATCCAGCCAGAGAATTTACAAATTCTACGGATGCGAGACCGTCAATGTCCTGCAATTCATTGCGTATTTCTTCAAGCCAGATGCAGGCAGTTTCATCAAGCATGGTCGGCGCGGGAAGGTCATGGCGCTTCCCGACTTCGAAGTCATTGAAATCATGGGCTGGCGTGATTTTGACCGCACCTGTCCCTTTTTCAGGATCGGAATACAGGTCCGCAACAACAGGAATGCGGCGGCCTGTTAAGGGGAGCGTGACAAATTTCCCGATCATATCTGCATAACGCTCATCCTCGGGATGAACGGCAACAGCGACGTCTGCCAGCATCGTTTCCGGACGTGTGGTCGCTACCGTAATGGTGCGACCATCCTCGAGCGGGTAACGAATGTACCACATCGACCCGTTGGTCTCGCGGTTTTCGACTTCCAGATCCGAAATTGCTGAACGGAAGTTGGGGTCCCAGTTTACCAGGCGGCGATCACGGTAGATGATGCCTTCCTGATGAAGCTGCACAAAGACCTTGCGAACTGCCTTCGACAGGCCTTCATCCATCGTGAATCGCTCACGCTCCCAGTCGGCAGAGGCTCCGAGTTTCCGAAGCTGCTGAACGATTTCACCGCCAGACTGCTGCTTCCAGTCCCAGACACGCTCCAGAAAACCTTCACGCCCCAAAGCTGTCCGGCTGATGCCTTCCTTATCCAAGGCGCGCTCGACAACCATTTGGGTGGCGATACCCGCATGGTCGGTTCCCGGCTGCCAGAGGACATTAAACCCTTCCTGTCGCTTCCAGCGGATCAGGATGTCCTGAAGGGTGAAGGTCAGGGCATGACCGAGATGAAGAGTTCCCGTGACATTCGGGGGTGGAAACATGATCGAAAAAGGTGTGCCTGATGCGTTTGGGTCGGCACGGAAAGCCCCGCTTTTCTCCCAGTTTTCGTAAAGGGAGGTTTCGTGTTCGGCGGGAACAAAACTTTTTTCGAGCATGATAATCCAGAGAGGTCAGCGAAGGCTGTCAAAGTGAAAGAAAGATGCGAGCTTTTCAGCTGTTGGGGCGAAGGCGCGCGATCTCGGCACGGACGAGGATTTCTACCAGAGACGGGAGATGGGCGTCCATCCAGGTCCGGACCATCGCCCTAACTTCGGTTCTTACCATATCCTCAATCGTCATGCCGCTGCCATTGCTGATGACGGTATCCGAAGGAATGGCCTTGTTTCCGGATACACTGAAGGCTGTCTGAAGATCTTTCAGAGAATGCTCAGCCGCGGCGATGGTCTGTGCTCCCATGAGATCGTCTGACGAGGCATTCTCAACTGTTTTCTGCTCCGATGACGGTGTGACGGCCGGGGCGGAAACCATCATGGAGGGATCGAGGGTAAGCTCATCCTGAGGTGTGGTTGATGTCATAACCTGATCCTTCTTGTTCGTGTTCAGTGTCTCGTCATGCAGGATCTGGCGGATCGAGCGGAGGACGGTTTCAATTGTTTCGTCATCATCGCCCGTTTGGAGGGGCGGCCGTACTGAGGAGGTCATGAACTGCAAAATTATCCGCGGCTTATAGGAAAATTTTTAACGCCCGGGCTGGTTGATTGCGTAATCGCTTGTTCCCCACAGCTTGTTTTTAACGGCGTTGTAATAAGCTTTTTCATCATAAAGGGGGACGCCAAGCTTCAGGTCAGAAGCAGTCAGTCGGCCAATGGACGCCGCTACGGAGTAGGACGACCGCACCAGGCTGGAGAGATGCTGCACCAGTGCTTGCTGCGCTGACAGGAGTGTTTGCTGCTGCTGCAGGACGGCAAGGGTCGTACTAGTGCCAACAAGAGCCTGTCGTTCCACGCCATCCAATGCGATCACGTTTGCTGAAATGGCTATCCGGTCGCTGGCAATAGATTGCTTATAGGCCACCATCTGCTGCCAACTGGAGGCAGCCTTTTGAAGAGCCTGACGGCGTTGCACATCGACTTCTCTGTGAGCTGCCTGGGTTTGCTGACGTGCACTCCGAATGGCGGAATATTCCGACCCCCCTTGATAAATGGGGATCTGGAAAGCAATGACGCCGTATTTATTGTCTGTCAGGGAGCGGCTGTAACCTTGGTTGACGGAGTGTTGGTAATTTAGCTCCGCCGAGACCTTGGGCATGATCGCTGAGATCTGGACAGAGACATTGTCTTTCTGCTGCGCTTCCGTGAAGAGAGCATTGACGACAGTGGGATTATTCTGAACTGCCAGCGCAACCGCTTCTTTTTCGCTTTTTACCGGTAGATTGAGAGGCTGAGGCGGCTCAAGGTTAGGAGCCGCTGCGATGCCAACAATCTGCAGGTATGTGGCCTGGGCACTCTGAAGTGTGCCTTCTGCCTGCTGGCGTTGTGCGGTCGCGCTCGCCAGAGCTGCCTGTGCCTGTGCGACGTCTGTACGGGTGATTTCGCCAACATGAAAACGTTCTTCCGTCGCCTGAAGCTGCTGCTGAAGAACGCGCTCGTTGTTGATGGCCAACTGTAGAAGTTGTTCATCTTCAATAACGCCGACATAGGCATTGACGACGTTCGTGAATACGTCCTGCTCTGTTGCAATCAGTTTCGCACGCTCAGCCATAACCTGATTGGTTGCTGCATGGATGCTGGCGAGTGTTTTGCCGCCCTGATAGAGAGGCTGGGAAATATTTACGCCGCCATTATAACCAGGGGTCTTGTAAGTGACATTGCTCCCCAAAGACCCACCTGTTGATGCGTAGTTGGTTCGGCCGTCGTAATAGCTCAGATTCATTGTGGTCTGGATTGTCGGGTGCCACCCGGCCATGGCTGTTGGCACCTGCTCATCCGTCGCCCGGAGATGCGCACGCTCTTCCCTGAGGGTCGGGTTGGTCAGATAGGCGGTAGCAAGAGCTTCCTGCAACGTATGCGGAACAAAGGTGGGCGAACCGCTCCCATCATATTTCTGAGCAAGAGCGGTGCCGCTCAGGAGAAAGGTCAGAAGACCCAGCCCAAGAGGACCAGTAATTGTCTTTGCGCCGTTGCGTCCTGAAGTCATGAGATATCCTGCCGTCTGAACACTGTATCGCAGCGTTTCGTGAATCAGATCTTAATAGCCTGTTCATTCCAAGAAGAAAAATCCTCTTCCGGATTGAAATATCTCTCTTGACCAAAAGCTTCTGAAAGACGATACAGCGCCTGTCTCCCCGAGGTCCGGTGGCAGAATGGTGATGTAGCGGACTGCAAATCCGCGAATGTGGGTTCGATTCCCGCCCGGACCTCCAGGAGACCTTATTTTGTCCCCATGAAAATCCGGATGTTTCGCTCACCCCGTTAGGAGTGAGCTTCTGCATAGGCTGCTGCTGCCCCGAATAGGCCGGGCTGCGGATGTGTGATGATCTTGACGGGCATTTCGCTCATCATGGTCTCAAAGCGTCCTTTGGCGACGAAGCGCTCCGCAAATCCGGACTCTCCAAGAATTCCTGCCAGACGCAGACCCAGGCCTCCTGCAATGACAACGCCCTGTGCTCCGTGTGCGAGAGCCAGGTCGCCCGAAATTGCGCCAAGGCTCAGGCAGAATCGTTCGAGAGCGGCAGCGGCAATCGTGTCTGAGCCTTCCATTGCATTTTGCCAGAGGGTCTTGTTGTCCCGCAGGGTAATGGGTAGCCCCTGCTGCTCGGCAATCACTTCATAAAGATTTGTCAGACCTGGCCCGGACACGATCCGTTCGGCCGAGACGCGGCGGAAGCGTTGACGCAGGGCCTTCAGAATCCGGTCTTCTACATCATCGAGCGGCGGGTAGTCCAAATGGCCACCTTCTGTCTCCATGACAAAGTACTTTGAGCCGCGTCGAAGAAGGCATGCAGCGCCAAGTCCCGTACCAGGACCAACGATTGTGATGGCACCTTGGGGGGGCAGATCGATATTCGGTCCGCAGAGATGCTGCATGAAGGAAGAATCAACCTGCGCGACTGCGTGAGCGACAGCACCGAAATCGTTCACAAGAACAAAATTGTCCAGATGCAACCGCTGAGCGAGTTGGGACGGGTGGATGATCCATGGATTGTTGGTCATCTTCAGGATTTCGCCTGTGACTGGACAGGCGACGGCAATTCCCGCTTCTTTAGGCATTGGTTGGTCAAGAGAACGACCAAAAGCTTCCCATGCAAGCGCAAGACTGGCGTGTTCGGCGCATTTCAGGGTAACGGCTTCTCCCAGCTCGATGACCTTCCCGTCCTCGATGCTTGCAATCGCAAAACGGGCATGGGTGCCTCCGATGTCGACTGCAACGATTTCCCTCATGACAACTTTCCTCTGGCCTGTCTGGCGGGTTCAATGTGGAAGCAGTCGCTTACCGGCTGCGTGACGTCAAGTTAACGAGATGCTGCTTTTCCTAATTTGACGCACTCTGTCGCACTTCTGCAGAGCGCAGCAGGCGATGAGCGATGGGACGGGGCACCAGCATTTCCAGTAGTCGAGCAAGTGCAAACGGCCATGGGAACAGGAGATGGGCCCTGCCCTGGCCGATCGCACGAGCGATCATGCGCGCAGCTTTGCGGGAGGAAACGAGGAAAGGTCGCGCGCCTTCCAGGCGTTGGCTCATCGGTGTGTCCACATAGCCGGGAGAGACTAGCGTGATATGGACGTTATGCGGGGTCATAGCTGCGTGAAGGGCAGTGCTGAACCGGGCCAGGCCGGCTTTGGAGCCGCTATAGGCCGTAGCAATGGGCAGATCATGGAATGCCGCTACAGAGCCTATCAGGGCAATGTTTCCGCCTCCCCGTGTGACCATTCTCCGGGCCATTTCGGTCGCCAGTGTGACGGGCGTTGTGAAGTTGACCAGAGAGATTGTCTTTACCTGCTCGGGAAGTTCCGTGAGTTCACCTTCCGGTCGGATATCGCCTAGGCCTGCGGCCAGAATGAGAATATCGACTGGAGTGGTGTCATCCGCGGAGCGAAGCGCCTGAAGCGCTGCCTCAGGGTCGCAGAGGTCCAGCGCCAGAGTTTCTGTTGTCGCCCCGTGTTTGGCGGCCTGTGCTGCGACACGATCCAGACGCGTCTGATTCCGTCCCCATAGAACAAGATGTGTGCCAGCCCGTGCATAATGAAGCGCAAGGGCTTCTCCGATGCCGCTTGAGGCCCCGGTGATCAGGATGCGGGATTGAAGACCGGGCCGGTTGGGCGGTGTCGATGTCATGGAAGAAAGATCCATATATTGAAAGTCATGGTCGGATTGGTGGTGGAAAGGTATAGCCTTCCCGTGCCAGAAGATGCGACCCCGTGTCTGAACAGCACGCTACCCTTTATTCCGGAACCTGTTTTCCAACCAGAGGTGCAAGGCCCGACCCTATGACATCGCCCGCTCCGCAAGATGATCTAGTAGTCCGTCCAGTTACGACGCGGGCACATCTGAAGCTCTTCATTACCCTGCCCCGCCGTATTTACGCGGGAATGGCGGGATTTGTTCCTTCCCTGGATCTGGAACAGAACGATCTCCTTAACCCTCGTAAGGCGGCGATTTTTCGTCACTCCAGCATCCGTTACTTTCTGGCATGGCGCGGTAATGTCCCGGTCGGGCGAATTGCTGCAATCGTAGACCATCGTGCAATCGAGTTTTGGGGTGAGAAAATCGGGTCCTTCGGGGCGCTGGATGCTGTACCGGAAGCGTCTGTTGTGGCTGCTCTGCTGGATGCCGCCCGGCACTGGCTGCGGTTGCAGGGTATGGAGCGCGTTCGTGGTCCTGTGACACTGAGCGGAAATGGTGAGTCCGGTCTTATGATCGAGGGGCAGGATCAGCCCTTGATGATTGCGATGCCGTGGCACCCCAAGCTGCTTGGTCAACTCGTGGAAGCCGCAGGTTATGAGCGCACGGAAGACCTGCTGAGTTACAAGCTGGATCTGACGGACGACAGCGAGTCGATTTTCCGGGTCCCAGGTGACCTTACGATTGGCGAAGGACGTCTTGGGTCAATTTCCCTGACTCGCCTCTCCAAGAAGCAGATTGCGGATCAGGGGGAGGTTCTGCGGACGCTTTATAATGATGCCTGGAGCGGTAAGTACAACTTTGTGCCTCTTCAGGACTATGAAATGAAGGCTATGATCGATCAGCTCAAGCCGCTGCTACGGCCTGAGCATTATGTACAGATCGATCAGGATGGAGAGCCTGTTGCCATGGCTCTGGTTGTCCCAAATCTCTACGATATTGCTGGCGATTTGGGCGGTGATCCTTCACCGTTGGGCTGGGTGAAGCTTGGTGTTCGCCTTGGGCTGCATCGGTTCCACTCTGCGCGCGTGATCCTGTTGGGGGTAACCCGCAAGCTGCACGGGACCATGCTCGGGTCTCTGCTGCCATCTCTGGCGATTTCAGAGCTGCTCCGTCGTGGTCAGTCTCTTCCCTACAAATGGGTCGAGCTTGGGTGGATTCAGGAATCCGATACGCGGATGAAGAATCTTGCAGAAGCCGTCGTGCCGCATCCTTACAAGCGGTATCGCCTCTATGAGCGTGCGATCGAAGGCTGAAGTACCACAGGCGCTGGTAGCATTCAGAAGTGCTGCCAGCCGCCTTTCAAAAATTGGATGGCCTGCCCGTTCTGATCCAGCACACGCACACCGTTTCCTGAATGCACAGTCCCTATTCTTGTTATGGGTGTGTAAGCTTTCTGACTGATTTCAATCAGGGCGTTTTCCTGCTCAGGTGCACAGGCCAGAAGCAGTTCGTAATCATCCCCCCCTGTCAGCCGTTGCTCCAACCACTCCGGTCCCAACGACTTTGCTTCTGATGACGCTGGCACGGCTTCAGCCAGAACATCAATGGCCACTTCAGATTCTTCAGCAATATGCTGGCAATCCTGGATAAGCCCGTCTGAAATATCCATCGCTGCATGCACGATACCGTTCAGGGTCAATCCTGTTCTTGGTTGCGGTAACCGATAGCGATCAGCCAGAAATCCTGACGAGTCAGAAATTTTCCCCTGAAGTGCCAACAAGCCGAGAGCGGCGTCTCCTATCGTGCCTGTGACCCATAAGCTGTCGCCCGGCCTGGCGCCATTTCGCCGCAGCGCAGTTCCCTTGTGCAAACGTCCAAACACCGTAGCCGAGAGAACCAGAGGTCCGGATATGGAGGTTGTATCTCCGCCTAAAAGCGTCACGCCGTATCGGGCCTGATCCTCTGATAACCCTGCTACAAAGGCGCTGAACCAGCTATCGTTGTAACGTGAGTTTCGGGGAATGGTGACGTTCAGGGTGTAGGCGTAGGGCGTTGCTCCCATGGCTGCGATATCTGACAGATTGCAGCGCAGGAGCTTTCGTCCGAGCGTTTCCGGCAGATCATCCGACAGGAAATGGACGTTCTCGACCATTGTGTCGGTTGAAATGGCCAGTTCCTGCCCAAGGGGGCAGGAGATCAGGGCGCAGTCGTCTCTAAGGTCGAGACTTTCCGGACCTGCGAGGGGCCGGAAGTGTCGGGCGATGAAACTGAATTCGCCCGACATGGATCAGGCGTTGCCTTCACCGCGACGGCTGAGGGTATCCAGAATGCCGTTTACCATCTTCGGCTCGTCACCGAAGAAGAAACCATGGGCCACGTCCATATATTCGTTGATGACAATGCGGTCTGGCGTATCGGTCTCTGCGATCTCAAAAACGGCCGCACGCAGCAGGCTGCGTAGGACCGGATCAAGACGGGCCATCGGCCACTGTTCTGGCAGCAGGTCGCTGAGTGTGTGATCCACCTTGTCCTGCTTCAGTGTGACACCACGAACGATTTCCTGCATCAGGGTGAGGTCTGCATCAGGGATATGGCCGTCTTCGAAAGATGCCGTCGGACTGACGCGGCGGTGGCGGAGGAACTGGTTGAGAACGGTTTCCGCATTGTCGCCAGACTGTTCGCACTGGAACAGGGCCTGAACAGCGGCAACGCGGGCGATTGTCCGGCTGCGGCGCGTCGGGTGGCTCGTGGGCGCGTCGGATGCGGTCATGGTGTCTCCTGGGAGTCTTTGGTCGGCAGGGACGCGTGTGCGTCCCCGGGAATGGGGTTCATGTCGGCGAGGATCTTCGAGAAAGCCTCGACTTCACGGAAGTCGCGATAGACGCTGGCGAAGCGGACATAAGCCACACCGTCCACCTCACGCAATGCGTCCATGGCAAGTTCGCCGATACGATGTGAAGAAATATCCTGTTCTCCGGAGGCTTCAAGCTGTCGGACCAGTCCGTTGACCAGTCGTTCCTGACGCTCCTCCTCAACCGGGCGCTTGCGCAGTGCCACGCGAATGGAGCGGGCGAGCTTGTCCCGATCAAACGGTGCGCGGCGACCATCGGCCTTGATGACAGTCAGTTCCCGGAGTTGAACGCGCTCAACGGTCGTGAAGCGCTGGGTGCAGGCGGAACAGACGCGACGGCGGCGGATGGCCGTTCCATCTTCGCTGGACCGGCTGTCCTTCACCTGAGTGTCTTCATGTCCGCAGAAAGGGCAACGCATGGACGGTCCTGATTGTTCGGGCCTTGTGGTGGCCGGGGAATTGGAGGCAGTTTACCGGATCATACGTTCCGACCCAAACGGGCCTGTCTGTTTTTAGGAGACTGTCGTTGAAACGGGTATCTGCCGCTTTTGCTGTCCTGTTGTCGTTTTCTGCGGTTCCGGGCTTTGCCCAGGATGCCGGTGCGCTTCCTGCTGCCCAGCATAACCGCCAGAAAATCGTTGTTCTGGACGGAACGCTCTCGCCCTCGTCACACAGCACGTCATACGCCAGCGGCTATTTTACGATTCGCAATGACGATGGTGCGGATCATCTGCTGAAAGGGGTGTCCTCTCCGGTCTGCTCCAGCATCACCGCACATCACACCAATCAGGAACAGACTCAGGCAACGAATGATCTGTTTTCCCATCTGTCCCTTCCCCATAATTCGGAAATGATTTTTCCACCCTCAGGGTATCACCTGCTGTGCGGCGGCATTACGAAGCCTTTGCAACAGGGAGAGAAAATCCCGTTTACTTTCCAGTTCCTCGATGGGGACAGCATTACGATCGGGTTCACGGTCAAGCCCGTATAATCAATTCCGGGAAATCTCAGGCCATGATTTTGGCCGAGATTTCCTTGATGACTGCCAGAACCGATTCGCCATACCGGTCGAGCTTGGATGTTCCTACGCCTTTGATGCTGGCAAGCTCCTGATGGCTCACCGGATGCTCCCGGGCAATGTCCCGTAGAACAGAGTCATGGAAAATGACGTAAGGCGGGATTTCCTGTTCCCGGGCTTCTGAAAGTCTCCATTGGCGTAGTGCATCGAACACGGTTTTTTCTTCAGCCGATAGACTCTCGTTTTCCTGATTGCTGGACGGTGTGCGGGCGATCAGGCTCTGGCGCGTATCCTGACGTAGCCGAATTCTCTCGTCTCCGCGCAGGATCGGGCGTGCGATGTCTGTCTGAAGGGCCAGACTGCCATGTTCGCCATGGGTGCGGATGGCACCCCGCGCAATCAGTTGCCTGACAACCGCTCGCCACCAGTTTTCCGTCTGATCCTTCCCGATCCCGAAGACGGATAAATGCTGATAGGCGTGGCGTTCGATGGTTTCGTTCGTCTTGCCTCGAAGTACGTTGGTCAGCTGAACGGCTCCAAGACGCTGACCGGTACGGTAAATCGCGGACAGGACTTTCTGGGCCGCCTCTGTCCCATCGAAGGTGGAAACAGGCGTGATGCAGTTGTCGCAATGTCCACAGGGCTCTGACAGATTTTCACCAAAACAGGCCAGGAGAGCCTGTGTTCGGCATCCTGTGGTTTCGGTAAGAGCAATCATGCTTTCCAGCCGGGATTGCATGACACGTTTCTCGTTGTCGGGAGCGTTGGACTGTTCCAGCCAGTGGCGAGCCCGCGCCATATCCTCACCGCCATACAGCAGAAGCGTATCGGACTTTTCTCCGTCACGCCCTGCCCGCCCAATCTGCTGATAATAGGCTTCCGGCGAAGACGGCATATCCAGATGGATCACACAGCGGACGTCTGGCCGGTCAATCCCCATGCCAAACGCAATCGTGGCGACGATCACCATGTCTTCACCGGAGCGAAAGCGCATAAGGGTTGCACGCTTCTCTATGGGAGACAGGCCCGCATGATACGGAAGAGCCGTCAGACCTTTTTCCCGTAGCATGGTTGCGGTGCGCTCGGTTTTGTTCCTGCTGCCGCAGTAGACGATGGCTGCTCCGGTGCGATGGCTTTCCAGCGCTTCAAGCAACTGCTTGCTCTCGCCACCTTTGGGGCGTGCTTCCACAAACAGGTTAGGCCGGTGGAAACTGGCCATCAGAACCCGTGCGTCGGGCATTCCCAGAACATTGAGAATATCATCCCGTGTTCTGGGGTCGGCTGTGGCCGTCAGAGCAATGCGGGGAACATTGGGGAAGAGTTCCGGCAAGGACGCAAGAGCGCGATATTCGGGACGAAATTCATGTCCCCAAGCAGAGACGCAGTGTGCTTCGTCAATTGCGATCAGAGAAATCTGACGCTTTGACAGGAAATTGCCGGTTCCGGGCTGGAGAAGCCTTTCGGGTGAAATGTAGAGGATGTCGATCTTGTTGTTCCGCAGATCGTCGCGCAGGATTTCCCGCTCTTCTGTCTCCAGTTCCGAGTGGAGAGCCGCTGCACGAATACCAAGCTGGCGAAGACCTGCGACCTGATCGTCCATCAAGGCGATTAGGGGAGACACAACGATGCCCATGCCATCTCGGCACAGGGCTGGAACCTGATAGCAGAGACTTTTTCCGCCACCGGTCGGCATGAGAACGAGAACGTCCTCACCGCGCATGACGGTCTCTACGGCTTCTCCCTGAAGGCCGCGGAAACCGGAAAACCCGAACACATCCGACAGGACCTGTTCGGGTTTACGGCCCGGACTGGGCGTAGGGTTCAGAGATCCCTCCGTCACTCCGGACGCCGGATCACTGGCCCGGATTGATGGTGATGGAGACGCGGCGCAGTGCAACATGTGAGGCGTCAATCGTTGTTTCCGGCTCTGGACGGATTTCAATTTTTGCGCCGTTTACACCGTCATTGGCGAGCTGGGTTGCGACGGCCTGTGCACGGCTGTCAGCCAGTTCCTTCAGAACTGCCGGGTCGCCATTCATGCCAGCGGACCCTGCCACACGGATGGTTTTTGCATTTTCATTGCGTGCAGCCGTTGCAGCCTTCGTGACAACAGCCTGAGCAACAGGGCTCAGGGTCACGGAATCACGGTCAAAAAATACGACATAGCTGTCGCGGGAGGGCTGATCCGCGCAGCCAGCCAGAGCGGCGGTCAGGACGAGAGCCGGAGCCGCAAGACGGATGGAAGAAAGAATACGAACCATGGCGTAACGTCCTGAAAGAAAGGATTGAGGCCTCTAGGTGCCTTGTCGGCAAAGGCTGGTCAACCTGCGCTTGAAACAACGTGTCCGTTCTCGAGACGCCAGATTCGGTCCAGCTTCTCAACGCCTGTCAGGCGATGGGCGATCAGTAGCACGCTTCGACCATCTCCAACATTGTTCAGGGTTTCCAGAAAGGCTTTTTCTGTATCTGCGTCCAGGCCGGTGGCTGGTTCGTCCAGAATGAGCACGGGCGCGTCCGAAAGCAGGACGCGGGCGAGTGCAATACGTCGCCCCTGCCCGCCAGAAAGCTTGGAACCACTTTCGCCAATCCACGTGTCCAGACCATCCGGAAGGTTCCGAACCGTATCTGCGATTTTCGCCTGCTCCAGGGCGGTCCACAGCGCATCTTCGGAGAGATCCGTGCGGCCGAGAAGCAGATTATCGCGGATGGTGTCATCAAAGAGATGGCTGGACTGGGAGAGCCACGCGACCTGAGAACGCAGGGTTTCGTTCTGAAGTGTTGCGATATCTGTTCCGCCCAGAAGGATCTTGCCTTTTTCGGGGGCGACGACCTTGAGGAGCAGAGCGGCAAGGCTTGATTTTCCGGCGCCTGAAGGGCCAATCAGAGCAGCGCGTTCCCCTTCACGAAGAGTGAGTGTCAGATCCTGAAAAACGGGTGCCCGGTCGGGCGTCCAGCGGAAGGCCACATTCTCTACGCGGATGTCATGACGAGCAGGTAGGGCTGCTGTTCCTTCAGGAACCTGAGAGCCACGCTCGGCCACTTCCATAATACGTTCTGCCGCGTGTGAGACCTGTCCGTACAGGAGGCCTGCGCGGGACAGGCCTGTGACGCCATCCAGAGCTGTAATGGCGACAAACAGGGCTGCAATACCAACAACTGGTGCGGATTGCTGAAAGATCAGGCCAGCGACGGCGCACAGGATGACGGCGATTCCGGCTTTTGCGATCAGACCTGCTAGCCCGTTTGTCAGTGCCATACGAAGCGCCTGACGCTGCTGCGCGGCAAACAGTGCATCCTGACGTTGCGTTACGGCGTTTGCTAAGACGTCTTCAGCGCCAAAAGCTCTTGCTTCCCGTAAGCCGGAGGCGAGATCGAGAGCTGCTACTCGGAGGTCCGCATCTGCATGAAGAATGTCGGGGCCGAATTTTCTGGACAGGCGTGCGGCGATCCAAGGCAGGACAAATGCCAGAATAGCAAAAAATCCTCCTGTGATCAGGCCAGGTAATAGGCCCGCTTTCAGCCAGACAACAGTTGCGACCGGAAGCGTCAGAACGGCTGCTGCTAATGGAATGAGAATGCGAAGATAAAGATTGTCCAGAGTCTGCACATCAGACACCAGCCGCGACAAAAGATCGCCTGACCTCTGGAAGCCGAGGCCTGCTGCTGCCCCTCCGGCCAATCGGCGGTAAAACCACACACGCAGATCAGACAGTGCGCGGAACATGGCGTCGTGTGTATAGAGCCGTTCAAAATAACGGAGAACGATCTGGGAGGAGCCAGCGATCTGCAGCAGCATTGATCCAGCGGCGACACCGACAGCAGCTGCGGCGACGCGGCTTCCTGCTTGTCCCATCAGAAGCAGGCCGGAGCACACAGCCAGTTCTGCGATAATGCCACCGGTTATCAGGCGGCCGTAATGTGGCTTCCAAATTTGGATGACGCGGGAAAGAGCTGTTCCATTTTGGGGATGCTCGGACTGAAAAGAGGCGCTCATGCGGCTTCCTCCGTGTAGGAGATGGCGTGCCCTTTGTTCAGAACGAGGTGTCGCCCGTGGAACTGTCGAGCCTGTGCGGAGTGTGTACAGAGAACAACTGTTCGCCCCTGCGCCAATGTGTGAAGGCTTTCCAGAATTTCAGCTTCTGTTATCGGGTCAAGGTGGGACGTAGGTTCGTCCAGAAGCAGGATCGGTGCGTTTTTGAGGAATGCCCGCGCAATGGCAATACGCTGTGCCTGCCCCCCGGAGAGACCGAAGCCTCCCTCGCCGATACGTGTTTCAAGTCCTTCCGGCAGCATGGAAAGATAATGGTCGACCGCTGCAGCAGAAATCGCTGCATTCAGTTCCTGATCAGAGGCTTCAGGTTTGGCAAAGAGAATATTTTCCCTGATCGTGCCAGCAAATAGAACAGGTTTCTGCCCAATCCAGCTGATTTGTGCAGAGATTTGACGGGGCGTCATGTTGGCCATGTTCTGGCTGCCGAGGAAGATCGACCCTTCGGATGGTGTAACGAAGCCAAGAAGCAGCTCAAGGAGCGTTGATTTTCCTGATCCGGATGGGCCTTCCAGGATCAGTGTTTCACCAGCGGGAAGTTTAAAGCTGACGTCGTGAATGACGGGGCCGCGGTCTTCGGTCCATGCAAAAGAAAGATTTTCTGCCATAATCGCCAGGCTGGCTGGTGCGTCTGTGGCAGAACAACCCACAACATGGCTTTCTTCCGGCATGGGAGCGAGTGCATGCATGGCTTCTGCTGCGGCTGACGCATGAGCTCTGTCTTGATACGCCGCAGAAAGAGCACGGAAAGACGCGAACGCTTCTGGCACCAACAGGATTGCATAAAGAGCGCGGGTCAGGGTCAATTCTGGCGTCGAACTACTGAGACTATGGCTCTGTGTGATGACAATCAGTACGAGAGCGACAACCATAGCCACATCTGTCGTTGCAGATGCGAGGAAAGCGATGCGGAGCACTTTCATTGTCCGTAGACGCAGATCATCGGCACTGTTGGCCAATGCCTGTGTTTCACGCTCCGTACCACCCGACAGAACGATGGTTGCAATTCCTTTGACGCGGTCCAGAAATCGCGTCTGAAGGCGGGTCATGGCCAGAAACTGCTTGCGGGACGCGACGGCTGTAGCGATGCCAAAAATAGCCTGGAAAACAGGCAGAGTGGCGCAACAGATCGCAAGAAGAATGCCCGCTTGATGATTTTGCCAAAATACGGCCGCAACCACGATCCACTGAGAAACCAGCCAAAGGGCTGAAGCAGGCAGCCAGCGTGCAAAATACCCGTCCAAAGCTTCTATGCGATCGACCAGAGTTGAGGCGATGACGGAGCTATGTTGACGGCGAAGAAGAGCGGGCCCTTCCCCAAGAATACGCGCAAGAATTTCCGAGCGTAACCGACGACGCGCAGAAAGACTTGAACGTGAGGCCATGACTTCCTGAATAACACCCAGTCCTACTCGAAGCAGACTGGCCATTAGAAACATTCCGATCGCTGGTGGTGCACCGGCGGAGTGGGATGTCAGGATGGAAGCAAGTGCCCGGGCCAGAGCCCATGCCTGCAGAAGACCCAGCAGGGTCGAGAGCAGTCCGAGGATCACTACGATGGAAGTGCTGGAACGGCTGGCTCGTCCCTGCGCCTTGATCCACGCTTTTGCGATTGTTTTATCGGCCTTCATGATCCCTGCATATAGGTCGCAAAATTGCTGTAAGACAGCCTTCGACGCATTTCTTGCAGCTTATTTAGATTTTTATGCCCATTTTCAGGAGTCGGAACTCCAGTACGCCTTACGAGATGGGCGAATCGTCTCTGTTGATTGCCTGCTGCGCGATGGCGACCGCGGTCGGAACGGGATCAGCGGGAACAAACTTTAGATTATACCAGGTGCCACCATCATTGTTGATCAACAGGTCCGCGTTGATTTGTCGCGCAAAGCCTCGGATTAACTGAATGCCTATGCCTTCACGTCGCGTGCGGGACTCGGAGGCGCGGGCGGCGTCCAAGCCAATCCCGTTATCTCCAAGTTCAAGTTCAACGAGACCCTCTTTTTCCGGAGGGGGATTGGGGACGCGACGAAGCGAAATACTGATAGCGCCTGATCGGTTTTCAGGGAATGCATACCGAAGAGCATTGCTAACGACTTCTGTGACAATCAGTGCCACCGGAACCGCCTGATCCGGTGAGATCAGAACATGCTCAATGTCCAGCTTCAGCCGAATACGAGTCTGCGTATTCATGTTGTGAGCAGAGAACAGGATGGAACATAATTCTTCGAGGAAGCTCTGAACGTCGAGCGCCGATAAGCCGTTCTCTGAATAAAGATAGCGATGAAGGGTGGCGAGCGCTCTGACCCTGTCCCGCACAAGTCTGAATTCCTCGCGGGCTTCATGGGAACGGATACGACTTGCCTGTAGATTCAGCAGGGATGCAATGACCTGAAGATTGTTTTTAACGCGATGGTGGATTTCCCGAATCAGCATATCCTGATGATGGGCAGATTTTTCGAGTTCCTGCTCATGGCGTGTCAGACGACGTGTTGCACGGAGAAACGCCCGTTCAAGATGGCGGATTTCCAGCGGGATCGAGCGGTTGATACGGGGATCAAACGGGGCGCCCCTCCTCCATTCTGCGACGGCAAGAGCAAGTCGCTCTAGTGGCTCTACAAGAAAGGTACGGGCGGCAAGGGCAACGGCGATCAATTCCAGTGCTAGCAGTCCTGCAATTAACCCCACCCGAATAAGGAAAATATTAAGAGCTCTGCTTTCTTCATGTGTGCGCTCGGTGGCGACAAGGAGGCTGACCGGGCCATAGGCATTCTGAAGAACATAAGTCGTGCCTTTGATCGTGAAGGCATCGTGCAAGGCATGTCTTGTAAAGTCTGTTTTAAGACGCTCGTGAACTGCTGTGGGAAGTTCAGGGATGTCGGGATGATCAGGGAAAAGCGAAAAGATCGCTTGACCCCCCATCAATAGAAGATGACGGGCATTGTCATTGACGCCCAGAAGAAGTCGGCCATCTCCCATTGGCAGGTGGCTTCTTTGCCATCCAAGCGTTCGTACTGCTACGATATAACCGGTAATGGCGCCCTGATTCATCAGTGGGACAACGAAGCGGATGAGTGGGCCGCGTTTGCCCTTCAGAACGTCTACGCCAATATTGGGCCGATGAGCGCCGTCATAAAGAATAGGAAGCAGTTCGCTCGAAGTGCAGATTGCCGGGTCTTGAGATGACGGTGGTGGCAGAACCACGACGGGGCGACCGTCCGCATCCGTAAGAACCAGTGAACAATAGTGGTGCTGGGAGATGGTTTGTACGAGAGCAAATTCCCTGAGAGCATTGTCAGGGGAGATGTTTCCCTCTGCGAGCATATCCAGAGCGGTATGGGTCTGGTCCATATCGCTGGATAGTTCAGAGAGGGCTGTTTGGGCGTCTTTCTCGGTACGAGAAAGCGCATTCCCTACATTTTCCTGATAATTATGCCAGGCAAGCAGTCCCGCAATGGTGGCCAGTGGCAGAGTCGTTGCGACAATGAGCGCCATGACACGGGCACTGACAGTGTCTAGCATTCTCACACTGCGAAAAATCATTCTGCGGTAAGGAATGATCAGGCCCCTTGAGACCGCCGACCCGATATCTCAGGTCGGGCAGCAGATTTTTTCACTTGTTGCGGTCTTCTTCGATAAGCTTGAGGAGCTCGTCAGGAATAGGTTCGTTCGCAACATCGTCAAAGAGCTGATGAAGTCCGCGGCTCAGCCAGATACCAAAAGGAGAATCGTTCTCTTCAACTTTTGGTTTTCCGGATGAGGATTTGGACTTGTCTCCTCCGGTCATTTTATAGTCCTGAGCCTCTCTGTGACAAAGGAGAACAGTCGCTTCTGTCCCTGCGGGCTGCCTGCCATCGGTCGACCTTATCAGAAGCCGATGAATGAGGCAGCGACGGAGTGTTTACAAAATACAGCAGACCCGCCGCAATTGCCTTAATTCCGAAATGGACAATTTTTTAACGTCCGTGCAAGGCTAAAAGTTCATATTCGCTCAGGAAAGAAACAGATCATCCGCAGACTTGCCGTCGCGATGGCGGGCATCAATCGCTTCACGTAGCGCTTTTACCTTGACACGGAGCTTGTCGTTGCTGGGCATTTCTCCCGTCATCCATGCTTCAAGCTGACGACGTGCGCGGAAAACGCGACTTTTTGCTGTACCAACGGCGCAGTCCGTAGCTTCTGCCAGAGCTTCATAGCTCATGCCCTGAATAACAACCATCACGAGCGCTTCCCTCTGATCAGCCGGAAGGCGCGATAGAGCGAGAGAGAGGTCCTTTAATGCAAGACTGTCTTCATGTGTGGCCGGGCTTGCAAAATTGGCTGCTGGCACATCGTCGATATCTGTCGTCTCACGGCGTTTGCGCAGATCGGAGATGAAGCGATTGCGAAGGATACGATGCATCCAGGCAGAAAAATTGGTGCCGGGTATAAAGCTGTTCTGGGCGGCAAGAGCATTGCACACAGCATCCTGAACCAGATCTTCTGCAGCTGCGCGGTTGCGGGTCAGGGAAAGGGCCTGAACGCGAAGCTTCGGAAGAATGGCAATAACCTGGTCATGGAACGTCATGGGAAATACTCCTGATTTCGTCCTGTTTCATGGGATCAATGAACGGAACTTCAGGATCGTTGCATCCAGATGGAAAATTTTTCTATTTTTCTTGAAAATTGCTTTTTAACAATGAGTTACTATTAATTTTCCAATGAGCTGTCTGTTGCTGTTAGAGCCGCTAACTGGCTTCTGGCGCGGGACACCCTTGCTTTCATGGTGCCAGCAGGAACATTGCAAATACAGGCCGCATCTTCATATGAAAGCTCCTGCGCACCGACCAAAATGATGGCTTCCCGCAGAAGGTCTGGCAGTTTCCACAGAATTTCCCCGAGGTCTGTGATGGCATCTCTCGCGCTTTGCATGGAAGGAGCCTCGGAAGAGACGGGCATATCGAGTTCGAAATCCTGCATGATCTCCTGTTCGCGGGAAAAACGCCTGCGTTGCTCGTAAAAGGCATTTCTCTGAATTGTGAACAGCCACGCCTTGAGCGTGGTTCCTGTTTCGAACTGCGTCTGGGCTGCGAGAGCCCGCACGACCGTATCTTGCACAAGATCATCTGCTGCCGTCGCATCACGGGTTAAAAAACGCGCAAAACCGCGAAGGTCGGGGAGTGTTTTGAGGAGTTCCTGATGGAAGGAAGATCCTCTTTTCTCCTGCGGAGCCGGTAGCGTGCCGGAAACAGGGTTTGTCAGAGGATTGTCCTTCCAAAGGAACATGTGAGGTGCGACCGGATAACGAACACTAGGCGCGTCATGCTGGTCGTGTCATGATTAATCAATTGCCGCAAACGGATAGCTCTTCATAAGGTTTCCGTGCGACCATTCTGCAAGAGGCCAAGAACCCATGACTGACACGGCACGTCAGGAACTTATCGCGGCGCTGCCTTATGCCCGTCGTTTTGCTCGTGCGCTGGCCGGGGATCAAGCGCAGGGAGATCGTCTGGTTGCCAGCGCTCTGAAAGATTTACTGGTTGAAGGAGAAGCAGACCTCCCTGCCCGACTGGCTCTCTATGGCAAGCTTGTGCAGGAATTTTCTCACAAGTCTGCCTCGCAGGCCAGTATGACGTTAACGCAGAGAGCTTTGTTGCTTCTGACGTCTCTAGAGGAGCAGTCGCTGGGTTCAGCTGCACGTGCATTGTCCATTTCTGAAGAAGATGCAGCAAGTGAACTTGGAATTGCCCGTCAGGCTTTGCAGGGGATTGCCCAGACATCAGTGCTGATCATTGAGGATGAGCCCATCATTGCGATGGATATTCAGGATCTCGTTGAACGGTGTGGTCACAAGATTGCTGGCGTAGCTCATACAGAGGCCGATGCTGTCAAATTGGCTGCTGAGACTAAACCGGGCTTGATACTCGCCGATATCAATCTGGGAGGCGGTGGAGACGGTATGCATGCTGTCGGTCGTATCCTTAAAACGCATGAAACCCCTGTTATTTTTGTAACGGCCTATCCTGAGCGTCTTTTGACCGGAGAAGCGCACGAGCCTTCCTTCGTGATTACGAAGCCGTTTGAGCCGTTGGCTCTGGCTGTTGCGACGTATCAGGCCGTAACAGGTGGCGTAGAGCCGGTTTGAGTTGAAAACAGGAATTGGGAGCCTTGCGGGCTGACGTCTCCTGCGACACATAGGAGGCATGTCGGCACCCATCCTCCTTCTCCAGAATATTACCTACACTCTTGGCGGGCGCCCGCTCCTTGATGGAGCGGAGCTTGGCGTCCTGCCGGGAGAACGTATTTGCCTTGTCGGGCGGAACGGCTCGGGCAAATCCACGCTCCTCAAAATAGCGGCGGGTGATATCATCGCTGACGACGGAACGCGTTTCGTTCAGCCGGGAGTGAAGGTCCATTATCTGGCCCAGGAGCCGGATCTTTCTGCCTATCCTTCCACATTTCATTATGTCGCTGACGGTCTGGACGAGACAGAGCATTATCGTGCCCGCGGCATGTTGTCCGAACTTGGCATGACAGGTGACGAAGGGTGCGAGCGGCTTTCAGGCGGTGAAGTGCGTCGTTGTGCTCTTGCCCGGGCGCTGGCGGCTGAGCCGGACCTGTTGCTTTTGGATGAACCGACCAACCATCTTGATCTGCCAACAATCACATGGCTCGAAAAAGAACTGGCTGCGTCCCGCTGTGCCATGATTGTCATCAGCCATGACCGTCGTCTTCTGGAAACGCTGTCTCGCAGTGTTGTCTGGCTTGAGCAGGGTAAGACGCGCCGTCTGGATCAGGGGTTTTCTCGCTATGAGACTTGGCGAGACGAGGTTCTGGAGCAGGAAGAGCGCGATGCTCACAAGCTGGATCGCCAGATCGCCCGTGAAGAAGACTGGATGCGATATGGTGTAACAGCTCGGCGAAAGCGGAACGTGCGCCGTGTGGCTGAACTCGCGACATTGAGAATCAACCGTCGGGAAATGGCTTCGCGCGGCACTGGTACGCTTCGGATGGCTGCTACCGAGGCTGATGGCGCGGGGAAAATCACGATTGGTGCCGAGAATCTTGGGTGGTCTTATGATGACCGGCAGATCGTCAAAAATCTTGATCTCAAGATACTTCGTGGAGACCGACTTGGACTGGTCGGGGCGAATGGTGCTGGCAAAACGACCCTTATTCGACTGCTGACGGGTCGAATGGCTCCTCAGGAAGGTTCGGTCTATATTGGACCGTCTGTTGCTATGGTGACGCTGGATCAACAGCGTGAAAGTTTGGATCCCGCTAAAACGCTTTCTGATACCCTGACGGGCGGAAGCGGCGATATGGTTCAGGTCGGAACTGAGAAGCGGCATGTTATTGGATACATGAAGGACTTCATGTTCCGGCCCGAGCAGGCTCGTACGCCCGTTGGAAAGCTGTCGGGTGGAGAGCGTGGCCGTCTGGCTCTTGCGTGCGCTTTGGCCAAACCCTCCAGTCTCATGGTGCTGGATGAGCCAACCAACGATCTCGATCTGGAAACGCTCGATCTGTTGCAGGAGATGCTGGCTGATTATGCGGGTACGGTTCTGCTCGTCAGCCATGACCGTGATTTTCTGGACCGGGTTGCGGGCTCCGTTCTGGTGTCAGAAGGGGATGGTCATTGGATTGAGTATGCAGGTGGATATTCTGACATGCTGGTTCAACGACGTGGCGAAGCCCCCGCAGAGAGAAGTGTTGACGAGAAGTCGTTCGTTAATCCTGACCCTAAAAATATCGTAAAATCAGAAAAGAAGCAGACAAAGCTCAGTTATAACGACAAGCGTGCACTTGACCTTCTTCCCGGAAAAATGGCCAAGCTGGAGAAAGAGATCGTTACGTATAGAGAAGCTCTGGCCGATCCTGCTCTCTACACGCGCGACCCTGCCAAATTTGCGAAAATCAGCGATGCTCTTCAGGCCGCAGAAAATGCTCTGACAGAGGCTGAAGAGCAGTGGCTGGAACTGGAGGTCAAGAAGGAAGAGCTGCAATCTCAATGAGTTGTTAGTGTAATTTCAGGTCTAATCCATCGCAGGGATAAGACCTGAAAGCTCCATGGTTTTGCGGGAGGCATGAATGCTTTCCGTGACGCGGATCGCGGCATCCAGCGCCCGGATGCCAGCCTGTGCGTCTACGAGCACCGGAGTGCCTTCGAGGCATGAGGTTGCAAAAGCCTGATGTTCGACGGTCAGGTTATCATGATCGTTCCAACTAATGGCTTCTCGCCGGAACCCTCCGGTGCCTGGAAGCGGCAGGCCACGTTCACGCCCGATAAAGCTCAGTTTGCGCTCCATGAAGTCAGCAGACAGGTATCCGTCCTGTGAGAAAAGTCTCATACGACGTTCTGTTTTCAAGGAAATTCGGCTTGCCGTAATCGTGGCGACGCAACCGTTTTCGAAGCGGACACGCGCATTCGCAATGTCTTCATGCTCGCTCGAAACCGCGGCACCGATAGCGTCAATGGCAGCGATGGGGCTGTCTACAATCGCCAGAACGAGATCTAGGTCGTGGATCATCAGGTCCAGAATGACTGATACGTCTGTGCCGCGTGGTTTGAAGGGCGCGATGCGGGTCGCTTCGATGTAGAGGGGTTTTGTGATCCGTTCTGTAATAGCTTTGTGTTCTGCGGAATACCTAAGCAGGTGGCCGACCTGAAGAACCTTCCCTGTTCTCGCTGCGACTTCCGCCAATTGGTATGCTTCATCCAGCGTTGCTGCGATCGGTTTTTCCACCAGAACATGACGATCAGCTTCAAGCGCCTTGCTGGCGAGTTTGAAGTGATACTCGGCTGGGGCTGCGATGATGACGGCTTCGACGTCCGCCAGGAGTGCCTCGTAAGTGGGGGCAAGCGCGCATTTTGCTTCATGGGCAACCAACGCCGCCCTAGCTGGGTCAGGGTCGAAGAGCGCCACCAGATGTTCAGCCGGATTTGCCGCTGACTTGAGAGCGTGAAACCGCCCGAAATGACCGGCACCGACGATGCCGACCCGAAGCTGTCGCCGAGTGTTCATGCGTGACAGGATTACCAGCCCGCCGCGCCTTCGCAAAGGCGTCAGGTCCGGAATGGGCGAACAATGTTGGTGAAAGGTTGCATCGGCATTGCGGAAGCGGCATGGTCCCGCGCAAGAAACTCGAACCGTCCAAACCCGCCGAGGACATCTCGACCCGTTATGATGTATTACAGCCGGCTCAGACTGCTGGGCGTCGCAGGCGTTTGCCTGATCGGCCTCCTGCTGTGTCTGCCCAATTTCATGCGTGCCCCCACGCCGTCCCTGCCCTGGCGGCAGATCCATCTTGGCCTTGATCTTCGAGGTGGGTCATACCTGCTTCTTCAGCTTGATCTGAAGTCTCTTGAGCATGATCGTTTGCAGTCCCTGCAGGATCAGGCGCGTCAGACCCTTCTGGATAAATCTCTCGGTTACCGGGATTTTCAGAAGGACGATCAGACCGCCAGTCTCAGCTTTGCGCCGCGTTCAGATGATGAGCGTGCTGCAGCGTTGAAGACCATGCAGGATCTTCCAGTTGTTGTGCCGGATGAGTTCCATGTCACAGAAGCGAATGGTCGCATTGTCCTGACGCTTCAGCATGACGCCATGCTGGCCCGTGCCCGCGATGCTGTGGCTCAGTCCATTGAGATCGTGCGTCGTCGTATTGATGCGACGGGTGCGATTGATCCGAGTATTGCCCGTGAAGGTGATGACCGGATTGTCGTGGAACTGCCGGGCGTGAGTGATCCGGAGCGGATCAAGACCCTTCTAGGAACGACTGCTCGTCTAACATTCCGTCTGCTGGCGCCCAATCCCAGCGTCGCAAGCCCCGGCTCAACGATGCTTGAGGATATCAGCACGCACTCTCAGGTTGCTGTTCAGGATCATGTCGATGTTGATGGAACAGATCTGACGAACGCTGGTGCTGTTATTGATCAGCAGAGTGGTGGTTGGGCTGTCACGTTCCAGCTTAACAGTGCTGGCGCGACAGCTTTTGCGAACACGACCCGCGCGAATGTCGGCAAACGCTTTGCGATTGTTCTGGACAACAAGGTTATTGAGGCTCCGAACATCATCAACCCGATCACGGCTGGAAGCGGCCAGATTACGGGTGGATTTGATGCGCATAGTGCGTCTGACCTTGCCCTTCTGCTGCGTGCTGGTGCCCTTCCCGCTCCGCTCGCCGTCATTGAACAGCGGACGATTGGTCCGAGCCTTGGTGCAGCCTCTATCCATGCCGGTATCATCAGCCTGGGTGTGGGCTTCCTGCTGGTTGTTGTGTTCATGGTGCTCTTCTACGGACGCTTTGGTCTGTATGCTGATATCGCCCTGTTTGCGAACCTGATCCTGATGGTGGCGATCCTCTCGCTGTTCCAGGCAACGCTGACGCTACCGGGTATGGCGGGTATGCTTCTGACATTGGGTATGGCGGTGGATGCCAACATCCTGATCAACGAGCGTATCCGTGAGGAAGTGAAGCGTGGTCGTGGGCCGTTGCAGGCTCTTCAGGCCGGGTTCGAACGTGCGACCAGCACGATCGTGGATAGTAACGCCACGGCGTTTCTGGCTCACGTCATGCTGTTCGTGTTCGGTACGGGGCCGGTGCGAAACTTCGCTCTGACCATCACGATCGGTATCGTGACGACCCTCTTTACGACCCTGCTGCTGTCACGCTTCCTTGTCGTGCGGTGGTATGCCCTTGCCCGTCCCAAAGAACTGCCGGTCTGAACGTCATGCTGTCACGTCCCCTACTCCGTTTTGTCCGTGACGATCGGCGCATTAATTTCATGCGTGGCCGTCACATGGGGCTTATCGTTTCGGCGGTTCTCTCCATTGCGTCTGTTATTCTGTTCTTTCAGCCGGGTTTGAAGCTTGGTCTGGATTTCCGGGGTGGCATCATTGTTGAAGCTCAGACGCCTGGTGCGGCTGACTTTGGTAAACTGCGCTCTGCTCTGGAAAAGGCAGGTATCCATCCGGATGCCGTGCAGGCTTTTGGTTCTCCGCGTGATGTACGGATCTCGATCAATGCACCTGAAGGTGCTGACCGGGAGGCTCAGACGCAGAAGCTTGTAGATGGCGTCAAGACTGCCATCTCCGCTGCTGAGCCTGGAACGCAAGTTTTGCGGGCGGATGCCGTTGGTGCTTCCGTGTCTTCCGAACTGTTCCGGGATGGTCTGCTGGCGCTCGGTTTCAGTCTTGCGATGATCCTGGCTTATATCTGGATCCGCTTTGAGCGTGAGTTCGCCATCAGCGCGGTTATCACGCTCATCCTTGATCTGACGAAGACGGTTGGTTTTCTGGCCATCACACGTTTCGAATTTGATCTGGTTATGGTGGCAGCCCTGCTGACGATTCTTGGTTATTCAACCAATGACAAGGTCGTGGTTTATGACCGGATCCGGGAAAATCTGCGCAAATATCGCACGATGCCGCTGCGGGAGCTTCTGGATCTTTCCATCAATGAGACGCTGAACCGTACGCTTGGAACGTCCATGACGGTGTTTCTGGCGGCTCTACCTCTGGCGCTGTTTGGTGGCAGTACCCTGACGGGTTTTGCGACTGTCATGCTGTTTGGTATCGTGGTCGGGACGTCTTCTTCCATCTTCATTGCGGCGCCACTCCTGCTGCTGATGGGGGAGAAGCGTCTGCGTAAGGGGGGCTCCACTCCCGAAGCGGAATGAGCTTTTCTCCAGAATTTTGAGACAAAAAAAACCGGCTCCATAAGGGCCGGTTTTTTTTGTTTCAGAGGTCTGGCTGTTTAACTCGACAAGCTGCTCAGAAGTGCTGCGATTGCAGCATCCGCCTTTCGGTTTTCCGCAGATGTCTGAGAGCGCATCGCATTCAGAACGGCTTTTTGGGCATCATGATCCAGAGAGATCAGCTTTGGAACATTCCGGGCGGTAATCCGCCCTCCCATCAATGCTCCGCGCGCCATGCCGTGAGCCATAAGATAGGCATATAAGCGGGCATTTGGGGATGGTGGCACGCCTTCCATCGGACGTGCCACGCATCCTGCAAGCAGGCCTGTCATCAGAACAAAAATGCTCATTCTTTGAATGAAGGTCGTTCCGGGAAAGGCCTGCCGAGACATCAGGACGCCTTGCTGGCGAGGATGTCGCGGATTTCCGTCAGAAGGACTTCTTCCTTTGTGGGTGCTGGCGGAGCTGCTGGAGCAGTTTCTTCCTTACGGTGCAGCTTGCCGATGAGGCGCACGACCCAGAAGATGAAGAACGCAACGATCAGGAACTGGATGACGGCATTCAGGAAAACACCGACGTTGACGGTGACGGCACCAGCCTTCTGGGCTTCTTCAAGGGTGTCCTTAACCGGTCCTTTGAGGGTGATGAACAGGTTAGAGAAGTCAACACCGCCGGTCAGAAGGCCGATGAACGGCGTCAGGACGTCCTTGACGGCGCTGTTCACAATGGTTGTGAACGCTGCACCGATGATCACGCCGACGGCGAGGTCCAGAACATTGCCGCGCATGATGAATTTCTGGAAATCGCTGACCCAGCCCAGAGTGTGCAGGGCGTGTTTCGTTTCGCTCATAAAAAACCTTTCTTGGGGGAGCCGCAGAGACGCGGTTGCAGGCCTGAAAAGTTATGCCTGCATCAGCCCAGAAATAAACGGACTCAGGCGATCCCGTAAAGTCTGCTTTCATCCTGTAGGACTTTCCGTTATACGCGCCTCATGATTCGCTCCGGTCGGTATCGGAGCTTTCTTCCTGGAGTAGAGAATTCATGAAATCCGGCATCCATCCCGACTACCACGAAATCACCGTCATCATGACCGATGGCACCGAATACAAGACCCGCTCCTGCTACGGCGAGCCGGGTGCCACCCTGCGTCTGGACGTTGACCCGAAGTCCCATCCGGCATGGACGGGTGTGCAGCGTATGCTCGATACCGGAGGCCAGGTTGCCAAGTTCAACAAGCGCTTCGCTGGTATCGGTACCCGCAAGTAAGCTTGTCTGCCTCCATGCGCGCCTCTTGAAGCGTCGCAGGACAGGTACCATCTGGAATATCGGTCATGACGCCTTTCGGGTCGTGACCGATAGACCAATCGCGGTTCGCCTCTTTGGGAACTGCGCCAGATGAACCCTGCCTTAAGGAGGTTTCCATGTCCTACGACTTTACGCCGTTGTTTCGCAGCGCAATCGGCTTTGACCGTCTGGCCCGCATGGCCGGAAATGCTGCCAATGCTCAGGCCATGCCGAGCTACCCCCCTTACAATATCGAAAAAACGGCTGAGACGGATTACGCTCTGACCATGGCGCTTGCCGGTTTTGGGCCGGAAGATGTCGAGGTGCTTCAGGAAGAGAACACGCTTGTCATTCGCGGGCGAGTGCCTGAGAGCAACCGTGAACGCGAGTGGCTGCATCGCGGCATTGCGACGCGCGCATTCGAGCGCCGGTTTGTGTTAGCGGATCATACCGAGATTGATGAAGCTGAATTGCGGAATGGATTGCTGACGATTGTTGTTCGGCAGGTTGTGCCGGAAACTGCAAGGCCACGTCGTATCCCCATTGTTACTGCGGCATCGTCCCAGACGGTCTCGCATGAAGCCCAGCATTGTCATATTGAGTCACATCAGGCGGCATGACGACGGGAGGCAGGGCTGCTTTTTGTTCAGTCCTGCCGTTTCGACCTTGACCGGAGGCCGGATGGTGCCCCATATCGTTTCCATTATCGCCGCGCATCCAGCAGGTGCCGCGATTATATCCCGAGCGGGCTTTCAGTTCTCCTCTCCGGGTACGCCAATCGGTGCCTGCGCTTTCGCGGGCCCCTGAAGCGCCCCACAAGGAACGCACTGACATGACTCTGCCTTTGATGCCCAAGGCCACGGCCGTCTGGCTGATCGAAAAAACCGGCCTGACATTCACACAGATTGCTGAGTTCTGCGGCATGCATCCGCTTGAAGTGCAGGCGATTGCTGATGGCGAAGTTGCTGCCGGCATCAATGGCTACGATCCAGTCAAGAATCACCAGCTTTCCGAAGCTGAAATCAAGCGCTGTGAAGCCAACCCTGACGCCAAGCTCAAGATTCTGTCTTCCGGAAGCCCGGTCAAGCGCCGTGCCAAGGGGGCCCGCTATACGCCGGTTGCGAGACGTAACGATCGGCCGGATGCGATTGCGTTTATCCTTCGTCAATTCCCGCAACTCACGGAAGCCCAGATCGTCAAGCTGCTTGGCACGACGAAGGATACCATCATCAAGGTGCGTGATCGCCAGCATTGGAATAGTGCCAACATCAAGCCCCGCGATCCGGTTATTCTTGGGCTGTGCACGCAGATGGATCTCAATGCTGCTGTGTCAGCGGCTAATGACCGTCTTGCGCGTGAGGGACATACCCTGCCAGTTGTCAGCGCGTTTGACGCCCACGAAGACGAAGCTCTCTAAGTCAGACGATGGGGATGCAGTGCCGGATGGGGCTGCATCCTTTTTTATTGGCATGGGCTGGAAACAACCTCTGCCTTTTTGCCTGTGATATGGAGACATGATGGTGGACGGAACGACTTCAGTTCTCCATCATGCCCAGACAGAGTTCCGGGACTGACAGCGATGATGACTGACAATAATGCCATGCTCAGACGCCTCCACGAACTGCGGAGCGAGCATCGCGATCTTGATACAGTCATTGAGCGTCTGGTGGACCATCCCCTCAACCAGCTCCAGCTTCAGCGTCTCAAAAAACGCAAGTTGCAGCTTAAAGACGAGATTTCCTGGATCGAGACCCGTCTGATTCCGGATAACATTGCCTGATGAGCCAGATCCTTTCTTCCAGCGAGACCCTTCAAGCCGAGAGCGCCGTGCGCGTTGGCGTCATCATGGGAAGCCAGTCTGACTGGGAAACCATGAGGCATGCCTGCGATATTCTGGATGAACTCGGTATCGCCCATGAACGTCGGATTGTCTCCGCGCACCGCACGCCTGACCGTCTTGCCGACTATGCCCGGACGGCCCGGAGCCGTGGGTTGCATGTGGTGATTGCGGGCGCTGGCGGCGCTGCCCACCTGCCAGGTATGTGTGCGGCATGGACCTCTTTGCCTGTTCTGGGAGTTCCTGTTGAAAGCCACGCCCTGAAGGGACAGGACAGTCTTCTGTCCATCGTTCAGATGCCGGGTGGTGTGCCTGTGGGAACACTGGCAATTGGCAAGGCGGGCGCGAAAAATGCTGGCCTTCTGGCTGCCTCTATTCTGTCTCTCTCTGATCCTGAACTTGCGGCGCGGCTTGACGCATGGCGCGGCACGCAGACGGCTGCGGTTGCGGACGTACCAGTCGAATGACAGTGCAGACGAACGCCGTATTTGAGCCGGGGAGCACGATTGGGATTATTGGCGGAGGGCAACTCGGCCGCATGTCAGCCATGGCTGCGGCCAAGCTGGGCTATCGCGTTCATATTCTGAACCCTGCTCCGACGAGTCCTGCAATCGAAGTTTCGGCTTCTGCGACGATTGGCTCGTATGATGATCCAGCGGCTCTCGAAGAATTTGCATCTCGTTGTGATGTCATCACATTTGAATTCGAGAATATTAGCGCCGAAGGATTATCGCTTCTGGCGAAGCATCGGCCTGTTCGCCCTGCAGGCGAAATCCTCCGTGTGAGTCAGGATCGTATTCTGGAAAAGACGCGTCTGGCCAAAGCGGGGATTACACTTGCTCCCTGGAAGGCTGTGTCTGGCCCGGAGGACCTGAAGGCTCTGGAAGAACTCGGTTTTCCTCTCCTTCTGAAGACCACGCGTTTTGGGTATGATGGCAAGGGGCAGTTCCGCGTTGAGAGTGCGGAAGCGCTTTCTGCACTGACAGATCTTCCCTACCCTCTTGTTGCCGAGAAGATGATTGATTTCCAGCGTGAACTGAGCGTCATGGTCGTGCGTGGTATTGACGGGACTGTCCGGTGTTTTGATACGGTCGAAAACCGTCATCGAAACGGTATTCTGGATGTCACTCTCGCACCTGCCCGGATTATGCCTGATGTGGCTGAGGAAGCTCAGGCGATCGCGATGAAAATTGCGATGGAACTGGAACTTGTAGGCATCATGGGGGTGGAACTGTTCCATGGAGCCGATGGTCAGCTTCTGGTGAATGAAATTGCTCCTCGCCCGCATAATTCAGGGCACTGGACGATGGATGCGTGTTTGATCGACCAGTTTGAGATGCACATCCGCGCTGTGACCGGGTTACCTCTACCGCCTGCACGGCGTCATTCAGATGCCGTCATGCACAACCTTGTTGGTCCGGAAGATATGGCGCGCGTGACGGGTATTCTGGCAACGGATGGCGCATCGCTTCATCTGTACGGAAAACGTGAAGCCCGACCGGGCCGGAAGATGGGGCACGTTAATACGATTTTTCCTCGTGGTGCCCTGCCGGGTGAACTGGCGCTGGAAGGTCTGCTGCCCCCACGAGGCTGAAGCAGTTCTAGAGCAGGCCTGTACGCTGAAAGCTGGTATGGCGGCCATTTCCGATGATGAGATGGTCCGTAAGTTGAATGCCCACCACTTCCAGCGCAGCCTGAACCTGCTGGGTCATCTGGATATCGGCCTGTGAGGGCGTTGGATCGCCGCTAGGGTGGTTGTGCACCAGAACGAGAGAGGTTGCTTCTACCTCTATAGCGCGTCTGGCCACTTCTCTTGGATAAACGGGGGTATGGTTGACGGTCCCGCGGGCCTGAGCCTCATCTGCAATGAGGCCTTGCTGCTCGTTGAGAAAAAGAATGCGGAATTGTTCAATATTCTCACGGGCAAGCCGGGCTGTCAGATAGTCGAGCAGCTTCTGCTCACTATCGAGCAAATCGGCCGTTGGTAACCGTTCCCGGTTATACCGGAGCGCTGCTTCCTGCAGGACGCGGATCATGGGAACCATGTGGTTACCCATGTCCCTGATGCCTGCGAGTTCCCGATTGCTGGCGGAAAGCAGGGCTGCCACCGAACCAAAGCGTTCCAGAAGTGCTGGAACGAGGGTGTCCACTTTTTCTTTACGGCCCGTAAAAATCTGAACGATCAGGCGTAACAGAGTGTCATCGTCCAGGCGCCGTCCCCGCCCGCTCAGAAGGGCGACAGGGGGCGGAATATGCTCGTTGTTTGTCGGCTGTGGGCTGATGGAAAATGGTACGGTTTGGAAAAGGATTTTTCCTGAGTATTCAGCAAACCCATCATCAGAGGCCGGAGCATTAGTCATTTGTTTTTCTGGCACTGTAAGGCGCAGAAGATCAAGGTAGCATCGGCACTCAAAAAAGCTTAAAAAATCGGTAGATTTTTCGAGGGCTGTTTTTCCTTTGGAAAACAGCTATCTAACAGGAAGAGTGTTCCCCGCACACGCGGGGATGAACCGCAAAATGGCGCGCAATTCAGAACCGGCATGATGTGTTCCCCGCACACGCGGGGATGAACCGACTGTACGGCGTCCGTACACCTTACCGACAATGTGTTCCCCGCACACGCGGGGATGAACCGTATGCCCGCAAAGGGATCAATCTGCCTGACCTGTGTTCCCCGCACACGCGGGGATGAACCGGCGGCTGGTTTCAATGTTCCGACACTTGATGCGTGTTCCCCGCACACGCGGGGATGAACCGAACGACAGAACCGTGTCCGAACTCTCATTCGTGTGTTCCCCGCACACGCGGGGATGAACCATCGCCGTGCCTGATCCCTCGTCCGACTAGGGCGTGTTCCCCGCACACGCGGGGATGAACCGCAATGACAAATCCGTACAGCATTGGCCTGAACGTGTTCCCCGCCCATGCGGGGATGAAATTTACAGAAGGCCTTCCTGTCTGAGGCTGCTGAGAGTTGCTGTTTTGGTGCTGATAAGGACATCATGCAGAACAATGGAGAGTGGCCTGAGAGCGTTTTCCAATGTTCGTGCGGCTGTTGAGAGGGCTGGTGCTCTCAGGGCGGGCTGGACGTGTACGCCGATGATGGCTGTAGCGTGCAGAGCCAGGGCGCGAATGGCGATGGCGCGGTTCAGGAAAGTAATATCTTCCTCTTCGGGGGCAGCTTCATCAGCGAGGAGCCGGTTGCGGTTATCCAGATAGAGAACGCGAAGCTGTCCGGCGACTGCGCTTTTCAGTGCTGTTTCAAGGTACTCTGTCAGTTGGGGCCAGTTTCCCAGAATGGGGCGTTCACGGTGTTCCGCTGAAGCGAGGCGTTCTGCGGCGACTGATGGCAGACGAAGGGCTCGGATGGTATCGTCGTTCAGGCCGGCATTTCGCAGATCCCGCGTTGGCGCACGGAAGACGTTGATGAGACTTCCGAAGTGGCTGATGAGGCCCTTGGCAAGAGGTTTCGTGTCTTTGCGCGGGATCCCCAGGAACAGCAGCATTTCCAGAAGTTCGTAATCCGCAAGGGTTTCGGCACCGTTGGTTTCGACGCGGGTCCGCATCCGGGCGCGATGTCCCTGCGGCCCAGTACCGCGTGTCAGGTCAATCCGGGAAGATGATGTGTTGGCCATAGGAGCATCACACTCTATATCGGGAGTGTGCCGCAAGACCCTCTCATCCCCACCCCCGACTATCTCTCCCGTCTGAACCCGGAGCAGAGACGTGCCATCGAAACTACCGAAGGCCCGCTTTTGATCCTTGCTGGTGCAGGAACGGGAAAGACCCGCGTTCTGACGACACGGTTTGCCCATCTGCTTCTGACTGGCCGTGCCTATCCGAGCCAGATTCTGGCCGTGACCTTTACCAACAAGGCGGCGCGGGAAATGCGCGAGCGTGTTGGGGCGATCCTTGGCGAGCCGGCCGAAGGGCTATGGCTCGGCACGTTTCATGCCATCTGCGCGCGGATGTTGCGGCGGCATGCGGAATATGTGGGCCTGACGAGCGGGTTCAATATTCTGGATACGGACGATCAGCTTCGTTTGTTGAAGCAGATCATGGAGCCGTTTCGGCTGGATACGAAGCGTTGGCCGCCAAACCAGCTCATGGGGATTATCCAGCGCTGGAAAGACCGTGGGCTGACGCCGGATCGCGTGACGCCTGCTGAAGATACCGATTTTGCCAATGGGCACGCGCTGGCGATCTATCGGGCCTATCAGGTGCGGCTGCGGGAACTGAATACCTGCGATTTTGGCGATCTGATGCTGCACATGGTGGAGATCCTGCGGTCCCAGCCGAACGTGCTGGCGCAGTACCACCGCATCTTCCGCTATATTCTTGTGGATGAGTATCAGGATACCAACACGATCCAGTATCTCTGGCTGCGTCTGCTGGCGAAGCGCGAGCATGGTCCGTCCAACATTGCCTGCGTAGGGGATGACGATCAGTCGATTTATTCCTGGCGTGGGGCCGAGGTTGAGAACATTCTGCGGTTCGAGCAGGATTTTCCGGGCGCAGCGGTCGTAAGGCTGGAGCAGAACTATCGGTCAACGGCGCAGATCCTGGCGGCTGCTGCGGGGTTGATTGCTCATAATGAAGGGCGTTTAGGCAAGACACTTCGACCAGGACGCGAGGACGCGCAGGGCGAGAAGGTGCAGATCATCGGTGTTCGGGATTCCGATGAGGAAGCCCGGATTGTCGGCGGAGCGATTGAACGTCTCCATGCCGATGGGCACCCCTTGTCCGAAATGGCTATTCTGATGCGGGCCGGTTTTCAGACGCGGCCCTTCGAAGAGCGCCTGATGACGATAGGTGTCCCCTATCGGATTGTTGGCGGTCTGCGGTTTTATGAACGGGCGGAAATCCGGGACTGTCTGGCGTATATGCGGGTTCTGTCGCAGCCTTCTGATGATCTTGCGTTCGAGCGCATCATCAATGTTCCCAAGCGTGGTGTGGGTGCTGTCGCGGTGCAGAAGCTGCATGGGCTGGCGCGCACCCTGCCCGGCCCGTTGACGGCTGCTGTTCTGACGCAGATTGAACAGGGCGCGCTCAAGGGAAAGTCCAAGGAGGCTCTGACCAGTCTGATGGAAGCGTTCCAGCGTGCGAAAGCGACGCTGGAGACGGAAGGTCAGGTTGTGGCGGTCGAGCAGCTTCTTGAGGATAGCGGTTATTTGCAGATGTGGCGCGATGACCGGTCTGTGGAAGCGCCGGGGCGGCTCGATAATATCCGTGAACTTTTGCGTGCGATCGGTGAGTTTGCGACGCTTGAAGGTTTTCTGGAGCATGTGGCGCTTGTCATGGATACGGAAAGCGAGACGACCGACGATAAGGTCAGTCTCATGACGTTACATGGTTCCAAGGGGCTGGAGTTCGATACGGTGTTTCTGCCCGGTTGGGAGGAAGGCGTTTTCCCGTCTCAGCGGTCTCTGGATGAAGGCGGGAACCGGGCGCTCGAAGAAGAACGGCGTCTGGCCTATGTCGGGCTGACGCGGGCGAGGCTTCGGGCCATCGTTGTTCACGCGGCCAGTCGGCGGATTTACGCGAACTGGCAGGCGTCGATGCCGAGCAGGTTTATCGAAGAAATTCCGTCCGAATACGTTCAGACAAGTGGGCAGTCTCTTGAAAGCCGGCGGCAGGCTGCAGCGGCGCCGTCCATGTTTGCGTCCGGGCCTTTTACGAGCACCCGTCCTTCCGGGATGTCTCAGGTCCCTCGCCCCCGCGTCACGGATGTGCAGCCGCCGGCGAATGTTCCGGTTGGAGCGACGGTTTTTCATCAGAAGTTTGGCGAGGGCACCGTGATTGCGGTGGATGGCAGCCGGCTTGAAATCAACTTTGAAAATGGCGGCATCAAGCGCGTCATGGCAAATTTCGTGGAGATCAGATCGTGATGGCACCCCGCAGCATTGGCCGACGCCATGCCAGTGCGCTTGAAACCCTGTCCATTACGGTGGAGGAGGAATACGTTCCTCTCTTCGAGCAGGTTCTGATGTGCGTCTGCGAGACCGTTGGTATTTTCGAGGCTGATGACGAGCAGAAATACTGGCGTCTCGAAGGCGTTAAAGACATTGGCTATAAGGAAGACGAGCTTGAAAGCGCGTTGGCTGTGGCTCGGCTTCTGACGGGGTGTGATGCTGAACTTGTTCGGGAAGCGACCGAGGCTGAGGGTTGGCTGGCGCGGACGTATGAGTCCTTTCCGCAGCAGAATGTTGGCAAGCGTTTTGCCATTCGCGGCACGCATCTGCATGGTGCCCCGGACCAGTCCCGCCTGACCATCACGCTGGATGCGGGTATCGCGTTTGGTTCGGGTGAACATGGCTCGACGCGGGGCTGTCTGCGCGCTCTGGAAATGGTGGCCTACCGCAAGCCTCGGCACATTCTGGATATGGGATGTGGATCGGGCATTTTGGCCATGGCGGCAGCCAAGCTGCTACATCGTCCCGTTCTGGCAGTGGATATCGAGCCATGGTCTGTTCGGACGGCGAAGACCAATGCCCGGTTGAATGGCCAGGGTAATTTGCTGGATTGCCGCTTTGGCAATGGCTGGAATACCAATCAGGTGCGGGTCAAGGCGCCGTACGATCTGGTGTTTGCTAATATTCTGGCGCGCCCGCTCTGCCGGATGGCACAGTCTCTAGCCCTGAATCTTGCTCCGAACGGTACCGCCATTCTGGCGGGTCTGCTCTACACACAGGCCAATATGGTTCTGGCGGCACATCGCCGTCAGGGGCTTGTTCTTGAGCGGCTCTTGCGTGAAGGCGACTGGGCGACACTGATCCTGCGCAAGCGAGGCTGATAATGGTGTTCGTGATCCGAGGCGTTCAGGATGAGGACCTGCCTGCAATTCTGCGGATCACGAATCATGCGATTGCCCATACGGATGCCTTGTGGATCAGCACACCATTCACGCTGGAGCAGCGTCAGAAATGGGTTTCGGATCGCTTGGTTCAGGGCTTCCCGGTGTTCGTGGCTGTGAGCGAAAACGGAGACGTTTGCGGATATGCTTCCTATGGGGCTTTTCGCGCCTTCGAGGGCTACGCCAAGACGATCGAACACTCAGTGTATGTGGATGTCGAGCATCAAGGACGAGGTCTCGGGCGCATGTTGTTGGCCCGATTGATCGATCATGCCAGAGAGGCCGGTTTCCATGTCATGGTGGCTGGTATTACGGCTGGTAATGAGGCTTCGGTTGCTCTTCATCGCCAGTTTGGTTTTCAGAACAGCGGTATTTTACCTCAGGTCGGGCGAAAAGGCGGGCGCTGGCTCGACCTTCTCTTCATGACACTCTGCCTTGAGGCAGTATTCGAACCGGAAAAGGATTTTCCATGACCGTTTCTTCCATTCCCCTGAATGAGCGCCCTGCCCTTGTTCGCAAGGCCTGTGAGGCGCTGGGAGTTTCAGGCTTCATTATTCCTCGTGGAGATGAATATCTCGGGGAATATGTGGCTCCCTGCTCTGATCGTCTTGCCTGGCTGACGGGTTTTACGGGAAGTGCGGGTCTTGCAGTTCTTTTGCCGGACGCAGCGGCTGTGTTTTCCGATGGTCGTTATACGGTTCAGATGGAAGAGCAGGTTCCGCATGAGCTATGGGAGCGGCGACATGTGACGCTGGAACCGGCTTCGGATTGGCTGGCGGAGAAAGCAGCCGGTTTGCGGGTTGGCTACGATCCGAAGCTGGTCAGTCGTTCCATGCTGGCCGCATGGGCTGCGCCGGGCGTTGAACTGGTTCCACTGACGGTTAATCCGATTGATCAGGCTTGGACGGATCAGCCTTCCGCTCCGGCGAGCACTATTGTTGAACAATCGCTGGCGCTTGCAGGGGAAAGCAGTACGAGCAAACGGGAGCGTCTTGCTGCATTCCTGATGCGTTCGGGTCAGGATGCCGTTGTGCTCGCGGATTGTACCTCTATTGCGTGGTTGCTGAACATCCGTGGGAATGATGTGCCCCTCACCCCTGTAGCGCACGGCTATGGTATTCTTCATGCTGATGGCAGGGCAGAACTGTTTGCAGATCCTGCTCGCCTTGAGAGCGGTCTGGTCGATGTTCTAGGTGCAGATGTTGCAGTCTATACGCCGGAGCTGCTTGAAGAGCGTCTGAGTACGCTGGCGGGCAAGGCTGTTCGGCTTGATCCGGTGACGACGCCGGTGTGGTTTGAAACGACCCTGAAAGCTGTTGGCGCCAAGGTTGTGGATGGTAATGATCCGTGCACCTTGCCCAAGGCCGTCAAGAACGGTGTGGAGCAGGAAGGGTCACGCCGGGCGCATAAGCTGGACGGGATTGCGATGGCGAGGTTCCTGCATTCGCTGTCTAGCTCAGCAGCCGGTCAACGTGAGACGGATCTGGTCGACCGTCTGAACGGCTTTCGTGCCCAGTCTTCTGATTATCGGGAGCAGAGCTTTGACGCGATTTCTGCGGCGGGACCGAATGGCGCGTACCCACATTATCGTGCGGAAGTCGGCAAAGACCGGGTTCTGGCGCAAAACAGTGTGTATCTGATTGATAGCGGTGGTCAGTATCCGTTCGGGACGACGGATATTACCCGCACGCTATGGATCGGGCCTGATGCCGCTCCGCAGAGCATTAAAGAGAATTTCACGCGTGTTCTGAAGGGAAATATTGCGCTTTCGCGCGTGCGCTTCCCCCCCGGTACAACGGGGCATCGTCTGGACACTCTGGCGCGTGCTGCGCTGTGGGAAATCGGACTGGATTACGATCACGGGACAGGTCATGGAATTGGCAGTTATCTGTCAGTTCATGAAGGGCCGCAGAACATTTCCCCTGCCCCTCGGCCAACGGCCCTGGAAGCGGGTATGATCGTTTCCAATGAACCCGGATATTACGAGCCGGGTAGGTATGGCATTCGTATTGAAAACCTGATGCTCGTAAAGCCATCAGCTTATCATGGCGCCAAGGGTGTTTTCCTCGAGTTCGAGCTCTTGAGCTATACGCCGATTGACCGCGAACTTATTGATGTGACGTTGTTGGATGATGCTGAACTGGCGTGGCTGAACGCCTATCATGCTGAAGTTCTGACGCGTGTTGGACCTGATGTTGAAGCGGATGTTTTGGGTTGGCTTGAACAGGCCTGTGCGCCTGTGCTGAGAAATAACGCCTGATCTGGTAAGCGTTTCTTCATATTTCCCGGTCATATAGAGCATTATGACCGGCAAAACGCTTCTCCTGCTCTTCTGCATTGTTCTGGGCTTGCCGAAATTGGGGCATGCTAATGACTGGGATGTGGCGGGCGCTGTTTGTCACGAGGCGGTTGCTGATGCCGAGCGAAATACAGCTATTCCGTCTGGATTGTTAAACGCTATCAGTCGTGTGGAAAGTGGTCGCCGCGATCCGCTGTCGGGTCAGGTCGTAGCATGGCCTTGGACGGTCAATGCCGCAGGACGGGGATATTTTTACGGTTCAAAAGCAGACGCTATTGCCGCAGTAGAAGAGTTTCGGCGGGCAGGAATCGTTTCGATTGATGTAGGGTGCATGCAGATCAACCTGCATCACCATGCTGACGCGTTCGCTTCGCTTGAAGAGGCGTTCGATCCATTCAGAAATGCTCGTTATGGAGCTCTGTTTTTAAGAAATCTTTTCAGTCAGTTTCACGACTGGCCGGCTGCTACTGCGGCCTATCATTCACTGACCCCCTCTTTAGGTGCTGAATACGAACAGCATGTGATGGCGGTCTGGAATGGAAAGCCTGATACTTATCGACCCCCTGACTTCCTGCCTCAGGTTGTCATGACGGGCACAGGCCCCAGGGTCCTTATGCCGGAACCGACGTGGCATGCACCCAGCCAGAGCCAATATGCTTATCCTCGTCCTATTCCGGCCCCGCAGAGAATTCAGGGGGGAGAGGTAGGACGTGTCGTTTATGGGCCCCCACCTCGTGTCATCAGGCGACCCGAAAATTCTGGAAGTAATGTGTCTGGCGCAGGCCGCGGCCGGGACCTGATGTCTTACAGGGCCGCGCCTGTCCGATTGGCCTGGCGCCAGAATTAGAAAAACCGATGTCAGTTATGTGGTGCCGTCCACCGGTTCTGCTTGTAGCCTGAGTATGGTCCGGGTGTATCCCCCTGGCGCCAGTGCGTTCGGTCTGTCCGGTCATGGTGGTGATGGTCGACGCAGGCTGTCAAAGACAGGGCAAGCAGTACGGGCCCCAAGAGCAGATGGAACCTCATGATGTTTCTCCGTTAAAGGCCGGCCGGATATAAGCAGGCCGACGATAACGTCTCATCTGGTTTAATGTTGCGGGGGAAAACCTGTCAAAAGATGATAGAGATAAAGCATCAGGCGATAAAGCGCCTTTAACAGTTCCCAGAGATCGCGAAAGACCTCGAACGGATTGAAGTTTCCACCGAAAGACAGTGTGAATTATTCCTCGAAAAAATATATTTCGTAGTGACGTTTTAGAGAGTGGAATTGGCGCGAGACCAGATATCATACTGCTGTTAATTAGCTTTGCTATAGGCTGGCTGACTTGCTCCATCAAGACATTCCGTGTGACGCTTGGTGTCAATTTGTTAGCCTTTAAGAGCAGTGAATTTGCATTTCTGACACTGAAAAATAAGTGTTTCCTACTTTTAATTTTAGGCCAGACGATATTCTTTGATTGACAGGGATTTTTCTTTAATGAACGCAATTTCTTTTTGTTAATAAGTAATTCTTCAAACAGCTATCAATGAATTTTTCTGATGGTTATTTGAGTTGTTGATAGATTGTATCTTAAAAATATTAAATGTTTTATTTAAAAGAGAATTAAATGATTAATAATCGCAGAGATTTTCTTAAATTCCTTGCGGCAGGATCTGCTCTCGGTACGTTAGGGGCATGCACGATCACAAGCTCTGGAAATGTAACGACCGTGACGCTGAACGTTGCAAAAGTCAAAGCTTATGGAGTTGCAGGCCTTAATGCCGTAACAACAATCTTATCTATCGATGCGGTAGCTTCAGCGATTGGCACCTCATCTGTAACAGCAATAGAAACTGCTGGATTGACGCTACAGAATGCTTTGACTGCATTTTTAAATGCAGCAGGCTCGAACGTCACAATTACTTATGACAGTACGTCTTTTAAGAGTCAGATTGATTCCATTTTGGCAGATTTACAGAATGTCTCTTCGTTGCTTGGAGTAGCTGTATCTCAGGCATCATCTATGTTTCCTGGCTCGATCCTGGAGAACGCCGGTACGGTTGTATCTGCTCTGAAAACAATTCTGTCTATCTTTGAAGGTGTACTTGGAATTGTATCTGCGCCCGTTTCACGCATGACGGAGGAGCAAGCCTTCCGAATTCTGCACGTTTTCCTATGAGTGCTCGCGTCGCCCTACAGACAAGTTTGAGGGCCTGATCTGGAGAAGGCTGTTGCCATCCCCTTCTTTGGCTATGAACGTGTATTTATACCGACCTGAAGTGTTTCCGGCTGATCTAAAAATGAAAGGCCACAGGTGCCGCCTCCAGTGATGGTATGAGATTGAAAGAAGGACTGCTCGATAGCAGCAATACCGCATCGGATGTCTGGGCCGGCACGACCTATCAGTCAAAAGCCAATGAAGCCTTCATAGAAAGGCAGGGTTTTGTTCCAAAGGTTTACAGGAAAAAGCCCCATCTCAAGCCTATGCCCTGACACGTCCAGAGATTAAATACTGGAAAATCGGTCATTCGGTCCCGGGTCGATCAAGTCTTTGTTGAACGCAAAGCACAGACGGGACTGTTTGTCCGGACGCGGGTATTGCCTATGCCATCATGGGGATCGGACGGGCCAATATCATTTACAACATGCGCCGCTTTCTGTTTCTGGAGCAGGTCAGCGGCCCAATTTAGAAACAAGGCTATAACGTTCCCTACTCTAGCCTTAGATGCAGAGTGAAAGTCATCGCCCAGAAC
The DNA here is from genome assembly GCF_015244665.1 of Gluconobacter japonicus. Lineage (NCBI taxonomy): Bacteria > Pseudomonadati > Pseudomonadota > Alphaproteobacteria > Acetobacterales > Acetobacteraceae > Gluconobacter > Gluconobacter japonicus. The sequence continues at coordinate 283,667 of NZ_JABCQN010000003.1, forward strand.
CATCAATGCCTACTGATTGCAGTCCAAAATCAGGACAATGGCACTTCAATCAACGATTCTTCAATTTCTCCAGGGTGCCGCAAAGATGACGCTAGAGCAGTGACGTAGCGTTAACCTGAGGTAATTTTGTTTTTGATTAAGTGCTTATTTTTCTTAGGAAAAATTAGGACTGGCGGAGGGGATGGGATTCGAACCCACGATACGACTTACATCGTATAACGGATTAGCAATCCGCCGCCTTCAGCCTCTCGGCCACCCCTCCGCGCTAAAACGCGATTTTTTGTATCGCGCTTGCAGGAGCGTTCTTAGGGGGGAACGGCGTTGCCGTCAAACCCCCCAAGACACTTTTTTTACGTCTTATTCTGAAAGAAGCTTTTTCAGCATTTCGTTGACCAGAGCCGGGTTACCTTTTCCTTTCATGGCCTTCATTGTTTGGCCCACGAAGAAGCCAAACAGTTTGTCCTTGCCGGATTTGTATTCCGCAACTTTATCGGCATTCGCAGCCAGGATTTCGCGGATAGACGTTTCGATCGCTCCGGTATCCGTGACCTGACGCAGCCCCTTGCGTTCAACGATTACGGAAGCCGATTCGCCGGTTTCTACCATGTCTTCAAGGACTTCCTTGGCGATCTTGCCATTGATCGTGGAGTCCGAAATCAGAGCCAGAAGCTCGCGCAGGCCTTCTGCGCTGACTGGACTGTCCTCAATGGAACGGCCAGTCCGGTTCAGGGCTGCGAAGAAATCTCCGAGCATCCAGTTCGTGGCCAGACGGGCATCTGCCCCCTTCGCAACAGTCTCGTAGAAGTCTGCGACGGCCTGTTCTGCGGTCAGGACGCTGGCTTCATAACGGCTGACACCGTAGTCCTGCTCCAGACGTTCGCGCTTGGCTTCTGGCAGTTCCGGGAGGGCAGCTTTCAGTTCATCAACCCAGGATTGTTCGATGACGAGCGGCAGAAGATCCGGGTCTGGGAAGTAGCGATAATCATGCGCGTCTTCTTTGGAGCGAAGCGAACGTGTTTCGCTGCGGACGTGATCGAACAGACGTGTTTCCTGATCGACTTCGCCGCCCGCTTCCCAGATCTCGATCTGGCGCTGTGCTTCGACTTCGATTGACTGCATGACGTAGCGGATCGAGTTGACGTTCTTGATCTCGCAGCGGGTGCGATATCCTTCTTCGCCCGGCTTGCGTACAGAGACGTTGACGTCAGCACGCATGGAGCCTTCTTCCATGTTGCCGTCGCAAGTCCCAATGTAGCGCAGAATCTGGCGAAGTTTACGCAGATAGGCGCCAGCTTCTTCCGGCGAACGGATGTCCGGCTCACTGACGATTTCCATCAGCGCCACGCCTGCGCGATTCAGGTCGATGAAAGAGCGTGTCGGGTCCTGATCGTGGACGGACTTGCCTGCGTCCTGCTCCAGATGGAGGCGCGTGACGCCGATTTCACGCGTGGTTCCGTCTGCCAGATCGACCAGCACCTTGCCCTCACCCACGATCGGATGGGCGAACTGGCTGATCTGATAGCCGGTTGGAAGATCGGCGTAGAAATAGTTCTTGCGATCGAAGCGGCTGAACAGATTGATCTGTGCATTCAGACCAAGACCCGTACGAACTGCCTGCGCAACGCATTCCCGGTTCAGAACAGGCAGCATACCCGGAAAGCCTGCATCAATCAGGCTGACATGCGTGTTTGGCTCGCCACCATAAGAGGCGGATGCGCCGGAGAACAGCTTGGCATTGCTGATGACCTGGGCATGAACTTCCAGCCCGACGACGATTTCCCATTCGCCGGTGTTGCCGGTGATACGATAGCTCATGCCGACACTCCTGCATGGATGGCGGGTCTGTGGGTGAAGGACGCAGCCTGTTCGATGACGTGACCTGCGGCGATCAGTGTTTCTTCGTCGAAGAACTTGCCGATGAGCTGAAGCCCAAGCGGAACGCCTTGTGCGTCCAGACCGGCCGGAACGGACAGAGCCGGAACGCCTGCCATGCTCGCTGGGACAGTAAAGACGTCGTTGAGGTACATCTGCACCGGATCGGTTGGCTTCTCGTCCTGTGCGAAGGCGCCGGATGGAGCGGTCGGCGTCAGGATCACGTCCACATTTTCGTAAGCGTTCAGGAAGTCACGCTGGATCAGCGTACGGACCTTCTGCGCGCGGAGATAATAGGCATCGTAATAGCCAGACGACAGAACGTGCGTGCCGATAAGGATACGACGCTTCACTTCCTCGCCAAAGCCTGCTGCACGGGTGGCTTCGTAAAGTGCATCCAGCGAGGAACCATTGACGCGTTCACCGAAGCGGACGCCATCATAGCGAGCCAGATTGGACGAGGCTTCTGCCAGTGCTGCGATATAATAGGTCGGCAGACCGTACTTTGTGTGCGGCAGAGAAATATCGACGATTTCCGCGCCGGCCGCCTTCAGCCAGTTGATGCCCTGCTGCCAAAGTGCCTCGATTTCCGCAGGCATTCCCGGAGCATGATACTCCTTGGGAATCCCAACGCGCAGGCCTTTGACGCCGCGTGTCAGAGCGGCTTCGTAGTCTGGAACAGGTGTATCGACGCTTGTGGAATCCCGCTCATCGAAACCTGCCATGGATTTCAGAAGAATCGCGCAATCCTGAAGGTTGCGAGCCATCGGGCCAGCCTGATCCAGCGAGCTTGCGAAAGCGATCGTGCCGAAGCGGGAGCAGCGGCCATAGGTCGGCTTGATACCAGCAATGCCTGTGAAGGCGGCCGGCTGACGGATCGAACCGCCTGTGTCCGTACCCGTTGCGCCCAGGACCAGACCCGCAGCCACAGCTGCGGCAGAGCCACCAGAAGAGCCACCAGGAACCAGCTTGGCATCAGAGCCATTGCGCTTCCACGGGTTTTCAACCGGACCGAAAGCGGAAGTCAGGTTCGCGGAGCCCATGGCGAATTCGTCAAGGTTCAGCTTGCCCAGAAAGACTGCACCGTCACGAAGCAGGTTGGACGTGACCGTGCTTTCGTAGGGGGGGACAAAATTGCCCAGGATCTTGCTGGCAGCAGTGGTGCGGACGCCATTCGTGCAGAACAGATCCTTGATGCCGAGGGGGATGCCCGTTAGCGGTCCGCCCTCACCTTTCGCCAGAACCTCATCGGCAGCCTTGGCGGCTGCACGAGCCTGATCAGGCGTGCGAGTGATGAAGCTGTTGAGGCGGCCGTCCAGACGCTCGATGGCATCAAGATGAGCATTCGTCAGTTCAACGGCGGAAATCTTGCGGGCCTTGAGGGCATCCCGGGCAGAAGCCAGCGTAAAATCATGCATGCTGGACATTATTCGACTACCTTCGGAACCGTGTAGAACGGACCTTCACGGTCCGGAGCGTTGGAAAGCACGTCATCACGGCGATTGCCGTCCGTGACGCGGTCTTCCCGCAGACGTGGCTTGGCAAGGCCCGTGCCGATCATGGGAGGCACATCCGTGACGTCCACTTCGTTAAGCTGTTCCACCCAGTCGATGATGGATCCCATCTCCTTGCCGAGAGCGTCAACCTCTCCCGGTTCGAGACCAATTCTCGCCAATCTGGCGATGCGCGTGACCGTTTTCGCGTCGAGCGACATGAACATTCCTGAAAAAGAGGAAATTATGGTAGCTTTTCAGCCGTCAGACGGATCATAACGCCGGGATATGTCCCTGTTCAATCCACATGACCTCCGTAATGTCCTTCAAACTGATCAGCGCATCCTCGGGATAGACCCAGGATCGAAGACGATCGGTGTCGCAGTGACAGATGTTTCCCTCATGCTTGCCTCTCCTCTGATTGGCCTGAAACGGCGCAAACTTGGAGAAAATGCGAAGGAGCTTGCAGAGATCGTCAAGCGTCAGGATGTTGGGGCGATTGTTGTCGGATTGCCATTGTCACTTGATGGATCTTTTGGCCCTGCAGCGCGCGCGGCATCGGATTGGACAACGGCTCTTTCCGAACGTTTGGGCGTGCCTGCGTGTTTGTGGGATGAGCGGTTGTCTTCGAGTGCGGTGAATCGTTTTTTGATTCAGGATGCAGATATGACTCGGGGTCGACGCGCTGAAGTCGTGGATAAGATGGCTGCTGCCTACATGCTTCAAGGCTGGTTAGATGCGACCAAGCCTGAGTCTGTTCAGACCTTTTTCCAAGACTAGAAAAACTGATGCGAGTGCATCTTTACATAAAGCTGAGACCAATAAGAATTCCGACGATAGAAAGACCAATCAGGATGCAGACCGGAAGCATAAGGCTGGAGAGCAAGGACTCTCCCTCCTCTGTGGTATCCAGTGCGACATCGTCTTCAGCGTCATCTAGATCGGTTTGGTCTGTCATGTCCTAAAGCATAAGACAGGCCTCGGAGTGATGCGAGTAAATTATGGCTCATCACTCCGTTTACTATGGTCAATGAGAGGATTTTCTCTCTGTTATTGTTTCTTGTCAGTCAGATTTGTGCCCTCAATGTTGGTCTCGCACGGGTAGACACGCCTTCAGGGTCTCATGGAGGTCTGGTTGCGTGTGTACCGGAGGGGTGCTCACGGTCCAGAGAAGGACAGACGGTGTCATGTGTGACCGCGGCTTCAGAAACATATCCGAATGTCTGGCGCAGGCTTCCAGCATTCCACCTTTGATGGATTCATCAATTCTGTTCTGAAGAGAGAGGCTGGAGATTTTGTCGACCATGAAACTGCCCTCCATTAATCTGGACCAAATATACCCTATTTGAACTGTGAGCGGTAGAAAAATCCTGTTCCAAGGGGAAAAATTTATCAGTCCGATCAGAGTGGTTTATGAAAAGATGGAAAAAGCGCCTTTCTGCGCTGTTGTCGAAAATGTTTCATCTTTCATGAGGCGGTACGGCTAGATTCTCTGCTTTCAAAGGAATTGACACCATACATGAAAGAGCCTCTCCTCTCGCTAAGGAGGACCATTATCATGGCCGATGAAGATATTGCTGGTGACGAAGTCGCAGGTTACCTGATCCGCCGCGAGCTGGAGAATGGGGACGATGAGTTCTGGAATCCTGCGGAAAAGTGGGTTTCGGATCCAGGTGATGCCGAACTCTATGAAGAAGAAGATGAAGCCAACGCGGTTGCTGATCTTCTGAGCGAGAATGACACTCTTTCTATCACTGTCGAAGAAGTTCTTTATGATGACGGTGAAGAAGACGAATTCAACGACGGCGAGTAAGTTTCTTTGAGTTTTGTAAAAGCCGGTCCACCGTGGAGGTGGTCCGGCTTTTTTGTTTTTCAAAGAAAATTCAAGCGGATGAAAATTATTTTTCTAAAAATCCGTCTGAGAATTGAATGATAAAAATATTGCGTTTCAAATATTTGGGTTCTTTCTCGTTTTATAATGACAACATTATTTTCAGTATATTTTATGTTTTTCTTGCATTTGTATATCGCTTAAATATATATCGTCATTGGCGGATGCTTTTATCCGGATCATGGATGCGCGTTGCATCAATTTTTCCCTTAAAAGTTATGATTGCGTGCGTGTTTTGCGCGCGACCGCCTTTCTAATAAGGAGCCTCGTTATGACAACAGGCACCGTAAAATGGTTCAACCCGACCAAGGGTTTCGGTTTCATTCAGCCAGAAGGTGGCGCTCAGGATGTGTTTGTTCACATTTCTGAAGTTGAGCGTGCAGGTCTGCGGACTCTGAACGAAGGCCAGGAGGTTTCCTTCGAGGTCGAAGCTGGCCGTAACGGCAAGAAGTCTGCGGTCGCTCTCAAGGTCGCATGACGTCCGGACATTCTTGCCTGTAGAAAAAGCCGCCTGTTTGGGCGGCTTTTTTGTATACTTTGCGCGTGGATATTCTCAAGAACTGAAAAAATTATGCGCGGTAAGGGAAAAATTGACCGTAGGCCTGCTAAGGCTCATTTGCCCGAAAAGATTTGTCCTGTTTGCGTCCGGCCGTTTTTCTGGCGTCGGAAATGGGCCAAGGACTGGGATCAGGTCAGATATTGTTCAGAAGCCTGTAAGCGAGCCAAGCGCGAGGTATGATTATTTTTGCTTGTTAAGGGGCTATAGTGCCGCTTAGAAAAGATGCTGGTTCAAGCATTCTTTGAGTTGCAGATTTTTAGGAAAAATTCTGACCGGATCGGGTGGTGGGCGCAACAGGGATTGAACCTGTGACCCCTACCATGTCAAGGTAGTGCTCTACCGCTGAGCTATGCGCCCCCGATCCGGTGAGGCGGTGTTTAGCTGTATCAGTTCGGGGTGACAACCCCCAAAAATGAAAAAAATGCACCGAGGTTATGACGACCCTTCCCCCCTATCCTGCTGTTATCATTAAAAAACCTCAGAAAACTGCCATTCCGATTGTGGTTTCCTCTCCCCATTCCGGAGAAAAATATTTTCCCGATTTTCTTCAGATGACCCGATTGTCTTTACGGGAGCTTCAGCAGACAGAAGACAGGTTCGTTGACGGGTTGTTTAACTATACCCCTGAGATGGGCGGTACGCTGCTGACGACAGAATTTCCGCGTGTCTGGTGTGATGTGAACCGGGATTGTCGGGAACTGGATCCGGGAATGTTTCGTCCCGCACTGCCGAGTGAAGGTCTTGTGCAGAGTGCGAAAGTCCGGGCGGGATTTGGTGTTATTCCGCGATGTGCTTCTCAGGGACGGCCGATTTACACTCATTGCCTTCCTGTCGAAGAAATTCATCGGCGGCTGCAGCTAGCGTGGATCCCTTACCATGAGAGCCTGAACAGATTGCTTAAGGAACTAAAGCAACAGTTTGGTTTCGTGATTTTGCTGGAAGCACATTCAATGCCACCTCTCCCCCAGGCTCGTGCGTGTGACATGGTGATCGGAGATATGCATGGAAAATCCTGTTCCCAGCACCTTACGGAAACGGTGCAGCAATCTCTGTGTCAGCTTGGATATGAGGTTCGGCGGAATGTTCCTTATGCAGGCGGATACATTACAAGTCATTATGGTCGTCCCGCTGAAGGAATACATGCCATCCAGTTGGAGATCTGCCGCTCGCGGTACCTGAACCCTGCGACCTTGCAACCATCGCGTGGTTTCCTGCAGGTTCAGAGTGATATGGCAGTCCTTCTGGAGACTCTTTCTCGCTTTATGGAAGACCGTCTATCCTGGCACGCCCCTTCCAGAGTGCAGTCAGCCTCGTGATGGCTTTTCTGTGGCATCCGGAAGATTGGGACAGTCACTTAAAATTGCGGTGAGTAGCAGCCGGAAGTATGCCCTAAAGGCGTGTTTTTGAATCTGAGTTTGGACAAGTGCATGTTTCTGGGAATTGACGTCGGGACATCCGGAATCAAGGCTTTGCTGGTGGATGAAAACCAGCACGAAGTTGCTTCCCATACGGAGAGCCTGACGGTGAGCCGGCCTCATGCGGGGTGGAGCGAGCAGGATCCGGAAGACTGGTGGAAAGCCGCTTGTCGCGCCATTGATAAACTGCACGGTCAGCATCCTGAAGCGGTTGCGGCGATCCGTGGCATTGGTCTCTCAGGACAGCAGCATGGCGCGGTTCTGGTTGACGCATCTGGTGAAGTCTTACGCCCGTGTATTCTTTGGAATGATACGCGTGCAGAAGCGGAATGTGCACTCTTTGAGGAACGGTTCCCGCTCAGTCGTGAAGTGACGGGCAATATTGCCATGTCGGGCTTTACCGCTCCAAAGCTGCTCTGGGTAGCACGGCATGAGCCCGAAATTTTTGCCAGGATCCGGCATGTTCTGCTTCCAAAAGCGTGGCTGCGGTATCGGATGACTGGCGAGATGATTGAAGACATGTCGGATGCTTCGGGGACGCTCTGGCTGGATGTTGGGAAGCGTGCCTGGTCGGTCGAGGCTTTGAAGGCCACTGGTTTGACGCTGGCCAATATGCCAACTCTCTGTGAAGGAACGGAGCCTGCCGGTGTTCTGAAGGAGGATCTGACGCACCGTTGGGGCATGACGTCTGCGCCTGTATTTGCGGGAAGTGCCGGAGACAATGCTGCCGGAGCGGTAGGCCTTGGCGCTATTCGCAATGGGGATGCTTTCGTTTCTCTGGGAACCTCAGGCGTTGTGTGGGTGACAACCAATGAGTTCAGGCCAGAGCATCAGTCTGCCATTCATGCTTTCTGTCATGCCGTACCGAAAACCTGGCATCAGATGGGGGTAACACTTTCTGCCGCTGCGTCTCTCGCCTGGTGGGCAAAAGTGTGTGGTGTAACGGAGCGGGAACTGCTGGCTGAGCTACCAGAGCGCCCTGCCCGCCCGTCATCTGTTCTTTTTGCGCCTTACCTGTCCGGAGAGAGAACGCCTCATAATGATGGGACCATCCGGGGCGGATTTGTTGGATTGTCTCATGATACGAGCCGGGCAGAATTGACGCAGGCTGTTCTTGAAGGGGTCGCGTTCTCTTTTCGTGATGCTCTGGAAGGTTTGACGGCTTCCGGGTCCGTAATCACCGAAGCCGATGTGATTGGTGGGGGATCTCGCAGTCCGTTCTGGATTGCTATTCTGGCTTCGGTTCTTGGTTTGCGGCTGCACAGCCTTGCACATGGGGAGCACGGAGGTGCGTTCGGGGCAGCGCGGTTGGCCCGAATTGCTGCGACGGGTGAGAGTGTGGAGAGTGTGTGCACACCGCCGGAGCGGGTTTCTGCCACTGATCCTGTCCCGGAATTACAGAACGCCTACGATCAAGCCTATAGCCGCTATCGTCGTCTCTATCCTGCTCTTCGGGGAATTCAGGACGCCTGAATACACCAAACAGGCCGAAAAGAAGATGTTTTGCCTGTGATGCCGGTATGATAATCCCGGTCATATGCAGGCAAAATTTCCTTCCGTTTATCTGGCCGGTGATCTGGTGTTTCGGCCGGATGCGCTCTCTCTTTTCGAACGTCTTAAAGCCATCTGTGCAGAGGTAGGCCTTGAAGGTATCGCCCCTTTTGACGGGCAGGCTGAAGCAAGGCTGATGCCGCCGGGGCGGGAGACCATTCTGGCTTTCGTTCGTGCGGATCGCGAACTGATGGATCAATGTGATGGCGGGTTGTTTTGCGTAGATCCATTCCGTCGTTCAGCGGATATGGACCCTGGGACTGCGGTGGAAATTGGCTACATGCACGGTCTGGGAAAGCCGATGGAAGGCTACACTGTGGATGGTCGGCTTTATCCTGAAAAGGTCGAAGCTTACTGGCATGAAGCCTGGGGGGAACCGCTTCGTGCACGGAAAGAAGATGGGGCACCCACTTCGGGGAGTATGGAAGATCCGGACGGAATGCTGGCGCATTCCGAAGGGTTGTATCAGAACGGCATGATTGATGGATTTATCGGGTTTTCTGGCGGACAAATTGCGGTAGATGCCGATTTTTATGAAGCGTTTCGGAAGGCTGCAAAACGTCTCTCTGAGCGTCTGGGCCGTTAAGAGATCACAGCCCTTCTGGTAAGGACAAATGATCGTCAGACTTGCTTGCGGGGCTGATGATCATTGTCTTTGCATGAAGGAAATCGCGGTGCGCACGTCTGGTCTGATGCTGATTGCCATACTGGGGCTGTCTGCTTGCGCAGTCCCGCAGCGGGAAGATACCCGGGCAGATCTTTTAAGGCCCGTCAAAAGCGACCGCTCGGGAACAGACCTCTCCTCTGCTTTTCAGAAAGACGGAAAGGTCCATGGGACCATGTCGATGAGTTCCGGTTTTGGGGCTGGCTCAGGGATGGGCACTGGGGGCGGTCCTTCTTCTCTGAATGGCCCAGTTGGATGGTAGCCGTTTTATTGCGTATGGGTTCGAAAACTCGATAGCGGCGGAGCCACCTCTTCGAGAGATTTATTCTCGGCATCAACGCCGAAAATCCACGCGACAATACTGGCGCCAATCATAAGAACGGCTGCAAAAACATATCCTGCAACAACGGAATCAAGTCGACCCGTCTCAATCAGGTATCCGAAAAGCACGGGAGCTGCCGCGCCACCAAATAATGTTCCCAATGCATAGAAAACCGCGATCGCGAAAGCGCGCATTTCAAGTGGAAAAAGCTCACTGGCGGTCAGATAGGCAGAAGAAGCTGCTGCAGATGCAAAAAAGAAGACGGCGCTCCAGCCCAGTGTCTGGGTAAGTGCAGTCAATATTGAGGCGTGCATGGCCCAGGCCACCATCATCATGAGCAGTCCCGAAAGCGCGTAGCTTGTTCCAATCATGCGACGGCGACCGATCGTATCAAACCAGCGTGCCAGAAGAAGCGGTCCGAGGAGGTTTCCAAGAGCCAGAGGAAGAATATACCAACCCACATGCCCCGTAGGGACGGACAGGTAAGTGGTTAGAACCATTCCATAGGTAAAGAACACAGCATTGTAGAGAAAAGCCTGTGCAATCATCAAAACAAGAACGTAAAATGTTCTGCCGCGATAATCCTTCAACATGATCCGGATCATATCCAGTGGCATGAAAACGCCTGCGGGATAGATCAGAACTTTTGGGAGCGCACTGCTGCTTTCAAGGTTTGATGAGTGGGCCTCCATTTTGGAAACGATGGCTTCGGCTTCCCGTATGCGGCCATGTGTCATCAGCCAACGAGGGCTTTCAGGAACAAAAGCTCGCAGGAAAAGAATGATGAGGCCAAGCATGGCTCCGATGGCAAAGGAGACCCGCCATGCAATGGCAACGGGGAAAACAGTGGTGTTTAGAAGGGCTATGGATCCCAAGGCCCCAAGGGCTGCACCTGCCCAGAATGTTCCATTGACCATGAGATCAACACGTCCGCGCAGACGGGCGGGCACCAGTTCATCAATGGCTGAATTGATTGCGGCGTATTCTCCGCCAATGCCGAGACCTGTCACCATGCGGGAAAGAGCGAAGCTAACCGTCCCCCATGCGCAGGCGGATGCACCCACACCAAGGACATACAGTCCGAGTGTCAGGAAGAAAATCTGTTTGCGTCCCAGTCGATCTGTCATCCAGCCAAAAACAAGAGCCCCGAGGACTGCGCCTGTTACGTAGGCGGACGAGGCAAGACCAACGCCTTCAGCGCTCAAGTGGAGCGTATCTGCTCTTTGAAGTGACGGCCCGAGGGAGCCGATGATGGTTACTTCCAGCCCGTCAAGGATCCATGTGATTCCCAGTGCAATGACGATGAGCATATGAAACCGGGACCAAGGTAATCGGTCCAGGCGCGCAGGGATATTTGTTTCCAGTGGCTTTCCATTGTGGAAAGCGTTGATGGAAGAATGGAAGTCCTGAACATTTTTCTGCAAGTCAGTCCCCTTTCTGCTTTCACGTCCAGACAGTTGATTAATGCTTTAGGAAACGCAGGGAGTTTGACGTTGCAGTGGCAAAAAGTGCTTAGAGCGCTCACATTTTCTCGAGTGGTCGACGCTGGAGAAAAGAGTATCAGTAGGGCACAGGAAAATTTCTGGAATTTATTTCCAAATTCAATGTTGGAAAACGCATTGTTGGACAAGATTAATTTTCTTTTTGTTAACCTGGTGTAACTTATTTTTCAAAATAAAAGATTGATTGTTTGTTTTGAGCTAATATCTTAAGATATTAGAAAAGGTTATTGAGGTAAATTCAATCTGTTACTCTTTAATCTTAGGAACAATTTAAAGTCGTATGTTGTCCCGGATCGCAGAAAAATACACTCCTGCATTGCTTGTTGGCGGAATTGTATTTTCTGCTGCCGTAATCGGTATTTATTCCAGACATTTTGGTCAGCTTGCCCAGATATGGCCAGCAAATGCGCTCCTGCTCTGGATGATGATTACCTATCGCCAGCTTGACCGATGGCCCGGATGGTTAGGAGCCTGCATTGGCTACTTGCTGGCAGGCTGGATCATGAAAGACCGGTTTGTGGTCAATGTCTGGCTTGCATCCGCCAATCTGGCGGGTGTTTGTGCCGGATATCTTCTGTTCAGAGTATTCAGAAAACGCGGGAATGGGCTTGAGGGACCTAAATCAGTTCTCTCTCTTCTGCTGGTCTGTAGCGGAGCTGCGGGTGCCTCCGCATCTGTCGGAACACTTCTTGCAATATCCCTTCCCGGGACGACGACATGGAGCCGCTTTATTTTGTGGTTCAGCAGTGAACTGAATCGTCATCTGGTCCTGTTGCCTGTGTGTTTTTCAGGCCGGGAATGGTTTTCCCGACAGACCCTCCGTCACTGGTACCAGATTTTCAATCTTCGGAGTGTGAATGTCGCTCCGGCAGCAAGTCTGGCTATATCTGTGGTTCTTGCAACTCTTACGGGCGGCCCGGGGGCTATAGCATTTCCGGTTCCTGCCCTGTTGTGGTGTGCCTTGAGTTACACGGTTCTGCCGTTGTGCCTCATCATCCTGATTTTTAACGTCTCTGTGATGGGGATAGTCGAGGCCGGGCTTCTGGACTTCGGCCAGGCATATCCGCATCTTGCGGGAATCGTTTCCTTCCGCCTGGGACTGTCGTTCCTGGTACTTGGTCCATTGACTGTTACTGCAATCATGACAACACAACGTGCTTTGGTCGAGCGCCTGAATAAATCCATTACTTGGGATAGTCTGACAAAAGTTTTGAGTCGACAGGCCTATCTGGAGCAGAGTGAGTCTTTCATTGAGAGAGAAAGAAAGAAAACTACTTCAGGAATTTCTATTCTGATGCTTGATATTGATCAGTTTAAAAGAATTAATGATACATACGGTCATTTTGTTGGAGACAATACTCTGGAGGCAGTCGCTAAAGCGATTTCGGATATTTTGTCCGAAGGGCAGATCTGTGGCCGTCTCGGAGGCGAGGAGTTTGCGCTTACCATTTCGGTTGGAGCGCTTGATAAAGCGATCTGTCTGGCTGAAAAGATCCGACAGTCTGTTGAGAAAATCCTTATTCCAGTAAATTCGGATACGTTCATTCATATGACTGTTAGTATCGGTGTCGCGTTTCAGTGGCTTACAGAGGATTTGAAGTTTCGTGATCTGTTGGCGCAGGCGGATGCAGCGCTTTACGAAGCCAAGTCCAACGGACGAAATCAGGTTGCGCTATCCTCGTCGCTATTGGAGGAACTTGCTGTTCACGTTTCCTGATGTCGGAATTTGTTTTTTAATGGCCGATGTAGCGGCCTGGTCTATGGAAGACCACGAGAACGCTACTCATCGCAAATGCACTGATGGCGGAGAGTACAGCTTTTTCCCATGGCAGGAAGAAGGCTGAGGCAGCGAGAATGGCAGCATCAATCATGATCTGTACGCGACCGGCATTGAGGCCGCGGCTTTTCTGAAGCCAGAGCGTTATAACACCTGTGCCGCCAACACCTGCCTGATGGCGAGCCAGAGACAGAATTCCCATGCCAATGACGGTACCTCCAAAGAGAGCCGCAAAGAGTGGTTGAATGTAGGAAAGTGTCATGATGGCGGGGAGAAGGCTGGATAGGACTGTAATACCAAAACTCGCAAAGGTTGTTTTGAAGGCGAACTGTGGCCCCATTGCTCGGATTGCAAACAGCAGAAACGGGATATTGATGAGTGTGAACAGGTTTCCAGGCGTCACAGGGAGAAGGTATGAAAGCAGCAGTGCAATGCCTGCAACGCCTCCGGTGACCAAGCCGGCCTTGTGAAGACACATCAGGCCCATGACAATCAGGGAGCAGCCGATGAGAAAGGCATAAATATCCTCGGCATAAGAATGGCGCAGTCCAGGTCCGTATGGCGAAGTCATATCCGGAAAATCCAGCCGTTCAGCAAAAAAGCCACTTCGTAAACCGAAATGAATTGATGATATTTTCAGCCAGATAGTTCAGCTTTGACGTACTGCCCAGCCCCATTCAGCATCGGAAAATATTGTTTCAAGAATGCCATCCTGGACTTGTTTTAAACTTCTTTTGATACGCAATAAGCGGCTGTTTGAGCCTGCACGATGGTGCAGGTTACGATTCTCGGGCGAGCCTGTTTTTAAAATTATGCCTTGGCGTCCGGGAGAGACATGCTCATAGCGAAGTTCTCACTGACTATATGAGATTTGAGGCAGATTTTCAGCGAAGTTCGAATGGTGGGCACGACAGGGATTGAACCTGTGACCCCTCCCGTGTGAAGGGAGTGCTCTACCGCTGAGCTACGCGCCCATTCGATGGACGGGCTTTTATCAGTGGGCCAACTCCCTGACAAGACGCTTTTTTCGCCACGCGCCCGCCTTTCTTTGAACTCATTGCGCCTCCAGAAACACTTTGTCTGACAGGGAATGGCAATGAAACGGAATGCGGCTCTGGATTGTATGCGCGGTGCTGCAATCCTTCTCGTCCTTGGAAACCATCTTGGGATCCGTGTTCCCCTCGCTCATACGGCTTTGGGTGATTTCCTTCCGCACTGGCTTTTGGTTGGCATGAACTACAATGGTGGCGAAGCTGTCAGCATCTTCTTTGTGCTGTCGGGCTTCCTGATTGCATCGCGCGTCATTCAGCGATTTGGAGAGCTGGATCAGATCCAGCCCCTGCCCTTCATTGCTCATCGGGCCGCACGCATTCTGCCGTGCCTTGTGGCACTCGTCACGGTGTTGGGACTGCTCGATTATATCGGCTTCGAGGACTATCGCTTCGTGAAGCCGGGCCAGAGTTTTTCCGGTGCAACACTGGCTGCGTTCGGTCTGTACTTCAATGTTTGGCAAGCACGGCATGGCTGGAGCGTGGCAGGTTGGACCGTACTCTGGTCCCTCTCGATTGAAGAACTGTTCTATCTCTTTTTCCCGTTCTTCTGTCACCTGAACAGTCGTATCCGGGTTGGGGTTCTCGTTGCTCTCGCCATCACCGCGCTGATTTACAGGGCAACATTGCATGGCAACGAAATCTGGCGCGAACAGGCAACGCTGACGGGCGTCGGAACCATCGCAATGGGCGTCCTCATGGCGATTGTTGCTGCCGACTACAGACCCAAAGGGCGCTGGCCTGTTGTCATGGGGGCTGTGGGTTTACTCATGATGCTGGCGGAGATGTGGGGCCCGATGTCTTGGTGGCGCCTGCTCCCGAATGGCCTGATCGCTATCTTTTACGCCGGGATTGCCATGCTGGTGCTGGCCTGTGGCTGGAGGTCTTTCGAAGGAGGCGCAGGAAGCTGGTGGGTCCGCCGAATGGGGCAGTTGTCCTATGAGGTTTATCTGACACACATGTTCGTTGTCATGGCGGCTGTGCGGATATGGAAACACAACCACTGGCCACAAAGTATGGGCTGGATCGTCTATCCGATCTGTCTGGTGCTGATCTGGGGGCTGGGAGAAGCGGTATCCCGCTTCTTCTCCCGCCCGGTTGCCCTCCTGCTGGACCGGGAAGTTGCCTCCCGGTTCCGACAGCGGGTGCTGGTTCAGAACCCGAACATGTGATCGAGGGAGAAGCCGCCTTCACCATTTTCGAGGCCATGATAGCCGAACAGTCGGCACGTCAGATCACGGATCAGAACATATCCGCCAACGCCTGCCCGCGCCAGGTGCACGCCTTCGAATAGGTCATGCGGACGGACCATGAAGGAACCTGACGGCTGAATGTGGATGGTGGTCTCCGCGATGAGGCTGCCATCTGCGGCATGAAGCAGCAGAACCGTTTCGGACGGACTGGTGCCTTCGATGGAGGCCGGATGGATCAGGCAACAGAAACTCCGCAGTGCATCATGGCCAAGTTTCAGGAACAGGCGTGTCGTCAGGCCCGGCGGCGGTCCGGAATAGGACTGCGGCTCGGAGCGCCATGTCATCAGCGTGTTGAAGATGTGGGCGCCAAAGCTGGTTTCGGCAGCATGATCCGTGTCCCGGTTGCGATAGCGCATCAGGGCATGAAGCCAGCCATCTGCCTCCCCGCCATCGCGAAAATCATAGACCAGATCAGCGTGGCCCGGACGATCGGTCAGGTCATGCAAGGCAATCGCCGTGGAATGGTCGCGGGGCAGATTTCCGAGGAAATGCGAGCCGACGGGCTGGCCAGCCTCATCGAAAATATCGAGCCGAACGGGGAGTGTTTCCAGAGCTTCGGACATCGGGTTGGGCTGAACGAAGCTCTCGAACTTCGCCGGATTCAGAATGGGGAATGGCAGAAGGAACCCACGGCCCAGCGACGCTGCGAAGTTCCGGATAGCCGGGTCTGGACGGATATTGTCCCGCTCGACGTTCAGGTGCGCAATACGGGTTCTTCCACGCTGTTCGATTTCGTAGCGGGGACGTACAAGATGGCGACCAGACCGCATTTCAAGCTGCGCTGGCCAAGCCAGATCCGGAAAAAGTGCCCCGACATTAACGGCCAACGTCTCAAATGGCCCAATCACACGATCCACGCCCCGATGATCGTTCACGCCCATTGGGTTGAACGTAATGGCGCCAGCCGGAATGGTCGTGGCGTGGCTGTTCTGTACCCAGACCGTGAGGGTTTCGTCGGCTTCAGGAGCGGGAAGCGTCGCATAGCGCACAGACGGCCAGGCGTTGGCGTCATGTGTGACTGAGAGGCTCGGATCGCCGTTCTTGCCCCACACGTCGAGCGCATATTTCACGACGTCATGCCCGCGGGCACCAATGACGTGGATGAACAGTTGTCCCATGAAGGCAGGAAGACCAAAGCGTTTACGGATATCCGCACTGTCGATGGTGATGCCAGCGCCAGCGTGTTCAACGGGCTGTTCCCACTGCGCGATGATCTTCCCTGTTCCGTCATAGAGACGCAGCCAGTAACGCAAATTCTGCGCGCCGTAATTGGACCAGTAGTTCGCTGTGACGATCCGCGTGGAGAAGCGGTCATCATCGCGGAAGAATGCAAAATTCGTCGCAAAATTCAGCTTGTCGAGATACGGACGGCCACGAACGATCATGTCGTCCGGTAGGCGTGCAGGCGCGAGTGTGTGAAGGTCGCGGCCGTTCAGGAGTGAGTCCAGCCGACCACGCATTTTTGCATCGTCGAAAGACAGCGCGAGGATGATATCCGCATCCACATGCGGCAGGTCCACAAGGGCTTTTCGCGCACCGCCAAATCCGTCCGGCTGGCCGACCTGTTCCGTATCATGAACCAGAACGACAGAGGGGCGCAGGCCAGGATAAAGGGCCACCAGCGTCCGGACCGTATCTTCGGGATCGTAAATGGCGATCGTCTGCCCGGCGAAGTCCTGCTCCATCCACGTCAGCGCCTCGGCGGCAAGCGGGTGGGCCAGCGCCTTGTAGAGCACATTGCCACCCTGTGGACCGAACGTGCGGATATCGAGCATAGAGGGCCCTTTCAGAGCTTCAGTCGTTGGCGCATTTCTCTCGCCGTAGCAGGGGTGTCGTCAAGCGGGTGGACGGACCAAGGTTCAAGATCGGGGCTGAAGGGTCGGATACGCCCGGCGTTCTGGAGGGTTTCGATAAACCTCCCAATCCGAGTGGACTTGCCGGGCAGCGGCAGGATCATGACCGGAGCGGTCGTCGCCGCGGCCTCCGAAATCATTGAGACACTGTCTGTCGTGACGGCAAGGACGTCCGCGCAGGCCAGCATCCCCAGATAGGGGTTATCGTTGCCCTGTCCTTCCAGAATCCGTATTCCCGCCGGGATGAGTTTTTCCTTCAGGACCGTCAGCGCGGCGGCATCCGTTCTGCGGGATGGTGTCAGAGCGGCCTGCATACTATTGCGGCTGGCGAAAGCGATCAGTCCATCAGCCATTTCTGCTGCTTCGGCGGCTCCAAGAGAAAAACGTCCATTCGTTCCGCCGATCAGGATAGACAGGAGTGGTCTGTTATCAAGTTTCAGGCGGTCTTCCCACGCGGTGCGTGCGACCTCTAGCTTGTGCGGCGTTACGGGGTGAAGCGCATTGCGAGAAATCAAAACATTCTCGCCGGTGATGCCATCATGTGTATTGGCGATTACGAGATCGAACTTGGCCAGCGCTGTTCTCGGGTTCTGGATCTGGACGACCGGTAGCCCTTCCCGTCTGGCAACAGCAGCCCCGACAATCCCGCCCGTTCCGCCAATGCTGATAATGAGGCGGCTATCAGGCGAAATGCTGATCGGAGCAATCCGTTTCAAAGGAGAAGGCCAGTAGCGGGCTGGAAAGTGGCCCCAGGGTTTGCGGATCAGAACGGGCCGGAACTCCCACTCAAGACCTGCCTTTTCGGCCAGCCCTGCCCCCTGTGCCCGCATGCCGGCGAAGTCTTCTGCGATGATTGTTGCCCTCATGGCGGGCCTCCTGAAAAAAGAGCTATTTCCCGAAACGGAAGAAATTTGGCAAGAAGCGCATATGACGATGCCAGAAACACCCTCGACTGACACTCCTGACGGCTTTGCCGCTTTTGGGCTGATCCCGCCTCTTCTCGCCACATTGGAACAGGTAGGGCACAAGCGGCCCAGCACGATTCAGGTTCAGGCCATCCCGCCTTTGCTGAAGGGGCGCGATGTTCTTGTGGCATCCCAAACGGGCAGCGGCAAAACGGCTGCTTTTGTTCTCCCCATGCTTCAGATCCTGTCCAAGGGTGAGAGCGCCCATGGGCCGCGTGCACTGATTCTGGAGCCAACGCGTGAGCTGGCTGCGCAGACAGCCGCAGTTTGCCGCCAGCTCGGCCGTCGCCTTTCCCTGAAGACGCGTGTGATCTGTGGCGGAACATCACGTGAACAGCAGGTTCGTTCCATTGTCGATGGCGTTGACATCGTTGTCGCTACGCATGGTCGTTTGCTGGATCTTGTGATGCAGGGTGATCTGGTTTTGGAGTACCTGAGCTATCTCGTTCTGGATGAGGCTGACCGTCTTCTGGATGAAGATTTTTCCGAGAGCATGACGGCTCTGACACCTTACTTCCCCGACGTTCCACCCCAGACGGTTTTCTGTTCTGCTACGCTGCCGGAGCCAGTCATGGATCTAGCCAAGCGTGTGACGCGTGATCCTGTTCGGGTTGAGGTGGCTGCAGAGACGTTCACGCCCAAGAAGATCCGCCAGCGTGCGATGTTCGTGGAAAAGGAAGACAAGCCTGAGACGGTAGCCCGTATTCTGGAGCGTTTTCCGGGGCGGAGTATGGTGTTTACCCGCACGAAGGCGAATGTTGATCTGTTGGCGAGGGTTCTGCGCAAGCACAACATCAAGTCTGAAACCCTGCACGGAGATCGGACGCAGGGCGCGCGAAACAAGGCGCTGGATCTGTTCCGTCAAGGACGCGTGCCGGTGTTGGTCACGACGGATATTGCGTCCCGCGGGCTGGATATTTCCGATGTGGATCTCGTGATCAACATGGATATGCCTGAGACGCCCGAAGCTTATGTTCACCGCATTGGGCGGACCGCGCGTGCGGGTAAGAAGGGCGCTGCGTTCTCGCTCATCAATATTGATGAGCGTTTGTCCCTTCGCGATATCGAGAAGCACATTGGCTATCGCATCCGAATTGCAACGGAAGATGCCCTTGATACTTAATCCGCGGCACTGAGGATTTTTTGCCCCAGGGCCTGCCATGCCTTAGCGCTGTCAGGGACCGGGGCGATAGGCGGCGGAGCATTTAGAAGCTGAGCAATGGCTATTGCAATGGACATGGAATCAGGCTCGCAGAGCATGGCTTGGGCATGTCCGGAAAATTGTTCTGACAATCCACCAACATTGGTGGCCACCACATACCGCCCCCCCGCAACGGCCATGGCGCCGACACCGCTTTGCGATGCTTCCCGATATGGAAGAAGCAGTACGTCTGCCCAGGCGATCAGCCGCGACAATTCGTCTTCCGGCACCCAACGATTTTCTACGATCACGTCGCGCATTCCGGACAGTTGAAGCAATTCCGGGCTTTGAGGGCCTTTCCCGATCACTCTGCAATCTACCCTCATTTCCAGTTGAGGAAGGGCGTCGGCAAGAAGATCCAGACCCTTGTAGGGAAGTAATCGACCAAACATCAGCAGCCTGGGTTTCCCCCCATGACTGAAAGGCGGAGGTGCCTCGGTTCCCACGAAAGGCGGATGTGAGAGGGAAACAACCGGTTTTCTGCGACAGATGGTATCGCCTGACAACACAGTGGCGACGTGCTGGCTGAATGTCACCAGAAGAGACGACTGGCTAATAAGCGCTTTTTGCAGAAACATCTGTAACGGGTAGCCGTCTCCCGGATGGGCCCTGGCGTCATGAACAATCGTCACGACTTTGACGCCTGCCCTTCGAAGAGCATGAGCCATAAGAACATCAAGCGGCGCTGGCATCGCGCAGATGGCGATGTCCGGCTTGTCCTGGAGCATCGACAGGAACAGTTTTGAAATGATCAACGGGGCCTGAAGAAATCTGCCCAACAATCCGAAGGCGGATCTGTAGGTTTTGAACACCAGAGCATCTTGCGGGGCATGATGACTGTGAAGGATCTCCGCGTCTTCCGACAGGCACAATCTCACGGAGACGTCTGGTAACGCTGTCAGCCCATTGGCGAGGTCGACCGCAATGCGTGGTCCTGCTCCTCTTTTGCCCCATTGCCAGACAAGGACAGTCTTTATCGCCACGCTTCAACTCCTGCCGCGTGGATGGCTTTCAGAAGGCTGGTTCCGTCGAGATGCTTTGCAATGCGCTTCTGAGCCGCAGTTCCAAGGCGAGCCCGAAGATCAGGATGGTCTGCTGCCAGACGAAGGGCCTGCACCGCCGATTGCCTGTCCGGCAGTGCCCAGCATGTCTGGGGCATCTCCAGCACGCCTCGGGGGTCATGGGCGGGGACGAGGCTATAGGCGGCAGGGAGGCCGCAGGTGCTGTCCAGAAATTCTGCCGTAGCAGACCAGTCGGTTGCAACAACGCATCGACCCAGAGCCATTGCCTCGGCAACGACAAGGCCGAAACCCTCGCTGCGATGCAGGGACAGGACGATATCACAGCATTGCATCAGGGCCAGACGATCGGCTCCGTTGTAATGTTGTGTCTGTATCTGGATGTTGGGGGCACCGTTAACAGCTGTGCGAATGGCGGCCATATCTTCAGGATAATGTTCCGTATGGCCGATTTTCAAAATCAGGATTCTGTCTGGACGATCCCCGAACGCTTCACGAAACGCCAAAATCGTATCAATCGGGTTTTTACGCACCATGCTGGACGCCAGATTGAAAGAGACCAGAACAGTAACGGCCTTTTCTGGTAGCCCGAAAAAAGCCCGGTTCCGTGCGGAAGGTATCTGCCCTGCAAGGCCCACGGGATGTTCCACAATCCGCACTGGACGATTCAACGAAACCAGAGCATCTGCCGTAAATCGGGACGGTGCCCAGATTTCATGAATATGCCGTCGTGCATGTTTCCAGGTATCTGGTACGATCGGGAGTTCCCAGGCCCAGTATCCGATGACTTTACGTCCCGTTCGGAGTGTGCGTGGCATTCTGAGCAGCACGGCTGGGAGCATCGGTGCGTTGACGTGTACGATAAGCGGCGCGCCGGGCCCGACAGCGTCTCCATCCAGTCGGTATGTTTCAATGTCCCAGGTGGCACAGAGAATGCCGAGTTTGCGAAGGGCTGCCACCATAAGACGTGCACCTTCGCCCAGACCGGAACCTCGGCTGAACTCCCCTGCAATGATGACACCAGAGGCGTGTCGAGGGTAACTGGCTCTGACGCCAGGCGTTACGATGGCTGTCGCCCATGCAAAGAAGCGTCGTCTTTGCTGCGGGGGAAGTTTTCGCCACAATCTGTGAAAAACAGAAAGGCCCGCACTGCGACTCACAGAAAATCCTTCAAGGTGTTTTTGGGAAGGCGCGAAAAGTGTCGGAAACTAAAACCACAATTTTCGCGCTTCATTTTTTACAACGTGTTGCGGGCGTACACATCGTCCTCCTCTCCTCTCCCAAAGTCTCTATGGTGAGAGGTGAGGAACGTGCTTACAGTACAAGCTATGACGGATCAGCGCCCCATTTCCCTCAATGCAGAAACGATTCTTTCGGCATTGATATCGTTTGATACAACGAGCAGCCGATCCAACCTGCCGATCATCGAATGGATTGAAGCCTATCTGGCGTCACACGAAGTTCCTTTCGTTTGTTATCCAGGCGGAGACGAAGGGAAATGGAACCTTCACGCTATCATCGGCCCGCAGACTGCTGGTGGCATAGCGTTCGCTGGGCATGTGGATTGTGTCCCGGTCGAAGGGCAGGACTGGTCATCCGATCCATTTGTTTTGCGTGAAGAGAATGGCTGTCTCTACGGGCGTGGCACCGCAGACATGAAAGGCTATGTGGCTTGCATGCTGGCCGCTATTCCTGACTTCAAGGCCATGGCACTTCCCAAGCCCGTTCATCTCCTTTTCACCTGTGATGAAGAGATTACCTGCGATGGTGCGCGGCATCTGATTGCAGATATCCAGCGTGCCGACCGGCTTCCGGAACTCTGTGTCGTTGGCGAGCCAACGATGATGAGTCCCGTGATTGCGCACAAGGGCCGTTTTGCCGTCAGAGTCCGGCTTGTGGGGAAGCCCGGTCACTCCTCTCTTCCGGAAGGTGGTCGAAACGCGCTGCATGCCATGGGGCGAGCCATTGCGTTATGTGCGGATGAAGCGGATCGGTTTGCTCTCGCAGGGCGTCGGATTGACGGCTTTACGCCTCCCTACACCACCATGCAGGTCGGGCTGGCTTCAGGAGGGAGTATTCTCAATATCATTCCTGAGCATGCGCAATTCGATGTGGAATGGCGGAATGTGCCGGGAGACGAAGGCGCTGAAGAGTTCCTGAAACTCCAGAATACTTTGGCGTCTTTGGATGAGGATCTTAGAAAGAATAATCCCGAAGGCGGTATCAGTTATCTCCAGTTGGTAGATCTTCCGCCCCTCGCCTTGCCTGCGGACCATCTTCTAACCGAGATAACCTGTCAGATCACGGGTCGAAACAGTCCTGGCATGGTTTCTTACGGCACCGAGGCTGGTATCTATCAACGGGGCGGTATGGATAGCATTGTCTGTGGGCCTGGCGATATTGCACAGGCTCATCGGCCGGATGAATTTATTACCAGAGAACAACTGGAATGTTGTGAAAAGGCGCTGCGAGATTTTGCGCGGAGGGTAAGCGGGACAGCATGAGTTGCAAGGCCGGCCAGAGACATCATCCTATCAGGATCCGTCAGCCTCGCCTGACGGAGGACCTGCCAGGATGTGGTCGTCCGGCTTATCCTTTGGATATATGTCTGAAGGTTCCGGATCTTTCTGCCTGGCGTAATACGGCCTCTGGCGTTCCCGGTGTTCATGTTTTTGATTCCGGTTTGAGTGGCCCTGACCTCGTCATTGTCGGGATGGTCCATGGTAACGAGTATGCAGGTGGGCATGCTCTTGAAATCCTTCGGCAGAATAATCCGGTTCCGCGTACCGGCCGGCTGACGCTGATTCTTGCAAACCTGGCCGCCTTTGATCGGTTTGAGGCAAACACGCCGATGGCCTCCCGTTATCTGACGGAAGATCTGAACCGTCTGTGGCATCCGTCACGGCTGAACAGTGGCGAGCAGTTCAGTGAACTGGATCGAGCCCGACAGATTTTACCTTTTATCGAGCGGGCAGATCTGTTGTTGGATCTTCACTCCACACTTTGGCCATCTGATCCCGTCTTTATTGTGCCTCCGCGACGGCGTTCCAGCGATTTCGCCTGTATTCTGGCCTCCGAAGAGCATCCGGCCGCATTGGTTTTGACTGACCTTGGGCATCAGGGGGGCTCACGCCTCGTTGAGTATTCCCGTTTTATGGCAATTGGTGGAACTGGCCGTGCCTGCCTTCTGGAAGCCGGTCTGCACTGGCAGCCAGAGACCGTGGAGATGATGGTGAAGATTTCCGAGCGTTTCCTGAAAGACGCAATGCGGATTCATTTTCAGGGACGTGGAACCGATACGAAGCAGCCCGCAGAGATGGGCGTCGTGACGGATAATGTCCTGGCGCGAAGCGCAGACTTTAGATTTGTGGAGCCATGGGTTGGCAATACCTGCATCCCGAATGCGGGAACCGTCATCGCCCGGGACGGACATGATCTGATCTGCACACCTTATGACAAGTGTTTACTGATCGTTCCGAATTTGCGCCCCAGACAGGGGCAGCTTGCGGTGCGGCTGGCCAGACGCACCGCAGTCCACCTCAACGCTTAGGCGGAAGCGCGATCATAGATCGGGAAGCGACGGCAGAGCGCCTTCACTTCTTCATGGACACGGTTGGTCGTGTCATTGACGTCGCCCTCTTCCAGAGCTGCCGTCAGAACTTCGTCCATCATGCGGGCAATCGTGCGGAATTCTTCTTCGCCGAAACCACGTGCTGTTGCAGCAGGGCTGCCCAGACGAATGCCGGACGTGACGAACGGCTTTTCCGGGTCGAACGGAATGGCGTTCTTGTTAGCCGTGATGCCAGCGCGCTCCAGAATTTCTTCTGCAAGCTTGCCCGTCACCTTTTTGGGGCGAAGATCAACCAGCACCAGATGGCTGTCCGTGCCACCTGTCACGATGTCGAAGCCACGTAGCTGAAGTTCGTCGGCCAGTGCCTTGGCATTGGCTACAACGCGCTTCTGGTAGTCGCGGAAATCGTCCTTCAATGCTTCACCAAAGGCAACGGCCTTGCCAGCGATGACATGCATCAGTGGACCACCCTGAAGGCCTGGGAATACGGCAGAGTTGACCTTCTTGGCCAGCTCTGCGCTGTTCGTCAGGATGATGCCACCACGGGGGCCGCGTAGCGTCTTGTGGGTCGTGGACGTCACGATGTCCGCGTACGGGAGCGGGCTCGGATATAGGCCAGCTGCGACCAGACCGGCAAAATGCGCCATGTCCACCATCAGATAAGCGCCAACTTCGTCGGCAATCTTCCGGAAGCGCGGGAAGTCGATGACGCGCGGATAGGCGGAGCTGCCGGCGACGATAATCTTCGGCTTGTGCTCACGGGCCAGTTCTTCCATCTGATCGTAATCGATCAGGCCGTCCTGCGCGCGCACGCCATACTGAACGGCGTTGAACCATTTGCCGGAATAGTTCGGAGCTGCACCGTGGGTCAGATGTCCGCCAGCCGCGAGGCTCAGACCCAGAATGGTGTCGCCCGGTTTCGCCATTGCCATGAAGGCTGCCTGATTGGCATTGGCACCAGAATGAGGCTGCACGTTTGCAAATTCTGCGCCGAACAGCTTTTTAAGGCGTTCGATGGCGAGGGTTTCAACGCGGTCCACGTCAACGCAGCCACCATAGTAGCGCTTGCCCGGAAGGCCTTCAGCGTACTTATTGGTCAGAACAGAGCCCTGCGCTTCCATCACGGCAAAAGATGCCATGTTCTCGGACGCGATCAGCTCGATACCATCCTGCTGACGGGTCAGTTCGTCGTTCAGGATGGCGGCAACTTCGGCATCAGCCTCTTTCAGAGGCGCGTGGAAAAAAGGATTCAGCGTGGACTGGCTGGCGTGTTCCGACATCGTGGTCCATTCTCCAGGGTGAGTTCGCCCCGTCACTACCGCAGAATGCGCGCGTCGGCAAAAACAATCCGTATTTCCAACGAGGATCTTTCATGACCAATCCGCTCTGGCGGACCAAGCCTGTGTCTTCCGCTGCGTCTGACAATACAGGCCTGAAACGTGTTCTTGGCCCCTGGCATCTCATCGCACTTGGCGTCGGTGTGACCATTGGTGCTGGTCTGTTCTCGCTGACAGGCGTTGCAGCAGGCCAAAATGCAGGCCCTGCCGTCACGCTGTCCTATCTTATTGCTGCCCTCGCCTGTGGCTTTGCCGGCCTCTGTTACGGCGAACTGGCTGGTATGATCCCGTCAGGCGGGTCGGCGTATTCTTATGCCTATGCATCCATGGGGGAGTTGATCGCATGGATCATCGGCTGGGATCTTGTGCTGGAATATACAGTGGGGGCTGCTGCTGTCGCCTCAAGCTGGTCCGGCTATGTGGCCTCCTTGCTCTCGGGTTGGGGAATCACGATTGATCCGAGGCTTCTGGCTACGCCCATGACGCCCGTGACACTTTCGGACGGGTCAGTCGTCAGCTCCTGGTTCAATTTCCCGGCGGTTCTGGCCATCTGGGTCGTGACGGCGTTGCTGATGCGCGGTGTCAGCCAGTCCGCTGCCGTGAACAATGCCATCGTGGTGATAAAGCTGACAGTCATCGCGTTGGTACTGGTATTCTGCATCCCGCATATCAAGCTGGCCAATTACCATCCTTATATCCCACCGAATGATGGCACCTTCGGGCATTTTGGCTTCTCTGGCGTGATGCGTGCCGCGGGGATGGCCTTCTTTGCCTATCTGGGATTCGATATCGTCTCCACCACCGCGCAGGACAGCAAAAACCCGGCTCGGGACATTCCCGTGGGGATTATAGGAAGCCTGCTGATCTGTGGTGTTGTCTATGCTGTGTTCTCGGCAGTTCTGACAGGCGTTGTGAACTATAAAGGCATGGCGAATGATCCAAGCCCGGTTGCAACAGCGATCGATGCTGCGGGTGCGCCCTGGCTCGCCAGTCTTGTGAAGCTGGGAATTACTGTCGGGTATGTTTCTGTTCTCTTTGGACTGCTTCTAGGACAGGCACGCGTATTTCTGGCGATGTCACATGACGGCCTGCTTCCGAAAGTTTTTGCGAAGCTGAACACAGGCACTCATACGCCGTGGACGTCCCATCTCTGTTTTGCTGCGCTCACAAGTGTTCTGACAGCCGTGTTGCCTATTAGTGAATTGGGCAACATGACATCCATTGGAACCCTCCTTGCATTCATCATCGTCTGCGTTGGTGTTCCACTTTTGCGGATGCGGGAGCCTCAGGCGCCACGTCTCTTCCGTGTGCCAGGTGGCCCGATCATTCCGGTTCTGGGCGTGCTGTCCTGCGGTGCGGTCATGGTGTCTCTGGACCTGCTGACCTGGGTCAGGCTGGTTGTATGGCTTGCAATCGGGCTGGCGATCTATTTCTGTTACGGAGTACGTCACAGCCTGCTTTCCAGATCAAAAATATAGGAGCATGATTGGGGGCATGACGAACGCATCATTCCCCCTCTTCCGCCCGCGGCGTAATCGCCACGATGCCTTTACACGTCGGCTGGTTCAGGAAAATCGACTGCACGTCGATGACCTGATCTGGCCGATTTTTGTTTGTGAAGGCGAAAACCAGCGCCAGAAAGTGTCTTCCATGCCCGGTGTTGAGCGCGTCAGCCTCGACAACCTAGTGGAGCATGTCCGCCCGGCTGTTGAATTCGGCATTCCGGCGGTTGCCATTTTCCCGATCACGCCAGTTGAACTGCGTGATGCAACGGGTACCGAAGCTCTGAACCCGGACAATCTGATGTGCCGCGCGTCGCGCGTCATCAAGGAAGCCTTTCCAGAGCTTGGTGTTATTGGTGACGTGGCGCTCGATCCCTATACGGATCATGGCCATGACGGCGTTATCAAGGATGGCCGTATCCTTAATGACGAGTCTGTTGAGATCCTGCGTCAGCAGGCGCTCAATCAGGCGCGCGCTGGAAACGATATTATTGCGCCGTCTGACATGATGGATGGTCGTGTGCAGGCAATCCGCGAGACGCTTGATGCCAACGGCTTCGAGACCGTCCGCATCATGGCCTACACGGCAAAATATGCTTCCGCTTTCTACGGTCCTTTCCGTGATGCGCTGGGATCGGGTGGCCTTCTGACGGGTGACAAGAAAACCTACCAGATGGATCCGGCCAATTCGGATGAAGCTCTGCGTGAAGTTGAGCAGGATATTCGTGAAGGAGCCGATATGATTATGGTCAAGCCGGGAATGCCCTATCTGGACATTATTCGCCGTATTCGTGACCGTTTCTCGGTGCCGACCTTTGCCTACCAGGTGTCAGGTGAATACGCGATGTTGGCTGGCGCTATTCAGAATGGCTGGCTTGAGCGGGATCGTACCATCATGGAAAGTCTGATCGCTTTCAAGCGTGCTGGCTGTAACGGCATCCTGACGTATTTTGCGATTGATGCTGCCCGCCTTCTGAAAGAAGAGCACTGATTAACCGTCGCGCGAAAGGCGTTCAGGCATATTACGGTGGCCTGAACGCCGAGGAGATCGCTAAACGCCATATGGTGGAGGCAGGGCTGGACATTCTGGCTCAGAGGCTCAGAACACCCTATGGCGAGATTGATCTTCTGGTCGCGGATGAGAACTGGATCATTGGGGTGGAAGTCAAAAGCCGCTCTACGCTTCGAGATGGCGCAGAGGCTCTGGCTCCTCGTCAGGCAGAACGCCTGATGGCGTCATTCGGTTATATTCTGGAAACCAGACCCGAATGGTGTCGTCCCAATACGCGATTCGACGTTATTGTCGTCGATCGCACGGGACAGGCGAGACGCATCATGGATGCGCTACGCCTCACATAAAGATCAGGTACGGCGGCTACGTGTATGACGATGAGCTGCCGTCGCAACAGAAGCGTGCGGACGGTAAGCCACGTTCCGGATCACAGCGCGATGCCCGCTCCATGCCATGGAATGGCTTGCAGAGTGACGAACGAAATGAACAACAGGGCGGTGATAGACTGGCGTGGCCGTCAGAGCGTCGAATGTCAGCTTGCTGGCTTCAAAATCGGTAATGGCTGCACGGGCATGAGCTTTTCCGGCTCCCATGCAAAGTCCAACTCCCATAATGCCGAGAGCAATTCGGCCAGCCCACTGTCGCGCCATTGATGTGATCCCATCCCTGTTCTGATGAGTTCACCGTATGACGTAAACGCAGAGTTCGACAACCCCGTTTGGGTAAGTTTTAGAAAAAATCAAGGTCTTGCCATTTTTGGGCGCAACATGGCTGAATTGTGGCGGTCGCAGACCTTGCAGAGCGTTGAATTCCGGCCATTTTACAGGCCGGAATTAACAAATCAGGCATTTGCCGTAGCGATTCCCTTTTCAGTCAGCAGCGTTTCAAGTTCGCCGCTCTGGTACATGTCCGTGACGATATCGCAGCCACCGACGAACTCACCCTTGACGTAGAGCTGAGGAACGGTCGGCCACTGGGAGAAATCCTTGATGCCCTGACGGAGTTCAGCGCTTTCAAGAATGTTGCAGGTCTCGAACGGAACACCAAGATGCGTCAGGATCTGCACAACGCGTGCAGAGAAGCCGCACTGTGGGAAGAGCTTGTCACCCTTCATGAACAACATGACCGGGTTTGCGTCGATCAGGTTCTGGATGTGCTGGAACACGGTCTCGGACATTAGGTTTTCCTCTTATGGGCAGAAGAGAGGGGGGCAACCCCTCTCCCACTGTCAGCAGTCACTTCAGAAGGGAATGATTCCCTCGCAGTTCAAGGGGTCAGGGTTTTGAGAGCCATTGCGTGAAGCTCTGTGCCCATTCGGCTTCCGAACGCATCATAAACCAGTTTGTGCTGTCGTACACGCGAAAGCCCCTGAAAGGCTTCACTGACGACCGTGCAGGCATAATGATCGCCGTCTCCAGCCAGGTCCTGGATCGTAATTTCAGCATCCGGGATCGCTGCGAGAATCGTGCGTTCGATTTCAGCGGCACTCATCGGCATAATTCACACCTCCTCACCCATGAATTTCGGGAAAAAGGCAGCGTTGATCTTGCGCAGCCTGCTGGCTTCCAAGGAAATCCCGTCAGCAAGGTTCAGTGACGTGCCGCCAGAGCGACCCAGCTTGCGTGCCGGAACATGAGCTTTTTCAGCCGCGGCAATAAGCTTCTGGGCATCTGGTGTTGCCACGACATAGCAGGCCTGATCTTCACCAAACCAGAACGCATGCAGAGGAAGATTGGACGGAGGCGGATTCAGCGTACAGCCAACGTCCCCAGCCATGACCATTTCGGCAATCGTGACCAGAAGGCCGCCATCTGCGATGTCATGACAGGCTGTCACAGCACCGGCTTCGATCTGACCGCGGACAAAATCGCCATTCCGGCGTTCGGCCACGAGATCAACATGAGGTGGAGCGCCCTCTTCCCGGTGGCAGATTTCACGCAGCCACAGGGACTGACCCAGTTCGCCACGGATTTCACCAATCAGGACAAGACCGTGCGCATCAGGCATGGCAAGTCCAATCGAGCGTGAGGCATCTGCCAGTACACCAAGCGCACCAATAGCCGGCGTCGGAAGAATGGCCTGAGCCAGACCTGTCGGAGAGCGCGTCTCGTTATAGAGCGAGACGTTGCCACTCACAACCGGGAAATCGAGCGCGCGGCACGCATCGCCCATGCCTTTGATGGCTTCTGCGAACTGCGCCATGATTTCCGGACGTTCCGGATTGCCGAAGTTCAGGTTGTCCGTCACGGCAAGCGGCTTCGCACCTGTTGCCGTGATGTTGCGCCATGCTTCGGCAACAGCCTGCGCCCCGCCAATTTTCGGATCCGCCTGACAATACCGCGGTGTGCAATCAGTCGTGAGGGCGAGACCCAGACGGGTGCCTTCCACGCGAACAACAGCAGCATCAGCCGCACCAGGACGACGCGCCGTATTGCCGCCGACAGACCCATCATACTGGTTCCAGACCCAGGCGCGGGAGGCCAGATCCGGGCAACCAATCAGCGTCAGAAGAGCATGTTCCACACCCACTGGATCAGCCGGAGGCTGAATGTGGCGTGGTTTTTCCAGCGGCACAGTCGGGCGGTTATAGATCGGAGCTTCATCGGCCAGCGGTGCCAGTTCGATGTCAGCTTCGATCACGCCTTTGTGCTTGACCGTGATTCGTCCGGTATCGGTCAGATGCCCGACAACAGCGAAATCCAGCTCCCACTTTTCGAAGATGGCGCGCGCCTGTTCGGTGCTTTCCGGCTTGAGAACCATAAGCATCCGCTCCTGGCTCTCAGACAGCATCATCTCATAGGCGGACATGTTGGGCTCGCGCTGCGGAACCGCATCAAGATCCATCTCAATGCCGACGCCACCCTTGCCCGCCATTTCAACGGCAGAAGACGTCAGGCCGGCAGCGCCCATGTCCTGAATGGCGACGATCGCATCGGTTGCCATCAGTTCGAGACAGGCTTCAATCAGAAGCTTCTCGATGAACGGGTCTCCGACCTGCACGGTCGGGCGCTTGGATGCGGCCTCCTCGTCGAACTCGGCGGACGACATGGTGGCACCATGAATGCCATCACGGCCCGTCTTGGAGCCGACATAAACGACCGGATTGCCCACACCAGCAGCTGCAGACAGGAAGATCTTGTCCTGCTTGGCCACGCCAACCGTCATGGCGTTGACGAGCGGATTGCCGTCATAAGCCTTGTGAAAGTTGACTTCGCCGCCGACCGTCGGAACGCCTACGCAGTTGCCGTAGCCACCAACGCCGCGAACCACGCCGTCAACAATACGGCGCGTTCCCGGTGTTTTCGGATCACCGAAACGCAAGGCATTCAGATTGGCGACCGGACGGGCGCCCATGGTGAAAACGTCACGCAGGATGCCACCCACGCCGGTCGCAGCGCCCTGATAGGGCTCTATGAAAGACGGGTGGTTGTGGCTCTCCATCTTGAAGACAGCAGCCAGACCCTCGCCAATATCCACAACACCTGCGTTTTCGCCCGGCCCATGGATAACCCACGGAGCCTTGGTTGGCAGCGTCTTGAGATGGATGCGGGAGGATTTGTAGGAGCAGTGCTCCGACCACATGACCGAGAAAATCCCAAGCTCCGTAAAGCTCGGGGTCCGGCCCATGATGGTCAGGACCTTCTCATATTCCTCGACCGTCAGACCGAAGGACTGAGCCAGTTTGGCGTCGATTGTCACACTCATCCGACGAGAGCCTCCACAAGGCCTTTGAAGAGCGGCACACCATCGGTGTCACCGATTTCCGGGTCAGTCAGGTTTTCCGGGTGCGGCATCAGACCGCAGACACGGCCGTTTTCGCTCAGGATGCCGGCGATGGAACGAGCGCTGCCATTTGGGTTCACATGGCGGTCATCATGCGAAACCTCGCCTTTGGCACCACAGTAGCGAAACGCCACACGGCCCTCACCTTCGAGACGTGCAAGCGTTTCGTCAGAAGCGGTGTAGTTGCCGTCCCCATGCGCCAGAGGCGCGCGGAAAACATCGTCGGAAGACCAGCCCTGCGTGAAGGGAGACGATGCGTTCTCGACCTTCAGATGGCAGTCCTGTGACAGGAACCGCAGACCGGCATTCCGAAGCAGCGCACCCGGCAGAAGATGGGCTTCCGTCAGGATCTGGAAGCCATTGCACACACCCAGAACGTGACCGCCCTTCTCGGCGAAGGCTTTGACCTCGCGCAGGATGGGGGAATGAGCCGCCATGGCGCCACTGCGCAGATAATCCCCAAAGCTGAAGCCACCCGGCAGAACCACGAGATCCAGATCACCGAGAGATGTCTCACGATGCCAGATCATTTTCGGGGTCTGACCAGAGACCAGTTTCAGGGCATGCACCATGTCGCGCTCCCGGTTCGTGCCGGGAAATACGACGATACCTGCCTTCATTTCTGGCCCTCCGCTGGAGCCGATGCTGCGGCATGGCACGGATAAGCCTCGTGCAGAGCACGATAAACGGCCTTTCCACCAGGCTGCGTCAGGGCATCAGTGTGCGCGTGCAGCCATGAAATCAGCTTGCCACGAACCTGCGTGGTGGTCTCACTCGTCGGAACGCAGAACGACACCGGGGCGCCGGCATCATCGGCATAGCTGTCGTATTTCTTGGCCCAGACTTCGCTGTCCATCACGCCAGCGAGATAGGCATCGCACAGAGCAGTGGACTTGTTGGCCGAGCACATATTGCCCAGAGCCTTGCCGGAGACCTTGGAGACGCGTTGTGCGTGAGCCGGAACGGCAGTTGCAACCAAAAGGCCGGTTGCCAGAAGGGCTGCGGAGAAGAGCTTCATGCTGCCACCTCGACGCTGAAATCCTCGATCACTTCATTGGCCAGAAGAGCGCGGGCCATGGCTTCACCCTGCTGGATCGCCTCGGCCTTGTCCGTTGCAGGGACGTCCAGTTCGACAACGCGGTTCACACGGACTTCGCCGATACCTTTGAAGCCAAGAGACTCAAGTGCATGGCCAACAGCCTTGCCCTGAGGATCAAGAACGCCGTCTTTCAGGGAAACAAAAACGCGGATCTTCACTGTACTGCCTCCGGACCCTTGAGGTCTCCATTGCTGGCTTCGGGAAGAATCCCGAGACGCCGTGCGACTTCCTGATAAGCCTCTTCGACGCGGCCCATGTCCCTGCGGAACCGGTCCTTGTCCATCTTCTCGCTGGTTTTGGCGTCCCACAGGCGGCAGTTGTCTGGAGAGATCTCGTCAGCGACGATGATCCGCATCTCCTCGCCTTCCCACAAACGGCCGAATTCCAGCTTGAAATCAACGAGCGTAATGCCGACACCCATGAAAATTCCCATCAGGAAATCATTGGTCCGGAGTGCCAGTGTGTTCATATCATCCAGGTCCTGCGGCGAGGCCCAGTCGAACGCGGCGATATGCTCCTCCGAGACCATTGGGTCTCCCAGGGAATCATTCTTGTAATAATATTCGATGATGGTGCGTGGCAGGCGCGTTCCTTCGGGAATGCCCAGACGCTTGGCGATGGAACCGGCCGCGACATTGCGGACCACAACTTCCAACGGGATGATCTCGACTTCCCGGATCAGCTGCTCGCGCATGTTCAGACGGCGGATGAAGTGCGTGGGGATGTTGATGTCGTGCAACTTCATCATCAGGTGTTCGCTGATGCGGTTGTTCAGCACACCCTTCCCCGTGATGATGCCACTTTTCGCACCGTTTCCGGCGGTGGCGTCATCCTTAAAATACTGCACGAGTGTTCCGGGCTCTGGTCCTTCAAAAAGAACCTTGGCTTTGCCTTCGTAAAGCTGGCGGCGGCGGGCCATGAGCAATCCTTACTGCGTTGCGCCGTCCCGGTTCACAGGGATGCGGAAACGGCTGGTCCAGCGACGGTTTTCCGGTTCCATAGCATTGCGGAACCGGAACCGCGAGAGTGCGGGAAAACTATTCCCGCCCAAGTTTGTCCAGATTAGCCGAAAACGCGGCTGTAGATACGATCAATCTGCTTGAGATGCTGTGCCGGATCGAAAGCGCGATCCAGAACCTCGGCACTCACACGACCTGACACTTCCGGGTCTGCCTCCAGATTTTCGCGGAACGTGCGGAAGCCCGGCTTACCCAGCTTCGTCCAGGTCTCCATGGCGTTGCGCTGCACGATCCGGTAGGCGTCTTCACGGGAAATCCCGGCACGGGCCAGAACCAACAGAACTTCGCCGGAATGGACCACGCCACCAAGGCTTTCCATGTTGGCGATCATCTGATCCGGATAGATCACCAGCTTTTCCATCATGCCAGCCAGACGGATCAGCGCGAAATCAAGCCCGATCGTCCCGTCCGGGCAGATGTTACGCTCCACGGAAGAATGGCTGATGTCCCGCTCATGCCACAGTGCCACGTTCTCAAGGGCTGGAACGACGTGCGAGCGGATCAGGCGGGCAAGGCCAGTCAGGTTCTCGGAAAGAACCGGATTCCGCTTATGCGGCATCGCGGAGCTGCCCTTCTGCCCCTTGTGGAAAAACTCTTCCGCTTCCCGGACTTCCGAACGCTGGAGGTGACGTACTTCAACGGCCAGACGCTCAATGCCACTTGCAATGACGCCAAGCGTGCAGAAGAATGCAGCGTGGCGGTCACGCGGGATGACCTGCGTGGAGACGCTCTCTGCGACAAGCCCGAGCTTGTCGGCGACATATTCTTCAACAGCCGGGTCGATATGCGCGTAGGTGCCAACGGCGCCAGAAATGGCGCAGACCGCGATTTCCTTGCGAGCCTGAAGCAGGCGCTCTTTGTTGCGGGCAAATTCAGCGTAATGACCAGCCAGCTTCAGGCCGAAGCTCGTTGGCTCTGCATGGATGGCGTGGCTGCGGCCGATCGTGACAGTCAGCTTGTGCTCATAGGCGCGTGTCTTGAGGGCTTCCAGAACGCGATTCAGATCTTCCAGAAGAAGATCGGCGGCCTGAGTCATCTGAACAGACAAACATGTGTCCAGCACGTCGGAAGACGTCATGCCCAGATGAACGAAGCGGCTGTCCGGACCAACTTTTTCCGCAAGCCAGGTCAGGAACGCAATCACGTCATGGCGCGTTTCAGCCTCGATCTCGTCAATTCGGGCCAGATCAGCATCGGAGAATGCAGCCATGGCAGCATCCCCCTTCTCACGGATGGTTTTGGCTGATTCGACAGGCATAGCGCCCTGTTGAGCCATGGCTTCACAGGCCAGAGCTTCGATTTCGAACCAGATCCGGTAACGGTTGGCGGGCGACCAGATCGCGGTCATCTGGGGGCGGCTGTAACGCGGAACCATGAGAACTCCGGAAGCGAGTGGGGCTTTACGAGGGCTGCTTAGACCAAATACGAAGAGATTGCACGGACCCCTTTTGGAAGAAATGACCCTTTGACGCCCGATACCCTGACCCACGCCCTGATCGCGCTCGCGCAGGTAACGCTGATTGACATTACCCTTGCCGGAGACAACGCGGTTGTCATCGGGATGGCGGTGCGTAGTCTCCAGGGGCGTCAGAGACGGCTTGCCATCCTGATCGGGACAGCTTTTGCAGCTCTCCTGCGTGTGGGATTAGCCCTTGTTGCCGCACGCCTTCTGGCGGTTATCGGCCTGACACTCGCCGGTGGTTGCCTGCTTCTGTGGGTCTGCTGGAAGATGTACCGGGAACTTCGTCACAGCGATGCCGAAGCGGAAGTGGATGCTCCGTCCCGACTGGGGCCTGCCATTCTCAAGATTATCGTGGCCGATCTTTCCATGAGCCTGGACAATGTTCTTGCGGTTGCAGGGGCTGCTGTCGGACACCCTTGGATTCTCGTTGGCGGCCTGGCTTTTTCCGTATTGCTGATGGGAATTGCGGCGTCGTTCATTGCAGGGCTCCTTGCCCGTTATCGCTGGATCGCCTGGTGTGGTCTGCTTGTTGTGCTGGCCGTGGCGATTGAACTCATCATCCGCGGCGGAGGAGAAATCTGGCATCATGTTGTGCTGCCGAGCTAAACGTCCCGTTCTGCTGGCTGCGGCTCTTTTTATGGGAGCCGCAGCGCCTGTTCCGAACGTAACGCCCCCTGTCCGGGACAGGCTCGTCCAGTGGCTTCAGCTGGTGTCACCTGGCGCAGGTAATCTCCCTGCAGAGACCTATCAGGTATTTCTGGTGCAGACGCCGACTTGGCCGCAGCGGGCAAAAATGATGTGGCGTTACCAGACCGCCCTCGCCCACACATCCGATCCGGCAATGCTTGACCGGCTTTGCCCAACATTGCCGCTGACAATGGTGGCAGCATTTCTGGCATGCTCCGACCATGTGTCGGATGCCGCTGCAAAGGCCCGTAATCTTTGGATTTCTGGCGCTGGTAATGCGCAGGAGGAAGTTTCTCTTCTTAGCCTTTACGGTGCGACTTTTACCCCAGAGGACCAGTGGCGCCGCTATGAGCGTCTTGAAAGCTCCGGACAAATTTCGGCTGCAAGTCGCCAGGTTGATCGCCTTCCTGCGGATCGGCAGGCATTAGCGGAGGCCCGCCTCGCCGAGCGTGCAGCGTCTCCAGATGCCGACACGGCTTTCAATACTCTTTCATCTCGTGATCGGTCAGACCCCACGCTGCTCCGTTATCGTTTGAAGGCGCTGCGGCGTGGAAATCGTCTGGATGAAGCATTAGCCCTCTGGATGTCGGAAGGCTATGCTCTTCAGGCTGCTGCCCCATCGCACGACTGGTCGAGCGAAAGAGCCAATCTTGCGCGAGCTTTTCTTCTGGCAGGCCGGACGCAGGACGCTTATGCGCTTGCCCAGGATACGACACTGCCTCTTACCGAAATTGATCGTCAGGAAGCCCAAAATCTTTCGGGTTTCATCGCTTTGCGACTGCTTGAAGACCCGCAAAAAGCCGAGCAGTTTTTCAGTCCTTTGCAACAGGCAACCTCGCTCGCCATGCAGGCGCGAGGTTGGTACTGGACCGGGCGAGCCCGACAAGCCCTGAAAGACGATGGTGGTGCACAGATGGCCTTCCAGCAGGCCACACGCTTTCCCACGACATTTCATGGTCAGCTCGCTCAGGCTGCACTGACTCAAGAACTGTCCTTGCTTGTCTCCGGTGCGTCGTCACCTGATTTCGATCATGCCCTCCTGCAGGATTTGCAAGCACTCCCCGCTCTGAATGCGGGGGTATTGCAGAGACAGGATCTGGTTGAGGCGGCCTCCGAACTCGCACAGTCGGGCGATCTGGAGCATGCAAAAGATTTTCTTCTTCTACTTCAGATCGCAAATCCATCACCTGAAGGGCAGAAAGCGGTCGCTGATCTGGGGGGACGTTTGAATGTTCCAGCTGCTGAAGTTTTTGCAGCACATGCCCTGTCTCGAAAAGGAGTGGCTCTTTATCCGCAAGGGTTTCCTGATCCTTGGCCTGCAGCCTCTACAATCCCGGTGGGTCTCCTTCCTGCTATTATTCGGCAGGAAAGTGGGTTCGACCCTTCTGCAATCAGCAGTGCACATGCCATTGGTTTGCTACAAATTCTTCCTGCAGCAGCGAAGGATGTTGTCCGGCGCGGTCATCTCGGCGGAATCAATGTTTCAGCTGCAGCCTTGCTCAATCCGCAGACCAATCTGACCGTCGGAAACGCATATGTGTCGCAGCTTCTGACACGGTTTGAAAATACCATTCCCTATGCACTCGCTGCCTATAATGCAGGTCCGCACAGAGTGGATCTCTGGCTCAAGGCAAATCCTCCGGCTGATCCGCTGACGGAAGATGGGCTTCTGGATTGGATCGAGCGCCTGCCTTACCGGGAAACGCGGATGTATATCGAGAATATCGAGGCAAACATGATGGTTTATCGGGTGAGTGCAACCAATGTCCGAAACTGACTTTCAAACCCTTTCGGAAACCGTGCTGAAGCATCTTTCCGACCGCAAAATGCGCCTTGTCACCGTAGAAAGCTGTACAGGGGGAATGATCTGCGCGGCATTGACAGATATCCCGGGATCTTCAGCTTTTATTGAGGGCGGCTTTGTAACGTATTCCAATGCTCTTAAAACAAGCGCCGCCGGTGTTCCTGAGGATATTTTGTCTCGCTATGGGGCAGTCAGTGAGGAAACTGCGCAGGCTATGGCGGAAGGTGCATTATGGCATGCGACGGATGCTACGATCGCCATTTCGGTTACAGGCATTGCGGGTCCTGATGGCGGAACGCTTACCAAGCCTGTTGGAACGGTTTGTTTCGGGTTGTCCATCTTTCAGGGGGCAAGTCTTACAGAACGCCATGTTTTCCCAGGTAACCGCTCAGATATACGGCGAGCGACAGTGAGACATGCTCTGGATATGATCCTG
This sequence comes from Gluconobacter japonicus, assembly GCF_015244665.1. NCBI lineage: Bacteria > Pseudomonadati > Pseudomonadota > Alphaproteobacteria > Acetobacterales > Acetobacteraceae > Gluconobacter > Gluconobacter japonicus. Next base: position 321,765 of record NZ_JABCQN010000003.1, read on the forward strand.
AAAGTCTGAAATAAAAAATCCCCGCTGCCGAGCGGGGATTTTTTATTAGCCAAACGATTGGAAACTTACTGTCCGTCGTTTGGAGCAGTCGCAGGCATTGTGGAAGCTGGCGGGACTGATGGCGCAGGAGCCGTAGGAACGACAGCAGATGTCGGAACCGTTGCAACCGGTGTCGGCGGTGCTGGAGGCTGGACCTGAACCGGTGTCTGTGCCTGCTGGAGAGAACGTGCGTTCAGGGCATCAGTGGCTGAGACTTCATCGGATTTCTGGGCATGCGCACCAGACTTCTTGTGATGGTGGCCGTGATGTTCGGCCATGGCAGGAGAAGCAGCAGCAATCAGAGCCGAGAGAGCAAATGCGCCGAAGGAAAGCGTCTTCATTGCGTAATCCTTTCATGACACCATTCGGTGGTTGGGCCTGAAACGGCCCATGGCCCAAATAGTTCATAATATATTACGGTATTTCTTTCTCGGTCAGGAAAGTCCTGGCTGTTGAGCTGCGCGGCTCTGAGCTGTCTGTACCCCATAGGTATCCCGCGCTCTTTTGATGAACGCGGAGACCATCAGGCGAACACCTTCGTTGAACACCACGCCCATGGCATTTTGCAGCAGACGCGAACGAAACTCGAAGTCCACGAAGAAATCGACCAGACAGCCCCGTGGGTCCGGCGTGAACGTCCAGACATTGTTCAGATATCGGAAAGGCCCCTTTTCGTAGCGGACCCGAATACGTGAGGGACGCTCGAGCGTAACGCGGCTGGTAAACGTCTCGCGAAAAGGTCCGAAACCGATGGTCAGGTCTGCTACAAGTTCCTGCTCTGTCTGGGACTTGATGGCGGCTTTGACACACCATGGCAAGAACTGCGGATATTTCTCCACATCTGCCACCAGATCAAAAAGCTGTTCCGGTGTGTAGGCAATCAACCGTTGCTCGGCATGTGTCGGCATCAGAGACTTTCTTTCAGACGGCTGTTCCGCGCGGCCTGGAGCTTCGCGAAATCGCTGTCCGCATGATAGGAGGATCGCGTCAGAGGGCTTGCGCTGACCTGAAGAAATCCTTTCGAACGGGCAGCGGCAGCATAGCCGTCAAACTCTTCCGGCGTAACAAACTTTTCGACAGCCGCATGCTTGACGCTTGGCTGAAGGTACTGCCCCAACGTCAGAAAATCGACATCGGCGACCCTGAAATCATCCATGACCTGCCATACTTCCATCTTCTCCTCACCAAGGCCCAGCATCAGGCCAGACTTGGTGAAAATGGATGGATCGAGCCTCTTCACACCGTCCAGCAGACGCAACGACTGGTAGTATCGCGCACCTGGGCGAATTGTGGGATAGAGACGCGGTACAGTCTCGATATTGTGATTGAAAACGTCCGGCCGTGCCTCCACCACGATCTCCAAGGCACCTGGTTTCCGAAGAAAATCAGGCGTCAGGATCTCAATGGTTGTTTCCGGGGAGGCTGCACGGATCGACTGAATGACATGCGCGAAGTGACGTGCACCGCCATCCGCAAGATCATCACGATCAACCGATGTGATAACAACATGCTTCAGGCCCAGCTTCGCGACAGCTTCGGCAACCCGGCGCGGTTCATCGGTATCCAGCGCCTTGGGCAGGCCTGTGGTCACATTGCAGAACGAGCAGGCCCGTGTGCAGATTTCCCCCATGATCATCATGGTCGCATGGCGCTGGGACCAGCATTCCCCGATATTCGGGCAGGCTGCTTCTTCACAGACCGTAACCAGATTGGCCTCCCGCATCAGAGCCCGTGTCTCGTGATACACGGGATGATTGGGCGCCTTTACCCGGATCCAGGATGGCTTGCGCTGGATCGGGTTGTCAGGACGATGTGCCTTCTCCGGGTGGCGGAGAGCAGACATCTCACGATGATCTATGGTGATGCGCTGGGACATGGCGTCAGATATGGAGCGGACCGTCGAAGGCCGCCAGAGTGGCTTCGTGCATCGTCTCGGAAATTGTCGGATGCGGGAACACTGTCTCGATCAGTTCTGCTTCCGTCAGTTCACCAGTACGGGCAATGACATAGCCCTGGATCATTTCCGTGACTTCCGCGCCAATCATGTGTGCGCCCAGAAGTTCCCCTGTCGTGGCATCAAACACGGTCTTGACCATGCCTTCCGTCTCACCCATCGCGACGGCCTTACCGTTCGCCATGAATGGGAAACGCCCGACACGAACCTTGTGGCCTGCGGCAATAGCCTTTTCCTCGCTCAGACCCACCGAAGCGATCTGTGGGCGGGAATAGGTGCAGCCCGGAATGTTCAGTGCATGCAGAGGCTGTGGGGAACGGCCGGCAATCTTTTCAACGCAGAGAATGCCTTCATGGCTTGCCTTGTGAGCAAGCCATGGAGCGCCCGCAACGTCACCGATGGCATAGATACCCGGCTCTGCCGTGCGACAGAAGCCATCCGTGACAATATGCGTCCGATCGACCTGAACCTTGGTCCCTTCAAGGCCAAGATCCTCAACGTTTCCAACAATGCCAACGGCGCAGATCACGCGATCCACCGTCAGGTCAACCGTGCCGGATGCGCTTTCAATGGTGGTGGAAACCTCGTTTTCACCTTTTTGAAGCGGACCAACCTTTGCGCCGGTGATGATCTTCATCCCCTGCTTCTCAAATGCCTTGCGAGCGGCGGCGCTGATCTCGGGGTCTTCGGCAATCAGAATTCGGTCCGCAACTTCCGCAATGGTCACTTCGCTGCCCATGTTGCGATAGAAGGATGCAAATTCGATACCAATGGCACCAGAACCAATGACCAGCAGGCGTTTCGGAAGCTCGGTCGGGGTCATGGCTTCACGCGCACCCCAGATCAGCTTGCCATCTGTCTCCAGACCCGGAAGCTGACGGCCACGTGCGCCAGTCGCCAGAATGACGTTGGGCGACTTGATGACCGCCACTTCGGCGTCATCCTTGGTGATGGAAACCTTGTGCGCTTCCCCTGCCCGGCCAGCCAGTTTTGCCCGACCGTCAAAGGTCGTGACTTTGGCTTTCTTGAGCAGATGAGCAATGCCGCCGCCCATACGGCGTGCAATACCGCGGGATCGCGCAACAATCTTGGGGAGATCAAAAGACACATTTTCGGCCGAGAAGCCGAAGGTGCCCAGATCATGCAGGAGGTGATGAATCTCGGCAGACCGCAGGAGCGCTTTGGTTGGAATGCAGCCCCAGTTTAGGCAGACACCGCCAAAATGCGTGCTTTCCACGATGGCAACGCTCATGCCGAGCTGGCTTGCCCGAAGTGCTGCGACGTAACCGCCAGGACCGCCACCAACAACGATCAGATCGAAAGTATCGGACATGGATCAGACCACCAGAGTGTAAGGGTTCTGTACGATATCGCGCAGGGCGTTCAGCCACTGTGCGCCAAGCGCGCCATCAACGGCACGATGATCAACAGAAAGTGTCGCCGTCATGACGGTTGCAATTGCAAGCTGGTCTCCCCGCACAACAGCGCGTTTCTCACCTGATGCAATGGCCAGGATACCAGCCTGCGGCGGATTGATGATCGCCGCGAAATCCCGAACGCCAAACATGCCCATGTTCGAAATGGAGAACGTGCCGCCCTGAAATTCTTCCGGCTTCAACTTGCCTGCACGGGCGCGCTTGGCCAAATCCTTGGCTTCACGGCTGATCTCACGCAGGGATTTCTGGTCCGCATTGCGGATAATCGGCGTGATGAGGCCTTCCGGGATGGAGACAGCCATCGAGATGTCCACATTCTCGAAATGCAGTGTTTCGGCATCGGTAAACTGAACATTGAGACCGGGCTGCTTCTTTAGTGCGAGCCCGACCGCCTTGATCATCATATCGTTGACGGAGATCTTGAAGCTGTTGTCCTCAGCCGTGGCGTTCAGTTTCGAACGCAGGGCCAGCAGAGCATCAAGTTCGATGTCCACGGATACATAGAAGTGCGGAACCTGTGTCTTTGATTCCGTCAGGCGCCGCGCAATCACCTTCCGCATTGTGGAGTTCGGAACGCGCTTTATATCCCCGTCGGTAGCAACCGGGGTCGCAGGGGTCGTTTTCGGCGCGACCGGTGCAGCGTTGCCGCCCTTCTCCACATCCCGCTTCAGAATACGACCGTTCGGGCCGGTCCCGTTTAGGGATCCAAGAGCAATTCCGCGGTCTTTAGCCATGCGTTTTGCCAGCGGGGAGACGAAAATACGCTCGCTGCTCTCCTCTTTCGACGCGGCTTTGGCACTTGCTGGAGGTATATTTGCAGCAACAGGCTCAGCGGCCGGAGCAACGGCAGCAGGAGTCTGTGCCGCAGATGCGTCAGGTACATCTTCGCCTTCCTCAACCAGAATGGCGATAGGTGTGTTGACTGCAACACCCTCTACGCCTTCCTGAACAAGAATGCGGCCGAGAATACCCTCGTCCACGGCCTCGACTTCCATCGTGGCCTTGTCGGTCTCAATTTCGGCGATCACATCGCCGGCTGAAACCTTATCGCCCTCATTCTTGAGCCAGCGGGCCAGTTTGCCTTCGGTCATTGTCGGCGACAGGGCCGGCATCAGGATATCGGTTGCCATTGTTGGTCAGTCCCCGAACTGCTTGCGGACTGCTTCCACAACCCATTCGGGTTTCGGAAGTGCCAGTTTTTCAAGATTGGAAGCATAAGGCAGCGGCAGATCAAGGCCGCAGACGCGGGCTGGCGGTGCATCGAGCCAGTCGAATGCCTGCTCAACGGCAACCGTGCAGATTTCTGCACCGATACCTGCAACCGGCCAGCCTTCCTCAACGGAGACAATCCGGTTCGTCTTTTTGACGCTCTTGATGATGGTCTCGGTATCCACCGGACGCAGAGTGCGCAGGTTGATGACTTCGGCCTCAATGCCTTCTTCGGCAAGTTTTGCCGCAGCATCCAAAGCCACGCCGACCATGATGGAGAACGCGACCAGCGTAACGTCCTTGCCTTCACGTTCGATCTTGGCCTTGCCAATTGGCAGGATGAAGTCTTCATCCGTCGGGCATGGGAACTTCTGTCCGTACAGAATTTCGTTTTCCAGCACGACAACCGGGTTCGGGTCGCGGATAGCCGCGCGCAACAGGCCCTTCGCATCAGCGGCAGACCAAGGAGCCACAACCTTCAGTCCCGGGATATGAGCATACCAGCTTGCAAAGCACTGGGAGTGCTGTGCGCCCACGCGCGCTGCGGCACCATTAGGGCCGCGGAATACAATGGGGCAGCCCATCTGACCACCGGACATATAAAGTGTCTTGGCAGCAGAATTAATAATATGATCAATGGCTTGCAGAGAAAAGTTCATGGTCATGAACTCAACGATCGGCTTCAGCCCTGTCAGTGCTGCGCCAACTGCCATTCCCGTAAAGCCATGCTCGGTGATTGGCATGTCGATGACGCGCTTTTCACCAAATTCGTCCAGAAGACCCTGACTGATTTTGTACGCACCCTGATACTGGGCAACTTCCTCACCCATCAGGAAGACGTCTTCGTCGCGGCGAAGTTCTGCGGCCATTGCATCCCGCAGCGCTTCACGAACAGTGATGTTCTTCGTTTCGCCCCAGTCCTTTTCCTCTTCCGCCTGTTTGATGGCCGGAGCCTCAACGATGGCAGGAGCAGATGGGGTTTCAATCGCAACAGGTGTGCCAGCAGCCGGATCAGCCGGACGTGTTACGTTGTCTGCCGCCGCCGCATCTTCACCGTCTTCAAGCAGAACGGCGATAGGTGTATTGACGGCAACGCTCTCACTGCCTTCGGGAACCAGAACCTTGCCGAAGACGCCGTCTTCAACAGCTTCGACTTCCATCGTGGCCTTGTCGGTTTCAATTTCAGCGATCACATCGCCCGACTTTACAGCCTCGCCCGGCTGACGGAGCCAACGCGCAATCGTACCTTCGGTCATGGTCGGCGACAGGGCCGGCATCAGAATCAGAGATGCCATGGAACTCAGGCCTCCACCAGAATATCAGTCCAGAGCTCGGATTCATCCGGCTCCGGGCAGGTCTGTGCAAATTCGACAGCGTCAGCCACAACGGCCTTCACGTCAGTTTCAATGTCTTTGAAGATGTCTTCGCCAATGCCATTCCGCAGCATTTCAGCCTTCAGATTTTCGATTGGATCGCGCGTGCGACGCATTTCCTCGACTTCGGTCCGCTGACGATACTTCGCCGGATCGGACATGGAGTGTCCGCGATAGCGATAGGTTTCCATTTCCAGCAGGAATGGTCCCTTACCTGCGCGGCAATGCTCCATGGCTTCCTGAGCGGCCTGATGCACGGCGAAAACGTCCATGCCGTCAACCTTGCGGCTGGGGATACCCCAAGGCTCGGCATTGCGGGAAAGATCTTTGGATGCCGAGGCGCGCTCGATGGACGTCCCCATGCCGTAGCGGTTGTTTTCGATCACATAGATGCAGGGCAGCTTGTGCAGGGCGGCGAGATTGAAGCTCTCGTAAACCTGCCCCTGCGCAGATGCACCTTCGCCAAAATAGACGATCGAGACTTCGTCCGTGCCACGATAATGGTTGGCAAATGCCAGCCCCGTTCCAAGTGCAACCTGAGCACCGACGATGCCGTGGCCACCGTAGAACTCCTTCTCACGGGAGAACATGTGCATGGAGCCGCCCTTGCCGCGGGAATAGCCACCGGAGCGACCTGTCAGTTCGGCCATGACGCCACGGGCTGTCATGCCGGCAACCAGCATCTGGCCATGATCACGATAGGACGTGATGGACTTATCGCCCTGCTTCATGTTCAGCCCAATGCCGACCACAACAGCTTCCTGCCCGATATAAAGATGGCAGAAGCCCCCGATGAGCCCCATTCCGTAGAGCTGCCCAGCCTTTTCCTCAAAACGTCGGATCAGGAGCATGTCCTTGTAGGCACGCTTCATTGTCTCCGGCGAAAGGGCCGGACCGTTGCTCCGGATGGAAGCGGACGTTGTCTCGTCCATGGCGGTCTCCTGGAAATGCACAAATCTGGGGAAGCTCTTACCGATACTTGGCCTCGAAGGCCAGAGTGACCCCAGTTACATCTCCGAAAGGAGAAGCAGGGTCCGGAAGCTTAACGGAAACGCCCTGTTGAAGAGAGACGCGAAAGCGCCCCCTTCAACAGAGCCGGATGTCAGGTAAAGCCAAGAAGGCGACGGGCTGCTGCTCCCGGATCATCTTCGCGAAGGAGGCTCTCTCCAACCAGTACGGCGCTGGCTCCTACCTCACCAACCTTGAGAAGGTCGTCCTGCGTTTTGATACCGCTTTCAGAGACCACCAAGCGATCTGGGGGAACCATGGGAGCCAGATCCAGTGTCGTCTGAATGTCTGTTTTAAGCGTGCGAAGATTGCGGTTGTTGATACCGATCAGCGATGTATCAAGAGCCAACGCACGGTTCAGTTCATCTGCGTCATGCACTTCCACCAGAACGTCCATATCCAGACCACGGGCGATACCGATGAGTTCGGATGCCTGCGTTTCTGTCAGGGCCGCCATAATGAGGAGGATACAGTCCGCACCGATCAGGCGGCTTTCATGCACCTGCCATGGGTCAAGAATGAAATCCTTGCGGAGAATCGGGAGGCTGCAGGCCTCACGAACAGCGCGAATATCGTCCGTGCTGCCATGAAAGCACGACCCTTCCGTCAGAACGGACAGACAGGTCGCGCCCGCTGCCTGATAGGCCTGAGCAATACCGACAGGATCGTATGTCGGGCGAAGAACACCTGCGGACGGGGAAGCTTTCTTGATTTCGGCAATCAGACCGACCTGTCGGTCTGCCGTCAGATGCTGGAGGGCTTGTCCGAAACCGCGCGTTGGTGTCGTGACTTCACGCGCCCGGAGCGTAATGTCCTTGAGTGACATGATCTGGGAGCGCTGCTCTACGTCCACGCGGGTACGTGCGCAGATACGAGCCAGAACGTCGCTCCTATCTGTCGTTTCGGCTGAAGGGTCCTTGATGGGTGGCGTGGTCGTTTCCGGGACTTCCGGGTCAGGAAACTGCTCTACCCCTTCAGGTGCATAGGTCATCGCTGGTCGCTGATGCATGAAGGTCATGATAGTCCTGCATTTGTCTTGGTAAGGGAGGCAATGGCAGTACGCGCCCGTTCCAGGGCTGTCCGTGCATGCCCATTATCAATGGAACGAGCCGCCAGTGCCATATTGTTACGGAACGCCTGTGCGTCAATCGTGCCATTATGCACGATAGTGCCGCGTCCAGCCACATGAAGGGCAGCGGCGGCATTCAAAAGAACGGTATCACGGTAAGGTCCGTGCGCCCCTTCAAAGAGTGCAGTCAGGGCCTCTGCGTTCGCAGTGGAATCTCCGCCGCGGATGGCAGAAATTGGAGTGAATGACAGTCCCGCGATGTCCGGTTCGAATGTCATTCGGCTGATTGTACCGTTTTCGAGGCTTACGATTTCAGCAGAGCCGGCAAGTGTCAGTTCATCGCTGCCGCCCTCGTCCGTCGTGCCATGAACAGCCCAGACATGTGTGCTGCCAAGGCTGCCAAGGGTCCGGACGACTGGTTCACACCAGCGAGCGTCAAAAACACCAATAAGCTGACGCTGCACCTGAGCCGGATTGCAGAGCGGTCCAAGCAGATTGAAAAGTGTTCGAAATCCTAGTGCCTTACGGACAGGAGCCGCGTGGCGCATGGCCGGATGATGAAATGGTGCGGCAAGGAACGCCAGATGGTTCTCCTGCAACTGAGCACTCTGGAAAGCCGGATCGTCGATCGGCGGAATGCCAAGCTTTTCCAGAACATCAGTCGCACCAGATCGGGACGAAAGCGCACGATTGCCATGCTTGGCTACCGGAACACCCAGCCCTGCCAGAACGAACGCAACGGCGGTCGACACATTGAGTGTGCCAAGTCCGTCGCCGCCCGTCCCGCAGACATCCAGCGTATCCGCCGGAACATCTGGCAGCGCTGTCATATAACGGCGGACGGCCTGAACAGCCCCCGTCAATTCATCAGCAGCTTCACCGCGCATCTTGAGCGCTGTGAGGAAGGCCGCAATCTGGGCAGGTTCCACCTCTCCTGCCATGATTGCCGAAAATGCGTTTTCAGCATCGTCGGTGGTCAGAATAGAACCGTCGGCAACGCGACGTAGAAGAGATGGAAAGTCAGCTTTCTCCGTCATGCCGGCTCTACGGTCTTGTGCGGAATGCCAGCGATCGTCAGGAAGTTCGCCAGTAGTTCGCGGCCTGCCGTAGAGGCAATGCTCTCCGGATGAAACTGAACGCCATGCACATCGTAGTCCCGGTGACGGACGCCCATGATAATGCCGTCCTTCGTAGACGCATTAACGATCAGTTCCGGGGGAATGCTTGCTGGCTCCAACGTCAGGCTATGATAGCGCACGACGTTTACCGGGTTAGGGAGGCCAGCGAAAACACCGGTGTCGTCATGGTCAACCGGGCTGATCTTGCCATGCATTGGAACCGGTGCCCGGACGACCTTCGCGCCGAAAACCTGCCCGATTGCCTGATGGCCGAGGCAGACACCGAAGACCGGAACCTTTCCCGCCGCCGCACGGGTCAAATCACAACAGATACCTGCACCATCGGGTGCGCAGGGGCCAGGCGAAATCACAATGGCGGAGGGCTTGAGGGCAAGAGCCTCCTCGACGCTCAGGGCATCATTGCGCCTCACATCACATTCAACGCCCAATGCACCCAAGTGATGCACGATGTTGAATGTGAAGCTGTCGTAGTTGTCGATGAGCAGGATCATGGCAACAGGATGGCCTTCACGTTTCGTTACGTCAAATGCAACATTGTTTCAGGATTTTGCTGCGTTGGAGACAGCGACTTCCGCGGCCCGGAAAAGTGCTCTCGCCTTTGCCTGCGTTTCGCGGAATTCCGAGTTCGGATCACTGTCCGCCACGACGCCGCAGCCTGCCTGAACATACATCTGGCCATTCTTCAGAACGGCCATCCGTAGCCCGATGCAGGTATCCATTTCCCCATCCGCACCAAAATATCCAACGCAACCGGAATACGGCCCGCGGCGGGTTGGCTCCAGTTCGTCGATGATTTCCATGGCACGGATTTTGGGCGCGCCTGTCAGCGTTCCGGCCGGGAAGGCAGCAACAAGCGCATCCATGGCGGTCTTGCCAGCCTTGATCTGCCCCGTGACTGTCGAAGAAATGTGCATGACGTGACTGTAACGCTCGATGACGAACTGATCGGGCACCTGAACGGTCCCGAGTTCCGAGACGCGGCCCACGTCATTCCGTCCCAGATCAATGAGCATGAGATGCTCGGCGAGTTCCTTCTGATCCGCGAGTAGCTCTTTCTCAAGCTCCAGATCATGTGCCCGGTCGTTGCCACGTGGACGGGTGCCAGCGAGGGGGCGGACCGTGACTTCCCCTGCCCGCAGACGGACGAGAATTTCCGGTGAGGAACCGACCAGTGCGTAATCTTCCAGTTCCATCAGGAACAGGAACGGAGCCGGGTTAATGCGCCGGAGGCTTCGGTACAGCGCAAGCGGAGACAGCGGGAATGGCGTTGTGAAGCGCTGGCTTGGAACGATCTGGAATGCGTCACCGGCCGCGATGTAATCCTGCGCGGTTCGGACATTCGCTTCGAACTGCTCCTGCGTTACGTTGGAGGATGGGGGAGCAAGTTCGGTGCCCGCAGGCAGCGTTTCCGTTGCATCTTCCAGAGGGGCAGCCAGGGCAGCCCGCGCCCGATCCAGCAGGGCATGAGCTTCTGCGGTTGTCATGGCGCCACGGACTGGCACCGCGAGCGTCAACTCATCACGGACCGAATCAAATACGGCGAAAAGCTGGGGTCGGATCATGATGCCTTCCGGCAGATCCAGATCATTGACGGGAGCGTTGGGCAGGACTTCCATCTGGCGAACCATGTCATAGCCCAGCACGCCAAATACGCCGCCGATCATGGGAGGCATATCGACTGGGAGGTCCATCTGGCTCTGGTCGATGATGTCCTTCAGCGTCTCCAGCGGTTTGCCCTGAAGAGGTGTTCCATCAAGGGTCACCTCCCCGTTCCGGCACTTCCAGACCAGATCAGGCAGAAGGGCAATTACGGAATAACGGCCCCTCGCTGCGCCACCTTCCACGCTTTCCAGTAACATCCGGTAAGGATCGTCGGAAAGACGGGACAGGCGCAGATAGGCTGAAACCGGGGTCAGGAGGTCTGCGGCTTCGATACTGTGAACAATCGGCATCACTGCGCTCCGTTAGCGGCCGCCGGGGATGTCGAGGCCACCACCTGATTGAACAGGTTCATGTTCATGTGTGAGACGGGAACGGTCTTTTCCAGTGCTGCGTCCAGAGCCATCGGGATGTCAGCCTGCAGGGATTGAACATACTGAGTGTCCAGATCGTGGCGCAGAGACTGGCTGTCACCGGCATCGCCTGGCTTCTGCGCCGTCACGTTGACCAGCCAGAACGCATCCGGGCCTTCATACATGCCGGTTGCGCCAACCTTTAGACCGAAGGCAGCCCGCAGAACATTCTGCGGCAGGGACTGGTCGGGATGAACGCGGGAAACGGCAACGTTCTTGCGTAGGTTTACTGCCTCGGGCTGGTTGTCCAGAGCCTTGGCCAGCGTACCCTTCTTGGCTTCCGTGAACAGAGCCGTGACGCGTGCATCAGCGGCATGACGCTGCTGGTCTGCGGTCCAGGCCTGAACGACCTGATCGCGGACTTCCGTGAAGGGACGCAGAGTGCCCGGATGAACTTCGTCAACGGCAACTGCAAATGCAGAGCCATCTGGACCATTCACAACAACCGGTTGTGCATCCTTCTTCTGGGAGAAGATGTGCTGAATGATGGACTGACGCAGATTGGCATCGCCCGGGATCGGAGCAGGTACGCCGTCCTGCGTCATGCCACGGGCATCAAGGGAACCTGCCGCCGGAACCGCACCAAGATTGGACGGAATTTTTTCAAGCGTCGTTGAGCCTGCAATCGCGTCCTGAAACTGTGCAAGGCGCGCCTGAAGAGCCTGCGGGGCTTCCTGTTTCTGGACCTGATCGCGCAGATCGTTCTTTGCCTGTTCGAAGCTTGTCTGATGCGGTGCGACAACATCGGTGATGTTGAAGACCACCCAGCCTGCTGCCGTTTTGGTCGGGCCAGTGATCTGGTTTGCCTGGGCTGCAAATGTGAGCTTGGCCAGCTCCGGGCTCGGGATGTCACTCTGGCGCACATGCGGAAGAGCGACTGCTGCCGCGTCCGGATAGGCCTTCTGGATAGCGTCCCATGCGTTTGTATTGCGCCATGCCGTTGCGGCAGCGTTGGCTTTTGCCTCGTCCTGGAAGGTCAGAACCTGAAGCGTCCGGGTTTCAGGAACGTTGTAGGTCCGGGCCTGGAAATCATACAGCTTGTGCAGGACGTCATCCGGAACTTCGATCGTCTTGGCAACGCTGTCTGCCGTCATCACAACCATCTTGGCATGACGGTATTCCGTAGTGCGGAAATCCTGCGGGTGATTGTCGTAATAGCGGTGAAGCTGTTCGTCTGTCGGTGCAGCAGTAACCGTACCAGCCGTGAACGGTACGCGCAGAACATCCAGAACGCGCTGGTCTGCATCAAACGCAAAGAGACGATCCATCAGGGACGTCGGTGCCTGTACGGATGCGCCCATGCCCTGAAGCAGTCCGCGGGAAATGATGTCCTCGCGAATCATCTGGATCAGACGCTTTTCAGTAATACCGATGCGCGTCAGGCGGTCATTCAGCATCGTGCGATCGAACTGGCCCGCAGCATTATGAAAGGCTGGGATCGCGAAGATTTCCTTGCGGATCAGTTCATCGGGTACATTCATCCCTGCCCGTTCACCAGCAAGCTGAACTTCGTTCTGGATCACGAGATTGTGAAGAACCTGACGGGCGATCTGCTGCTTGGTGCCATCGGGAAGATGGGAAGCATCCGCCAGACCCATCTGCTGCGCTGCGGCTGGCAGTTGGGTGGAGAGCGCCCGTGCCAGATCGTCTGGCGTGATGCTGCGGCTACCGACCTGCACAATCGTGTTGGAGCCACTGGTCCCCATATTGGAGTAAACATCCCCTACGCCCCACCCGATAAAGGCCAGGAAGATCAGGATTGCGGCGGCACGGCCGGCCCAGGAGTCAACGAGAAGATGGCGTAGTGTGGTAATCATAGGGTCAGGACGGATCCGGATGGCGGGATGGTGCAGGCGTGGAAGGCCCGCTAAACTTGCGGCACCATAATGTCGTGAGCCGCGCTTGACCAGTAAGCGGACGGCTCACCCTCAGGAGGAAGCATGGACGTATCGCCGAAACTCGTAATCGGTAACTGGAAGATGAATGGCTTGCGGGAACAGACCGTACAGCTTGCAACTGCCGTAGCCGAAGGCGCACGCTTCCTGCCTGACGACGTCAAACTGGTTATCTGTCCGCCCTTCACCCAGCTGGAGCGCGTGTCTGATATTCTTGAAACAGTTGGCACTGATTCAAAGCTTCAGTTAGGTGCGCAGGATTGCCACACCGCCTCGTCAGGCGCACACACCGGCGAGATTTCAGCGGATATGCTGGCTGATGTTGGTGTTAAGTACGTTTTGCTGGGACATTCCGAGCGGCGCCAGAACTGTGGGGAAACGGACGCTCTCATTCGTCTCAAGGTGCAGGCAGCTGAAGCTACTGGACTGGTGCCGGTTGTCTGTATTGGAGAAACCATGGTCGAGCGTCAGGACGGGCGTGCGGCGACTGTTCTGGCCAGCCAGATCGATGGATCTCTGACTGATAATTTCAACGGCGTTCTGGCTTACGAGCCCGTCTGGGCTATCGGGAGTGGCGTTACGCCGTCCCGTGATGAACTGGAGCGAACGCTGTTTCTTCTACGCGGATTGTTGCAGTCCCGCCTCAAGATGGATGACATTCGCGTGCCAATCCTGTATGGCGGCTCCGTAACACCGGCCCAGGCGCCGACCATTCTTTCCATCGGGGTGCTGGGCGGAGTGCTGGTTGGCAGTGCGAGCCTGGACGCGAAAAGCTTCCTGCGCATTGCTGAAGCCGCATCGCTCCGCCTGTCCTCCCAACCATTGTCCGGACCCTATCGTTCATGACCACTTTCCTGCTTGTCATCAATCTGCTGGTCACACTGGCCCTGATCGGTACGATCCTGATCCAGCGTAGCGAAGGCGGCGGCCTTGGTATCGGCAGTAGCCAGGGCATGGGCTCTTTCATGACCGGCCGTGGAACGGCAACGCTTCTGACGCGCGCGACCTCTGTTCTGGCTGGCGTTTTTATGCTGCTTTGCCTTGTTCTGGCCCTTCTGAATCGTGGCGCCTCCTCTGGCGTCGGAGGCCATGACATTCTTGCTGATCCGCCGGCTCCGGCCGCCGCAACAACAGCTCCTGCTGCTCCAGCAACCCCTGCCGCTCCGGCTCCTGCCGAGACGCCTGCTCACTAACTGAGTCGGGAAGCATCTCGACGCTTCCCCTCGCCCCCACCTTCGGTGTATGAGGAGCGCCCATGACGCGCTTCGTATTCATCACCGGCGGTGTGGTATCTTCTCTCGGCAAGGGCATCGCTTCTGCGGCTCTTGCTGCTCTCCTCCAGGCACGCGGCTACAAGGTCCGCATGCGCAAGCTGGACCCCTACCTGAATGTGGATCCGGGCACGATGAGCCCGTATCAGCATGGTGAAGTGTTCATCACCGATGACGGGGCTGAAACAGACCTCGATCTCGGTCATTATGAGCGCTTTACGGGCGTCCACGCCCGCCGTGCTGACAATACCACGACAGGCCGTATCTATTCTGATGTCATCGCCCGCGAACGTCGCGGCGACTATCTTGGCGGAACCGTTCAGGTCATTCCGCACATCACGGACGCAATTAAGGACGTCGTGGTGGCTGGTACGGAAGACTATGATTTTGTTCTGGTGGAAATCGGTGGAACGGTTGGCGACATCGAGAGCCTGCCTTTCCTTGAAGCCATTCGTCAGCTTCGCAATGATCTGGGCCATAACCAGACCATGTGCGTTCACCTGACGCTGCTGCCGTATATTCCCTCAGCGGGCGAACTGAAGACGAAGCCGACGCAGCATTCCGTCAAGGAACTGCAGAATGTTGGTATTCAGCCTCAGGTTCTGCTGTGCCGTTCGGATCGTCCGATTCCGGAAAACGAACGTCGCAAGATCGCGAATTTCTGTAACGTGCGCCCGGAAGCTGTGATTGCGGCACTGGATGTGGACACGATCTATGCGTGCCCAATCTCCTACCACAATGAAGGCATGGACCGCGAAGTCCTGCGCTATTTCGGTCTGCCGTTCGAAGGCTCACCGGATCTGACCCGCTGGGAAAAGATCGTCCATGCGATTCGCGAGCCTGAGGGCGAAGTGAATGTTGCTGTCGTAGGCAAGTACACGGCCCTGCTGGACAGCTACAAGTCGCTGGCCGAAGCCCTGCTGCATGGCGGGATCGCGAACAATGTCCGTGTAAAGCTCGACTGGATCGAATCGGAAGAATTCGAAAAGACGGCTGACATTGCCGAGCGCCTAAAGGATGCAGATGCCATTCTGGTGCCGGGCGGCTTTGGTGAGCGCGGTGCGGAAGGTAAGGTCCAGGCCGTTCGCTATGCCCGTGAAAACGGTATCCCGTTCCTTGGGATCTGCTTCGGTATGCAGATGGCTGTCATCGAATGCGCGCGTTCGCTTGCTGGTCTGCCCAAGGCCTCTTCCACGGAATTTGGCCCGACGAGCGAACCGCTGGTTGGCCTCATGACGGAATGGGCTAACGGCAACGAACTGATGCGTCGTCGCGAAGGTGGAGACCTTGGTGGCACAATGCGCCTGGGCGCCTTCCCTGCCAAACTGGCTCCGGGCTCCCGCGTTGCTGAAATCTACGGCAAGACGGAAGTGCGGGAACGTCATCGTCACCGTTGGGAAGTGAACCTGCATTACAAGGATCGTCTGGAAAAGACGGGTCTGCGTTTCTCCGGCATGTCTCCGGACGGCGTTCTGCCAGAAGTTGTAGAATATCCGGATCATCCATGGTTCATCGGCGTGCAGTACCATCCGGAACTGCTCTCCAAACCGTTTGATCCGCACCCTCTCTTTGCAGGCTTCATCGGTGCAGCCCGTAAGCGGACGGAAAGCAAGTGAGCTTTCGCGTCGGGGAACTCGAGATTGGTCAGGACCGGCCGTTCACCCTGATTTCAGGGCCGTGCCAGATCGAGTCCCGGGACCACGCAGTGGAGATGGCAGATGCCCTCTCCACGATCTGTCGGGAGCTTGGCATTGGGCTGATCTATAAGAGCAGCTACGACAAGGCGAACCGCAGCTCCGTTAATGCGGCGCGCGGAGTAGGTATGGAAAAGGGGCTGGATATTTTGGCCTCTATCCGTGAGCGCTTTAATGTTCCGGTTCTGACTGACGTTCATTCTGCCGAGCAGTGCGCTATCGCGGCACAGGCAGTGGATGTTTTGCAGATCCCTGCTTTCCTGTGTCGGCAGACGGACCTGCTCCTTGCTGCGGGTCAGACGGGCCGAGCCATCAACGTCAAGAAGGGCCAATTTCTGGCTCCCTGGGACATGGCCAACGTTGCGGCCAAGCTGGCTTCGACGGGGAATGAGCGCATCATGCTCTGTGACCGCGGAACGAGCTTTGGATACAACACGCTCGTCAGCGACATGCGTGGACTGCCGATCATGGCGCAGACGGGTTATCCCGTTGTTTTTGATGCCACGCACTCGGTCCAGCAGCCAGGAGGTCTAGGGGCTTCGACAGGTGGGCAGCGGGAGTTCGTTGAACCCCTCGCCCGGGCTGCGTTGTCGATCGGTGTTGCCGCTGTCTTTATTGAGACGCATCAGGACCCTGACAACGCCCCGAGCGATGGCCCCACCATGGTTCCGCTTTCGGAAATGCAGAGCCTTCTGACGCGCCTGAAGGCCTTCGACGCGCTGGCGAAGTCTTACAGCGTATAGTTCTGCAACGGTGCGAGGGCTGCCATAAGGAGACTTATGACGGCCCCTACTGTCAGAACGGCCCGCAAGGGCATGTAACCGGGTGGCAGCGCGCCATGCTTCCAGGCCACCCTTTCCACAGCGAATGTGGAAATGAAGCCGATGACTTCCAGCAGGTATCCGGCACGCAGACCGCCAAGCAGTCCGATGCACAGTGAAAGCCATGCCCAGAGCGCAGGGCAGACTCCCAGCAGGAGTCTCTGACGATCACGATCTGCCGTTCCCTGAACTGTGATGATGTCAGGTCGTTCCATGGCCAGTCCCCAGTGGACAGCTCCTAAAAAGGACAGGATACATGCGCCGTACGCCAGAAGAATGACCGTCAGATGCGGCAGTGGGGAGAAGAGCCCTGCCAGAAAAATCCAGCCTCCCAGCGTCAAGAACGGGAGGAGTCCCGCGAGGCCAAGGATCAGGGCGAGAAAAGGAAGACGCATGTCGTCGATTGACCTTATGTTCTGATTTTGAGACGAAACGGTGATCCGTCCCGAACGGTTATGAGCCACACCCGGTTCACGCATATCCAGGAGAGCTTCCATTGAGCGCCATTGTTGATATCACTGCCCGCGAGATCCTGGACAGCCGTGGTAACCCGACCGTTGAGGTTGAGGTTGAGCTGTCGTCTGGTGCCCGCGGTCGTGCCGCCGTTCCCTCTGGTGCTTCTACTGGCGCCCACGAAGCTGTCGAGCTGCGTGACGGGGACAAGTCCCGCTACAACGGCAAGGGTGTTCTGAAGGCCTGTGGGTTCGTTGAAGACGAAATCCTTGAAGTGCTGCAGGGCGCCGAATCTGAAGACCAGATCGCCATCGATAACGCGATGATCGAACTGGATGGCACGCCGAACAAGTCCCGCATCGGTGCGAACGCCATCCTTGGTGTTTCCCTTGCGGTTGCCAAGGCGACAGCCGAAGAGCTGGAGCTGCCGCTTTACCGTTATGTCGGTGGCGTTTTTGCACACACCCTGCCCGTTCCGATGATGAACATCGTCAACGGTGGTGAGCACGCAGATAACCCGATCGACATTCAGGAATTCATGATCCAGCCGGTTGGTGCGCCAACGATCGCTGATGCCGTACGCATGGGTTCTGAGATCTTCACAGCGCTGAAGAAGGGTCTGTCTGCTGCTGGTCACAACACGAATGTGGGTGACGAAGGTGGTTTTGCTCCGGGCCTGAAGTCTGCTGACGAAGCTCTGAGCTTCATCACGAAGTCTGTTGAGGCTGCGGGTTATCGTCCGGGTGATGATGTCACGTTTGCGCTTGATTGCGCTGCGACTGAGTTCTATGCCGACGGCCGCTACAACCTGAAGGGTGAAGGCAAGGAATTCGATTCTTCCGGTATGATCTCTTACCTGGAAGACCTGACGAAAAAGTATCCAATCGTCTCTATCGAAGACGGTCTTGCTGAAGATGACTGGGAAGGCTGGGCAGAACTGACCTCACGTCTGGGTGGTAAGCTCCAGCTCGTCGGTGACGATCTGTTCGTGACGAACCCTGAGCGTCTGCGTCGTGGCATCAAGGCTGGCACGGCCAATTCCCTGCTCGTGAAGGTGAACCAGATTGGCACGCTGACGGAAACGCTGGAAGCTGTCGAGACGGCTCACAAGGCTGGCTACACCTGCGTGATGAGCCATCGTTCCGGTGAGACGGAAGACGCTGTGATCGCGGATCTGGCTGTTGCGACCAACTGTGGGCAGATCAAGACGGGTTCCCTCTCCCGCTCTGATCGTACGGCCAAGTACAACCAGCTAATCCGTATCGAGCAGCAACTCGGTAGCGCGGCACGTTATGCAGGTCGCAGCATTCTCAAAAATGCCTGACCAGAAAGCCGGCCCCTTTTGGGGCCGGTTTTTTTTGGAAAATAATCAGGTGTCTTTTGACATGAATGATTGTTTCGCTCTGTCTCTCTGAGGTAGGCTGTCAAAACGTTTGAAAGCCAAGGGAGACTGTACCCCGCGTGAGACCTCTTCGACTCATCAAGCGCGCCATCCGTACGGTTGCGCCGCCAGTCCTGTTTCTTTCCCTAACGGCTTATTTTGGCTGGAACGCTCTGCACGGAGCGCATGGTATTCACGCGTATCAAGATCAGCTCGTTCTTCAGCAGCAGGCTCTTCAGGCACAACAGGATGCCAAGGATGAGCAGGCTGTCTGGCATCGGCGGGTGCTGGCTCTGAAAGAGAAGGCACTTGATGCTGATATTCTCGATGAGCGGTCACGGGCTATGCTGAATCTGACTCGGAATGGGGATATTGTTGTGCCCTATAGTCCGCACGACAAGCTTTTCTGAGGTCAGTTTTTGAAAGAACCGCTTAATCGGTTCTTTTTTGTGGGGGCAACAAAAAAGGCGACCGTAAGGCCGCCTTTTTAAACTCGTATGATCCGCGAGGTCTTACTTGATCTTGGCTTCGCGGAAGGTCACATGCTTGCGAGCGACCGGGTCATACTTACGGACTTCCATCTTGCCCGTAGCAGAACGTGCGTTCTTCTTCGTGACATAGAAGTAGCCGGTGTCAGCCGACGAAACGAGACGGATCTGAATAACGTTGGTTTTTGCCATGATACCCTCGGGCTTGCGCCGTCCTGATGCCGCTCGCAAGTGTCAAAGCAGCAGGTTGATCTAGTTCGGCGCACCATGCTGATTTGTCTGTCTCAGGTCAAGGCTTTCTCGTGAAAATCCGCTGATAACGTGTCTTTTTTCGGAAAAATAATCAATTTTAGCCGCTAAAACTCATGTTTTCAGGGCATTGACGTCCTTGTGGTCCGGTAAAGAGGAACCTATAAAGAACAAAAGGGAGATACATGTTGGTCATGTGTTCTGCCTGTTTCCAGATTATGCCTCCACCGAGGCGCACAGGAGCGCCTGTATGCTGACGCGCAAGCAGCACCAGCTTTTGCTATATATTGACGAGCACCTTCGCCGGACCGGGTATTCTCCCTCTTTCGACGAAATGAAGGATGCGCTCGAGCTCCGCTCCAAATCAGGTATTCATCGCTTGATTTCCGCTCTTGAGGAACGGGGCTTCCTGCGTCGGCATCATCATCGTGCCCGAGCGTTGGAGGTTCTGCGTCTTCCTCATATGGGAATGGATGCGCCCCATGCCGAGAGCACTGTTGCGCAGGCTCTATTCGTGCCGACAGTCGTCGAAGGTGGCCGTCAGGCTATGGAGGGGGCTTTTTCGGAAGCGCCGCGCTCGCCCGTCGAAGATGTGAGTGTTCAGATTCCTCTCTACGGGCGTATCGCGGCAGGTCTGCCGATTGAGGCTCTTCAGGATGAGAGCACCCATATTCAGGTACCCTCTTCCCTGCTTGGCACGGGTGAACATTATGCCCTGACCGTTGCAGGCGATTCCATGATTGAAGCGGGCATTCTGGACGGAGATATGGCGATCATTCGCCGTGGCGAACTCGCGGATAATGGCCAGATTGTCGTGGCTTTGATTGATGGTCAGGAAGTGACACTCAAGAAACTGCGTCGGCGTGGTTCTACGATCGCTCTTGAAGCTGCCAACCGGGATTATGAAACCCGCATTCTTCCGGCGTCACGTGTTCGCATTCAGGGGCGTTTGGTAGCGCTCTTCCGTCAGTATTGAACGTGTATGGTTCCTGTAAGTCCGCGAGGGCCTTCAGGAACCATTATGCAGATTAATGTTTCGGGGCAGCTGGAATGCCGCGGACAACCCGTACCGTTCCGTCAGGAGCGATGAGCGTACTTGTGCCATCTCCGTTTGGAATGATGATTGTCTTGTCGGGGTTTTTTGACAGGAAATGGGGCGCGTTATCTGGAACGCTTGTCGGAAGTGCCGGGATGAGGTTGCTTCGATCCTGAGACACACCATAACGTGTATCCGAACTTTCTCCAGCCGATATGCTTGCCCCTGGTTTCATCTGATGTCCCATGGACCCCAAAGCACCAGAGCCGGCAATTCCTCCCATAAAGGTTTTGTCGATTGAGGCGCCGCCGAAATATGTCGCAGGATCGCCCAGAGCGCGATTGAACACACTATCGGGGTTTTCAACATCTTTCAGGGTTGGCAGAGGCTGAGGAGAGCCAGGCCATATATTGCCGCCTTCCGGAAGGATCGGCGTGGAGGCAACTGTTTCCCCGCGAGCACGACGCAAGTTTTCACTATCCCCGTGTGGCGCGTTAGGATTGCTGCCTGACCACAGAGCTGTATCGTTCAAAAACTTGCCCATGCCCGAACAGCCACTCAGGGCGAGAGGTAATGCCAGTAGAGCGGCCTTACGCATTGCATACTCCCATAAGGTCGATCATTGACCTTTAGCGATCATTGCGTGAAAGCGCCAGATGATGGGATGATAACTGCAATAATAATCGTGCACAGTCCAGATCAGGATACGATCTTCGAGGACTTGCGCGGATCAGATGCCATCATTCTGGAAAGGCCAACTGTAAGGTAGCCCCAGCCACTGAGAACTGTTGGAATAACTGAGATCCACAGCAAAATACCACCAATCAGCGTGGCGGGCAGAAAGGACAGATGAAGAGCGGCAGCGGCCTTGTCTCCACCAATCAGGAAGCCAATGGCGACCATCTGGATGCCGGTCTTCCATTTTGCCAGACGGGTAGAAGGAAGGGTTTCCCGCTGGGAAGCCATGTATTCACGCAGACCGCTCACAAGGATCTCGCGCAGCATAATAATGATCGCGGCGTAGAGCGAGAATACCGGAAGAACCGTCAGGCCAGCCAAAGCCAGTAGCAGGGCTCCTACCAGGAGCTTGTCCGCGATGGGGTCCATCATGCGCCCCAGTTCGGACAGCATCTGCCACCGGCGTGCCAGAGCACCATCCAGATAATCCGTGATGCAGGCCGCCGTATAGACAACACAGGCTGCTACATTCCCCAGTGCGGAATGCAGGGCTAGCAGAGCGACCAGAACTGGAATGGCCGCTATGCGAAGCAGGGTCAGGACATTTGGCAGATCAGTGAGCATCGAACGCAGTCTAGAACAGTTTGGCTGGTTCCGGTATGCGCCAATCTGATCGGGATGTGTGTATTTTTTGTGCCAAAAGGAGATGGAGCCTCGATCCTCACGGAAATGTCAGCTTTGCGTCCGGAGCCATTCAGGATGAAAATGTCCGTATATGGCTCTGGCAATGCCTGAACTGATTCCTGGCGCTGTTTCAAGCTCTTCAAGGCTGGCCTGTCTCACACTTTTTGCAGAGCCAAAGTGATTCAGAAGAGCTTTCTTGCGAGCACCGCCGATTCCCGGAACGTCATCCAGTTCTGATTTTCGCAGTCCTTTGGAGCGCCCTGCCCTGTGTGTTGTGATGGCAAAGCGATGAGCCTCATCGCGTAGGCGCTGGAGGTAGTAAAGAACCGGGTCTCGCGGTGGAAGCTGGAATGGGGGCTGGGTTTCCGTAAAGAACCATTCTCTGCCCGCGTCCCGATCCGGCCCTTTGGCAATCGCCACGATGGGAATGTCCGTCACGCCCAGATCATTCAGGACCGCGCGGACTGCATTGAATTGCCCCAGCCCGCCATCAATCAGTAGAAGATCCGGCCAGTCTTCGGGTCTCTCGCCTTCTTCCCTGTCCTTGCTAAAACGACGTTCCATGACTTCACGCATCATGCCGAAATCATCCCCGGGAGTGACAGGCCCTTTAATGGCGTATTTCCGGTACGATCGTTTTTCAAACCCTTCCGGGCCGCCCACGACCATGACACCATAAGGCGCCTGCCCCATGATGTGTGAGTTGTCATAGGTTTCGATACGTTTGGGCGTTTCTGGAAGGTTGAAAACCTTCGCTACACCTTCAAGAAGCTTTTTCTGGCCCGTATTTTCCGCAAGCTTCCGTTCCAAGGCTTCGCGCGCGTTCAGGGCGGCGTGATCGACGACATTCTTTTTTTCGCCACGTTGCGGAAACGAGATTTCAACCTTCTGCTCACGCCGGATGCTAAGGGCTTCCTCAACAAGTTTCTGTTCTGGCAAGGCATGATTCACCAGAATGGACGGTGGTGGAGGTTTGTTGTCGTAGAACTGCAGCAGGAATGCTGACAGGACATCCGCAGGAGCCTCCTCTTCGGCATGGACGGGATAGAACGCCCTATTGCCATTATTTCGGCTGCCTCGGATGAAGAAAACCTGAATGCAGGTCTGACCTGCGTCCTGCCAGATCGCTACGATATCGGCATCATTGATGGACGCCGGATTGATAATTCCCGAGTTCTGGATGCTTGCAAAACCGCGGATACGATCGCGGATCGCCGCAGCCTTCTCATATTCCATGGCCTCGGAAGCCCGCTCCATTTCGATCGCCAGTTCCTGTTGCAGCTCGGTATTTTTGCCTGACAGGAACTGCTTCGCCTGCATCACCAGTTCCGTGTAATCAGGCTTGGAAATGCGATCCACGCAGGGTGCGGAGCAGCGTTTGATCTGAAAAAGCAGGCACGGACGGGTCCTGCTGTTCAGAACAGAGTCCGAACACGAGCGGAGAAGGAAGGTCTTCTGCACAAGGTTCAGCGTCTGGTTCACAGCCCAGGCCGAAGCAAACGGCCCCCAGTATGTCGCACCTTTAACCGGCTTGCCACGCTGTTTGGTGATCTGCGGGAACTCGTGATTTTCCGTCAGCATCAGCCAGGGGTAGCTCTTGTCGTCCCGCAGCAGGATGTTGAAGCGCGGCTTCATGCGCTTGATGTAGTTTGCTTCCAGCAGAAGCGCGTCTGCTTCCGTTCTGGTAATGACGATCTCCATTGAGACCGTCATGGACACCATACGGCGAAGGCGTTCAGGAAGCTGGTTGATCCGCGTATAGGACGACACGCGTTTCTTGAGGCTCAACGCCTTGCCGACATACAGAACCTCTCCCTTCTCTCCCAGCATCCGATACACGCCAGAGCTGTAGGGAATGGTCTTCAGAGCCTCGCGGATTGCGTCCACGCCCTGTTTTTTAACAGTCGGAACAGGGACTTCCTCACCCATCATTCTTGTTTTCATCTCCTTGGGCGTGAGGTCATTCATGCCGGTTCTTCAGTCATCCACTGAACCTGTGGACAAGTCTGTGGGTTGCTCCATGACAGAATCATGAAGGCCAAGGTTTGCAAGCCCTGCCGTCAGATTGCCTATTTTTTAATCATTAAACGTAAATAATTGAAAAGACTTATAAATTCTTTCCGTTGCATGGATGGGTGAGAAATTTTTCCCATTCTTGGCTTTGGTTGAACGGGACCTCTTGACTCTTAAAAGCATGGTGGACGAGTGCACTTCGCTTTAAGTCTTCATGGTCCCGTTCTGTTCCCGTTTGAGAGAACTTTTCTACTGAGCTGAGGGCGATTTTCAGGCTGAAATTGATGCTTGTTCGGCCTTTTCCATCAGCCGCAGCATGTTACCACCCCAGATGGCAGAAAGATCGTCCGGTCCAAATCCAGCAGCTTCCAGAGCACGGGTCACGTTTCGCGTTTCTGTTGCGTCTTCCCAGCCGGGAATGCCACCGCCACCATCGAAGTCAGACGAAACGCCCACGTGCCTCACCCCGATGCGCTCGGCAACGTAAGCCACATGCCGGGCC
Organism: Gluconobacter japonicus; assembly: GCF_015244665.1. Taxonomy (NCBI): domain Bacteria; kingdom Pseudomonadati; phylum Pseudomonadota; class Alphaproteobacteria; order Acetobacterales; family Acetobacteraceae; genus Gluconobacter; species Gluconobacter japonicus. The sequence goes on from NZ_JABCQN010000003.1 coordinate 346,229, forward strand.
AGATCTTCGACGGTTCCACCGCCTCCTTTGCGGAGGAAAGACCCCATAGCCGTAATCTGAATCAGGCCATCAGTCTCTTTAAGGCGATCCAGCTGTTCGTCATCAAGGTTGCGGGGGTGGTCGCATAGACTGCGGACGCAGGAATGGCTGGCGAATACAGGTGTCGTGGAGAGTTCGGACGCCTGCATCATTGTAGATTTCGCAGTGTGCGACACATCCACCAGAACGCCATGCCGGTTCATCTCATGAATTGTCTCGCGGCCAAGTTCTGACAGGCCACCATGAAGCGCGGTGACATCGTTCAGGCTTTTGAGAGGAATGGCTGCATCCGCCAGCACATTATGCCCGTTATGGGTCAGCGTCATATATCGAACGCCATAGTCCCGGGCCAACTGGCCGATTCGGGCGGGGACACCACCAAGGGCATGAGCATTCTCAATGGCGGGTACGATGGCGAGAGCATTGTTTTTGAAGGCTGAACGAACATCCTGAGCTGTCCGGCAGACACGAGCCGCCAGCCCGTCCTGCTCTCCTCCCAGAGAATTAATGACCTTCAGCATGGCCTGCACACGCTCCCAGGCCTCTTCATGGCCCACCTCGTCGCGTGGCCCTTGTGGAATGTAGGCTGCAAGGCAGACGGATCGCAGTTTGCCCTGATGGCACTTCCGAACATCCACTTTTCGCGGGTTATCCGAAGACCAGGCATCGTTCATGTCGGGCCAGGGAATGTCGATATGAGTATCGAAAGTGAGAAGCGTGTCGTGAAGGTCAGTCATGATCCGTCCTAGATCGGGTGGAGGCTTTCTTGACGCAAGAGGTGCTTGTCAAAGAGGGCAATTCAGTCGATCCAGAGGTGATGCGTCTGATTACATGGAACATCAACTCCCTCCGGCTTCGACTGCCCCTTTTGCAGAAGCTGGTCGAGGAGGAAAATCCGGACATCGTCTGCCTTCAGGAGACGAAAGTTCCCGATCCGCTCTTTCCGGCTGAAGCGCTAACTGCGCTCGGACTGCCCTATCAGCTCTATCGCGGCATGAAGGGTTACAACGGGGTTGCGATTCTTTCGCGCCTACCCCTGACGTCCGTTGCGAATACCCCGAACTGGTGTAACCGCGAGGATTGTCGGCATATCGCGGCCTCCGTCGAGACCCCTGGCGGTCCGGTTCTGCTGCATGATTTCTACGTTCCGGCCGGCGGTGACATTCCTGATCCGGAAGAAAACGAGAAGTTCGCCCACAAACTTGCCTTCGTGGAAGAAGCTGCTGCCTGGTTTTCGGAGACGCCCCCTGCCCGCAGTATCGTGGTCGGAGACCTTAATATTGCGCCACTGGAGCATGATGTCTGGAGCCACCGTCAGCTTCTGAAGATCGTCAGCCACACACCGCCGGAGACAGAACGGCTCAATGCCTGGATGGCGACAGGTTTTCAGGACGCCATGCGGCGTATCACGCCTGAACCGACCAAGCTCTATACGTGGTGGTCTTATCGGAACAAAGACTGGAAAAAGTCTGACCGTGGGCGTCGTCTTGACCATGTCTGGATGACGCCTGACCTGATGCCGGGATTACGGGATATCCGTATTCGTCGGGATGTGCGGGACTGGGAAAGCCCGTCAGATCATGTGCCGGTCGTGCTGGATTTTGATCCAGCCTGACCGGCTTGCTCCCGGCTTCAGGCCGGGAGTGATTCCGCTGTAGCGACTGTTTTGCCCTCTGGATCAAGGCGATAACCGCCCCCTTCCGTGATGAGCAGGGATGTCTTGGTCGGATCCGGCTCGATCTTCTGACGCAGACGATAGATATGCGTTTCAAGCGTATGGGTCGTGACGGCTGCGTTGTAGCCCCAAACCTCGTTCAGAAGAACCTGGCGTGCCACGGGGCGATGCCCTGCACGATACAGATACTTCAGGATCGCTGCTTCCTTTTCCGTCAGACGGATCCGGCGGTTACGCGCGGTCTCGACGAGGAGTTTTGCGGAGGGACGGAACGCATAAGGCCCGATTTCAAAAACAGCATCTTCGCTGTTTTCAAAAATCCGGAGCTGTGCGCGAAGTCGGGCCAGAAGTTCGCCAATCCGGAAAGGCTTGGCCACGTAATCATTGGCACCGGCATCCAGGCCGCGAACAATATCGCTTTCATCATCTGAGCCGGTCAGGATGATGATTGGCATGCGAACGCCCTCACGACGCAACTCCGCACAGAAATCGCGTCCATCCCCATCTGGAAGGGTGATGTCCAGCAGCATCGCATCATAGCGTGCCCCCGGCTTCTTCAGCAGTTCCCGAGCAGTCGCGACAGAAGTCGCTTCAATCGTCTCAAGTTCGCCACCGTGCTGGAGCTGTTCTGCCAGCAACTGCCGGAGTGTGTCGTCGTCATCAACTACGAGGATGGGGCGGGGACCTGCCATAATACCTGTCTCGTCTTATCTGAGCGGAAGCGTCACATCCGCGTGGGTTCGCGTTGATAAGCCACGCATCTAATTCTTCTCTCCCCATTGCTGGAAAGCGAAGCAAACTTGCAACATGAGGTATGACAAATGCAAATTGAAAAGAAAACAGCCTGATGACTAAAGCTAATTTGAGAATCGCTGAAAACCGCGCTTTTCTCTACTTCCGAAACGAAATTATTCCGGCTTTGATTGGATCGGGCGGCATACGTCTTGACAAGCGCGAAGGCGACCACGCGACGCCGGTCGGAGAGTTGCCTCTCCGCCGTATTCTCTATCGTGCTGACCGTACGGAAAGGCCGGTTTCCGGCGCTGGCCTGCCCATTGAGCCGATTGCTCCATCAGATGGATGGTGCGATGACATGGGTTCTTGCGACTACAACCGGCCGGTTACTCTCCCGCACGCTGCCTCATGCGAAAAAATGTGGAGAGAAGACCATGCTTACGATCTCTGCATTGTGATGGGATGGAACGATCTCAAACCCGAGTCGGGGCGTGGATCAGCAATTTTCCTGCATCTGCCGACTGTGACGGGGTTTACGGAAGGGTGCATCGCTTTACAGGAACGCGATCTCCGCCGCGTCCTGGCACAGGGGCTAACCTCGATTATTGTGGAAGCGCCCTAAGACGCTTCCCCTTCCGCTTTGGTCTGATCGGTAGGTGGGACCATGGAAATCATCAGATCTCCCGGCAGTGGTACAACCGTTGTCGGGTCCTCGGCGGATCGAATAAGGATGGCTGTCCGTCGACTGACGAGAATATCCAGTCGGTTATCATCCGTTCCGAAACCGCCTGCATTCGCGTCTGTTGCTACGCGGGACGTAAAGCGCCACCCCTGCTCAAAAAGCGTATCGAACAGGGTGTAGTTCCACGCAGGTTCTCCAAGAACCTTACCACGCGAATCACGGGACAGGCCGTGATAAAAATCAAGTCTCGCTACACCAGGGCTGATCTGGAACACGCGTTCCCGCCCCATGGCCGGAGCCAGATGGCCACAGATCATGCCGTTATAAATACCATCACCCGTCGTCGCGATCAGGTAATCAGCAGGGCGCTCCTCAAGGGCCTCCTGCCCGTGCTGAGACAACAGTTCCGTGCGCAGAACCGGAATATCCATCTGCGCCGCTGGCATCAGGGCACTCGATCTGTTGTCCACGAGAAGGACTGGAATACCTTCCCGGTGCAGGCACGCTGCAAGATCAACGGACCATCCGCTGGCACCCAGAATGGCAATCGCCGGATCGTTTGAAAGGGTGAGTTTTAGCGCTCTTGCAATGGGTCGAAGCGAGAAGCCATGCAGGATCATTGTGACGGCAATGACCGCGAACACGGCTGGCATAATCAGGTCAGCGGACTGATAGCCGGTTTCCTTCAGGCGGATGCCCGCAGCACCTGCAACAGCCGCAGCTACGATACCGCGTGGCGCGATCCAGCCAACAAAGAGCCGTTCTTTCCAGGGCATGCTTGTGCCGAGCGTGGAAAAGAAAATCCCTACAGGCCGGACGACAAACAGCACAACGAGGGTCAGCATCAGGATCGGGATGGAAAGATGCTTGAGAACATCCCGATGCAGGTCGGCCGTTAGCAGAATAAACAGCACCGAGACCACCAGAACCACCATGGATTCCTTGATACGACGCAACTCGGCAACGCCTGGAACATGGAGGTTGGTCAGAGCCATACCGAAGATGGTTACGGCAACCAGTCCTGCCCCTTCCATTTCCAGATTGCAGGCCGTGAAGATGACCAGCGCCATGGAAATGAGAACCGGCGTCTTGAGGATTTCCGGCATCATGTCGCGCGTGAAAAGATAGCGGATCAAATAAGCAGGAAGGATACCGGCTGAAATGGATTCCGTTGCTGCGGCCAGAAGGTCTGGCAATGTGTGGGTAAAGAATACGCCAGTGTGCAGATCCACATGCAGCAGCATCAGTTGCAGAACAACTGCCGCAAGAATTGCGCCTAATGGATCGTTGACAATGGCTTCCCATCTCAGGAAAGCTGCGACCCGGGGCTGAAGCTTGGCGCTGCGCAGGAGTGGAAGCACGACAGTTGGGCCTGTCACAACGATGATGGCTCCGAAGAGCATCGCTGTACCCCACTCGAGATGGGCGACATAATGAGCTGCAAGTGACCCCAGGACCCAGTTGATGGGCAGGGCAAGCATCGTCAGGCGTGCGACGCCCTCCCCGGCTTCCCGCAACTGGCGAATGTCCAGCGCCATTCCCCCCTCGAACACCACGATGGCAACAAGGAGCGAAACCAGTGGTCGGAAGACCCATCCCATCGTCTCGGATGGGTGCAGAAGGCCGAGCCCAGGCCCGAATAGCAGTCCTATGGTAAAGAGAAGGACGATCGCGGGAAGGCGAAACCGCCAGGCGACCCACTGGGCCAGCATTCCGGCCCCGAATGTCAGGGCTATGCCGAGGAAGATATCATACTGCATGTGTAAGAGCGCGTCTGTCCCGTGCTGACTTGGAAACCGGCATCATAACCCGGATCATGGTTCGGGCCTAACCGTCTCACTTTACAGGGAGTATCTGCATGTCAGAATCGAAACTGGTCATCCGCCCTGCGCAATCCCTGGATCGGGAGGGGATCTGGCGTGTTCTTGCGCCTGTTCTCAAGGCTGGCGAAACCTATGCCCTTTCGAGGACATGGGGCCGTCGGCAGGCCCTCGGATATTGGATGGCTGTCGAACATCGCGTGTTTGTGGCGGAAAGTTCTGACGGTGAGATCGTCGGAACTTTTTATCTTCAGGATAATCAGTCAGGTGGTGGTCGACATGTCGGGAATGCGGCCTTCGTCGCGTCTCCCGGATACGGTGCTGGCCGTCAAATGGGTGAGTTTGCCCTGAAAGAAGCGCAGGCCTTGGGCTACCGGGCTATGCAGTTCAATTTCGTTGTCAGCACCAATGACCGCGCCATCGCACTCTGGACGCGTCTCGGTTTCCGGGTGGTTGGAACACTTCCTGGTGCCTTCAACCACCCCGAGCGCGGCTATGTGGATGCTCTTGTTATGTGGAAGGAGCTTCTTCCGTCCGAGCAACGGGCTCCAGACGCTGCATGACGCAGGCGAAGAAGCCGTCTGTTCCGTCCCGAAGCGGGGTCAGGGAAAACTGGGCCTTTTCGCGGAGTTCAGCCGGAAGAAGGTCAGGCAAATCTTCTGTTGGAACGCGAACAAAGTCCGTCCTGCGCTTCAGGAACGCATCAATCTGCTGGCCATTTTCAGCAGCCAGAAGAGAGCACGTCGCGTAGATCATCCGGCCGCCCGGTTTGACCAAAGATGCTGCACGATCAAGGATTTCGGACTGTTTGATAACAAGTTCTTGAATGTCCTCTGGCGTCAGGCGCAGGCGTGCATCCGGGTTGCGACGCCACGTGCCCGTTCCTGAACACGGCGCGTCTACCAGAACACGATCGAAGCTCGCAGCACGACGTTTGGCCCATTTGTCGCCTGTCACCAGAAGGTGGCGTTCAACGTTGTGAACGCCTGCCCGACGCAGACGCTTCACCGCACCTTCAAGGCGTTTCTCGTGAACGTCGCAGGCAACGATATGGCCTTTATTTTCCATGGTCATGGCAAGGGCGAGCGTCTTGCCGCCTGCGCCTGCACAGTAATCCAGAACGCGGTTGTCTGGGCGCGCATCAGCTGCCGCGACAACCAGTTGCGATCCTTCATCCTGAATTTCGACCAGGCCATCCTTGAAGGCCTGTGCGGCCGTGACGGGCTGACGCCCATCGAGGCGCAGACCCCATGGGGAAAGCTTGGTCGGAACAGCATTTAGCCCTTCCCGCTTCAGCGCACGTAGAGCGTCTTCCCGCGTGCCCTTCAGAAGGTTCACGCGCAGATCCAGTGTGGGTGCGCCCAGCATGGCTTCCATCTCATCCGCCATGCGGGAACCGAAGGTCTCGCGAAGCGCGGGCTCGATCCAATCCGGATATTCCAGGCGGATAGCGATTGGTTGCTTCTGGCTGGAAAGTTCTTTTCCTTCCAGATGCTTGAGGTTGATATCCTCACGCGGCGTCAGAGGGTTTTGGGCATAGCGCTCGCCGCTGAACATCATCCGGACCTGATCCATCGTCGTGCCAGACAGCAGCATGGAGGCTGCGCAGAGCAGGCGTGGAGAAATGTCGCCTTGACTGCCTTCCAGATGCCAGTGCAGCCGTCTCCAACCACGAAGCACATCCCAGGCCAGTGTGGAAATGGCGCGTCTGTCTCCGCCACCGATATAGCGGCGTTCACGGAAGAAAGCGTTGGCGGTGGCGTCTGCGGGACGGCGGGGCGCATTCTGGATCGCACAAAGCAGATCAATGGCGCCGGAAAGGCGAGCTGCGGGGGTCATATGGCCCCCGTAGCCGGTTTGGCCTCTCAAAGCGAGAGGCCAATGCATATGAAATGTCAGTCCCTACGGTAGTTCGGGGCTTCACGTGTGATTGTCACGTCATGAACATGGCTTTCACGCAGGCCAGCGTTTGTGATGCGACGGAACATGGTACGGACTTGAAGATCAGCAACTGTGGCAGATCCGGTGTAGCCCATGCCGGCCTTCAGGCCACCAACGAGCTGATGCACGACCGGGGCCATGCCACCCTTATAAGGAACCTGCCCTTCGATCCCTTCCGGTACAAGCTTCAGCGTGTCACGGACTTCCGCCTGGAAATAACGATCCGCAGATCCCCGAGCCATAGCACCAAGAGAACCCATGCCCCGATAGGACTTGTAGGCGCGTCCCTGATACAGGAACGTTTCGCCCGGGCTTTCATCTGTGCCAGCCAGTAGTGAGCCTACCATCACGACGTCAGCACCAGCGCCGATAGCCTTCACAATGTCGCCGGATGTCCGGATGCCACCGTCCGCGATGGCCGGAACGTCAAGTTCATGACAGGCCGCGGCGGTTTCCATAACGGCGGAAAACTGAGGGACGCCTACACCGGCAACAACACGCGTGGTGCAGATGGACCCCGGACCGATACCTACCTTGATGCAGTCGGCGCCGGCTTCAATAAGTGCGCGCGCTGCCTGCGGCGTGGCGACGTTGCCCGCAATGACCTGAAGAGCGGGATGACGCTCTTTAAGGGTCCGGACGGTGTTCAGAACGCCATGTGAGTGGCCATGCGCCGTATCTACGACAATGACGTCTACGCCAGCTTCCACGAGGGCCGCTGCGCGAGTCAGTCCGTCTTCGCCAACGCCAACAGCCGCAGCACAACGCAGGCGGCCCTGATCGTCCTTGATGGCGAGCGGATGAGTTGTGGCCTTGTCCATATCCTTGACCGTAATCAGGCCAATGCAGCGACCGCCCTCATCAACAACCAGAAGCTTTTCAATACGGTGGCGATGCAGCAGTGCGCGGGCTTCTTCTGGCGCAGCGCCGTTCAGAACCGTGACAAGGTTCTCTTTCGTCATCAGATCGCGAACGCGGGTATTCAGATCCGTCGTGAAGCGGACGTCACGATTGGTCAGAATGCCAACAAGGATGCCTGTCCCGTCTTCCACAACGGGCAGACCCGAGACGCCATGGCGGGCCATGATGGCGTTGACCTCTGCCAGTGTCTGGTCTGGACCAACGGTGACGGGATTGACCACCATGCCGGATTCAAAGCGCTTGACGCGACGAACCTGCTCGGCCTGCTCTTCAATGGAGAGGTTCTTGTGAATGACGCCCATGCCGCCCTGCTGAGCCATGGCAATGGCCATGCCATCTTCCGTCACCGTATCCATGGCGGAGGACATCAGGGGAATGTTCAGCTCGATGGTGCGTGTAAGGCGTGTACGTGTCGACGTCTGGGCCGGAAGCACGGATGATTCAGCTGGCTCGACGAGAACATCGTCAAATGCCAGTGCCTCGCGAATGCGTGCGCTTAGATCAGTTGTGCAGGAAGAAGATGTCATGCCCGCTGGCCCCCGTTGGTCATGCGTCGTGAGACGCTGAAATCAGAACCGGGAGCCAAAAGGCCCGACCGGCCGTTGGCGGGTCCTCATAGACTAATTTCCCCCTGGAGGGGAAGTCTCTTTTTTGCGGTAGATTTTAAGGAATTTCTTGGCTGGGAGACCTGGATTCGAACCAGGGCTGACCGGGTCAGAGCCGGTAGTTCTACCGCTAAACTATCTCCCAAGCGGTGAGTGGGTGTTTACCCATCACGGCTGGGTGACGCAAGGGGGCATTTTCATTTTTTTTAGAAAAACTGATATTTTTCTTGCGGTCAGACGTTTTCCCGTCTCATGCTGCTTATCCAAGGTCCCAAAACGGGCAAATCGGGAGCCTAAACAAGATGATGAGGCAAGGAACGGAGCACAGGCTATCAGGTCAGGCGTCAGTACGGACGTCTAGTACCCGTCAGACCGGACCGTTCTTTGGTGCCATTGATCTTGGAACCAATAATTGCCGTCTCATGATTGCTGCCGGAACAGCCAATGGTTTCCGTGTGGTTGATAGCTTCAACCGCTCCGTTCGTCTTGGCGAAGGACTGCGTTTGAGTGGCCGCCTGGCTGAAGAGTCCATGACGCGCGCGCTGGATGCTCTGCGGATCTGTGTGGAACGCATGAAGCAATGGCCCCTTTCCCACGTTCGTGCCGTTGCAACGGAAGCCTGCCGCAAGGCGGCGAACGGTCGCGAGTTCCTTGAGCGTGTTCAGAGCGAAATCGGCCTGACCATCGACATCATTACTGCTCGCGAAGAAGCCGAACTGGCTCTTGAAAGCTGCTCTCCGCTTTTCCGTGTGCCGTCTCATGCCCCTGCCCGGGCTGAGCGTGGCGTTCTGTTCGATATTGGTGGTGGGTCAACCGAAGTTGCATGGGTCCGGGTGGATCAGGCTCGCAAGTCCCAGACTCTGATCGGCACAACCAGTATGCCTGTCGGCGTCATTACCCTTCAGGAAATGTTCGGCGAGGGTCACGGCTCTTCATACGAAGAGATGGTGTCTTACGTTCAGAGTCATCTGGCTGATTTCGAGAATATTCACCGCATCCGGAGGGAAATCACCCAGGGGAATGCCTGTCTTCTGGGAACCTCGGGGACGGTGACGACCCTTGCTGGTGTGGCTCTTTCCCTGCCTCGTTATAATCGTGCGGCGATTGATGGCCTGACGTTGCCGGGCGACGTCATGCGCGAAGCCATCAATACGTTGCGCGGGCTTTCGAGAAATCATCTTTCCGCCCATCCATGCGTGGGAGAGGATCGTGTGAAATATGTTCTTCCGGGTTGCGCAATTTTCGAGGCAATTCACCGCGCATGGCCTATAGAAGAGGTCACGATTGCCGATCGGGGGTTGCGTGACGGCATGCTGCTGCGTATGGCCCGCGATCATGGCCAGCGTTTCACACGGGAACGCCGCAGGCCCTATCGTCATGTCACGCCCCGTTCAAGGGGCCCTCTCGGGAATTACGCCACGATATGAAGCCGCCCAGATCCCGCTCCGGTTCTTCTAAAAAGGATACGGGACCCAAGCGCATCCCTGGAAAAGCTCTTAAGAGCGCAGCCGCCCCCGGGGCTGCTGATGCCACACAGGACGCCTCTACATCCCAGACAGCCCGTAACAAGGTCGTCACGCTCCGCACTGCCCGTGGCCGTACGACGGCCCAGCAGCGCTGGCTGAACCGTCAGTTGAATGACCCTTATGTGGCTGCCGCCCGGAAGCAGGGCTGGCGGTCTCGTGCCGCTTTCAAGCTGATCGAAATTGATGACCGTTTTCACATCATCAAGCCAGGCGCGCGCGTCATTGATCTTGGCGCGGCTCCTGGTGGCTGGTCACAGGTGGCCGTCAAGCGTGGTGCAGGGCATATTGCGGGCGTTGACCTCCTGCCCGTCGATCCCGTGAGTGGAGCCGAGATCATCGAAGGTGATTTCACCGATCCTGAAATGCCGGACCGCCTGAAGGAAATTCTTGGCGGCCCTGCGGATCTTGTGATGTCTGATATGGCTCCCAATACAACTGGTCACGCAGCGACCGACCATATGCGCATCATGGGGCTTGCCGAAGGTGCGCTCGACTTTGCTATGCAGGTTCTTGCCGAAGGTGGCAGCTTTGTTGCCAAGGTTTTCCAGGGCGGCTCTGAAAAGCAGATGCTTGATTCCATGAAGCTGGCCTTCGCTTCCGTCAAACACGTCAAGCCGCCTGCTTCCAGAAAAGAATCAAGCGAGCTGTACGTCATCGCTACCGGGTTTCGTCCCGAACGTCTGACCGAAGAAGACTAACCTCCCTTCTGATGAGTGCTTTTCAGAAGCGCTCATCAGTTTGCGCGCTTGACCGGAACATGTTGCGGCTACAGAACGGACAGGATGATCCAGAGCCTGACCGTAATCCTGCTGTACTTGGCCTCCCTGCCCGTCTTCGCGCTAATATTGGCGCGGCAGCCTCACAAGGATTTGCCGCCCTGGGCCATATGCCTGTCACTGGTGGCCACAGAAACATCAACACTCACAATCGTTAGTGTTCCCGGCGTTGCCTTTCTACATGGCTATGTCTTCTTGGGGCTGGCTCTGGGATACCTGTTTGGGCGCGTTGCCGTTGCGATATGGTTTCTGCCGCTTCATGAGCGCGGCGCCACATCCATTTACCGGTATGTCGGACAACGTTTTGGTCATCGTCTTCAGAAGCTCGTCTCTGGCACATTTCTCCTGACACGTCTTCTGGCGGAAGGGGTTCGCCTCTATGCAGGCATCCTTCCTGTCTCCCTCCTGTTTGCGAGTATCGGATACCCCGTCCCTGACTTCGTTTTGCTCATAGGCATCGTCGTGCTGACATTGGCCTACACGTTGGCGGGTGGTCTGAAGGCTGTGGTGTGGTCCGATACGCTCCAGCTTGTTCTTTATCTGGGCGGAAGTGCTGCCTGTGGCATTGTGCTGTTTGACCGTATTGGTCCTGCCGTCTTTCATGCCGCCCCACTCTTCACATCCGGTTTGCCCGCTTTCACCAACCCGTTCTCGGTAACGGGTGCCGTGGTGGGAGGAGCGATCCTCTCCCTGGCGTCTCACGGGACGGATCAGTTGATGCTACAGCGCTGCCTTGCCGCCAGAACTCTTGGAGGCGCGCGTGCTGCGATGATCGGAAGCGTCTTTGTCGTGGCGCTTCTCTTCGCATTGCTTTCTTTTATAGGCGTTGGGCTGCATGTTCTCTGGCCGGAGTATCAGGGCGCGCCAGATGCACTTTTTCCGAAGTTTATTCTGACATTACCGCCGATTCTCCGCGGATTGCTGATTGCGGGTATTTTAGCCGCGACAATGGGATCGCTTTCCAGCGCAATGAATTCCATGGCTGCGGCAACCAGAAGTGACTTCTTTCCTAAAAACACGCTCTCCCTGCGCACGGCGACATCGTTCTGGGCTGTTTTGCTAGTCGCAACCGCTTTGTTGTTTTCGCACCCGACCGGCTCTGCTGTCGTGTTCGGTCTCTCCATAGCGTCCTACAGCTACGGTGCGACGTTAGGCATTTTCCTGCTGGCCATGCTCGCGCATTCTCGGGACGAAACAAGCGGAATTGCTGGTTTTCTGGTATCTATTGCCGTGTTGGGTCTGTTGGCGATGGTGCGTCTTGATGGGCACCCCATCGCCTTCCCATGGCTGGTTCCAGCTGGTGTTATCGCTGCGTTCGTAGGCGCGACCGTTTTCTCAAAACTGCGGCGGATAGGTTTCCAGAAATAAGGCAATGGCCTTCTGGGCCGCTGCTGCGTCTCTTCCAAGTCCCATCAGGGCTGGAATCTGCTTGGGATGTCTCACGAGAGAGCCAAGCAATCCGGGAAGATATATGGCACCATCTTTCAAGCCATCACGAGCAGCAGGCGGCAGATCCCGGTCCGAATCATCGCAGACCACCCTTAGCACAGCAAAGGGCTTGCCTGTCTGGGCAACCGCGCCACTTTCCATATCGACCGCCACGCAACGGGTTTGGCCGTATAGAAGGCTTTTTTCTTCTGCTGTCTCGATAAGGTTGTTGCTGTGCAGAAGACCTCCACGGCGCGCATGATCGGCCCCGAAGCATCTGCTCAAAGCAATGTCTGCGTTGTAGGATTTGTCCTGAACAACGACCCGGTCTGCCACGATGATCGTTCCCGGCACAACGCTGGACGATAGACCCCCGGCACAGCCAAAGGATAACAGCCGGGTTGCACCTGCTTGAACAAGCCGTGCAGCTCCCTCTACTGCGCCAGATGCTGTCGCGTTGCTCAGAGCAATCGGGGCAGCAGGCAGGAAGCGGCGGATAATGCGCGCTTCCTGCTTCATTCCAACCAGAACACCAAGCATCAGAAACCGTATTCCACTCGGCCCGTGTTGCTGGTTCCCAGATTGCGATATCGGGACAGGGCCTGAAGCGGGAAGAACTGCTTGTAACCATGATAACGAAGGTAGAAGACCTTCGGGAAGCCAACGGCATTGTAGGCTTCTTCCTGCCATTCCCCGTTCTCATCCTGCTGGGACATCAGGAAATTGATGCCGCGCTTGACGGCCTCACTGTCCCTACGTCCCACAGCCATGAGGCCCAGAACAGCCCAAGCCGTCTGCGATGGCAGGCTTTCTTTGTAAATCCCCGGAGGTGCGCCCTCATAGGTCGCGCAATCCTCACCCCAGCCGCCGTCCGAACGCTGAATATCTTCAAGCCAGTTCACAGCGCGCTTCACCATGGGATCGTCATAGGAAATGCCTGCGATATTCAAAGCGCAGAGAACGGACCATGTTCCGTAGATATAATTTGTCCCCCAGCGCCCAAACCAGCACCCTTCTTTTTCCTGCTCTTTGCGGAGGTAGTCCAGAGCCTTGTCGATCACCGGGCGATCTTCCGGATGACCAAGCTGGCATAGGAAGGAAATGCACCGGGCCGAGACGTCTGCCGTAGGAGGATCAAGGAGTGCGCCATGATCCGAGAACGGAATATGGTTCAGTACCTCAAGGTCATTATCGACGTCGAACGCGCCCCAGCCTCCGTTCGTACTCTGCATTCCGATGATCCATTCGCGGGCGCGCTCAATCGTCTCACGATTCTCTTCGGGATCAACACGATGCAGCAGCATGCCGACAACAGCCGTGTCATCCACGTCTGGGTAATAATCGTTTTCATACTGAAAGGCCCATCCCCCTGGGCGCAGATCGGGCGTGTTGATTGCCCAATCACCCTTGACGTCGAGGATCTGACGATCTCTCAGCCACTCGGCACTTTTCTTCAGCTTTGCGAGGGTTTCATCACGCTTTGTCGGATGTGCTCCGGACGCAGCTTCCATCATGGCCAGACCGGACAGCCCTGTATCCCAGACAGGGGACACGCAGGGCTGGCAGTAAATTTCGTCGTCCTTGTGAACCAGAAGATCCTGAATGGACTCCCATGCCGTCACAACACGCGGATCACTATCCGGCACACCCAGGGCACGATACAGCATGACCACATTAGCCATGGCAGGATAGATTGCACCGAGGCCGCCCCGGCTCAGGCGCGGCTCGATAAAGCTGATGGCCGCCTTGAGGGCTTTGTCATGAACTGTCTTGGGGATGAGCGGCAGGACTGGCCGTAACGCCGTATCCAGATGCTTGAACGCGCGACCCCAGATAGAGCGGTAAGGCCCGCGTATCCAGTCTTTGACCTCAGATGGCGGTTTGACGAACAGTTCCTGTATATGAATACCGCGAGGGTTGACGGCCTGAGGCTTCAAAGCCCCCACAGCCAGCATGGGAGCGAGCACCGCGCGAGACCAGTAAGACATGTTCCACACAGAGAAGAAAGCCTTCCTGGGGAGGAGCATCAACTCAACCGGCATAACAGGTGTCGCGTCCCAGGGAACTTCCCCAAACAGCGCAAGCTGAATACGAGTAAAGACGTTGGAGCGCGCTGCGCCACCATGGTCCAGAATGGCTTCACGTGCGCGCCGCATATGCGGCGCGTCAATGCTGTCACCAATGGCCTTCAGGGCAAAATAAGCTTTGACCGTTGCAGAAAGATCGAAGCCACCACCGAAGTATAGGGGCCAACCACCATGCTCGCCCTGAATGCGACGGAGATAAACGCCAATCTTGTTCTGCTTTTCCTGATCGATCCGATCCAGATAGTGTTCCAGAAGAACGTATTCAGCAGGAATGGTGGCATCGGCTTCAAGCTCGAAAACCCAGTGCCCATCGTCCTTCTGACGTTTGCCAAGGGCTGCATGAGCCCCCTCGATCGCACGAGTGACGTCATCTCCCTCAATGGGCTTGTGGGAAAGGGTCTCGCTCATGCGGTCTTCTTTTTCGTCTGGATAGATCAACATTATTCAGGTCTTCCGGGACATGCAGCCCTCATAAAGGGGAGTGGTGTTACAGGCATAGCTTCGTGAGTGCGCCTCACGATTCCGTGTGTTTTATGGCTGAACGGAATCCCAGAGCGCTGACTGCTGCCAATCCTGACTGGATTGCCCCTTCAATGGTCGAAGGAAGGCCTGTGTTCGTCCAGTCTCCGGCAAGTGCCAGGTTTGCCGTGTCGGTTTTGGCTGTAGGACGGCGGCGGTTCTGCTCGGGTGTTGCGGCAAACGTAGCCCGCTTCTCACGCAGCAGGCGTGCTGGAGGCATCGCAACAGGCAGGGGCTGAGGCAGAACGGGATCAAGCGCGCGTCTGATTTCAGACCAGATCGTAGCCAGCATTTCGTTGCTGTCGCGGTCGGTGTAGCGATTGGCGGCGCTGACTGTTACGGACAGGACGTCACCCTTCAGGAAGATCCATTCCGAAATACCCCCGACAAGCCCGACAAATCGTGCCTGCGCGACGACGCCCCGTGCTTTGACGGGAGCCGAGAGCTTGAAATGCGCATTCGCGATGCTTTCGAAAGCATCAGGAGCAATGATTTCCGGAAGCAGGCTTTGTGCCACAGGTCCGGGTACAGCCACGATGACATGATCTTCCGGGCCAAGCTCAATTCGCCCTTCTGTGGTCTCGATGGCTGTAACACGCCCTTTTTCACGCTCGATTGCGCTGACCCGCACACCGGTACGGATTTCTCCATGATAGCGCCGCAGGTAGGCAAGAGCCGGGTCCACCAGCGTTTCGGAAAGTCCGATTTCAGGGAACCAGGGACAGCACGCCATCCCACCTTGCGCCAGAGACTTGCGGATCACATTTCCCAGGAGCAGCGCGCTTCCTGTGTGCAGGTCTGTGTTAAGAACCGAAATTGCAAAGGGTTCTAAAAGGCGGCGGCTGAACTGACCCGGTTTGAGGCAGTCTTCAACGACCGTATTGTCATTGGCTTTCAGAAAGCGTCCCAGAGACGCAAGTTCTGAGAGCTTCATGCCAGGCACGCGGCGACCACCGGGAAGTGCCCAGAACGGTATCTTTCCCTTGGATAAACGCAGCGTCCACGCCAGATCGTCCTGCAGATCATAGTAGGGAAAAATTGGAATACCCGGGCCACTCAATGTGTGACGGGCGCCAAGAATATCAAGATAACGAAAGGTCAGACCATTTGCAGACAGGATCAGATGATTGCCGTTATCAATCAGGGCATCGAGTGTCTTGTCATGAAATGAACGTGCTCGTCCCCCACAGGCCGGACCCGCCTCGTAAATCGTGACCTTGGCCTGTGCGGCAAGTTCGACGGCCGCGGAAAGACCCGCCAGGCCGCCACCAATGATATGAACGTGGCTCATGGGCTTATTTCACATATGCCGCCAGAGCGCGGACCGCACGCCAGCCTTTGCTGACTTTTGCTACCGCCTCAGGGTTCTTCCACCCTCTTTTTTCCAAAGCATTCAGAACCGGCTCGTAGGATGCTGCCATCATCCGCGCCGGACGCATCGCCTTATGATCACAGTCCTTCATGGCACGGCGTGCCTCCCGGAAATGGTCATGGGCGCGTTTGGCAAGGATGTGGCCTACGCCATCCAGACCATGAGCGTACAGGGCTTCTTTCGGATCGCTGGGAACATTGAAGCGTTCGAGCAGTTCTGACGGCAGATAGAGACGGCTGCGTTCGGCATCTTCAGCAATATCTCGCAGGATGTTCGTGAGCTGAAGCGCTCTTCCCAAATGCTTCGAGACAAGGTCGGCGGCTGGCGAAGAATCGCCGAACGCCCGGACGGACAACCGGCCAACTGCTGACGCAACGCGATCACAATACAGATCAAGCGTTTTTTCATCTGGTGCGATGATGGGATCACCGCAATCCATGGCCATTCCGTCAATGATAGCGTGGAAATCTTCAGCCCGCAGATCGAAACGAAAAATGGTCGCTACAAGCACGCGGTCCAGAGCATCGCGCGTTTCACCCTTATAAAGGCGCTCGATGCGGTCATGCCACTCCTGCAGAGCCTGCAGCGGATCTGCAACTCCTGCATCACCGTCAGCAATATCGTCTACCTCGCGGCAGAAGGCATAGATTGCAAACATGGCCTGACGTCTTGCTGTCGGCAGAACCTTCATACCACGCGCAAAAGACGTGCCGGATGCAGTAACGATATGCTCCACATGGTCAAGATCGGCCTGCGCGCAGGGAAGACCGGAAGAAGCACGCGCCCTGCTGAAAACCATGTCTGTCCCCTGTCCTGTTTCAGAAATGCTGCGTTCTAACGCCAAACGGGCCTGTCACAAAGTCGGCTCGAACGGAATGGGATGCCATACGTTCCTATGATGCCAAAAGGCAACACCCTTCCATCAGGAGGTCCCATGAAGTTCAGTCTCTTTCTTGCCACCATCGCTGTCTGTTCGAGTTTGTCTGTGGCTCAAGCAGAATCGTCGTCAGCCAAAGCCCATGCCGATCATCTTCTGAAAGCCACGCATTCATGGAACGGCGTAGCCTACGCGCCTTATACGACGGCCCAGCCG
Organism: Gluconobacter japonicus; assembly: GCF_015244665.1. Taxonomy (NCBI): domain Bacteria; kingdom Pseudomonadati; phylum Pseudomonadota; class Alphaproteobacteria; order Acetobacterales; family Acetobacteraceae; genus Gluconobacter; species Gluconobacter japonicus. The sequence goes on from NZ_JABCQN010000003.1 coordinate 363,448, forward strand.
GAGCTCAGCATGATTCGCCTGACGATCCCGGCCCATACGGCCCTGCCCTGGCATAAACATCCGTTTCCGAATGCGGGATATGTTCTGCAGGGTTCCCTGACAATTCAGGACAAGGAAAGTGGTAAAAGTCAGACGTTTCATCAGGGAGAAGCTTTTGCGGAGTCCGTGAATGACGTTCATCGCGGTGTGTCAGGAAACGAACCGACCATTCTCCTTCTGACGTATGCTGGTGCAGAAGGAGAACCTACGTCTGTTCCGGTAGACAAACAAAATCCTGAATATTGAAACTGGAACTCAATTGGCCCTTTGACAGACAGATCGTTTCGTTTCTAATATGTTTTCAGACATTCTAGGAGCGTGAACCGAGCATGACCGACCGCCTGTCCTCTGAAGCAAAAGATGATCTCCTTTCACGCGGTTACTCCCGTCGTAGTCTGGGCCGCGTAGCTGCACTTCTGAGTGCAGGCATGGCGGTACGGTCTATCGTTGGGCGCGCTGAGGCCTCCCCTCTCACGGCACTCCCGCCTGGCGATGTGACCAAAATGGTCCGTATTGGCAGCAATGAGTGCTGGACCGGTCCTTTCCCCGCTGCTGCCAAGGCTGGTGCTGCTGCGGTTTTCGAAGGAAACCGCTACGACCCTACGGGTCATACGCGCGAAGATCTGATCAGCACGGCTGCCAAGATTGATAATATTCCAGAGAACTGCATTCTGCCTTGGGGCGGGTCTTCTGATCCACTCTGCCGTACGATTGTGACGTTCTGTTCTCCGACCCGTGGCCTTGTGACGGCTGATCCGAGCTACGAAGCGGGCTGGGTCGCGTCTGAATGGCTCCAGATTCCGCTTAAAAAAGTGCCTCTGGATGCGTCAAACGGTTACAAAACCGACGTAAAGGCGATGCTGAAGGCGGATCCGAACGCTGGCGTTTATTATATCTGTTCGCCCAACAATCCGACCGGTACACTGACGCCGCTGGAAGATATTCGTTGGCTGGTCGCGAACAAGCCGAAAGACTCCATCGTTCTTGTCGATGAAGCTTATATCCACTTCTCCAATGCTCCGAGCGCTGTTGCGCTTGTTGCCGAAGGGCGGGATGTTGTCGTTCTGCGAACATTCTCGAAAATGTTCGCAATGGCTGGCCTGCGCCTCGGCTTCAGCATGGCTCCCCCTGCCCTTCATGAAAAAATGATGCGCTACGATGGCGTAAACCAGACACACATGCTGCCTATCCCGGCGGTTGTGTGTGGCACGAAGAGCCTCACCATGAAGGCCGATATCGATGCCCGTCGTCGTGAGATGATTGCGGCCCGCGCCATGACCTACGACCATCTTCAGAAAAAGGGGATCAGCTTTATCCCGTCTGATGCAAATATGTTCGTTATTGACTGGAAGCGGCCTGCCGGGCCGATCAAGGAGGCATTCCTGAAGGAAAACATTATCATTGGTCGTTCCTGGCCGGTCTGGCCCAATGCATCCCGCATCACGGTTGGCTCGATGAGTGAAATGAAGAAATTCTGTGCGGCACTGGACCGCATCATCGGCTGATAGTTCAAACGGGAGGCTTTCTGGCCTCCCGTTTTTTTTATTCAGTGCGTCGGCCAGTAGCGCATTGCCAGAAGCAGAGCTTTTGCCCCGTCGGCTTTTGTAAGGGCAACCCGTTCGGCCACCGGGTCCTGTCGGCGCAGGCGCTTGGCCAGAATATGCGACAGTTCCACAATGACAGCGGCCTCCAGCCGCATCCGCCGATCCCGGATCAGCATTGGAAGACCGCGTGCTTCACGGTTCAGTGCATCCACCCCATCCAGCATCCTGTCGAAAACCCGTCTCAGGCCGGGCTTACTGCGTACCAGCCTCAGGTCGTCAATATTAACGCCCTCTTCCTCAAGCCAGGGTAGTGGAATGTAGCAGCGGTCCAGAACCTGAAGATCTTTTGCTGCATCCTGCAGGTGATTAATCACCTGAAGCGCTGAACACAGAGCATCTGAAGGTGCAAGGGTTTCGTGCCCTTCTGCGTGAAGCAGCAGTAAGAACCGACCGACAGGATTGGCGGAATACCGGCAGTAATGCAGGAGTTCCTGCCAGCTTTCGTATCTTGTTTTCTCTGCATCCATGCAGAATGCTTCAAGAAGATCTGTCGCTGTCTCTAGCGGTACGCCTGTCTTGAGAAGAACATCTCTCAGTTTCACCGCTGTCTGGGCATCGGCTCGTTGCGGAGCCTGTAGTTCTCCTCTGATGACGGCCGCCATCCCACGCAGTCGGGCAATTTTCTGCTGCGGGATTAGTTCGGATGTATCCACCATGTCATCCGCCACGCGGGCGAAATTGTAATAGGTATGAACATACGGGCGGAGATGGCGGGAAATCAGCAAAGAACCAACGGGGAAATTCTCGTCGGTTTTGCCTTTGTCAGAGGTGACGTCTTTCGTCCCCCAGATGTCTTCTGTCACGATGCCTCATCCGTATAGGAGCGATTTTTCCAGCGTACGCCAACGCCCCTGTGATGGTCGATCGCCGAGCCGATGGTTGCGGCCATATAGAAGGCGGCAATCAGCGGCAGCGGCAACGCGCGCCATAAGGGAAGTCCGAACCGTCGCAGGGTTGGAAGAAATGTAGCGCAGGATAGGAGGTAGGTCAGTAGTCCAACCTTTCTCGTACGCCCTTTCCCAAAAACGGTCAGTCCGATAGGAAGGAGCCAGATCAGCGTCATTCCGAAAATGGTCACAAGAAGCAGGAGCGGCGATTGCCGGAGTTGGACGTAAGCCGTCCGGGCGATCATTTCCCAGATGTCTTTCGCGCCACGATATGGTCGAACCGACCATGCGAGCGCGCTGTGGCCCAGGTAGAGGCGGCCGCCGGAGCGTTTGACATGCGCTGCAAGGGTGCAATCGTCGATGAGTGCTCCCCGGATAGCCTCAATGCCACCAATCCGCTCCAGTGCGCGTCGGCGAAGCAGAATGGTCCCTCCTGCTGCGCCTGCGATTTTGGATCGCTCGTTTGCCGTCCATGCAAAAGGGTACAGCATGGCGAAGAAATAGACGAAGGCCGGAACCAGAAAGCGCTCTGCAGAACTCTCACAATTCAGAGCCACCATTTCGGAAACAAGATCCAGATCGTCTGCACGGGCCTTGGCGAGAAGCGTCGAAAGATGCTTCGGCGCATGCATGATATCTGCGTCGGTTAGCAGGATGTATCCGTAAGGCCCAATGTGGTCCAATGCCTCCTGCGCGCCCTGATTGACAGCCCAGAGCTTGCCACTCCACCCGGCAGGACGCGAAGCACCGGTCAGGACGGTGAGACGTTTGTGTGGGTCAGACAGGGTGCGGGCCAGATCGCCTGTTCCATCTGTGCTGTTATCATCTACTAGGATGACCGACAGTTTCCCGTCATAATCCTGTTCAAGTAGCGACGTCAGGCACGCTTCAATCGACGCGGCTTCATCCCGCGCGGGCACGACGATTGCGACGTCAGGGGCACAGGGCGGAGCGGTGGAAGGTTTGAGAACCGGTCCGCCCTGCCAGAATTTTCCATGGAAGAGCGTCAGGTAGATCCAGGCGCCAAGGCTGGTGAGTGCACTTCCATAGAGCATTATTTCATCCGTCCATGCAGACGGAACCACGAAATGGCGTCCGCTATGGCGTCCCTTGCAGGCCGGGGGGCATAGCCAAGTTCCCTCTGCGCCTTCATCGAAGAGAAAAACATCAGCTTCCGAGACATGGCGAGTGTTTCACGGGTGACACGCGGCTCAATTCCAAAGCCTCGAGCCAGCCATTCAGATACGACAGCCACCGGATAAAGCCACGACTGCCTGAGCTTGATGCGGGGCGGTTTGACGCAGGCAATCTCACTCGTGAGACGAAAAAGATCCCCCAGCATCATGTTCTCCCCGCCGAGAATATATTTCTCGCCGATCTTGCCGCGTTCAAGCGCCAGAACATGCCCTTCGGCAACGTCATCAACATGCACGATGTTGAGGCCTGTCTCCACATAGGCTGGCATCCGACCGGATGCACAATCGAGGATCATCTGACCTGTGGGTGTTGGCTTAATGTCGCGCGGACCAATCGGCGTCGAGGGATTGACGATGATTGCAGGAAGTCCCTTTTCACGAACCAGCTTCAGAACTTCCTGTTCTGCCCGGTACTTTGAAAGCTTGTAGGTCCCGATAACGGTGCTTTCCGTGACGTAGGTTTCTTCGTCTGCCGGCGTACCGTCCTTGTTGAGCCCAAGGGCCGCAACGGAAGAGCAGTACACGATCTTCTCTACGCCGGCCTCCAGGGCAGCCAGCATGAGGTTCCGCGTCCCCTCCACATTGGCTTTCATCATCACTGCGGGGTCGGGAACCCAGAGTCGGTAATCAGCCGCGACGTGGAAAAGAATTTTTACGCCTTTAAGCGCTGCCGGAAGAGTCGAGGGATCGGAAAGATCTCCGATGGCAAGTTCCGCGTCGAGCTCTGTAATGTTGGATCGGTCCGAGTTTTCCCGAATAAACAGACGCAGGCGGTGCCCACGTTCCCGGAGCACGCGGGCAACAGCAGAACCGACGAACCCGGTAGCCCCTGTAACGAGTGTGACATCGTTCATGGTGGCAATCTTCTCCTTGGTTCATCAGCAACAGGTTGAAATTTTTCGCGTACCTTACTGCTGCTGGCTTTCGGGGGAAAGCGTCTGCAAGACTGGAATATTGGAGAACTGTGGGTTAGAGCGTGTTGCAAACGGCATGTGACGAAGACGTTGAAAAAAACTCTCCCCATTATCCTCTCCCTTCTGGGCGTGGCTCTCTTCACATTCATTGCAGCCAAAGCAGGCGTTCATCCTGTTATGGAAGCTCTTGGAAAAGTCGGTATCGGAGGGTTCTTCCTTCTGGTCATGGCTCAACTCGTGGTGGACATTGGACTCGGTATCGCCTGGAAGGCTTCCGTTCCCCAGATCGGTCTCCTGAGACTGATTGGCGCGCGTCTGGTGCGAGATGCAGCCGGGGCCTGCCTGCCCTTTTCCCAGCTTGGTGGAATGGTGCTCGGTGTTCGGGCCACTCTCGCAGGGCGCCGTGCTCAGGCGGTGGATGGGGAAGATCTGCACTGGCCTGAAGGCGTGGCGTCCAATCTGGTAGATATCACCACCGAGGTTCTTGGGCAGATTGCGTTCATTCTGGTTTCAATCCTCTGCCTTGTCGGTCATCAGGGAGCTGCGCGGTTTATCTGGCCACTGATGGGTGGCATGGTTCTTCTGTCGCTCGGGATCGCAGGGTTTATCTGGACCCAGCATCGTGGCGGGTCGATGGTTCGTAAGGCTGCGATGTTCTTCGGGCGTCATATTGCGGCTGACTGGCGCGAAAGCCTGATTGGAAACACCGATATTTTTCAGGCCCGTCTGGAAGCTCTGTGGAGCCGCCCGGACCGGATCATGCTGGGAGCATTGTCACATTTCCTCTGCTGGATCGCAGGTGCTTTCCTGACATGGATCGCGCTCATTCTTCTGGGAGCGCATGTCGGATTTCTATCAGCGCTCGCTATCGAAGGCGTCGTGTGCGGGATCATGTCAGCAGGATTTCTTGTCCCCGCGGCTCTGGGAGTGCAGGAAGCAGCCTATGTCGCTCTTGGTCTGATTTTCGGAATTGATTCACAGATTTCTTTGAGTCTATCTCTACTGCGTCGTGGAAGGGATATTCTGATAGGTATTCCTGTCCTTCTCGGCTGGCAGTTTGTTGAAATGAGCCGCCTTCGCAAGGAAAGCGGCACTTCTACCGCTTCTTCAGAGAAGACTGTGACATCCGTTTTGAAGACAACAACATCCGTCATGGCCGCAAGTAGCAAGAAAGACGGCTCGTCTCCTCGTGAAGCCGAAGATAAGGACGCCGCCGCATTTGCGACGTCGCCGCGTATTCTTTGATGGCCCTTTTCAGATCTCTTGCCGTTGTTGGCCCCGGACTGATTGGATCTTCTGTCCTGCGTCGTGCGCGCGAAACAGGTCTTCTGGCAGACACGTTGATTGCAGCGGACATTAACTCAGCAGTGCTGGAGCGTGTCCGAGACCTGAAGATAGCGGATGTTGTAACAGACAGCATGGCTGTGGCGGCTCAGGCCGAATGTGTCATGATCTGTGTGCCGGTTGGTGCTGTTGAAGCGACGGCGCGTGCTATCCTTCCCTACATGAAGCCGGGTTCTATTTTAACAGATGTAGCCTCGGTTCGGGGGCAGCTTGGCCCTACGATTCAGGCCCTTCTGCCAGAAGGCGTTGCATATGTACCCGGCCATCCAATGGCGGGTACCGAGCACTCTGGGCCGGATGCAGGTTTCTCGACGCTGTTTGAAAACCGCTGGTCCCTGCTCGTACCACCAGCTGGCGCAGATGAGAAAGCTGTGCAGAAGGTCCAGCAGCTTTGGGAGCTGTGCGGCGCCAGAACCAAAATCCTGTCTGACGACAAGCATGATCGTATTTGCGCCATGGTAAGCCACCTGCCTCATCTGCTGGCATTTACCATTTGTGACACAGCCGATAATCTTTCCGAAGAAATCCGTGCTGCTGTTCTTGATTATGCAGCTTCAGGGTTTCGGGATTTCACACGTATTGCTGCCTCGGACCCGGTGATGTGGCGGGACATTTTCATCGCCAATAAGGATGTTCTTTTGGAGACCCTTGATCGCTTTGTGGCAGATGCTCAAGGCATGGCGCAGGCAATCCGGGAAAGCGATGAAGCTGCTATTACAACCCGTATTGAACGGGGACGCAGGATCAGACGAACACTGATTGAGAATCGTCAGGCCTGATGGTTGGATTTTCTTCCATCCAGCAACGGGCTGGATGGAAGAAATATTTGAAAATCAGGCTGTTATGATGCGAAGCGTATTTGTGCTTCCAGCAACGCCGTAAGGCAGGCCAGCCAGAACAATAACATGATCGCCAGGTCGGCAAAGCTGCATAGAACATGCCATGGCCGCAGTAGGCTCTGCCAGTTCTTCAATGCTCTGGGCGATATGCTCTTTCTCCACAACTCGTGGAAACACACCCCAGACAACGCAAAGCCGCCGTGCGACTTCCTGATGAGGTGTGACAGCCAGAATGGGGCAATGGGGCCGCTCGCGGGCCATGCGGAGTGCGCCACCGCCACCCTGTGTCCGGACACCGATGGTCTTTGCGCTCAGAGCCGTACTGACCTGCCAGGCCGCCTGAACAATGGCGTTCTGAACGGTCCCTTCGGGCTTTGGACGGGCACGGTCCATACGGAGGCGCCACTCGACGTCCTGCTCCACGCGAGACGCGATGCGAGCCATGATGGAAACGGCTTCAATCGGGTATTTACCCGCTGCGCTTTCAGCTGAAAGCATGACAGCATCAGCCCCATCATAAACCGCGTTGGAAACGTCTGAAACCTCAGCGCGTGTTGGTGTCGGGCTTTCGATCATGCTTTCAAGCATCTGCGTTGCCACGATCACAGGACGGCACTGACGGCGTGCTTCGGTAATGGCACGCTTCTGGGCAACGGGAACTTCCTCTGGCGGGAGTTCTACACCGAGATCACCACGTGCCACCATGATGGCATCAGACAAGCGCACGATGCGCTCTAGATCTTCCATCGCCTGCGGTTTTTCAAGCTTCGTGACGATCGCTGCACGACCCTTGGCGATTTCGCGAGCTTCTTCGACGTCTTCAGGACGCTGCACGAAGGAAAGCGCTATGAAATCCACACCCAGCGAGAGCGCAAAGTCGAAGTCCTTGCGATCCTTTTCGGTCAGCGCAGGAATTGGCAGCGTGACGTCAGGAACATTGACGCCTTTGCGCTCGGAGAGCTTGCCACCAATAACAACTTCCGTTTCAAGCGCACCATTGAGAACATTAACGACACGCAGCTTGAGTTTGCCGTCGTCGAGGAGAAGATGGCTTCCGGGCTTTGCTGCCGAAATAATTTCCGGATGTGGGAGGCAGACACGATCGACATTGCCCGGGGTTTTATCCAGATCAAGCCGGAAAGGCTTTCCTTCTTCAAGGATGACCGGGCCGTTCTCGAATACGCCAACACGCAGTTTCGGTCCCTGAAGATCAGCCAGAATAGCGAGAGGGCGTCCCACTTTCGTTTCTGCCGCACGGATCGCTGCATGACGTTCGCCATGATCTTCATGAGCACCATGAGAGAAGTTCAGGCGGAAAACGTTTACCCCGGCCTCAGCCAGAGACAGGATCATCTCGGGCGAGGATGAGGCCGGACCAAGAGTTGCGACGATCCGCGTACGACGATGATGGGAGCTGGATGTCATGGAGTGGCGTCCTCGCTAGGAAAAATCAGTTGGGTTGAATCGTCTCGCCAGGGAGCAGTCCCCAGAACAGACGACGTGGCAGCCATCCCTCGTAGCCTTTGACGACCACGTGGCACCATTGAGAACTTTGTGGGCAGGCTTTGATGTTCCCCACAGTTCCCGGCTGAAGGACCGCAACCACGCTGCTGTCTTCCTCCGGATGGCTCATGAGGAGAACATCACTTTTATGCGCGCGGGCTTCTTCCTGAGTCGCAACATGTCCCAGAACGCGCGCATCTGCGCGACCGATATGGTCTCCGTCCTTTTCGGAGGCCTCACCTGTTTGTGCTTTCACACCTTCCGGTGGAAGTCCCGGAATAACAAAGGTACGGCTGCCATAAAGGGTGGCTTGATGTACCCAGCCTTTCTGCCCATCAGAATCTTCAACCAGGCGCCAGACATCGAACTCGCGTTCGATTTCGACGGGAAGACCGCGGCGGTGATAGACCCAGTCAATCGGATACCGATCCCCGGGCCCACGGCGCATGTAAACTTTGTCGGCTCTTAATGCCGCGTAGCGCGGCAGAGGCAGACCCGTGTTGCTTCCCTTGTCGGTCGGTGCGTCAGCCGGTGGAGCATCGGGGGATGGCGCTGGCGTCTGGGTTGCGCTGGCAGCCGCAGCCCCGGCGGCACCCGCTGATACTCCGGCAGCAAGAGGCGCGGCATGACGCGTGACAGTCGTATGTCGTGCGGCGTGATGGGTCTTTTTGGAAGAACTGGCAGTATTACCCGTATTCTTCGAAGGCTTTTTCTTCGCATGCGGGGCTTTGGCAGCTTTCGCATCGGTCTTGATCGCATGGTCATGCTTATGATGGGCCGCTTCTGCGGGAGAAATGACCATCAGGGCCGTTGCCGCTGCGAAAGACAGCAGAAGCTGACGGCAGCGCAGGGTTCGGGACAGAGGAGTGACAAGCGTTCTCATGAGCGCATCCCTGCCAAGGGTGGAGAGTTTCGGCAAGCCACCAAATGACGAAAATCGCGATTTGGATACGGGAAACAGGTCACAGTGCAAGGATCGGTCGGTCTCCGGCCTGCTCCAGAAAAGTGACAATACCGCGAACGGAAACTGTTTCACACAGAGTGTCTGGTGTCAGCCCTGTGAGCGCAAGCCCCGTTTCGCAGACCATAAGATGTGCTCCGAGTTCAATGACAGCTTCACGTAAATCCTGGAAGCTGGCGACGCCTCTGTTGTCCAGCTCGGCATCGGAGGTGATGTCTTTCAGGCCTGACCAGTCTTTTGCGAGAGCATGAACGCTTCTGCCACCAGCAAAAATCGTTACCGTGCGCCCCAGAGACAATGCGCCAGCCGCGACGATCAGCGCATAATGTGCGCGTTGCCAGGAATCATCTGCAAGCGTGATGAACATGGGGGCTGTCATGCGTGTTGATCCGATTGCGTAGAAGGATGAACCGGACACGCCGGATCTCTGGCCAGAGGAAAGCTTCTCAGAGTACCGGCAAGAGCATCCCACATCATGAGACGCGTGTCCTCCCTGCCCTCAAGCTCCATGATTTCCCTCATGACTTCCACAGCCATCAGGCTCCCCATAACGCCTGTAGCGGCTCCTAGAACGCCAGATTGGCCGCAGGTTGCAGCTTCGGTTTCAGCCGCTTCGGGAAAAAGGCATCGATAACATGGTCCTCCATGTTGAGGACGAAATACAGCCAGTTGTCCTGCAAACCCCTGAACTGCGCCGGAGACGAGCGTTTTGCCATGCCGGACACAGGCGTCCGAAACGGCCAGGCGTGTTTCGAAATTATCAGTTCCGTCACAAACCAGATCATATTCTGGAACGACGTCATTCAACGTATCGGCATTAGCCCTGACAGCATGCGTGTTCACCGTGACCAGAGGGTTGATGTCGCTGAGATGATCAGCGGCAGCCTCTACTTTCAGGCGGCCGATATCTTTCGTGCCGTACAGAACCTGTCTCTGAAGATTGCTGAGTTCCAGAATATCATGATCCATCAGCCCAATCCGGCCAATCCCCGAGGCTGCAAGCTGTTGGGATAAAGGCGCCCCCAACCCTCCTGCTCCAACAACCAGAACAGAGGCATTTTTCAGCCGCGCCTGCCCGATGGCCCCGACTTGGGGAAGCAGGATGTGGCGGGAATATCGCTCAAGCTCGTCGTCGGAAAAATCAAGAGTCATGGACTCAAGATAATTGCTGACTTTTCAGACGGAAAGACGTTAGATTCATCATTGTCCACATCTCCCCGGATTTTGGGGTTTGTGCGGAGGCGCGATCATGCAGAATTCTTTCTGGAAAAAAACTTCCCGGACACGGCAGGGCCTCGGCGTCGGCCTTGGCGCGACACTCGCTGCCTATGCCATCTCCCCCTATCTGGCGCTGTGGGATATTGATCGCGCCATGAAGGGAAATAACCCGGCGCGTCTTGTCCCGCATGTGGACTGGACGTCGCTTACCCATTCCCTCAAGGAGCAGTTTAAACCCCCCGCACCTGCGTCAGAGGATGAATTGCCGGATTTTGGAAGTTCTTTTGCGGGCAATGCCATATCAAACGCGATTGATACGGAACTGTCCCCTAACACTCTGATGACAACCGCACATCAGTTGATGCCCGCAGATGCGTCCATGTCATCTGGAGGGGGCTGGCCTGTGTGGGGTGGCCTGCACGCCCATTTCGTGAGCCTCAACAAGTTCGAGGCGCAGGTGGACCAACCGGGGCAGACACCGTTCGTCCTGCATATGAAATTCGAGCACTGGGGCTGGAAAATCACGCGGTTCGATCTGCCGCAGTCTGCCCCGCGGCCCTGAGTCAAAGGGCCGTTCAGGCCGGAGGAAGGTCTTCCTCAAGGACAGTGATGTGAATGGCGTAGGACACCTCGCCCTCGTCCTCATCACGATGCACTGTGCCGATAACTTCGCCTGCGACCGCGAGTTCAACACTCATTCCCTTACGGGCTGGCTTGGTAACTGTCAGTTTCTGTGAGCCGAGAAGACGCTGCAATGTCGTCTGAAGGCGTGTCACTTCGGAAGGGGTCATATCGGCCATCGGGTGGCACTCCTGAGTTTTGGCAAGGTCTTGCCCTGTAGCTCATCGTTACCCTGAAAGGAACCCATCTCCCCTACCCTGAATGGTATTCCTGTTGTAGAAACCGGGCTCTTCCAATCTTTCGCCCTGTTCCCCGGCTGTGCCCGGAGGTTTAGGGCGGGTCATCCTGACCTTGCGCAAAGGAGACAGAATGCGCCCCTCCGTCCTCCGTGTTTTTGGAGCACTTGCAGCCACCGTCACCCTTTCCGGATGCGGATATTTCGATTCCCGTAATGCTCACAAGGCCCAGTTCGAGATGGTCGGTATGACCAGCTACGATGTTCAGGCCTGTGCTGGGCTTCCGGGCAGCACCAAGAAGCTGAACGATACGACAGAAATCTGGCAGTACGATGGAACCCAGAGCACGCCGACGATTTCGTCGGATTCCGGCCTTATTCCTGCACAGTCGATCATCAGCATCTATCAATCCGCTTTTGGCGGCGGCGGAACGACGTGCCGCATGGTGCTTCGTCTTGACCATGATCGCGTTTCCGAAGTGCATTACACTGGGAACGACGACGAATATATCGGAACGGACGGTATCTGCTCCATCATCACGCGGGGTTGCGCACGTCAGCGTGAATCGACCATGCATCGTGTAAATGCTGGACCATTTGGTCCTGTTTCTGCTTTCCACCCGCCTGCGACACCGCCGCAGAGCAGCTCGGCAACATATTCGGATCAATCCGGAAAGTACGTACCGCAGTTCAGTAAAGACAAGACACAGGCTGTTATCCAGCCTGCTAAATAAGAGGCCAGGCCGGGAGGAATCTCCCGGCTTTTTTGATTTTATGGGCAGTTAATAAGATATTTCATCTTTCTGACGGCTGGTCCAAGCCCGGAAAAAACTGCCTCACTGATCAGAAAATGTCCAATGTTCAGTTCCGCCAGCCCTGGCAGCTTGGCGATAGGCGGCACATTGTCATAAGTCAGGCCATGACCGGCATGGAGTTCAAGGCCACAATCGGCAACGGTTCCCGCTGCCTGATGCAGACGTTCCAATTCTCCACCTTTGCCATGGGCATAGGCGCCGGTATGCAACTCGACCACAGGCGCACCGAGTTCTGCTGCTGTTTCGATCTGTCTTGTATCAGGGTCGATAAACAGTGAGACCCGAATACCGGCATCTCTCAGGCGAGCAATTTTTGGGGCTAGGATCGCTTTATGCCCGGCAACATCAAGCCCCCCTTCAGTTGTGACTTCAGCACGTTTTTCTGGGACAAGGCAGCATGCGTGCGGTCGGAGAAGACAGGCGATACGGACCATCTCTGCAGTCGCAGCCATTTCGAAGTTCAGCGGTGCCGCCAAAGCCTTAAGGCGTGGCATATCGGCGTCCCGGATATGTCGACGATCTTCTCTGAGATGAGCTGTAATTCCATCTGCACCCCATTGGATCGCCAGTTTTGCAGCGTCCACGGGATCGGGGTAAGCATCGCCACGGGCGTTTCGCAATGTGGCAACGTGGTCAATATTAACGCCAAGCCGGATCATTGGCTGTTTCTCCTTCTGTGCTGGGACATGAAATCTGCCAGTCTGAGTGCTGCCAGAAGACTGGAAGGATCTGCCCGGCTGGAACCACCAACCGGGGCGGCAATGTCAAAGGCTGTCCCATGATCCGGGGACGTTCGAATAATGGGTAGGCCCAGAGTGACATTGACGCCCTCTGCCATATCGAGCGTTTTGAGCGGAATTAGGGCCTGATCGTGGTACATGCAGATTGCGACGTCATATTTCGGGCGGGCCGTGGCACTGAACATTGTATCTGGTGGATAAGGCCCGGAAACGCACAGCCCTTCGTTTTTCAGTTGAGCAATAGCCGGACCGATAATCGTCTGTTCTTCGGTCCCCATCAGCCCCTCTTCCCCTGCGTGAGGGTTCAGACCGGCAATAGCCAACCGAGGGGATACAAGCCCAAAATCGTTTTGCAAGGCACTATGCGTTGCCCGTGCCACGGCGATAATACGGTCTGTCGTGAGAGTTTCCAGGGCACGTCGCAGTGAGACATGAATGGTGACGGGAACGACTTTAAGCTGAGGGGATGCGAGCATCATGACCTCTTGCCCTGTCGTCTGACAGAGGGCCGCCAGAAATTCCGTGTGCCCCGGATAAGCGAAGCCTGATGCTGCCAGAATGTGCTTGGCAATAGGATTGGTCGTGACACCGCCTGCCCTACCCTCCAGAACAAATCCAACAGCGCGTTCGATGCTTTCGATGACGGCTGGCGCATTGTCTGACGTTGGCTGTCCCGGCGTCACAAGAGTTGGGCACGTTATCGGGAGAACGGGTAGCGCGTCAGAAAAAGTCTGCTCTGCATCCTCTGGCTTTTCAATCAGCCGGAATGGAACTGCGTTGTTCAGTAGGACGGGATCGCCCAGCCAGAAAAAAACTGGCCCGGTGGTCCGGAGAGCCTGCCATGCGGCAACGGCAAGCTCCGGCCCGATACCGGCAGGGTCACCGAGAGTCAGGGCGATCGGAGCTGTCATATCAGCCGGCATTCGCCAGAGCGGCAAGTATACGGACCCAGGAGCGAATACCCTTGTGGAAGGCTTCGAGACCGTATTGCTCATTGGGGGAATGAATGCGGTCATCTGCCTGTGCAAAACCGACCATCAGAGCATCCAGTCCTAGCGCATCCCGTACTTCACCAGCGACAGGAATGGAGCCCCCGCACCCGATGGTAGCTGCTGGCACGCTCCACTCATCCGTCAGAGCCTTGAGTGTTGGCGCAAGGAACCGGCTGTTCCGGGAAACTTCAAAGCCCGGTGAACCGCCATGTGGTGTAAACGTGACTTTTGCATCCGCTGGAAGAGCCGCTTTGACATGGGCACGGAATGTGTCCCGGATTTTTTCAGGATCCTGTCCCGGAACCAGTCGGAAGGAAACTTTAGCCATGGCTTTTGCTGGCAGAACGGTCTTGAACCCTTCCCCTTCATAGCCACCGGAAATACCGTTGATTTCACAGCTCGGACGACACCAGGTCTGCTCAATGGCGGTATAGCCCTTTTCACCTGCTGCGATGGAGAGACCAGCTTCTTCGAGAAGGGCCGCATCATTCGGGAACAGGGTTTTCCATTGTGCCCGTGTCTCTGGCGACGGGTCCTGAATGCCGTCATAAAAGCCGGGAAGCGTGACCCGGCCGTCAGCATCGCGCAATGTTGCAAGGGGCTGGCAGAGCAGTGCGATCGGGTTTGCTGCTGCGTTGCCATAAATGCCCGAGTGCAGATCATGCGATGCACATTCAATGACGATCTCTTCTGCCATCATCCCGCGTAGCGAAGTCGTGATGCCTGGCGTGGTTCGATCCGCCATGGACGTATCACACACAAGCGCGACGTCGGCTTTCAGCTCTTCTGCATTTTCCCTGAGAAAGGGAAGCAGATTGGCGCCCCCGCATTCCTCTTCCCCCTCGAGAAGGACGCTGACCTGAACAGGAATGGATCCATGAACTGTTTTCCATGCACGGCACGCTTCAAGGAAGGTCATGACCTGTCCTTTGTCATCACTGGCTCCACGCGCAACAATGACCTTTCGACCTGCACCATCCTCTACAAGGCGCGGTTCGAAAGGCGGCGCTTTCCAGAGATTTTCAGGGTCGGTCGGCTGGACGTCATAGTGCCCATAAAACAGGACATGAGGTTTGTCTGCCTGAGGAATGTCGTGTGCCACGACCATCGGATGTCCCGGCGCGGCCCATTGAACATCCCTGACATCCACGGACAGCCCCATCTCTGCCAGATCCTGTCGCAGCCATTCTGCGGCCTTACGGCAGTCTGCCGCGTGGGATGGCTGGGTGGAAATGCTGGGAATGCGCAACAGGCTGAACAGCCTTTCAACTGCACCGTCCAGAGACTTGTCAACGTGAGACAGGACAGCATCAAGAGGAAGGGATGTTGAAGTCGTCATAGGGTCAAAGTTCCGAAAGCGGTAATGAGATGCCAACACGAGGCGTCAGGGTTCTGATGGCCGGTGCTTCTTCCTGTGCCTCAGAGAGATGAGAGTCCTCGATTTCTGGTAGAGGCTCCTCAGCTTTGCGAGGGGACAGGCGAATGGGTGCTGGTGCAATGGGGCCATTAAGCCTGTCCTGCCTGATCAAACGTGGGGCATGAGCAGGAAGCAGAATAGGCGTCTGCCCGGAAGCCAGGTTCAGAATATCTTTCACCTGCTGATCAAAAGCTTCCGATCCAGACAGGGACGTGACGAAGTGTCTGGCGTTTTGACTGACGCGATTCCAAAGGCCTTCATCCTGATACAACCGTATCACAGCATCTGCGAAAAGAGCCGGGTCACAGAAGCCACCTGCAACGCATTTTTCAGAGTCTTCTGACCAGCCAAGTTGCTGCATGGTCGTTTCTGTCAGCACGGCGGGAAGGCCGACGGCGGTGGCATCGAGAATTTCCTGCGCGGGAGCACTCATGACACGGGAAGGATCGATCATGATCCTGCGGGAACGGTAGAGTGCAGCCATGTCGACACTATCAGGAAGCGCTTCAATCCCTACCGCCCGTGTGTAAGGGGTTAGGTCAATATCGCTGCCTCGATGTCCAGCAAACAGGATGGTCGCATCAGACGGAAGACGGCCGGACAATTCATGCAAAACCTGATGCACAAACCAATCCAGCCCATCATGTGCCGCGCAGCCCGAAGTGGCGCAGGGTAGCGCAAAAAGAATTCCAGTACGATCATGAAAGCCTGGAACTGTCGTAGGAATGACGCGCGGGGCATAGTTGAGTTCAAGTACGTTACCATAACCGAGCGCACGGAGATTTTCTGCTTCTTCGGCATGGGAACAGGCAAGCGCCTGACACATCCAGGCGTCTGCCAGTTCGCGATCAAGATCATCGAGCATTTGCTCGCGATCATCATGCGCACCAACGCGTCTTCGAAGATAATTTTCCTCCGCTGCGGTTCCATCAAGATCCAGAACCATATTCAATTTGGGAAGAATGGCAGAGTGCGATCGCAGTATGGCACCTGTGCGATGGAGTGTGTTGGCTCCCGTGACCCAGAGAACATCGAAGGATGCAGCGCGATCATTAAGGAATTCCGGGAGCTCTGAAATATCGCTCTCGTTCATGATTTCTACGTTCGAGGGGAAATCGAGTGCGACTGTTACAGGATCGGTCACGCCCCCTTCCAACGGGAAGACTGTCACGTGGTACCCCTTCCGGCTCAGGGCCAGAATCAATTCCTGGGTTCGAAGGTGGGGCGAACCGAGAAAGCGGTGAGGTAATGTGGAACACAGCACCAGCACTGTCGGTACGCCAGATGCAAAGCGCGCTCTGAAAACAGACGTCCCGACCATAGGGTATCGGGAAAGTATGGCTGAAAATCTACGTCTTAACCAAGTTTGATTTCTTCGCAGGAACTCTTCAGGTAAAGCGGTTGGTGGCCGGGTCCGATCCAGAACGGAAGGATCATAGACAATCTTACCGCCCGCCTGACGCAGGGCCAGACACAACGACAACAGCCGGGTTTCTGATCCAATACAAACCTGGTCAATGCCACCACACGCCGCCAGCTTGTCCCGTCGACAGAAAAACATGCCAACAGAGATGGCATCTACCTGACGGCAGAACCCGATCTCGGGCTCGTTTGCGCGCTGACCCGTGCCAAATCTGAGGGTCGAAGCATCCCGCCAGACAATCGTACCTGCTTCAAGAACCCGGCCATCAAGCCCCAGAGATTGCCCCCCGACAGCCCAGACATCCGGGGAATCAAAGGCACGTAAAGCGGCAGACAACGTATTGGGGAACGGTTGTGTACTGGGTTCCATCAGGAGAACAATATCGGCACGCGCAAGCTCTACGGCATGACGGATCTGCTCTGGTGTGGTTGTCCGGGCAGTTGGACGAAGAACGCGGATACCTCTTACAAGACGCTCGATCTGCGTCGTTTCATCGCTCGATCCGGTATCTACGATGATGATATCGATTGCCCCGGCTCCGTTTGCATGCAAAGCGGACAGTGTAGAGAGTGCCTCCAGAAACTGGTTGGTTACCGGGATGACAACGCTGATTTCTGGAGAGCGGATCAGGCGGAAGTCCAGAGGAGAGCGAACAATGGACGGGATCAGTGTCCCCGCTCGTTGCAAATCCAAATTCCTGTATTGCTCCGCAGAAGCATCCGGAATGTCCTGCGTGACAGCAATCTTTCCTTGGGACTGGACCCAGAGCGCAAATACGTCTTCGAATTGACCTTCTCTCAGCTTACGCTGAATTCCTGGCTCTTCGGAAAAGCTCTTCAGATCTACATCGACCTGAGGCATACGCATCTCACGGGCGCCATAACGCACAAAATGATCATATCCGTTCCGGAACCCGCCATCGGTCACGATCTGTGCGACATCCGGATACAAATGGGCGTAGTGGCTTTCGCTAAACCATTGGTTCGGGTTGTATGCGCGCGGAGTGGTATTTGTCAGATAGTGATGCAGGGCGTTCAGGAAAACACCGTCTTTGATGGCATTTTCAACATCCGGATAGGTAGCAAGATACCATTCCGGATCAAAATACCAGGAACTCCGACATAATCCTGCCTCTGATGACATCAGGAACTGTCGAAAATCACCTTTGCCGATATCGTAGGAAATGCCTCGGGTCAGGCTGGCCATCCGGAAAACAGAGGACTTGAAAAAAGCGTGTGCCTGTCTCTGTTCCTGTTCACCGTCTGTCAGATAATGGTCATATCCGTTGCTGAAACCCTGAGAAATCAGGACTGGCAGGCTAAGGTCTGTATTGCGGGTAAAATATTCAGTTTCCGAGAAAAGCCAATGTGGTGAGCGACTACGAAAACCGCTTTCGCAATAATGCAGAAAGCCACAACTGAAGACGCCATAGCTGATTCCGTCCCGCACATCCGGGTTCTGCCTCAGATACCATTCTTCATCGAAAAACCGGTTGGGAGACAGGCCTTGGCTTGCCCCCCGCTCCAGCCAATGGTGCTCCATGGATTCATTGCTGAGATCCAGAACTGAACCGTCACTTTTGAGAAGCTGTTCCTCACGAAGAAGACGCGCGTAGCGGGTTCGATACCATTCAGCATCAAAGCGGCCCCAGACCGGAGGTCTGCTGCCGGAAAAGGCTGGAGAAGCAAGAATATAGTCTTTCAGGCTCATGACGACCTTGTTCCCGCACGCGTCTTTATCTTTGACGATTGAATGTTATCAGCCCTGCTGAAGCCGACGGTTCTGCCAGAGGTCATGGAAATTGATGGGCTGGATATTCCCAACAGGAAAACCAGCTTCCCGGACGGCATTGAGCATTGCTGCCCGGGCCGAGGGGAAAAGATATTTCGGAGCTTCGACGAGAAGAAGCGGCTCTGCAATAGCCTGCGTCATTGCTCCTGAAAGACCAAAAAGGCCCGCATAAGCAATATGGATTTCATAGAGCACGCGAGGAGCAGGGGCATTCGGGACCGGAGCGGCATCCAGACCCTGAGCGCGGATGACCAGAGTAACCTCGAAGCTTGGCTGTCCGCCGCCGGGGAGTTGCCGGGCCGTCACATCTACGGTCATGCCTACATGAGGTTGAGCCGGGATGTCACGATAGATGTCAGGAGTGTTCTGAACGTCAATGGACAGGGTACGAAGATACTGAGAACCAACAACCAGCGCAGGGCTGGTTTCAGAGGACACAGAACTTCCGGACGCGCCCTGAAGTGTATCTGCATGATTGTGATCGTTCATCCTGACCTTACCTGTAATCTGCACAGCAACAGTCTGCGTTGTCATTTGAAAACGCAGGACAATGACATAAGCCTATCTTGTGTCATGAGGGGGAGATTTTGGCTACCCAAAGGCTTTTTAAATCAGACTATATGAACCGTCCACGCAGTATTCCGAGTGCCGGAAGAGGCGTCCACCGCCTTGGAAGTTCTGCGCGGGCGATCCGACGAATATGGTAACTGGGTGGCGGCTGTTGCTCACCCATCAGGAAGTAAGCGTATGCCCGGACCTGCGATGTCCGCCACTGGCAGTCTGACTCTGCGGCTTCGCGCGAGACATAAATGTCTGCAATGATCGTGCGTTTCCCCTGTGATGCGATTACGGCCCATAAAATGTCGGCTTTTGGCAATGCCGGGCGGAGTGGTATGACTTCAGGCACGGCGGTCCCTTTCAGTAAAATACTGGGAATGTTATCGCCTTAACGGAACGTCAGCATCGGTGCTTGGTTATGTCCCGTGACAAGAGCACACCATGAGTGCTGACAGGAAATCAATCCTCCTGAGGGCGTCTTGCCGCCCTGCAGGCAGCACGATAGGACTTCCCCATGCTGAGACTTCTTTTTATCGTTATTTTTCTGGCTGCTCTGATCGTTTTTGCTCTGAGTAATACTGATCTTGAACCAATCTGGCTGATTTCTTTCGGCTGGCATCTTTCGGTGGGAACCCTGGCGCTAGGCATCGGTGTTGCTGGCCTGATTTTTGGCTTCCTGACTGGCTGGGTTGGCGAACTGCGGCAGCGTTCGCGCGCTCGCCGGTCTGAAGCACATGTTCGCACGCTGGAAAGCCAACTGGTGGAGCTGCACCAGCGGCTTGACCGTCTTCAGACCCCTCCCGTTGCCGCAACAACGACAGTCCCCTCACCTGAAAACCGGATCTGATTATCACCATGTCCAAGAGAACCAAGCTGATTGCTGCTTTTGATACGAATAGCCGGTCACAGGCAGAAGAGTGGTCCGTGACCCTCGGCAAGACGGTCGATGCCATTAAGCTTGGGCTTGAGTTTACTTATGCCTGCGGTCTGGATGCGGTTCGGGCTGTCTCGACAGGACACCAACTCTTCCTGGACCTCAAACTGCACGATATTCCCAATACCGTTGCTTCCGGTCTTTCCGCGCTTGCCCCTTTACGACCTGCCCTGACGACCATTCATGCCTGTGGTGGAGCGGAGATGATTGCCCGCTCTCGTGAAGCGCTGGAAAAGGCATGTCCAGATGAAGCGCATCGTACTCGTTTGCTGGCCGTTACTGTTCTGACGAGCATGGACGAAGCTGGCCTGCACGAAACAGGCGTAAATGCTACGCCGCAGGAACAGGTATTGCGGCTCGGCAAGTTGGCAATCTCGGCGGGAGCGGATGGACTTGTCTGCTCGGCCCACGAAATCGCGCTTTTGCGTGATGCTTTGGGCGACAAACCTGTTCTGGTTGTGCCGGGTATTCGTCCTGCTGGCAGTGCCTCCAACGATCAGAAGCGGATCATGACGCCAACACAGGCGGCTCAGGCTGGCGCGGACTGGATTGTTGTCGGACGCCCCATCACACGTGCTCCTAACCCTGCTCTCGCAGCCCAGGAGATCATGGCTGAGCTTGCCAGCGCATGATCGGCGTCAAGATCTGCGGTGTGCGGGATGTTTCAACCATGCAGTTCTGTGGCGGTTTGCAGGTCGATTGGGTTGGTTTCGTCTTTTATCAGGCCTCCCCGCGTTATGTGACACCCGAGCAGGCTAAGATTTTGAATGATAGCGCGCCTTCCCGGTCCTTGGGCGGCCCTGAGCGCGTCGGCTTGTTCGTCAAGGCGGATGACGAAGCAATCGAACAAACCCTTCAGTCTGTGAAGCTTGATGTTCTGCAGATCTACGACACTGAAGAAAGAGCGAAAGCCATAAGGGAACGTTTTGGTCTCCCTACATGGCTTGCGAGAGGTGTAGCTTCATCGTCTGACCTCCCTTCCCGTTCTGAACTTGATGGGTATGTGATTGAGGCTCCGCATCAGGAAGGAGACGGCCGTCCAGGTGGTTTAGGGCGTACATTTGACTGGACATTGACCAAAAGCTGGTCTGCCCCAGCGTTCTGGATGCTGGCAGGAGGCCTGAACCCTTCCAATGTTGGTAATGCATTGCAGGCCAGCGGAGCGCCTGCAGTAGATGTATCTTCGGGGGTGGAAGATAGCCCTGGCCATAAGTCTCACGATTTAATCAAAAAATTTGTCGAAAAGGCGCGTTTTGGGGGTTGATCTCCGAAAGAGCTTTTCGTAAATACCACCTCGCTCGACAGGAGAGATGGCCGAGCGGCTTAAGGCGCACGCTTGGAAAGCGTGTGTACGTTAATAGCGTACCGTGGGTTCGAATCCCACTCTCTCCGCCAGTGATACCCCTACCATTAGTGACCGTTATTGACCAGGGGCAGCCATTTCTGCCCCTTCCCTCAACTTGGTTTGTGTCCACTAGTGATCTGAACAAATCATAAACAAAGTGCTGATGGGGGTGTCGGTTCTGACAAACGGAACTGTGCGGAAACCGTACTCAGAGTGTCATACTTCAGTACCGATCAGGCAAGGTTGGTGATGGAGATCAGCCAACCTTCACTGTGTGGTTCTTTTGGGACGGCTAGTTCGGATATTGGTTGTCCCGATCAAATGTTCCGGATGCATTTTCTGGAGGGGGTGGAGGACGACAGCCATCTGGGGGAGGTGGACGGTGGGCCTGATCATCCATTGGCGGTGGCGGGGGTCTGTTTCCCATTTGACTGTTATCAGGCGGCGGCCCTCTTCTGTCTCTATCAGGAGGTGGGCCACATCTATGATCTTGCGCTTTATCGTTGCCCGACTCTTTGTCATCATTTCCATAAGATGGAGCCGCCTGACTCACGGTTGTATAAGTCTGTCCGTTATAGACAGTGGAACTCTGAGCAAGCGTAGCCGCAGGAAGCAATAGTCCTGCCGCCAGAAGAAATTCACCGTATCTAATTAGCATAACTCACTCCAAATCGACGGTGTTATCTACGGCTTGTGGTGAGAAGCTGCAGTTAAGAATGGCAACGCCCTGCTTCAGGGCATTGGGCTTATCAAATGTTATTCAGTGTGAAGGCTTTTGTAGAAAAACCTGTGTAGTGGTGGGTGATCGTGGTGCATCCAGGTCGGTTGTTTCATCCTGAAGAATTTTTATATCGCAATGAATGCTCAATGAGTCTGGTAAAGATCACCATCGATTTCGTCACAGTTGGTGTGCTTATGTCTGGAATATCTACTCAGCGATCTTTCGTTACCAAATTAATCGTTCGTTTGTGGTAAGACATGGTTTTTGACCAATAAGTTTGAGAAGCGAACACCTGATCGGTCATGATAGTTTTGAAGGTGTAGCAACTGGTATGCGCGAGAATGATACGGTTCATACTGCGGCTGAAGGAAAAAATTGCATGTTGTCGCGCGGGCTGATGTCTTCCGATGGCCCTTCTAAACAAAAAACCGTTCTGAAACGCAGGTCATCGCCTGGTCCCCAATGGATTGGCAGAGGACTTGTCAGTCTAGCTTTGGCTTGGACTTTTGCCCATTTCGTGACGCTTGGTTCACCACTCTGGGGACCCGGCACTCGGCATGATGCCGTGATTTTCGGACAGATGATTGCAGTGGGTCTGTTTCCCATATTGTTTCTGATTGCATTCGGGATGAAAAATTTTTTGCGTGGCACTATTGTCGTTGGGATCGCCTGCCTCATTGCAGCATCTGGCTTAATGATAAATCGCTGATGCAGGATACTCTTCGTACGCGCATGGGATGGCTCCATGCATGGATTGGGTTTTCAGCCGGACTGCTTCTTTTTTTTGTTTTCGTGACAGGCAGTCTTGCAGTCTTCGATACCGAGCTAACGCGATGGCTTCAGCCGGAAGTTCCGCCGCAAGCAGCGCCCTTCTCTGTTCAGGCTCTTGATCGCACATTGCCTGATGTCCAGTCTCTGCTGAGACAAGGGGAAAAGCCTTTTATAACATTGCCTTCAGCGCGTGACCCCGTCATGCGTGTCCAACACCATGACGGCTACGAATTTCTGAATGTTCCCTTCAATCCTGAGACAGGTGAGCGGATTAACGCGCGTGCTACTGCGGGGGGAACATTTTTTTATGACCTGCATTACACGATGCGGGCGGGGCTGTATGGCGAAACCCTCATCGCCTTTGCTGGCCTAGCACTTCTGGTCACAGTAGGGTCCGGTATCATCATTCATCTGAAAGGGTTGATACCGGACCTTCTGCTCTTTCGGCCGTTTGCTGCAAGACTGAGAGCTTGGCTGGATGTCCATATCCTTGCCAGTGTCCCCTTTCTGCCCTTTGTCATCATGATGGCTTACACGGGTACCTTTATTCGTGCCCGTACGATTTTCCCGCCTGTGTCCTATATAGCGTCGTTTGAGGCGCTTTTTGCGACCCATCCCTCCCCCGATGTCCCTGCAAAAGAAGAAAGGCCAGAGATTCCTCTGCTGCCTTCCCTGCCTCCGTTGCTGTCACAATCTGAGCAGATCTTGGGCATCGGACAGATCGGGCATATTCTTTTTCTGAGTGATAGCATTCTGTTCACGCGGACTGATATGTCTGGCCCGCTTCTGACGCGCGAACATGTCGATTTCAGTCCGAGAGATGGCCATTTTCTGCGCCATGTTCTGCTTCCTACCCCTGTGACGCATGCGCAGCAGTTGATGGAAGGTCTTCATTTTGCCCGTTGGACAGGTTCTGGATTGCGCTGGATGTATTTTCTATCCGGCGTTCTGGGGGCAGTCATGTTCGGGAGCGGATCTGTTATCTTCCTGATGAAGCGTCGCAGACAATCCGGGGACCGTATTATGTTTCGTATTGCCGAAGGGCTTACGATCGGGGCGCTTCCAGGCTTCCTTCTGGCAACACTCACATTTTTCTGGGCCAATCGTTTGTTGCCAGTCTCCCTGACGTCTCGTCCTCTTGCTGAAGTTCACAGCTTTTTTGTTATGTGGTGTTTTAGTGCTTTAGTCGGGCTTCTATTGTGCCTGTGGGGAAGATCGACACTTGGGTGGAAACTACAGTTGGGCCTGCTTGGGGTATTGGCGATACTCCTCACGCCTCTTGATCTACTGACACGATCTGGAGTGTCTGTTTTCCATGCTCCAACGGTTTTTGCGACGACGGATCTCTGCGCCCTTCTTCTGGGGCTGATATCGTTTCAGATGGTTCGTCGATTATGATCATTGTTCTTTGCATCCTGCTCTGTAGTGCAGGGTTGGTCATGCAGGCGCTCTGTGAGCCAAAAATGCTCCGGTTCGCTAAACTGTTCCAATACAAGGCCTCATATCACGTTCGAATAGGACGCTTTATGTCTCTTTGTCTTGCGTTTCTCTGTTCGTTATGGGCGGAACCAAAAACAGCTATTGTTGTGTGGGCAGGATCTTTTTCATTTAGTGTCATAATTGTAGCGATAGGCTGGGCTGTTTTCTCTCGCTACAGGGAAGCTTTTCGATCATAGGTTTCCCCCGAAAAGAGCCTGCTGGCGGGCAATTTTATCGAAATACCCACCTAATAGATCCCTTTATCCGTCGGGGTGTTACGGCCTGAAAAAATAGTGTCGGACAGTATGTTTTTTAATGTTCGACCAAGAAAAATACAGGGGCTGCATATCTCCCTTAAGCCAAGGCTCGAAGAAATCCGAATAATTCCCTGTCATGGGATCAGCAGACTGACCAGGGAAATTCAGGAATAGAGAGTTATCCCAGCTTCCTACATCACAAACCATCAGAAAACTTGCCCCACCCGTCGTGGCATAGGGATTTTGACTTGTATGGTATGGATTATACCATCGAGCCATGACCGTATATGGATCGCCACCACTCCCATAATTTTCCCCGCCAATGTTTGGAAATGCATTTTGGATAGAGGTCAGGTTGCCCAGAACATGCCCCAGAGTAACGGTGTGAAGCGCTCCCCATTTCCAAGATGCGGGTAATGCGCCAAGGCGTGACGTCAGTTCACTGACTGCCTTTTGAAGGCATCTTGAGAGTATCTCATCCCTGACACTTTGAGCGTTATTCCCGAAATGTTTTTCCGGAGACTGGAGCAACGCAAGCTGGACCGACGGACTCAAAGGCGCCGGAAGCAGATCGTGTAGTTCTGAGGGGATAATAGCGGCATGAATGGCCACGCAGAGATGCGTCCACCAGACTTCATAAAGTGCTGCTGCCGGACTGTCGTGATCTATCTTTCCATTCCAGTTTTTCAGAAGCTGGTAAGCAAATTTTGTTCCCTCACTTTGTTCGGGCAGGAGTTTTATGACCTGAAGGGCCAGTTGCGAAACTGTATCATGCTGCAAGTCAGCACTGTCCTGCACTGTTCCATGACTGGTCGCATCAAGAACCTGAGCGACTCTTTCATAGCGGAACGGCTCACTCCATTCGTAACTGACCTTGCGGTTTGTTTGTGAATAACCCGACGGCAGGTTCATTTGGTTAGATGTTCCAAACCATCCATTTGCAGGGTTGAAGCTAGATGGAAGATTATCCATCGGTTGCAGGCCTTCCCAGTCATAGAGGCCATCGCCCGGTGCAGGCATCATGCCGTCATGCTGCTCGGCTCTCTGTGGAAGTCCACCAGCTGCGTGCCAGCCAATATTTCCCTGCCCGTCTGCATAGGTGAAGTTCGTCGGGCTGGTGTGTGCACGTAAAGCCTCACGAAAAGACGTCCAGTCGTGAGCAAGGTTGATGCCAATATTGGCCAGTAGTCCATTGGCACCGGGATAAAGCCATGTTGCGGAGACGGCAACGGCACGAGAGCGCTCTGGATCTTCGGAAATAACAGGACCTTGTGCCGCAAAGCGTAACGTAACCGACTGGTCTTCTGAATTCCGCGCAGCGATACGGACGATTTCTTCCTGCATCTTGCGCCATTTGCCACGATGCCAGTATCGGCTCGGATCATTCGTGTGTGTTCTAAGGATGAAAAGATCTTCCTGATCGATGTGGAAGTTGGTTCGACCAAATGCAATATGATCATTATGCCCCTGCATTACGCCTGGCATACCCGGAGAGCCTGCTCCGATAACATCCAGGCCGGGAGCTGTCAGATGAATGACATGTCGTGGCCCGGGAGCGCCAAAAGCAAGATGTGGGTCATTGGCCAGAATTGGTCGACCTGTCGCAGTTCTGTCAGACGCAACCACCCATGAGTTGCTTCCTTCATTATTCTTCCGATGAGAAGGATCGCCTTGAAGGGTAGCTGCGCGGATTTCTCCTAATGGGAGCCGCTGTTGTAGTACGCCGAGATGGCCCAGATCTTGCTCCGAAAAGCTGTGGACATCCAATCCAGGTAAGGGCTGAGGCGTATAGGCTGGCTGGAGAGGTGTGACGAAACTATCGTAGGAGAGTGCGTCCCGAGCGGCGAGACGCGCACGACGAATTTCCAGTTCTGTATTACCGGTCACTTCAGCCCTGATCCGGACAAGATCGCGGACGCTCCATTCCAGCGGCTCGTATTTAAAGATCGAAAATTCGGCTGGAAGATGCTCAGGGTTGTCTTTTACGCTCCGGATATAGGCATTGATTCCGGCTACATACGCTTGAGCCGCATCTTGTACGGTTGAGTGATAGGCCGCCAGTTCTGCATCAGCATCGCCACGAAACAGGAAAAGTCTGTTGGCTACGTCACTTGCAACAAAGGCTTCTCCAAAAACCTCTGCCAGTCGACCCAGAGACTGGCGATGGCTGAAATCCATTTGCCAAAGACGATCTTTTGCAACGAGATAGCCGTTTGCGAAATAGGCATCTGCAATAGAGCCAGCTTTAACATGAGGAATACCCCACTTGTCTTCCAGAACCTCGAAGGGGGCATTCAGACCCTTCAATCCTTGAATACTCTGCGCCTGCGCTCTTTCTGGTCGATCAAATATTGTAACCGCAAAAGCTGCACTCGCCATTAGAAATGATCGACGGTTCAGTGTCGGATGAGGAACGGACATTGATGGATCCTGATCATTTTTGGTGTCGTAGGCTTGTTTTTATCGCAGGCAAAAGCTTTTGCGATGAATGAAGCATGCGAAGTAGAATTGTTTCTGTTGTAAAATCAGTGGCTAGCAAGATCTATTAATGAGAATTTTGTTTCTGTTAACCTTAGGTTATGGCGATCAGAAGCAATTCCTCTGATCGCAAATCTGCATTTAGGTGTGCGATGTCAGCCCCAAATCGCGGGCTGCTTCCGTTGCGATATCATGGCGAAGC
This sequence comes from Gluconobacter japonicus, assembly GCF_015244665.1. Lineage (NCBI taxonomy): Bacteria > Pseudomonadati > Pseudomonadota > Alphaproteobacteria > Acetobacterales > Acetobacteraceae > Gluconobacter > Gluconobacter japonicus. The sequence continues at coordinate 390,732 of NZ_JABCQN010000003.1, forward strand.
TTGACCACGCTGTGCCCTCCGGATGGATGCACACGGTTGGTGAGGATCAGCACGTAGCTGTCACTGTCTGGATCAATCCAGAGAGACGTTCCTGTAAAACCCGTGTGGCCAAAGGAGTGATGCGAGAAAATATCGCCTCTGGGTGTCGAATAATGCGTTGAAATGTCCCAACCCAGTCCGCGTAAATCAACCTTTCCTGCAGGTTGTTGAGGGGTAGCCATGAGCAGGAGAGTCTCGCGCTTTAGTGGAAATGTACTGGGGCGCCCTGCCAGCCGATCAAGCAATGCCTGCGCATAGAGGCACATGTCATGGGCGTCTGAAAATAGGCCTGCATGACCTGCCACGCCTCCCATTCTTCGGGCTGTTGGATCGTGAACAACTCCACGTAAAAGAACATTTTTCTCGTCGTATTGCGTAGGAGCAATCACTGGCTTCAAGGATGTATCTGGAAGATAGCCAGACTGTGTCATTCCAATTGGGGTCAGAATATTTCTGCTGACATAATCGTTGAGAGCAAGGCCGCTGACCTTTTCAACAATCAGGCCAAGGGTGATGAAATTGATATCACTGTAAACGAATTTTTCAGCAGGAGGATTAGCCAGAGGGGACGTCATGGCGCGACGGACTGCCTCCGACTTTCCACTCCAAGCGTCTTCCAGTGGGAGGTCCGCAGGCAAGCCGGAATAATGTGTCAGAAGAAGGCGGAGGGTGATGCTGCCTTTACCATTTATCCCAAACGCAGGGAGATAGCAGGTAACAGGGTCATCAAGATGCAGGTCCCCTCGTTCTACTAATTGCATGACAGCCAGAGCCGTCATTGTCGGCTTGGTCAGGGACGCCATATCAAAATGCGTCTCCCACGTCATTGGTTCCTGCTGGGGAACCAATGCTCGGTTGCCGTAGACATATCTATGAACAATCTGTCCCTCGTGACCGATGGCGACAACTGCCCCTGGAGCTTGACCATCTCGTATGGCTGTTCTGACCAATTGATCAACGTCCGCGAACTGAGCCTGTCGCGGCCGAGCACACGCTGTAAGCATCGAGCAGGTAAGTGCCATGCTGCTGGTCAGGAAAGCTCTCCTGCCTAAACCTTCTTGAGGCAACATCATCATGGCCGTTTCTCCAGCGTTTAATTCTTACGATTTCGAAAGAAGGAGGAGAGTAACTGGCCTGAGATGAAGTGCAAGCGTCCATGACAGGGGAAATTTCAGGGATGAGCGGAGCGGTATGTAAAGTGTCCCACAACCTTATGAAGCTGCTGTGCCTCATGCTTGAGGTTGTGGCTGGCTGTTGTGGTTTCCTCAACCATTGCGGCATTGTGCTGTGTTGCCTGATCCATGGCACCGATCCGGGTATTGATACCGGAGAGGCTTGCGGCCTGATCGGTGGCTGCCGAGGAAATACTTTCAACCAGAGACGTAATGCGACCGACATTGGTCGTGATGGCGCTAATTGCCTGATTGGCCTGGGCTACTAACCCTACGCCTTCAGCGACCTTGGTGCCAGAAACGGAAATAAGGGCACGAATTTCTTTTGCAGATGTAGCGGAGCGATGGGCAAGATTGCGGATTTCAGTGGCTACTACTGAAAATCCTGCCCCCGCCTCTCCCGCGCGTGCTGCTTCGATCCCGGCATTGAGTGCAAGAAGGTTTGTCTGGAATGCCATTTCCTCCATCAGACCAATTGTTGCCCCCACCTTTCCTGAAGATGCTTTGATGCCTTCCATGGCATTATTGGCCAGTAGCATGACTTCCGCGACAGCTATAGCTTCGTCGCGTGCGCCCGATGCGGCAAGTCTGACATCCTGTACGGCCTGAGCCGTTTCCTGAACTTTGGTCGTTATCGAACTGACAGCCGTAGCGGTCTCAGCAAGATTGGCAGCCTGCTGTTCTGTCCGTGCGGCCAGATCATCGGCAGCGGACGATATTTCTGCTGTCCCACTGGCAATGACCGAAGCTCCATCTGCAATCTGTTCTACAGACGAACGGTAATTGGTAATCAGAGCGTTGAAGTTGAACCGGAAATCCTCAAATTTTTCTTGAAATGGTTCAGGGAACGAGAATGTCAGGTCGCCGGTTTTGACAATCTCCATGCCTGCACAGATCTGTTCGATTGTGTCACTTTGAATCTGGCGAATTCGGTTGCTTTCTTCTGAGAGACGCATTTGGGCCTGAGCGGCTTCACGAGCTTCTCTTGCTGCGTTTTCCTGCGCTTTGATACGGTGCTGACTGCTGTTTATGAACTTGAGAAGGGATTTGGCGAGCCGACCTGCATCGTCGAACCGATCACCGTAAGGAACACGGGACTCAAAGTCCCCATCTGCAACCTTTTCAGTTGCGTCGGTAATTCTCTCAAAAGGAACGGCAATAATGCGAATTGCGAAACTGCCGATCACCAATGTCAGGATGATCTGAAGCAGGACACCGCAAAGCTGTGCGATAATCTGAGCCCCTCCGTAGTGTGCAAGAAATCTCTTGCACACTTCATCGACAACAAACTGCACGGCAGAAACGACGAGAAGGGCCGTGATGATGACCCGAAGTTTCTGTCGGATCGGAGCTTTCGTTTCAATCCAACGGAGCAAGGGAAGGTCTCCCGAAAATATAATGGCAGCCGTATATGGGTCAGCACGACTTCCAGAACCCGGAAGAAATCTAGAGACAGTTTCTTAATTTATCCTGAATGGATCAGGCAGTTTTTTTCCATCATGCAGAGGGATTAAAGGGCTCCTTCGCTGAGCATTTCTCCTTCTGCTGTGATGCGGAAATCTGCCGTGCCTTCAGTGACCAGGAGGCGGCTGTATTCGCATGCGCTCTGTCCCACGCAGGTGGTTACCCGCTTTATCCGCATCAATGCTGTACCCGGATCCACCTTGAGCCACTGGGCAACATCCTGAGAAGCTCGGGAAAGGCCAATGGAAACATCGGCGTGACTGATTCGAAACTTGAATATGTCCTGAAGGATTGAGGTGGACGTTGTGCGGCCCGCCAGTTCTGGTGTGACCATTCTGGCAAGTGACCCCGGATAGAAAACTTCCGTCACACCCAGAGGCCCCTGCTCGGAACGATAACCGCGCCGGATGAAAAGAGCGTCGTCCTTCAGGGACAATGCCTTTGCAACTTCTTCGGGTGGTTGTCTCATCCTGTAATCAAGCAGCGTCATTTCAGGGCTTAAACCCTTGCCCGCCAGGATTTCAAAAAAGGAATGAATGGTCTGCTGTCGGCCTGGTCGATGCAGTGCTCCGACAAATGTGCCTCGCCCGTGCTGGCGAACAACGACATCCCGTTCCGCAAGGTAGGAAAGGGCCTGCCGAACGGTAATACGGCTCACCCCATACATCTGGCACAGCTCTGCCTCTGAAGGCAGGCGATCCATGAAGCGACTGTCCTTTCCGATTAGCCCGGAAATATGGTGCCCCACCTGAAGATAGAGAGGGGTTGGACCATTCGGATCCAGATCTGACGAAAAGACAGCATGAGGCATAAAGAAAAAATCCGGGGAACGTTTCACTTTTGGATTGAACGAAGATCGCTGAAGCGGTAGTAGGACGTCTTATAACAACTTAATACGTCTTTGCCGATTCATGTGTCGTCTCCTTGTCTGACCCATGAGGCATCTGTGTCACTTCGGGCGTCTCCGTATCGTTTGAGAGCTTCTTCCATGCGCGCTTCGACCTTCCTGAGTACAGCCGTTATCGGCAATCTGTTCTGTGTGGTAGCCTACGCCGCCCCTGTTGCAGATACAAAACACGCTGCGGAGAAACGGCATTCTCCCTCCCCTCGCAAGAGTATAAAAGCTGCACAGTCACGACCGGAGGTTATCCGTGTCGCGGCGGAATCAGTAGCCGGCGGCCGTATGGTCCCGCAGAATGGCACCAAATCCCGTAGCGAAATTACTCAGGCGTATATCGCTAAACAGGCCCCTACCCCGAACGTCTTCAAGCTTCTTGGTAATCTTCCGGGAGCCAATGTTGCGAGCGCCGATCCATTCGGGATGGTGAGCGGCAATATGACGATCCGGGGCATGAACAGCGATCAGATCGGCTTCACGGTTGAGGGCGCTCCCCTGAACGACATTGGTTCGTACATGGCATTCCCAACGGAATGGGTAGATTCTGAAAACCTCAACGAAGTGACGATGCAGCAGGGTTCCGCTAATCTTGATTCGCCAGTGATTGGCGCATCAGGGGGCATCGTGACAATGAACCTGATCGATCCCTCCCATAAAATAGGTGCGACTATCGCCGGATCATTCGGTTCATACAACACCCATCGTGAATATGTCCGCCTTCAGAGTGGTGACATTGGAAATACGGGGATGCGTGCCTTTGTAGCCTGGTCCCATCTGGAAGAACCGCATTTCCGTGGTGCAGGCGACGACCATAAGCAGCATGTCGATGCCAAACTGGTAAAAGACTGGACGAATGGCAGCCGCAGCACAGTCGCCGTAACGTTCGACGATTCCATGAAGGTCGCCTATCTCAATCCAAGCCTCTCAGCCTGGCAGAAATATGGACGTGGAGCCAATTACACAGAGGCTTTCTCCCCGACGGACACTAAATACTGGAAGCTTCATCAAAGTCCGTATCGCGTTCTTATCCTGAGTGCGCCTCAGAATATTGTCGTGAATGATAAGTTAGGGTTTGATTTCACACCGTATTTCTATTGGAACTCGGGTACGATTGCTTCCGCATCGCTGCTTTCTGAAAATTCCATTTATTCAGGAACGCACAAATACAGCATCGATCTGAATGGAAATGGCACCACGACCGACAAGGTCATGATGTACACGCCATTTGGAACGCCGTACGTGTATCGCCCAGGACTTGTCTCCAAGGTTCATTATACCGTGGGGCGTCACACGCTTGTTTTTGGTTACTGGTTCGATTGGTCCCGTCAACGGATGGTCAATCCTTACAGCGCTGTGGGAGAAAATGGTGGCCCTGCGAATGTGTGGGGCTATCTGGGGAATGTTAAGCTGTCAGACGGAACGCGGCTGGCCAGCTATGACAATCTGACGATCACGCGTGTTAATACCCTGTTCTTCGGCGATACATTTAATGCGCTGCATAACCGTCTGCGTGTGGAGGCCGGAATCAAGGAATCCATGGTGACGCGTATCGGCTACAACTATCTGCCGGGCGCACAGTATCGCACGAGCATGAATGCAGCCGTTGCGACCCCCAATCTGGGGGCACGTTATCGGATCGACAGCCACAATCAGGTCTTCGCGGATGTCGCAACCAATTTCCGCACCCCGACTCTGAATGCGCTTTACAACACATACAGTGCTTCCACGGGTAAAGTGGCAACGCTGGCCAATCCGTCCCAGAAGACGGAGTATTCCATTTCCGAAGAGTTGGGTTATCGCTATCAGGGCGATGTCCTGAACGGTTCCATCACGTTCTTCAATTACAACTTCACGAACCGTCAGGTTTCTACGCAGGTTACGATCAACAACGCGCAGATTACCCAGAATATCAATGCAGGTGGTCAGACGTCTCGGGGTGTTGATGTAGAGTTGGGTCTTCGCCCCTGGCATCATTTGCGTCCTTACGTCTCCGCTGAATACCTGCATGCGACGATCGATAACAATTACCAGGTCGGTTCAGATTACCTGCGGACTGCCGGCAAAACTGCTGTTCGTAGCCCAAATGTTCAGGCATCCGTTGGCCTGGATTATGACGACGGAACCTACTTCGCGGGTTTTGCCGTCAAGTATGTCGGCCGCCAGTTCTCGACGTTCATGAACGATCAGGCCATGCCGGGGTATGTGAACGCTGACATGAATTTCGGGTATCGTGCGCCAAAGATCTTCCATACGCATCCGGAAATCAGGCTGAACCTCATGAATGTTGGCAATAACAAGTATCTTTCCGGTGTGGCAGGTGTCGCTGCGTCTTCAAGGGCATCGCAGGGTGTTTATGGCAGCACGATCGCAGCTCAGGGCTCCCCGACTTATTATGTGGCTGGCAGCTTTGCGGCTCTCGTAACCGCCAAGATTGATCTCTGACCAGTATGTTGCGACAGCATCTGGACCGGTTTTTCGGGCTCACGGCCAGCGGGACAACTGCTGGCCGTGAGGTTGTTGCAGGCCTGACGACCTTTGCTGCAATGGTTTATTGCGTAGCGGTCAATCCGATGATCATGGCAGAAGCCGGGATGGATCGTGCCAGTGTTCTGAGCGCGACATGCCTGATCGCAATTTTCAGCACGACCCTGATGGGGCTGCTTGCCAATCTCCCCCTCGGTGTTGCGCCCGCCATGGGCTCGAATGTCGTTTTTGCGATCATTCTCGTCAAACAGATGGGCGTTCCCTGGCAGTCTGCACTGGCACTGGTGTGTCTGACGGGTGTGATCTTCATGGTCATGAGCCTGACGCGCCTTCGCGAGAGAATTGCGCACGATATCCCCGATACACTCCGGATCGGGATTCAGGTCGCGGTCGGACTGGTCATCATGTTTATTGGAATGCGAAACTCCGGTTTTGTTGTTCCCAGCCCTTCGACCTTTGTGACCATGGGGCCGATCACCAGCCCAAAAGTCCTGGTGACGCTGGCCGGGTTCATTCTAACACCTGTTCTGGTTGCACGGCGTGTGCCTGGCGCTCTGATCCTGTCCATTATCGCCCTGACGATTGTGGGTCTTTTCCTGCCAGATGGAAAAGGCGACACCGTCACGCGCTGGCCGGAACATGTTTTTGCCCTGCCCCAGTGGCCGCACGCTACCGCTTTCCAGTTGCAGCCGCTCTATCTTGTACAGCACATTCTTTATGTGCTCCCGATGCTGTTCTTCTTCCTGTGCACGGAGCTTTTCGGCACTCTGGCTAATCTTCTGGGCGTTGTAACCGCGACGGGTATGGTCTCGAAAAGCGGTCGTATTCCCCGTGCCCGGGAAGCATTCATCACGGATGCGGCGGGTAGTATTCTGGCCCCGCTGCTGGGGACATCTATCGTGACGGTCTATTCTGAGTCCATCACGGGGGTACATGCCGGGGGGCGAACCGGTCTGACTGCTCTGGTGATCGCGGGTGGGTTTCTGGCAGCCCTGTTTCTGTGGCCGCTATTCATGATTATTCCACCACAGGCCACCGCCCCCTCCCTCCTGATGGTTGGAATGATGATGTTTCAGGGCGTTCGGCATCTGGATTTGTCAGATCTTCGGGAGAGCGCACCAGCCGCGTTGACATTCATTATCGCCCTTCTGACGGGCAATCTTATCAACGGCATGGCCATTGGAACCTTTTCCTATACGGCCATGGCTCTCGCCACAGGACGCGGACGTGCCATCCCGCCCGTCGTGTGGGGGCTTTGCGTCATCTTCATTCTGTTCTTCGTTGTTTCCGCCCGAATGCACGGCCATCACGCCTGAGAGGACCCATCATGTTTTTAAAATCAGGCCTGCCGGCCCTTCTGCTTGGGCTCGCCTCTCTGCTTCCTTTTCGTGCGCAAGCGGCCTCCGATCCCAATTACATTATCATTGACAATGATTTTGCAGGGCCCGGCGGCACCAATATCCAGTCTGTCATTCCGTTCCTTGGACAGCCTGACAAGGCAACACTTCTTGGGTTTACCGTTGTGGTTGGTGATGGCTGGGAAAATGAGGCCGTGGCTCATCTGTCCCGTTTTCTGGATATCGCCGGGACACCTTCGGGCATTCCTGTCGTTTCGGGGGCAACGCAGCCGCTGGTCAATTCGCGGGCACGGCTTCTGGCATGGGAAAAATCAAACGGAAAAATGCCATGGAAAGGAGCATGGCGAGGAGATGCGCCTGACTTTCAGCCGCCTGTAAAGGCTCTGAAGGAAGGTTCGACAGACCGGAAGACGCTCCCTGAAACGGCAGCTCTTTTCCTGATCAGAGAGGTCCATGCACATCCACATCAGGTAACGGTCCTCGCCGCGGGTCCACTGACGAACGTCGCTCTGGCGATCAAGCTGGATCCAGATTTCGCATCGCTTTGTCGCCGTCTGGTATTCATGGGTGCAATCGTGGATGGAAATCTCGCGCAGGTGACGGAAAGTGCGGATTACTACACAGACTTCAATCTGATGTTTGATCCGGAAGCCGCCAGCATTGCGCTTGAAGCGCCATTTCCAGAAGTGATCTCCATCGGAGCGGTCGCAAATCCGATCCGCATGACTCCCGACATTCGGGACAGAGCCACACAGACACCTGGCGCGGTTTCAGACTATCTGCGTCGGTATTTCCACCCTCAACCTATGTGGGATGAACTTGCCGCCGCGATTGCCGTAGATCCGACGCTTATTACACGCACTGTTACCGCTTATATGGACGTCGATCTCACGCACGGTCCGAATTATGGCTATGCGCATGTCTGGCCGGAAAGCACACGTCCTCATATTGGCGAACGTCCTGTGAAAATCGTGACCGCAGTTGATACGTCACGCTTCATCCAGACTTTCGTGGATGCGGCCAACCGGATGAATACGCATGGTTGATGTAAACTGCTCGCTGGCAGACCCTCACCTGCGGAGGCGCGCGGTTGATGCGGCTATGGGGCGTACGGAGTTTGATGTTCTGCTCTGTAATGGCCTTGTCGCGGATGTTGCGACCGGGGAGCTTCGGGAAGCTGATGTAGGTCTGGTCGGCTCCCTGATCGCCAGTACGCACCCTCGGGGTCAGCGTCAGGATGCCCTGAAAGTTTTTGATCTCAAGGGAGCTATTGTTGCTCCTGGCCTCATCGACGCGCACATGCATATCGAAAGCTCGATGATTACTCCGCGTGTCTACGCGCAGACTGTTGTTCCTCAGGGCACAACGACCGTCTGCTGGGATCCGCATGAAATCGGAAATGTCAGTGGTCTTGCGGGAGTTCGCTGGGCGATCGAGGCGACTAAGGGTCTTCCTCTGCGCATTCTGGTCGAAGCCCCTTCCTGTGTTCCGTCCGCTCCTGGCCTGGAGCGCTCCGGTGCGGTGTTCGATATTTCTGCCATGGAAGAGATGCTCTCCTGGCCTGAAGTGATTGGCGTCGCTGAAGTGATGGATATGCGCGGGGTTGTAAATGGCTCTCCGCGTATGAGCGGGATCGTCAACGCAGGCTGTGCAAGTGGAAAGCTGGTCTGCGGTCATGCGCGCAATCTTGGAGGTAGGGATCTTCAGGCTTTCATGGCAGCGGGCATTGAGTCAGACCATGAATTGACCAGTAAAGCTGATATTCTTGAGAAGCTTCGTTCAGGTATGACGCTTGAACTTCGCGTCTCGCATGAAAATATCCTGCCTGAAGCTGTCGCTGCTTTTGAAGACCTCGGCTGTGTTCCCCAGACCGTGACGCTTTGCACGGATGATGTTTTCCCAGACGATCTGTTGCGCCGTGGCGGCATGGTTCACCATCTGAAATGTCTGGTTGCTCTGGGTATGAAACCGTTGGACGTTCTGCGGTGTGCGACCTTGAATGCAGCAATGCGTCTGGAACGGCGCGATCTCGGATTGGTCGCAGCTGGCCGACGGGCCGATCTGGTGGTTTTCGAAAATCTGAACGATTTTACCCCTCTGGAAGTTTTTACGTCCGGTGTGCATTCCGCTTCTCGCGGCGTGCTTCTGGCAGACCTCCCTTCCGAATTGCCTGGCCTTCCTTTGAACACCGTCCGACGTTCGCCAGTAACAGCGACCGATTTCAAAGTTCCTGCTCCGAACGTGCAGAAAGTCCCCGTTCGTACGGTCCATACGCCTCGTACAACCCGATGGGGGCAAAGAGAGATGGAGGTTGAGAACGGGTATCTCGTGCTTCCTGCCGATACGGCGCTGATGGCGGTCTTTAACCGTTATGGAGAAGATAGTCCGCCCGGTCTTGGGGTGCTTGAGGGGTGGGGGGACTGGTCTGCCACAATCGGTACCACCATTCTTCACGACAGTCATAATCTTGCGGTTTTTGGCCGTGCCCCGGAAGATATGGCTCTTGTGGCGAACACGCTCATCGCTGGTGGTGGCGGAATGGCTGTTGCTCGTAATGGGCAGATCGTGGCGCACGTTCCTTTGCCTGTCTGCGGGCTTTTGTCTCCTGAAAGCCCGGATGTGGTGGGAGAACAGTTTGCTGCCGTGCGAGAGGCTGCGGCTGCGGCTACGACATGGGATGGTCCAACGTCCATGATCAAGCTCGTAACCGGCGCTTCCCTTGCCTGTAACCCCGGTCCTCATGTCACGGATCTTGGTATTGCAGATGGCGGTACGGGAGAAATCTTTACCAACATGATTATTGAGACGGCCTTCTGATGCATTTCCCTCATGACGTCGTTGCCATGCGCCGCGCGTTGCACCGTTTTCCGGAGACAGCCTTTCTGGAGTATCGGACAGCTTCAATCGTCGCCGAGCGTCTTGCCGAACTGGGCTATGCCGTAAAAGTAGGCGCGGACATCATGTGCATGGAGAATGTTCGCGGTATTCCCTCAGTTCAGGATGTGGAGGCAGCGAAATCTGCGGCCCTCCAAGCCGGAGTCAGTCGGGAATGGCTGGATAAGATGCCGGCAGGACAGACAGCAGTCTGTGGTGAGCTTCAACGTGGAGAGGGGCCGGTTCTGGCACTCCGCTTTGATATGGATGCCCTGCCCGTTCATGAATCGGATATCGGAGAGCATCGTCCAGCCGTTGCGGGATTTGCCTCTCAATGTGAAGGGCGGATGCATGCCTGCGGGCATGATGGTCATACCGCCATTGGCCTGGCTGTTGCAGAGCGTCTTGCCCATGTAAAATCCCAATGGACCGGCACGTTACGCTTTATTTTTCAGCCCGCGGAAGAAGGTGGTCGTGGGGCGCAACCCATTGTTGCCAGTGGCTTGCTGGACGATGTTGATGTGTTTCTTGCAGCGCATCTTGGATGTCAGCTTCCGAGTGGACAGATCGCCCTTTCTGCGGATGGCTTTCTATGGGCTGAAAAATGGAATGTCACCTTTAACGGGACGGCAGCTCACGCAGCCATGTGTCCCGAGGAAGGGCGTAACGCTCTTCTTGCGGCGTCTCTTGCCGTGCCCGGTCTTTATGCACTCCCGCGGGATGGTCAGTCTGATACCCGGATCAATGTTGGCCTTTTCCAGGCGGGGCGAACCCGCAACGTCATCGCGGATCATGCCTACCTTGAACTGGAACTGCGTGCTTCCGCTCAACAAGGGCTTCAGCGCCTGACGGAAGGAGCAAGACGAATGCTTGAAGGCGCTGCACTCAGTCAGGGCGTCCATGTTGACATTGACGTTTACGGAACAGCCATCAGTGCCCAGTCGGACGATGCAATCATGAGGCGTCTTGAAGCTGCGGTTCACGAAACACGGGCTGGAACAGTGGTTCGGAACTGGCCTATTGGCGGTGGTGACGACGCCACTTTCATGATGCAACGGGTGCAGGAGCGTGGCGGCCACGCAGGATATTGCCTAATCGGGGCTGATATTGCTGCACCGCATCATGCAAGCTTGTTTGATTTCGACGAAAACGTCCTTGAAAAGGCTGTAAACCTTCTGGTTGCCTTCGTCGAGAGGTCCACATGAGTACCTTGCCCTTCTGGCAGCACTTTGCGCCTGAGGAAGATCTCTCCGCGCCTTATACGGATCGCTTCAGAGTAAGGATTGGACCTCACCGACTGGACCTTCCTTTGCGGATTCTCCCAGATGGACAGCAGGCTGTTTCCTCTTTGCTGGTGAATCAGGCTTCTTTTACCGTGATGGATGCGCTGTCCGACAATCTGTCTGAAATCGCCCGTTCCCTGATGCCTGATCTGATCGTCGGTATGCCAACGCTCGGTTTGGGTCTGGCTGCAACGGTTGCAAGGGCCTGTGGGCTTGAACGCTACGTCCCGTTAAGCACATCCCGCAAATTTTGGTATGATGACAGCCTATCAGCGCCGCTGTCATCCATCACCAGCCCGGATAAGACCAAAAGCCTTTATCTGGACCCAAACCTGTTGCCCTTGCTTCAGCGTGCAAAGCGGATTGTCATCGTGGATGATGTTGTCAGCACGGGATTTTCTCTGGAGGCGGCTGTCAAAGTTCTGGGCAAGGCTGATGCCTCGCCGTATGCGGCTCTCTGCGTCATGACGCAAAGTCAGCGTTGGCAGGGTAAATTTTCATTTCCTGTCATGAGCTGTTTTTCATCGCCACTCTTCAAACCATGTGATGGTGGCTGGGTTGAGCAGGACTAGGTGTCCGCTCGATTGAACCGTTATGGTCTGAGAGCCTGCACAAGGGCGCGCAGCGCCTTCTGGGCTGCTTTGGTGCCCCACTCTTTCAGAAGTTTCTTCCCGCTCGAACGGTGAGCAAGGGCATAAGGACTTTGCCGCACAGGCGGCATCGCTGAGACGTGATCTTTGAGGGATGCCGGTAAGGACGGGAACGGATCAATATTCACAAGCTGGGTCAGCATGGCCACAGAAGTGATCTTGCAAGTCGGATGAGACGTGTTGAGACAGACATAGGCACCTGTTCCATTTCCGGCCGGATCGTAGACTGCTTTCCATGTCACGGCTGGAACAGGAATACGGTTGGTCCCAATCGTTTTCTGGAAATGGTCTGGATCATATCCAGGGCCTGTCACGACGAAGATTTCGCCTTCCTGCTCAGCCCATCCTCTTACGGCACTTTCGACTCCTTCCCATGCTCCACGGTTTAATTCGGCTGTCTGGGGAACGATATTTGACAGCAGAAAAGACTGGTTCTGGGAGGTTGTGTCCGGTTCGTCTCCGCTCGGGGTCATGTGCCCTCGATCATAGCCAGAGGAGCGATAATCTGAGAGCAGCGCCAGCATGGTCCGGGGAAGCCGATCATCTGGCTGGAAACTGCCATTACGCTGTGTTTTTCGGGCGAGAGTAACGTTTTCTTCAGTCAGGTTTTCGGCGGACCAGAGCGGACTTTTGGTCTGTTCGGATACGAGAACCGCATAGCCATCATTGCACAGCAGGACTGTCCCGATTTTCTGGGTCTCTGACAGAAGAGCTGGCGGGGTATTGCCCGCGAAAAACTGGGGGCAGCTTGCGGCCTGCGCTGCATGAAGGATTGCCAACTCAAACAGCGCTCCCAAAACGATACGCTGTCCAAGCCCGATGTTCATGGTTTGATAAGTCCTTCAGCTTTTTATAAGGCTGGAAAGGAATAATGATATTATCTTTCTAGAACAATATCATAGCGTGAAAATCAACCTGCGCTGAAGTGGGCGTTTGTCTAGGCTCAGGCCCCATTGATTTGATTGTGGAAATCTGATTCAGGCTCTGCGAGGAGACTGGAGATGAGCGACTTGTTTTGGCTGACGGACGAACAGATGGAGCGTCTGCGGCCCTTTTCCCAAAGAGCCACGGCAGACCCCGCGTTGATGACCGCCGCGTGCTGAGCGGCATCATCTTTGTGCATCGGAACGGCCTGCGCTGGCGTGATACACCCCGAGAGTACGGTCCATATAAGACGCTCTACAACCGTTGGAAGCGCTGGGGCGCCATGGAGATCTTCGCCCGGATGATGGACGGTCTGGCTGCCGGAAAGGAAGAGCCCCAGACCATCATGATTGATGCGACGTATCTCAAGGCACACCGCACGGCTTCAAGCCTGCAGTTAAAAAAGGGGATCCAGGCCGCCTGATCGGTCGCCCCAAAGGCGGGATGAATACCAAGCTACATGCGGTCACCGATCAACATGGACGACCGCTGAGCTTCTTCATGACTGCGGGACAGGTCAGTGATTACACCGGTGCCGCGGCTCTGCTGGACAGCCTTTCTATGGCACAGTGGATGCTGGCGGACCGGGGTTATGATGTGACTGGTTCCAGGATGCCCTGGAAGAAAAAGGGATCAGGCCTGCATTCCGGGACGGAGATCCCGCAGGAAACCGATAAAATACGACAAGTGGAAATATAAACGACGCAACCGTATCGAGATCATGTTCGGGAGACTTCAGGACTGGCGGCGGGTCACAACAAGCTATGACAGATGCCCGACCGTCTTCTTCTCAACCATCTGTCTCGCTGCAACCGTCATCTTCTGGCTATGAGTCCTGAGCCTAGGCCTCATGCGTTTTTCGGGGAGCGCCACAAGGCGATACTTCCAATCAGGGCTGTAAACACAACATAGATTGCGGGTGCCAAAGGTGTATGCGGCGTCAGGGACGAAATAATTGCCGGAGTTAGCCCTCCGAACACTGCGTAGGAAATATTATAAGAGAGTGAGAGCCCTGAAAAGCGAACCATAGCGGGAAACGCGCGAAGCATCCCAATTGGAACCAGTCCTACAAATCCGCAGCATAGACCGCTGAATGCCGCCCATAGTATCAGCATATGAGGGAAGTATGGCGCGACACCATACAGACCCAGAGCGCCGGCAGAGAGAGCAGCGCCACTGATGACCCCGAGACCCTTTAGCGGGAAAATGTCTGTCAAACTGCTCATCACCACGACTGAGACTGTCAGGCAAAGAGTCGCAGCCAGACTGGCAATCATCGTCTCAGCGGGGGAGACATGATGAAGTGTCTGCATTAGCGGAGGCATCATCAGAACGAGAACAACAATGGCTGCAGTCAGGGTCCACGTTGTCATCATGGAGCAGAGAATGCCCCGCCGATGATCACGAAGGAGGATTTTCGCAGGGAGGGTCCCTGCAGTTTCGGCACGCTCATGCATTTCCCGAAAAACAGGGGTCTCTTCCAGCCACCGCCGCAGAAACATGGCTCCAAAACCGAAAATCCCTCCAATCACGAACGGAATACGCCATCCCCATGAGGATACGACGTCGGGTGCAAGAACGGCATGGAGAAGGAGGATAATGATGGAGCCGAGCAAAATACCGCCGGTCAGTCCTCCCGTCAGAAGGCCGGTCGCCAGACCTGTTCGGCCTGCCGAAGCGTGTTCAGATACAAAAACCCAACCGCCCGGTGCTTCACCACCAATTGCAGCCCCTTGCATGACCCGGAGTACCAGAAGGGTTAAAGGAGCTACGACGCCCAGCGTTTCATATCCTGGCAGCAGCCCCATGAGTAAGGTTGGAACCGCCATCAGAAGGACGCTGAGCGTGAAAACTTTCTTTCGTCCGGAAACATCGCCAAAATGCGCCATAACAAGGCTGCCTAGTGGCCGTGCGAGATACCCTGCCCCAAAGAGACCGAATGCCTCTGCCTGCCGAAGCCATTCTGCCTGGCTTGCAGGAAAAAAATGAGCTGCAATCAGCTTGGCCAGAAAGGCAAAAATAACAAAATCGTAGAATTCCAGTGCTCCTCCAAGAGATGCAAGCGCAAGGATACGAAGCTGGGAGAGGCTGAGCGCAGAAGGCACAGCGTCCGGGCGAAGCAACATAGAAAAATGATCCCTGCTCTTGGGGAAAGAAAGACGGATAGCTCATTTTGAGCCGGTAACCGGGGTGGTTATGTTATTTGTTTCTAGAAGTCCATAATTAATGGAAGATAATATCTCAATCTGACTAAAATTTAGCCGAAAAATTTTTGTAATTTGACTCTGCTAAATTCAAAAAGATCTTATTTCGAAATTGTACTTCGCTCTATCAGAGAGACACTCTGGAAGTATAAAAATATTTTTCTGAACCTTAAATACAGAATATATTATATATTCATTTTTTTGAAAAATAATAAATAAAACAAAGTAAAAAAATATAATCAAATTTCCGATACCTAGCGAAGCTCATGAAAATATTATTATTATTTCCTGTGGAATTCTGTATTTTTTTTCGAAGTTCTTTAGCAGCTCAAGCTTCAGATGCTTGGGCGGAGGCTTTGAAATTCATGAAACCACAATCAGAAATTCTGATCGTCGGAGGCGGTGTCGCAGGTCTTTCGCTTGCGGCGAGTCTGGGCAAAACCTTGGGAAAGCGCCGTAAGGCACGCATCACGTTAATTGACAAAAGCTTTTCCCATGTCTGGAAACCAATGTTGCACTGCTTTGCGGCAGGAACGGTTGCCAATGAAAACGACCGGATCAGCTTTATCACCCAGGCCAGTGAGCATCACTTCGAATTCTGGCCGGGTGAAGTTGTCTCGATTGACCGTGAGAACCGTCAGGTAGTTCTCAGTCCTTTTCATGCTTCGGATGGTTCTCTAGTCCTTGAAAGCCGGACCATCCGTTATGATACGATCATTCTCGCGATTGGAAGTTGTGCGAATGATTTCGGCACGCCTGGGGTCAAGCAGCATTGTCTCTGTATCGACAATCTCGTGGAAGCCAATGTTTTTAATGAAAAATTCCGTATGGAATTGATGCGAGCTTTCGCACACGGTTCGGAATTGGACATTGCTATTGTAGGTGGTGGCGCTACGGGAACCCAACTGGCTGCCGAACTTCACAAAGCTCTTGATATCGTTGACCCATACAGCCTGCATGCGTTTGGAAAAACACCCCCAAAACTGAGGGTGACCCTTCTTCAGTCAGGTCCGCGTATTCTGCCCGCTTTTCCAGAAGCGGTATCGCTTGCCGCCCAGCAGGAGCTTGAGCGACTTGGCGTCACGGTAAGAACATCTGCTCGCGTGGCAGCAGCAGATTCAACTGGCTTTATTCTTAAAGACGGTACGCATATTCCTGCCAAGCTTCGTGTCTGGGCTGCGGGTGTAAAAGCCCCGGAGGTGACGCAGACTTATGGGAATCTTTCTTTAAATCCAACAGGCCAGATCCTGACACATTCAAATCTCTGCTCCATTGATGATGACCGGATTTTTGCTGTAGGCGACTGCTCATTCATCAAGGATGACCCCCTGCCCGCTACGGCTCAGGTCGCGCGGCAGCAGGCTCTTCATCTCGCACGACATCTGCCCGCGTTTGTTGAGCGTGGAGTAAAGGTCCCCGGGTGCGTTTTCAAAAACAAGGGCGCCATTGTCGCTTTGGGGAAATACAACGGGTGGGCAACGCTCCCCGGAGGAACAGTCTGGGGCGGTGGTTTTTTCCATGGTTTTTCAGCTCGGATGGCACATCTCTTCCTCTATCGCAGGCACCAGATTGAACTATTCGGGTTCTATAGAGGACTTATTTCTCTTTACTCAGACTGGATTGAAACTTTTGTGCGACCATCGGTAAGGCTTGATTGAATTTCTATAACGTATCTGTTTTTTACAGCTGTCAGCTCTTTATTTCCTTTGATTGGGAAATAAAGAGCTGTTCTCTAAAAATATCTTAATTTATTCCAGTCAAACGAATGCGGCATTTTATTTCTGCCTGCATGGGGATATAACGCGGATATGTCCTCACAGATTGTTTCATAAATGTTTCACTCTCTGCAATGTGCGTCGAAAACTGCTTTAAACGGCTCCAGAACCGCTATTGTGACGGGGGTATCTGGTGGGATTGGGGTTATTGTGGCCCAAACCCTTCTGGATCAAGGCTACCATGTGGTCGGTCTGTCGCGAACGCATCCAGAAATTGTACATGAGGCATTTACGTTTGTTCCGTTTGATGCCTCAGAAACAGTCAAACTGGAACAAGTCTGTGAAGACATTGCCAGAAACTTTGTTTCTGTGCCTGTTTTGATTCACTGCGCAGCAATCATAACGCCGACCAACGTGGAGGCGATTGGAACAGACGACGTTCTGCGCCAGATTTCTGTCAACCTGACGATGCCAGTTGTTCTGACCTCCAAGCTTTTGCCCTCGATGGCAAAAGGAAGCCGGATTGTTTTTGTAAACTCCATGGCTGCGACAATGCCTCTGGCTGGAAGCAGTATCTACGGTGCCACGAAAGCTGGTCTCCGTAATTTTGCACTTTCCCTCTCTCAGGAGGTGGCGCATCGCGGCATTTCAGTGTCATCCATCTTTCCCGGCGCTGTTCTAACTGAAATGTTGCGTCAGGAAATGGCGTCAGGCGGTTCTGTTCTGAACTTTGTGAGTTGCCCGGCTACCCCTTGCGCCGTGGCGCGGGAGATTGTCGCTCTGATCAACAAGCCCAGACTGGAACGCTTTTTCCCTGCCCTTGACGGGGTTTTCGGCGGCCTGTGTATGTTGATGCCTGGATTGTTGCGAATTTTGATGCCTGTCCTGACATATTTTGGGAAGCGGGGTTACGCGCGAGCCATTCGCAAAAACCTCTTCCAGAATAAAGCCTGATTTTCTGCTCACGGTTGGACGTGGAGCAGCTATTTGGACATGCAGGTGCAGTAAACATGAACTGCTGAGAAAATTATGAAGCCTGACATCCAGAACCAGTTTGCATGAACATGGCCTGCTGCATCCAGAGTAGTGGTCATACAGGCGATAAGAAAGAAGCCGGTCATTAATGCCCCGGACAACACGATCCATATAAGCCGCTTCTTGTTCATCTGTGCTGTTACTTTCGTTATTGCCCTAAGTCAGGAGGGAAAACTGAACCCAAAAATTCACCTAGGCAAGAGATTGGAAAAAATTATCAGCAAAAAAATCTCAAAATTTAGAAATATTTCATTTAAGTCTTTGTTTTTGCTTATATTATAAAATTTAGTAAATTATAAAAGTTTGTGGGTGACTTCATGATTTTCTGAATGGTCTCTGTTTGGCTATGATCAGGTCGTCTGCACTCTCAAGAGGCACGAGAATAATGTCTGGAAAAGATTGCTCCATACCTGCAAGTCATACTCTTTTATCCCGGCAGGATAGCCGTTGTATGGGAGCAAAATTGCGGAAATCCATGCCTCGTGCTGCGCAGGCTGAATGGACGCTTCTGGCAAATCGCGTAGATCCAATCGAGATCCTGAAGCAGCAGGGGCTGACGCGTATATCCTCCCTTCTTTCTATCCGTTACGATCGAATGAAGGTCTCTCCCTTCACGTTTCTACGGGGTGCTGCGGCTGTTATGGCGCAGGATCTGGCCAAGGCGCCAGTTTCTGGCATTCGCGTTCAATCGTGTGGAGATTGTCACCTCGCAAATTTTGGGAGTTACGCCTCTCCCGAAGGGGTGCCGGTCTTTGACATCAACGATTTTGACGAGACTCTTGATGCTCCTTTCGAGTGGGATATCAAACGCCTCGGAACGTCCCTCGTGCTTTCTGGGCAGGAGAGCGGCCTTTCTCCGAAAGCTTCCAGACAACTCGTGAAAACCATGTCCTTGGCTTATACGCAGCAAATGGCGCGACTGGCGGGGATGACACCCTTGCAAGTGTGGGTAGATCGCATCGACCTGATGGCGGCAATTTCTGACTTTGAAGACCCGAAGGTCAAAGCAAAGGCGGAAAAGCTTCTTTCCGCTCGCTTTGATGCCGCCAAAGGATATTTTGGTCTTGTCAGTAGCGACAAAAGCGGACCGTCCCTGAAAGAAAAACCTCCTCTGGTTATGCGTTTGCCCGACCAGGAAGAGACCATCCGCCTCGCTTTCGCGCGCTACATCGCTACCCAACCTCCTGAGCGCGCCATTCTGTTAAAGCGTTACAATCTGCGCGACGTCATCTTCAAGGTTGTGGGTATCGGAAGTGTCGGCACGTTTTGCGCTATTGGCCTGTTTGCGACGGCTGATGGAGAGACCATGCTTCTTCAGATCAAAGAGGCCCAGATATCGGTTCTTGAGGCAGGATCCCCTCCTTCACCGTTCAAAAATCAGGGCGAGCGCGTCGTCACAGGTCAACGGATCATGCAGGCAGTCTCAGACACGTTTCTGGGGTGGACGCACAGTAATGCGTCCATTGGGGGCGATACGCCGGATATGGCTGGCGCAGGACGGCAGTTTTACGTGCGTCGCGTCAAGGACAGTCGTCTCGCCGCGATCGGCACTGATGTCGCTCAGGAAGGGCTGGAAGATTATGCGCGCTTGTGTGGCCGCACTCTGGCGCGTGCGCATGCCCGCTCCGGAAATGCCAGCATGATTTCCGGCTATCTTGGGAAAGGTGCAGGATTTGCGGACGCAATGACCGAGTTCTCGGAAGTCTATGCCCAGCAAACCGAAACCGACTGGGAAAACTTTGTCGCCGCTCTGGAGCATGGAAGGCTTGCTACTGCATAGAAGTCAACTTTAACGCGGCAGGGTTTTACCTGATGTGGATCACCGACTATAGGAAAGCCAGATTAACCAATATGCCCGGCGGCTTTCCTTAGGCGGACTTCCCTTCATGATACGTCAGTCATCGTCTCTCACGACCTATATCGTCACATTCAGTTGCCCGAACCGCCCGGGTATCGTCGCTGCGGTCAGTCAGCGACTTTTCGAGTTGGGTGCGAATATCACTGAGGCACAACAGTTCGATGACATGGCTAGTACCCGGTTTTTCATGCGGATCGTCTTTGAACTTCCCAAGGATGGTCTTTCAGAAGAGACGTTAAAGACGGAGTTTGCCGGGCTGGCTAACATCTTCTCGATGAATTGGTCCATCAGCGACCGTTCAAAGCGTCTCAAGGTTCTTCTGTTCGTTTCCCGCTTTGATCACTGTCTCGTGGATCTCCTGTATAGGTGGCGGCTTGGCGAACTCCAGATCGATCCTGTAGGCATTATCTCCAACCATCCCCGGGAAACCTACGCGGATCTGGACTTCCACGGCATTCCTTTCCACCATCTGCCGATTACGAAAGAGACCAAGGCAGAGCAGGAGGAGCGGATCTGGACGGTCTTTCAGGACAGTGGTGCGGAACTCGCTGTCCTTGCCCGATACATGCAAATCCTGTCGAATGAGATGGCAACACGTCTTTCCGGGCGTTGTATCAATATTCATCACTCGTTTCTGCCAGGCTTCAAGGGGGCCCGTCCCTACCATCAGGCGTTCAGCCGAGGGGTCAAACTGATCGGGGCCACAGCCCATTATGTGACAAGCGATCTCGATGAAGGTCCGATCATCGAACAGGACGTGGAACGGATTTCTCACGCAGACGATCCAGATGATCTGATCCGCAAAGGCCGGGATATTGAACGCCGGGTTTTGGCCCGTGCCGTCCGGTATCATGTGGAGCGTCGGGCCATTCTGAACGGAAACAAGACGATCGTTTTCACGCCCTGAAACAGCTCGATGATCGTGCAGTCTGGCAGACCGGAAGTGCTTGGACATGCCTTTTCCGATGTGTCAGCATGGCGCGTCATATCCTGAGCAGTTCTGGTAGAAACAGTCTTTGAAACCCGTCAAAATTCTTCACACATCCGACTGGCATCTTGGTCACGAACTTTCAGGTCACTCGCGTGAGGCAGAACACGATGCTTTTCTCGGCTGGCTTCTGGATGAACTCGAAGAACAGGCCTGTGACGTCCTGCTTGTCACAGGGGACCTGTATGACATGGCGAACCCGCCCGTCTCGGCACAGCAGAGACTCTATGCCTTCATAGCAAACGCCAGAAACCGGTTGCCGCATCTCCAGATCATCATGATCGGGGGAAACCATGACAGTGCCCTGCGGATTGATCTTCCAGGCGCCCTCGTTGATGAGCGGGTTTATCTTGTCGGCGGTCTTCCGAAAAAGAACCGTCAGCCAGATTTCGAACGGATTTGCATCCCGCTTAAGAATTCGGAGGGTCGGGTTGCCGCCTGGCTCGGAGCAATCCCTTTCTGCCGCCCCGGCGATCTTGGAAAAGAAAGCCTCGAAGAGCTTTACGCGGAAACAACCCGGCAGCTTTTGGCTCGGGCAAATGGCCTTCCCATTGTTCTCACCGGGCATCTGCATGTTGCCGGAGGGGATGTGTCAGAGCTGTCAGAGCGTCGGATCGTCATAGGGGGCGAAGAAGCGCACGCCGCGTCCCTGTTCAGCACAGACGTTACCTATGGTGCTCTCGGGCATCTGCATCGACCGCAGCAGATTTCTGGACCGTCACTGGTTCGCTACGCAGGTTCCCCCTTCCCGCTCTCCGTGACGGAACGCAACTATAAGCATTCCGTGACCTTGGTAACGCTGACGCCGGGTACGCCGGTGGTCCAAGAACTTTTAATTCCCCGGGCTGTTCCTTTCCTGCGTATCCCCAATGGGGCTCCGCGTTGTCTTGATGATGTCGTGAAAGAGCTTGAGGCTCTTCCTGTGGAAACACTCCCGCGCGATCAGCAGCCGTTTCTGGAAGTTTCCGTTCTCATGGAGACTGCCGAACCTCATCTGCAAGCCCGGATTTTGAATGCGCTGGAAGGGAAATCCGTTAGGCTGACGCGGATCAACCGTGTTGTTCAGCAACGCGGTCACTTGGGATCACTGGCGGATCAAAGACAGGAACTGGCCGACCTCCAGCCCGAAAAGGTTTTCGCGGCACTTCATGAGCGGAAATACGCCACGAGCCCGGACGCAGCGCTAGAACGCGCCTTCGCCGAACTTCTGCTTCTGGCAGAAACCGCAGACCCTACTCTTTCGAAGGCAGACTGATGCAGATCCTTGCAATCCGTGGCAGTAATCTTGCCAGTCTGGCTGGATCATTCGAGGTCAATTTCAATACGGGGGTTCTGGCTGATGCCGGCATCTTCGCGATTACCGGCCCGACGGGGGCTGGGAAATCCACGCTTCTGGATGCCATCAGTCTCGCCCTTTTTGACACCATTCCCCGTTTGGAAAGTGCTCCCAAAACAGGTCAGATCACGCAGGATGAGATTGGCCCGCAGGATCCCCGGGCGATTTTGCGGCATGGCTCCGGCCACGGTTTCGCAGAGCTCGATTTTATCGGACGAGACGGTCGAAGCTATCGCAGTCGTTGGGCAGTCCGCCGCGCCCGGGACCGTGCGGAAGGTAAGCTTCAAACCAGTACGCTCGATCTGGAATGCCTTGATACCGGGGAACGGCTGGGCGGGAAAAAGACAGAAACCAAAGCGGAAATTCTGCGGCTCGTCGGTTTGAATGCACAACAGTTTGGTCGGGCTGTTGTGCTGGCGCAGGGAGAGTTTGAAGCCTTCATCAAGGCAGATGGCGATGAACGGGCACAATTGCTCGAAAAGCTGACAGGCGCTGATATCTACAGTCGTGTTGGCAGGATCGCTTTTGAGAAAGCCCGTGATGTCAGAGCGGGATATGACACTCTGGAAAGGCAGATTGCGGCGATGAACGGCCTCGACACAGAGGCGCGCCAGTCACTGGAAGAAGAACGACAAGCGGCAAAAGTCGCTCATGACGAAAAGCTGGCGATCTGTGAACAATTCCAGACCGCTCAGGACTGGCATGACAGACTGTCGGATCTCAAAGCCAAGCGTGGTGCCGCATTCCAGGCCTGCGAAGCGACACGGCAGGCCTGTGATAATGCAGGTCCTCGCTTCACTGCGCTTGAACGCCATAAACAGGCTCTGACCCATATGGCGGCTTGGGAAAGGCTGAAAGATACCGAAGGCAGAGTCCGTCAAGCAGAAGACGCCGCTTTTCAAACCCGACAGACTGAACAAAGTGTCAGCCATGCCATGACGTGTGCTGAAAATGAGCTTGAAACTGCGACACAGGCTCTCGATGCTGCCAAGTCTGCGCAGCAGGACGCTGCTGCTGCTCTTCACGAAGCCCGACAACTGGACATGGAGTTAAAGCATGTCACGGAAGGGCTCGACCTTGCGACGAAAAGCCTCAGCAAGCAGACTGATATTTTTCAGAGTGCTGATACGGCTTTAAGAAAAATCACGCAGACGGTTCTTGATGTTCAACTCAGGAAAAACGAACTCACGGCCTGGTTGAAAGAGCACTCCAACCTTGCAACACTGTCCCCTTTTGAAGCTGACCTGATTTCTGATTTCAAGGCTCACGCCACTCTGCTTTCTCAACGCTCAGGACTTGAAGAAGCAGAACATCTGGCGGGTTGTCAGCATTTGGAAGCCGTAACACAAACCCGAAATGCCAAAGAAGCGCTCGAAAATGCCGCTCAGGCTCTGAAATCTTCCGAGGAAGCGACACGGCAGGCTGAAGAAGATTTGCCTCGCCCGGAACGCTTTGAGCATCTGACCTTATCTCTTCGTGCACTGGAAGCCATTCAGAGAAAAAATCTGGAAGTAAATCGTCTTCATGAAGACGTACAGAACTCTGAAACGAATTATGGAAAAACAGTTGATGATATTCAGCGTCTGACTGCTGAAGAGGCAGACTATCAGAGTGAACTCACTCAGCTAGAGACGGAAATCCCAATTCTTTCAGCTATTTTAAAAGAGGCAAAGCGTTCGGAGGAACACTGTAGAAATACAACCAGTGACGCAGCCATGATGATGCGAGCAGCCTTGATGGAGGGAGAGCCTTGCCCGGTTTGTGGGGCGACGGCCCATCATCTTGACGCATTGGATGCCATGCTTGGCGGCGCAGTCGAGGTCGCGCGGAAAAGGACAGACGATGCTGCGACTGCGCTTGAGACCGTGCGTGATCGTGCAACGGTTCTGGCGACCCTAAGTGAGGCAGTGCACGAGCAACTCCGCAAGCTATATGACCAGCAGCGTCACCAGAATATGGCGAAAGAGGCCTGTCAGGTAGCGTGGACATCAGGTGTGGAGCAGTTGGAGCGAGACTGTCGGGCTTATGGTCTGGACAACAAGCTGTCCGGCCACGCCTTAACCGACGAGACGCAAAAACGCCTGACGGCTCTCAGTCAGGAGCAGGCCGCACTTCATGCAAAAATGCAGTCACTCGATGAAGTCCGAGCAGCAGAGCGCATAGCAAGAACGCATCACGATACAGCCCGACAGGCTCACGAGCACGCTGAAACTCATTACCGGGTCGCAGAAGACAGGATGAAAGAGGCGCGCCAACTGCGTCTTCAGGCCGACGCAGAGCAGACGCGTTTGGAAAAGTGTCTGGATGACAGACTTTCTGACGTCATTGCATGGCGTGATCTGTCAGAAGATCCTGTCATGTGGCTGTCTCGCACTCTTGCGGCGTGGCGTCAGAGGACGGATGCGCTCTCCCAGTTGGAAAGTGATTGGTCAAGCCTGCATGCCGCACATGTGCGTGCTGAAGGTGAAGTCCAGGCAGCGAGAAGATCTCTGGCAGAGATCCAGGCGGACTGGCAGGCAAGGAGCGATGTCTATCAGGTTCTGCTTCAAAGACGTTCGGGCTTGCTTGATGGGCAACCCGTTGACAACGTTGTTGAGGCTCTTGCCGGAGCAGTCAAAGTCGCTGAAGACGCATTTCAGAAGGCACAGAATGCCAGAAATGCTGCATCAGAGCTTGCGGTGGGCGCAAGAGCGCGTCGTGAGGGGGCGGAAAAGCTTTTTGAAGAAACCCAAAAAGAGCTGGTTGATTTAGGCGAAAGCTTTGATGCTCGGCTGGAGCGTGAGGGGTTCAGCCGTGCAGATATTGGAGAGGCCGAGGCTCTTGGAGTGGACTATGCCACGTCTGAAGAGAGGGCGCTGTTTGAACTGAACAAGGCTCATAGTGATGCGTGCGCGGCCCTGAGGCCCCGTGAAAGTGATTACGCACAGCACGACGCCAGCAGGCAGGCAGTTTTTGAGATTGCTGATCTGGAGCAGCAGCTTCTAAAGGCGAAAGCAGCCGTCGCAGATGCTCAAACCGCGCTGACCCGATTGGAAGCGCGGATTATTCAGGACGACGAAACACGATTTCACACAGCTGAACTTAGGGCGCAACTCGCAGCAAAGCGTGCGGATGGTCATGTCTGGGAGCGGCTGGGAGAGATGCTGGGTGACGCTCAGGGAAAGAAGTTCCGTAATTTCGCACAAAGCCTGACGCTTGATCATCTTCTCGACTTTGCAAATGAACGCCTTGCTGATCTTAAACCCCGTTATACCCTTCAACGGGCGCCCGCAGGGGAAATGCTGATCGAAGTCATTGATAACGATATGGGAGGGCTGGTTAGAGGATTGCAGAATCTTTCCGGCGGGGAACGCTTTCTTGTCAGTCTTGCGCTAGCCTTGGGACTTTCTGAAATGTCTACCGGGCGCGGCATTCGGATCGAAAGCCTGTTTATAGATGAAGGGTTCGGAGCGCTGGACTCTGCAAGCCTGGGACAGGCGGTTGCTGTGCTTGAACACCTTCAGGCGCAGGGGCGCCGCGTTGGTGTGATCAGCCATGTAGAGGAACTCAAGGAACGCATCCCCGTAAAAATCGAGGTAACGCCTTTATCAGGTGGAAAAAGCCAGATCGCGATTGTCGTCGATTAGGACTGACAATTTTATGCGATGGTACGGGCAGAGGGACTTGAACCCCCACAGCTTGCGCCACCAGAACCTAAATCTGGCGTGTCTACCAATTCCACCATGCCCGCGGACTGTGGGGTGGGTCTATACGAACTCTTCGGTATCGGCAATGGCATTTGTGGTCATGACATTGAAAATGTTGACCCCGCTGCCTGATACAGATCTGGCTATATCAGGCTCTTCCTCACAGGATGCTCGGGATTTGAAGTTCAGTCTTTAACCTTCTGGAACTTCAGAACAAAATTGTCGCCTTCCCCAATGGCTTCATATTTTGCATGGTCCGTTGCTCCCAGTGCGTAAGTGGGAGGCAGCGTCCAGATCCCTTTGGGCCAGTTGGCTGTATCTTTCGGGTTGGCATTGATTTCAGAACTGCCAACCAGTTTGAACCCCGCCTTCTGGATCATGTCGATTGCATAAGACTGCCGAACATATCCGTCTTTCGCCATCGGATCCTGAGGGGCGCTGGTATTGCCGCGATGATCCTCAATGCCCAGTATGCCACCCGGTTTGAGGACCCTGTGAATGGCGGCCAGCATTTCCGGCGCGTTTCCGGCTTCCATCCAGTTGTGCATGTTGCGGAATGTCAGGACGAGATCAACGCTGTTTGCAGGCGCAAAATCCAGATGCTGCCCGTCAAATTGCGTGGTTTTGATCCGTCCGTAAATGTCTGGACGTTCGGACTGAAGCTTGCTGATAGCCTGTTTTTTCAGGTCAGCAGGGCCTAACGCGACGGTGTATGTGCCATGATCATACAAATAAGGCGCCAGAATTTGCGTCCAGTACCCCCCTGATGGCCAGATTTCCAGAACATGAGCGTCTGGCTTCAACCCGAAAAAAGTCAATTCTTCAATGGGATGGCGGACCGCATCACGCGCTACAAAAGCGGGCGTTCTTTCCGGAGAGTGTACAGCCTGATCCAGGGTTGGCCCGGCAAACGCGGACGTAACGGTCAGGAGAGGAAACAGACACAGGAAGGCATATTTCGACAGCATGAAAGTGCTCCAGTCGTGAATCTCATAACTGTGGCTTCAAAACTGAAAAAAGTCTTTACTCATCTGAGAAAATTTCTGAGAGCAGAGGCGTTGTTCCGCTTTCGGATATGTTTCTTTCAACCGTTGGCAGGCACTTTCTGGCAACGCTCTCTACCGGCAGTAAAAACAGGACTGGATACCCATGCGTCTGGACGATCAGCGGGAAAGCACCAACATTGACGACGTGAGAGGTTCCGGTGGGGGTGGTCGCACGCCTTTGCGGATTGGCGGTATTGGTGGCGTCATTCTCGTGATTGGTGCGCTCTATTTTGGGGTCGACCCCCGCATCGTCCTGAACCTTTTGCAGACTGGCCCGTCATCCGACAGTTCGACGGTTGCGCAGGTTCAGCGTCCAGCCAATGATGCTGGCAAGCAGTTTATTGCCCGTGTTCTCGGATCAACGGAAGACGTCTGGACAGCATACTTCCAGCAGATGGGACGCACATATCATGATCCCCGGCTGACGCTTTTCAGTGGTGGCGTACAATCCGCCTGTGGCTATGCACAGACATCGGTTGGGCCATTTTATTGTCCGGCGGATCACAAGGTGTATCTGGATCTCCAGTTCTTTCAGGAGTTGCAGAACCGGCTTGGAGCGGGCGGCGATTTTGCAAGAGCGTATGTTGTTGCCCATGAGATCGGGCATCATGTTCAGAATGAGCTTGGCATCATGCAACAGGTCAGCCGACAGGGCGATGCGTCTCAAAAAGGGGCCAACGGGCTTTCTGTACGTGTGGAGCTTCAGGCCGACTGCTTTGCTGGTGTCTGGGCCAAACGGGCGAATGACGCCAAACATCTTCTCGAAACGGGGGATATCGAGGAAGGCATGAATGCGGCTGCTGCTGTTGGTGATGATCGGCTGGAGCGTCAGGCGAGAGGATATGTCGTTCCTGACAGCTTTACACATGGCACTTCAGCCCAGCGCGTCAGTTGGTTCAAACGCGGTCTGAGCAGTGGTGACATCAATCGCTGTGACACGTTCAGCGCGCCGAGCCTTTGATATCGTCGGAGTATGCCTGATACTGCGCGCTACAGAATGAGATGACATCTTTCGATGCCGTCATGAGTCTGGAAAAGTGCGAAAATATGATGCTTCATGCTTGGATTGCCGTTGATCAGGATATTCATCATGAAGCGTATCTTGCTTCCCCTTTCCATTGCTCTGTTTGCCTGTCATGCAGGTTCTGCTCTGGCTGACGACGCAAGTTGCAAAAGTGGTCTGCATCCCCTGCCCGCCGGCTATGAAGGATGGAGCAATCCCTCCCCTTTAAATGCCGCAACTCAGGCTGGTGCTCTCTCTGCCAGCAGGCTGACATTGGGACATGCCGCCACAATCCGGCTCGCTCACACTCCGGATGTGCATTTTGTAGAGCGTCCGGCAGAGCCAGGCGGAAGTGTCAGTTTCAGTGGCATGGTGGTTTTTGAGGCGCCTAAAGATGGGACATACAGGGTTATGCTCCCAAACAAGACATGGATTGATGTCCTGCAAGGGATTGTTCCAGCCAGTTCGACTCACCATCAGCACGGACCAGATTGTTCCGGTATTCGCAAGATGGTCGATTTTCCACTTAAGTCTGGCACTTACACGCTACAGCTTGCCGGAAGTGGCCAGCAAGATATTCCCGTTATGGTTTCCTCTGTCCCGTGAGGATTTCTGGGCTGTTTCTTCTCGTGGTGACAGTGAGTTGGTTGCCAGCAATGGCTTGTGCGACCTCTCTGTCTCCCGAGAGGGCCGAGACAGAGTTGGGGCATCGTCTTTTCTACGATGCCGACCTGTCTCTGGATGGAAGCATGTCCTGTGCTACCTGCCACGAGCAAAGACATGCTTTTTCTGATGGAAATCCCACACATCCCGGCGTGACGGACGAACGGGGTATCCGTAATGTTCCCTCCCTCGCCAATGTAGGATTATTCCACAGCCTGACATGGACAGATCAACATGTCACTTCTCTGGAAAAGCAGATCTTTATTCCCCTGAGCGGGAACCATCCTGTTGAGATGGGCATGACCGATATGGCCGAGCTTTCTCGGCGCCTTTCGACAAATCCCTGCTATCGGGCTCTTTTCTCAATCGCATTTCCAGAGAGTGCTATGGACATGAGGCACTTCTCTATGGCGCTTGCGGCTTTTGAGCGCACCCTAGTGTCAGACCACGCTGTTTGGGATCAGCCGGATCATAAGGAGACAAGCGAGCAGAAGCATGGGGAGATGTTATTTTTCGGGAAAGGAAAATGCTCGGTTTGCCATAAGCCACCGTTGTTCATGGACCAGCATTTTTATGTTCTGGGAAAGCTTAAGGGTGGCCCCATCAGAACGCCGTCTCTTCGTAATGTGGAAGTCACAGCCCCGTATCTGCATGATGGGTCCGCGGCTACTTTGGCGGCTGCCATTCGGGCTCATCCGAATACAGATGTTTTATCTGACACAGAAATAGCCAGCATTACGGCTTTTCTGTCTCTTTTAACGGATCAGACATTTCTCTCACGTCAGGACTTCGCCTTGCCTGCCGAACAATGCCCTGTCAGGATTGCACAATGAAGGATCATTGCGTCCATGATCTGCTGATAGGACATTCAGGGTGACGTCTATGCTCAAGTGTACCACCTTTTTTCTGACAGCTGCTTTGGCGGCACTCTCCGTTGCTCATGCAGAAGATGGTCTGGCAATTTACAACAGTCGGTGCAGCGTTTGCCATCAAGCTGCGGGGATTGGTTCTCCTAGCCAGTTTCCTCCCCTTAGTGGCCGGATTGGTAAGATCGCGGGCTCTCCTGAGGGCAAAGCCTATCTGATCCATGTTCTGCTGAACGGCCTTCACGGGCCGCTTGAAGCTTCAGATGTGAGCTACATGGGTTATATGCCCTCCTTCAAATCCCTGAGTGACGAGGATCTGGCGGCAGTTTTGACCTATGTTTCTTCGTTAAATACGCCTGGTACGCCACCGGTTTTTTCTGCAGACGATTTCAAGTCGCAGCGCGACACTCCCAAAAAAGCCAAGGACATTCTGGCAGAGCGTGAAGCGCTGGATGCTCTGCATCCCCTTCCCTAATCAAGGCAGTTTCCTTGTTCGTTTTGCCCAGATCCGTCGTTTGAGAACAAACAGAAAGCCGCTCAGAATGACCAGATAGGACAGGACGAACAGTCCCGTTCTATGTCTAGTATGAAGATGTGGATGCGCGGTCCATGAGAGAAATGCTCCAACGTCATGTGCCATCTGCGGAACGGTAGCGTTTGTCCCATCAGTATATTTGATTTGTCCGTCATGGAGTGGCGGAGGCATGGCAATGTGAAGATGGGGCATGGCGGTATTGTAATACGAACCGGGTGGAAGTTTTTTCCCTTCTGGCGGGGAGGTATAAGAGACCAGAATATCGATAATTCTCTTGATTCCGCCTTTCTGTGTCATAGCCAGACGTGAAAAATCTGGTGGAAGACCGCCGTGGTTGGCCATGCGCGCCATGCCGGCTGTAAGGTAGGGAGAACCGATAACATCTGAAGGATGAGCAGGCCGTGTCTTTGGGTCGCCATCATCATCTAAGCCATCGGGGATTTCATGCTGGGCAGCATAGGCTTTGATATCCGAGACGGACAGGCCCAGCTCTCGCAGATCGGCATACGTAACATGATTGAGACTGTGGCATGAGCTGCAAACCTGCCGAAAAACCTCGAGGCCACGCTGTTCGGGTGTAGAGGCATGAACTGCAAAAGCCGGAAACGCCAGCATACTGGCTATAAAGAGACGTCTCATTAAAAATGCTCTTTTCGGTGGCTGGCCTGTTCTCGACGTGCAATCATAGGAAGCAGGCCCAGAAAATAGACATACCAGTACGCGACAGCGGCACGGCTGATCCAGAGCCAGAAAGAACTTGGAGGGCTCATCCCCGCCAGACCAAGAGCCAAAAAAGCAAGAAACAGAAGAGGCAGAGCCACTCGGAGCCAAGGTCGGAAACGGGCTGATCTGATCGTCGAAGAGTCAAGCCAAGGCAGCGCGAACAGAATGACGATGCTGCCTGTCGCAAGAATAAGACCACCGAGTTTTGAGGGGACGGCCCGAAGGATGGCGTAAAACGGGGCAAAATACCACTCAGGTGTAATATCCGAAGGTGTTATCAGCGGGTTGGCCTGAACATAATTGTCGCTCAGCGTCAGAAAGTCAGGCGCGAAGAAAATCAGCGCCGCATACACCAACAGAAAAAGGCAAAGACCCAGACCGTCTTTCGTCGTGTAATAGGGGTGGAACGGCACGGTCTGGTCAGGCTCCGTCAAATCCT
Organism: Gluconobacter japonicus; assembly: GCF_015244665.1. NCBI lineage: Bacteria > Pseudomonadati > Pseudomonadota > Alphaproteobacteria > Acetobacterales > Acetobacteraceae > Gluconobacter > Gluconobacter japonicus. The sequence goes on from NZ_JABCQN010000003.1 coordinate 421,975, forward strand.
TGCCGGTCGGGTTATTGGACCCTGTAACGTGTAGAGTTGCGACATGCAGGACAATGACGCCGATGATCGAAAATGCCGTGACAAAGTGCAGGACAAAAAGACGGTGCAGCGCAACATTGCCCAGTCCTTCCCCGCCCAGAAGCCAGGATGCTAAAGGCTTTCCAACAAGTGGAACTGTATTGACGGCATTCACCACGACGGTCGCACCCCAGTAAGACATCTGTCCCCAAGGAAGAACGTAACCGGCAAACGCCGTAATCATAACCAGAAGCAGTAGTCCCAACCCTGTCAGCCAGACCAGTTCACGCGGCGCCTTGTAGGAGCCGTAATACAGGCTGCGTGCAATATGCACATACAGGGCTGCGAACAGCATGGATACGCCGCCCATGTGTATGGATCGGATGAGCCAGCCTGATGCGACCTGCCGATCGATGGTTTCAACACTTGAAAAGGCGTCGGCAAGCGTCGGTGTGTAATTGAGCGCGAGGAAAATACCGCTAAGGACCAGAAGCGTCAGTGAAACAACTGCGAATGCCCCGAAATTCCAGAGATAATTGAGATTTCGCGGCATGGCGAATTCAACATACTCACGCCGGAAAGCCGATAAGATTGGCAGTCGGGTATTCAACCATGTCGATACGGATTGAGGACGTTCAGTCATGGTTGTGCTCAGATTTGTCGAATGTTGGCGATATCGAAGTCAGGATCGCCTTTACTCTCGCCGATACGCAGATGTGTGTCAGAGATCATCGTCACAGGCGGAACCGGGAGATTATACGGCGCAGGCGCGTCTTTAAAAGCTCGACCAGCGCTGTCAAACTGTGACCCATGACAGGGGCAAAGGTATTTCCCGGAGGGCTCGGCCTGTGTTGGAGCATCAAATGTTGGGACGCAGCCCAGATGCGTGCAGATCCCGATCATGACGCCGATGTCGGGGGTAATGGACCGATGCCAGTTTGCTGCATCCCTTGGTTGTTGCGGCATACGGGACTCAGGGTCACGCAATTTTTGAAGAAGCGCCGGATCCTGAAGTTTTTTCAGCATTTCCGGTGTTCTTTTCTGCACAAAAACGGGCCAGCCCCGCCATGTGACAACACTCTGCTGGCCCGGTTTGAGCGTCGAGAGATCCACGTCCAGAATGTCGCTCTCGCCAACATGGTTGCTGCGTGTTCCGTTCAGGCTATCCAGAAAGGGATAAGCCAGCGCACATGCGCCAGCGCATCCCATGCCAACAGTCACGGTAGCCAGAACATCCCTGCGTCGAGGTCCCCGCTCCAGTTTGGAGTGGGGGGTGTCAGAAGTCAGGGAGGCATCGTCTTGTGTCATGGGTTCCGCTCGAAATGGACCGGCCCCAATCATCGGAGTGCACCATGGGAGGTGTCAATCTCAAAGCGGTTTATTGTTTTCGTATGATTGTCATTATTCCCAGACAGGAAATGGATCCGGGAGAGTGTCATAGTGCCAGGGCATGAAAATGCCATCCGCATTTTCTGGCATCAGGCAGTTATCCAATGCGGCCCGAATATCTGCTTCATCCATGTTTGCGCCAATAAAGACCAGTTCCTGCCTCCGATCTCCATATGTATCGTCCCAGTATTTTGCGAGTGTTGCGCGCCAGGCGTCATCATCAGGCCAGGAATCCTGCGGCACGCTGCTCCACCATCGCCCTGCAGCCTGATTGCGGGCCAGCGCACCGGCAATGCTCAGTTCACCAACCCAGTCCGGTCGTGTTGCAAGCCAGAAATAGCCTTTGACGCGCACAACGCCTGACCATGACTGTTCGATAAATTGTGCAAAGGCTTGTGGGGAGAACGGACGACGGGCTCTGTAAACAAAACTCGAAATTCCGTATTCCTGCGTTTCTGGCACATGGTCGGCATGACCATAGAGTTCCTTGAACCACATCGGATGCTGGTGAGCCCGATCAAAGTCGAAACGTCCAGTGTTCAGGACTTTGTCCAAAGAAACAGTGCTCTGACTGGTTTCGAGGACTTCGGCATCTGCATTGAGAGATCTGATGATGAGTCGAGCTGCGTCCCTCTGTTCAGGTGTTGCGGTATCAACCTTGTTCAGAAGCACCACATCGGCGAACTCGATCTGCTCCACAAGAAGGTCAACAAGTGCCCGTTCGTCGTCTTCACCTGCGACCTCTCCCCGATCTTTCAGGAAGTCTGTTGAACCATAATCGCGGAGCAAATTCACCGCATCCACAACTGTCACCATGGTATCGAGGCGCGCAATATCGCTGAGACTACGGCCGTCCTCGTCCCGAAACTCGAAGGTTGCGGCGACAGGAAGTGGTTCTGCGATGCCTGTTGATTCGATCAGCAGATAGTCGAACCGTTTTTCACAAGCCAGTCGATCGACTTCCTTGAGAAGATCATCCCGCAAGGTGCAGCAGATGCATCCATTACTCATTTCGACGAGTTTCTCATCCGTACGGGAGAGATCACTCCCTCCCTGTCGTACCAGATCCGCGTCAATGTTCACTTCGCTCATATCATTGACGATGACGGCGACTTTCCGCCCTTCGCGGTTGTTCAGGATATGATTGAGAAGTGTTGTTTTTCCGGCTCCAAGAAAGCCGGAGAGAACGGTAACGGGCAATCGGTCATCCATGATGACAAAAGCTCCTTGATGGAATGAACGGTCTTGCGTGAAAGGCTTATATAGTTATGATATAACATATCAATATATAGAGTGATTTTGTTGCGATGTCATCATGCCCGACGCGTCACCAACTGGTCAGCCAATCGTCTTTCAGGGAAATACTCTCCCCGGAACGCACGATTGCCATCCATTCTCAAAGACTTACTGAATCCATCAGAAGAGCCTCTGAGAGTCATCTCCGGAATGGTGCGCGTCTGGCCATGGCTCAAGGGACGCTGGAGACGATCTGTAGTGGTCTTACTGAAGCTTTCCCGGATGAAACTCTCCCTTTGCTGGCGGATATGATTGATCTTGCAAGCCGATATCAGGAGGTTTCCGGGCATCAGACGTTACGCGTTCGGCTTGAGAAAGTGACAACGGACAGTTGCCGAAAATTCCATGTTGACTGTGTGGGGCTGCGATTGCTCCGCACTTATGTCGGCCCTGGTGTTGAATGGACGGCAGATGGAGGTTTGACCATTCATCAGGCTCCGGATGGAGCCGTTGTTTTTCTCAAAGGAAAGCATTTTCCGGGATGGTCTGAAGCAACCAGTGTCCGCCATCGCTCGCCACGTTTATCGGCTCTTCCGATTGAGAAACGCCAGAGGCTTCTTCTGACAATTGACGAAGCTGGTGCATGTGGAGCGTCCATGGACGCTCCTGTAATGATTGCGGCCTAATATCATGTTTGTCATTGAAAGCTGGCCTGATCCTGTCCTCGCCGATGCTCCGCGTGTTCGAGCCTCAAGTCGACCGGAAATTCTCGTAGATCTCGCCAGGACGGATTTGGATATGATTGTCTGGACCCGGAAAGTGCCGAACGACTGGCAGCAGAGATTGCAGGGTCATCAGCTTCCTGCAGAAGATCTTTTTCTGGATGGAACACTCAATGATATTCTGAGTCAGTTGAAGAGGTCCGCCATCCGTGAGCGCTATCCGGCCTTCATGATTGAAGATGTCGAGCAGACAGCAGCTCTGGCAGCCGCATTTGCTGTCTCAGATCGGATGGTCTTGCGGCTGACATCAGAACAACAGCCAGAGCAGCCGTTCGGGAAAACCAAACTGCGAGCGTTTTGCTGCTATGGATCCGGGCAACTCCATTGGAAGTCGGGCACGTTCAATGGCTACGATCCGACCAGTAGCCTATCTCCTTTTGATCTTGCGTTCGTTCCTTCCTGGAGTGGGGACAGGGTGCGCGTCAGTTGCGAGGCTAGTCCACAGGCTGTGTATCTTGCGTTGTCTGTTCTCTAAAGCCCATTCACAAAACAAACATAAAATATCGTGCTCTTGCCTCGTGATTTTCAAACATCAGGCATGGTAACCATGCGTCCAGTTCTGACTATTCGAAAGAGATGATCCGGTGACCGTAAAACTCGACCGTCGTGGCCTGCTGGGTCTTGGTGCCGGTTTTTCCCTGAGCGCTCTCCTGCCCTCGATCCAGCGTGCCCGCGCCATTCCTGCGCACCGTGAAAGCGGAACGCTTGAGGATGTGCAGCATATTGTCGTGCTGATGCAGGAAAACCGTTCATTCGACCATTATCTTGGTCATCTTTCAGGCGTTCGTGGTTACGGAGATCGGCATGTTGTTCGCGGCCCCGACGGTCAACCCATCTGGTGGCAGCAACGACAGAAGGCCGAAAACGGCTGGATTACGCCGTTTCACCTCCCAACCCAGACGTCTAGCGCGGAGTGCGTTATCGACCTTGACCATAGCTGGTCGCCCACGCACGCGGCGATCAACAAGGGTTGGAACAATCAGTGGCCCCGTCACAAAAAAGATATGACGATGGGGTACTACACGCGCGAAGATATTCCCTTCCATTATGCATTGGCGGATGCCTTCACGGTCTGCGACCATTACTTCTGCTCCACACCAACCCAGACGCATCCAAACCGCTTCTATCTGATGTCCGGGATGGTCGATCCGAATGCCACGGGTGGCGGCCCAATTCTCGACAACGTGGACTGGGTAGACCGGGAGTTTTACCCCAAGGTGCCAGATCCGTTTACCTGGACAACCTATCCGGAGCGTCTGCAGGATGCCGGTGTTTCCTGGCAGGTGTATCAGCAGGGTCTTTCTGGCGCGGATATCGAAAACGGAAATTTCGGTACCAACGTGCTGATGTGTTTCAAGAATTTTGCTGAGGCACAGCCAGGCTCCGCGCTACATGACCGCGCCATGACGGCCCGGACACTGGATCATCTCAAACAGGATGTACTGGCCGACAAGCTTCCGCAGGTTTCTTGGATACTGCCTCCAGCAGCTTACTCCGAACATCCGCGCTGGACACCGGGATACGGGGCAACATTTATTGCCCATGCTCTTGATGCCCTGACGGCAAATTCTGACGTCTGGGCCAAGACAGTCTTTCTGGTCATGTATGACGAGAATGACGGCTATTTCGATCACATGCCGCCGCCACAGCCTCCTACCCCGGTTCTGCCCGGCCTGAGTACTGTGTCCACTGAAGGCGAGATCCACAGGCATCTCCAGAACTTTGAAACACAGCGCTACAAGCCTGACAATCTGCCGTATGGCCTTGGTCCGCGCGTTCCTGCCTTTGCCATTTCCCCGTGGAGCACTGGTGGCTTTGTCTGCTCGGAAGTCTTTGATCACACATCGGTCATTCGCTTCATTGAGAGCCGGTTTGGGGTCAAGGAAACCAACATCACGCCCTGGCGCCGTGCGGTTTGCGGCGATCTGACAAGCGCGTTTGATTTCTCCCGCAAGAGCCATGTGAAAGTCCCGCTCCCCGATACAGCTGTATACAAGAAAATCGCGGACGCTTCCTGCAAGCTGCCCAACCCGGTCATTCCTCATCAGAGCACAGTTGACGATATCGGAGATCAGGAGCGTGGCGCGCGCCCTGCCCGTCCGTTGCCATACAATATGGCTGTGGATCTGGTTGAAGACACGCCTGATGCGGTGGCGTTCGAGATCCGAAATACGGGGACGGTCGGTGCCAGCTTCTATGTCTATCGGGACGGAACAACCGAAACGCCGCGCCGTCATACGGTGGAGCCCGGTAAAGCCGTCAAGGATCGTTGGGATATTTCGCATGAAGGCCAGCATGACTTTACGGTGCTCGGCCCGAATGGCTTCGCGCGATATTTCAAGCGTGCTGTCCCATCAACGCTAGTGCTACGGGCTCACCACCAGAAAGAAACAGGACAGCTTGTCCTTGACCTGAGGAATACTGGTACGGTCAGTAAGAACATCCTGATCAAGGATAACGCTTACGGTTCAGAAGACAGGCCGCTTTCCATAGCAGGTGGTCAGGCACTGGCTGTGTCTCTCGATCTAACTTCAAGCCGTCAATGGTATGATGTCAGCGTGTTGGTCGATGGAGAAACCGGTAATGGCCAACGCTTCGCAGGGCATGTGGAAACCGGCCGTGCCAGTATTACAGACCCTGTCATGGGTGCGGTCATGGCTCATCAAATCAACGGCTGAGCATAAACCTCTTGAGGACTACTTTCGGGTAGTCCTCAAGAGGCCATTCTTAGCCTTCAATATCCAGTCCGATATCGAGAGCCCTGACGGTATGCGTCAGCCAGCCGAGGGAAATGATATCGACACCGGTTTCCGCAATCGGACGAACTGTTTCAGGGGTGATGCCGCCTGATGCTTCCGCGATACCTCTTCCATCAATCAACCTGACAGCCTGACGCAACTGATCCGGATTCATATTGTCGAGCAGATACGCGTCTGCGCCCCCTGCGGACAGAGCCTCTTCAAGCTGCTCCAGGGTATCAACCTCAAGCTCGATCTTCATGAGATGACCCGCACGGCTCCGGGCCTTGGCAAGAGCAGCAGACACGCCGCCACAGAGTGCCAGATGATTGTCCTTGATCAGAATGGCATCATCCAGCCTGTAGCGGTGGCTGGATCCTCCACCGGCCCGAACAGCATACTTCTGAACGGTCTTCATTCCGGGTAGCGTCTTGCGCGTACAGCAGATGCGTACGCTAGTCCCATGAACTGCATCCACAATTTCGCGCGTGGCTGTTGCGATGCCACTGAGATGAGACAGAAGGTTCAAGGCGGTTCGCTCGCCAGCGAGAACGATTCCAGCCCCTCCTTCGACAACTGCCAGAACATCACCTGAAACGATTTGCTCCCCATCGTTTTTCTGAGGCAGGAACCGAACGCTTTTATCCAGAAGCGTGAAAGCAAGTTCAGCCCCTTTCAGTCCCGCAAGCACACCCGTCTTTCGGGCACGGAAAATGACCTGCAATGGTCGGTCCGGGTCTAGTAGCGCCTGCGTCGTGACATCGCCGCCCGTTCCAAGGTCTTCCAGAAGCCCTGTACGGACCAGAGGCTCCCAGAGAAGATCTGGCAGAAAAGTCTGGAATGTCATGAGAGTAATCTTTCAGGAACAGGGAGATCTGACAAAGTGAGACTTATTCGATAAGGATCTGTTATTTCAAGATAATCTGTCCGGTAGTGACTTCCTCGGCTCTCGCGTCGTTTGAGCGCGGACTGAGCCACGAGGGCCGCCACAAGGGCTCCGTCGTTTGTTTTAATGTCCGGTAGAGCTACATGAAGGAGCGTCTGAAGGCCGGTTTTGTCTCTGAGAATTCCGGCATACTGACTCATGAGTTTCGATATCTGGCCTGAAAACTGCGAGTGAGCTTGACAGGTCGGTACAGAGCGAAGGGGTATGTGCTGATAGCCGAAATGGTCGATATCTTCCGCTGCCCATTGCCCCGTCAGGAAGGCTTCCAGCAGGGAATTGCTGGCCAGACGGTTCGCACCATGGAGGCCGGTGCAGGCTGCCTCGCCTGCCGCCCAGAGGCCGGAAACAGAGGTGCGTCCGCGCGCGTCCACGTCCAGGCCACCCATGTGATAGTGCATCGCGGGGCTTACCGGGATGGGGCTTTTCTCTGGATCGACGCCAATGGCATGGCAGGCTGCGGTAATGGCCGGAAACTGCTGACTGAACACTGTCTCCCTCAAGCGCCGCCCATCCAGAAAAACGTCATGCCCCTCCCGGATATGAGCAAAAATGGCTCTGGCTACGACATCCCGAGATTGTAGCTCGTCCGTAAAGCGCTCGTTCCTCTCATCCACAAGAATGGCTCCAGCACCTCGAACGGCCTCACTGACAAGTGGGCGCCGTCCCGTCATCGAACCAGTTTTCAGGGCCGTAGGATGGAACTGGGTGAACTCCATATCAGCCACCCGCGCACCCACTCGAGCAGCGTGCGCAAGGCCTGATCCGCTCACTGTGGATGGACTGGTCGCCTCGTTATAAAGTGCCCCTATTCCTCCCGAGGCCACAAGGCATGCAGATGTGGGCAGGAAACCTGCGGATGTATGGACACCTCGCAGACGTCCATCCTGAACTATCAGCCCGTTGAGGCGGGTGCCTTCCAGCACTGTAATGTTCTCGCGGGCCTGCACGCGTCTGATGAGCGTCTGCATAATGGCCGCCCCGCTCCCATCGCCTCCGATGTGCAGAATACGCTTTCGGGAGTGTGCAGCTTCCAGATGCAGGTCCAGAACTCCGTCTTTCCGCGAGAATGGAACGCCCCAGTCCAGCAGAGTCTGGATAACCTGAGGCGCTGCGGTTGTTACGCGTCTTACAACCTCAGGCACACTCAGACCCGCACCAGCAGCAAGCGTATCCGCTGCATGCAATTCCGGTGAGTCATCCGAACCGATGGCTGCCGCGATCCCTCCTTGCGCCAGAGAGCTGGTGGCCTCCAGTCCTAATGGTGACGGTGTGAGGATGACGCAGGGTTGGCGCAGATGGAGTGCAGCGGACAGGCCGGCCAATCCTGCCCCAACAATCACGGGCTGACCGGCTAGAGCGCTCAGAAGAGCCTTGCTCATGGCTAGATTGCCAGCATCCGTTCTACGGCCGCTCGGGCAGGTGCTTCAAGGGCGGAAGGAATGGTGACAGGTGTTTCCATATTTTCCAGAGCGCGACGAATGCCAGCCAGCGTGATGCGCTTCATGTGCGGGCACAGGTTGCATGGGCGCACAAACTCCGTCTCTGGATTGAGTGTCGCCAGATTGTCGCTCATCGAGCATTCGGTCACGAGCAGCACCTTTTCCGGCTTCTGTGTGGCCACATAGTCAATCATGTTGGCTGTCGAGCCTGAATAATCAGCTTCAGCCACCACCTCAGGCGGACATTCCGGATGGGCTATGACCGTCACGCCCGGATGCATGCGCCGATACTGGCGGATTTCCTGTGGCGTAAAGCGCTCATGGACCTCGCAGTGGCCCGGCCAGGTCAGCATTTCAATGCCGGTTTCGTTCTGGATGTTCTGTGCCAGAAACTCATCCGGGATCATGATGACACGCGGCACGTTCAGGCTCTCGACAACGCGTTTCGCGTTTCCAGACGTGCAGCAGACGTCTGTTTCGGCTTTCACGTCAGCGGTGCTGTTGACGTAAGTCACGACCGGAACGCCGGGATAACGCTCTTTCATTTTCCGCACGTCTTCGGACGTGATGCTCTCCGCTAACGAGCAGCCTGCCCGCTCGTCGGGAATCAAAACGGTTTTGTCGGGATTCATGAGCTTGGCGGTTTCTGCCATGAAGTGAACGCCTGCCATGACGATCACATCCGCTTCGAGATCCTGAGCATCCCGCGCGAGGGCAAGGCTGTCTCCGCGGATATCGGCCACGCAATGAAAGATTTCGGGTGTCTGATAGTTGTGAGCGAGAATGACGGCATTCCGCTCCTGCTTCAAACGCAGAATGGCTTCGATATCATCCGCATAAAGCCGCTCCCAATCCTCTCGGGCCATCAGGCGGGAGACGGGTTCGTAAAGCCTGTCTCGGCTTTGCAAGGCACTTGGACCGCCCATGATGGACTCCGTAAACTATTATACTCTGATTGAGCATATAGTATCTTACCCCATCAGCAACACGTCCATGCAACACATTTTCAGGAGATCTCCTCCAGGGGGAGCTTGGCACCCGAAAGATAACAGTTTTCAGAATTCTCCCGGCGGAACCTGTAAAGCCGCGCAGGACGTCCCTGTACACCGCTTTCGTAGCGGTCCGTTTCTTCTACAAGCTGTTGATTTTGCACAAGGCGTCGGAAATTCTGCTTGTGCATGAGACGACCCGATAGGGCTTCCATGGATTGCTGAAGATGCAGGAGTGTAAACTCTTCGGGAACGAGTTCGAAAACGGCTGGCGTATAGCGAATTTTTGCGCGTAGCCGTGAAAGCGCTGTCGCGAGAATGCGTCGATGGTCCCAAAGCATGGATTGACCATTGATCTGCGGTACGGTGTTCGGCCGCGCCTCCGGTACCAGACCTGCTTCCCAGAGCAGTTCATATCGTTCCAGAACGGCATCGTCATTCCAGATCTCACCATTCAGCCCAAACGCCTGATTGCAGCGTTCAAGCCTGTCGGTTTGATCGCCAGCCCAGCTTTTCAGTTGATCTTCAATGGTCTTCAGAACTGTGAGGCAGCCATTGGTGCGGCGGTCTTCCCATGGGAAATAGTTGTACCAGCTCTGCCAGCCACTCTGTGTTTGTCCGCCGCGGGTCAGGGCCATGTAGGAAATACGAACCAGCCTGTCTTGCTGGGCCTGTGCCGCATCCCCGAACGTATATAGCTGCTCCACATGCCCCAGTCGAAAGCCTGTCTGTTGCTCGACCCAGTGCCTCAGACCGCGCTGAAGAGAAGTATGCTCGGTTTCCAGAGGTCCGGCTGGCAGGCAACGGCCGTCCTGAAGGGTCAGAACTTCTGGCATGCCGTTCTGCAATGTCGTCAGAACGGCAACCAGTTCGGCACGGCAGGTTGCTACGTGGTGATCCATGCCGAGATCGTGCCTTTTCACCACAGGATCAGTCTTTACACTCATAGAGTTTGTTTTCTGCGAAACAGGCTGGAAATCATCTGTTTCGCAGAACGATATCAGCCTTCGAGTGTTGCTGGCATGGAGGCCATGTCGATGACAAACCGGTACTTCACATCGGAGCGAAGCACGCGATCATAGGCTTCATTGATTTCATCCATGCGAATGACTTCAATATCGCTGGTGATGTTATGTTTCCCGCAGAAATCAAGCATTTCCTGCGTCTCCTGGATGCCACCAATGGCCGAGCCTGCAAGACTGCGGCGCTTTGCAACGAGGCTGAAAGCCCCGATGGACATCGGCTTTTCCGGAAGACCGACCAGAACCATGTGCCCGTCCTGTTTCAGGAGCGCGAGATAGGCATTGATGTCGTGGTCGGCGGAGACGGCATCCAGAATGAAGTCAAACCGGTTCGCTTCTGCTGCCATGGCATCGGCATCACGGGAGATGACAACCCGGTGTGCGCCGAGACGCTTGCCGTCTTCGATTTTGCCGGGAGACGTCGTGAACAGTGTCACTTCTGCCCCTAGTGCCACGGCAAATTTGACAGCCATATGTCCAAGGCCGCCAAGCCCGACAACACCGACTTTATGGCCAGCGCCGATCTTCCAGTGCGCCAGTGGAGACCAGGTCGTAATACCCGCACAGAGAAGAGGTGCCGCAGCGGCTGGATCCAGATTTTCGGGAATGCGAAGAACAAACCCCTCATCCACGACAACCGCACGAGAATATCCGCCGTATGTGTAGGCACCTTCTACGGGGAACGCCGTATCGGGGCTGTTATAGGTCCAGGTTGGGCCGGCGTCGCAATACTGCTCCAGCCCAGCTTCACAGGACGCACAGGACCGGCATGAATCAACCATGCAGCCTACACCGACCAGATCCCCAGCTTTGAAGCGGGTGACATCACGCCCTACGGCGCTGACACGCCCGATGATCTCGTGACCGGGTACAACCGGATAGGACGCTGGTCCCCACTCGCTTCGGGCTGTGTGAATGTCCGAATGGCAGACACCGCAATGGGTGATGTCAATCTGAACATCCATTGGACCACAGTCCCGGCGTTCAAATGCGAATGGCGTCAGCGGAGACGTCGGACTGGAAGCGGCATAACCAACGCAGGTCAGCATGGAATTTCCTTTTCTGGGAAGACAGATGGGAATTCGAATGAGAACAGCAAGACTATCAGAGGATGGCCTGAAGCCATAGGTCATGCCTTGTATTGCTTCCCGTCACGACACTGCGAGGCACCCTACAACGCTTTTCGCTTCTGCCAGGAGTGCTTCCAGATCCAGCCCTGGAATCATTCCGTCCACCACAACGGGTTTTCCATCCATCAGGACATGCCGAACAGTCGTAGCCCCAGAGACGACCGGCGCTATCAGCGGATCATGCATCCCTGCGCACCGAGGGGCATCCAGACCATGAATGACCACATCTGCCGTCGCTCCCACTTCTATCCGACCCACATCCGAAAGCCCCAGAATGGCAGCTCCTTCAGAGGTGGACCAACGCATGACGTCTTCAGCGGTCACTGCTCCTGCTCCCTGAACTGCGCGATGGACCATCCACGCGCAATGCATTTCTGCACTCATGTCACACGCTTCATTGGACGCTGCACCATCAACAGCAAGAGAGACGCGGCCTCCCAAGGCATCCAGAGCAGGTGCGGGTGCAATTCCTGAACCAAGTCGACAATTGCTTTGTGGGCAATGCGCCATGCCAGTGCCCGTCTGGGCAAGAAGCCTGAGTTCGCTCTCATCCAGATGGACCAGATGTGCGAACCACACATCATTTCCGACCCAGCCATGCTCCGCCACGAACTGGACGGGTCGCATATTGTATGTTTCCAGGCAGAACCTGACGTAATTCTCCGTCTCTGACAGGTGCGAATGCAGGGAAATGCCCATACTTCGTGCCGCCACGCCCATCTGGCGTAGTTCATCAGGCGTGACGCCCCATGTGGGCGTATTGGGTGCCAGAGCAATCCGACGTTTCGCGTTCGGCCCGGACTGATGATAGCGGCTGACAAGCGCATCGACGCGCTTGAGCATGACATCCAAAGTTTCGGTCGGGGCAGGAATAACCTCGTCCGTATCGAATTTTCTGGTCCGTGTTGTTCCTCCCCGCGCCAGAACGTAGCGAAGACCCAGATTTTCGGCTGCCTCGAACAGAACTGCAGCCGGGTCATAAGCATACATGTCTGCAAACAGGTAATGATGGTCCGCAACCGTCGTGCAGCCTGACAGAAGCAATTCCACCATTCCCACCCGTGCAGCAACACGCAGGGCACGTTCGTCGATGCGGCTCCAGTAGGTGTTAGGAACAAGACGCAGCCACGGCTCAAGCGGCTTATTGATGGCCGTCGGGATTGCCTTGAGAACACTCTGGAACAGATGGTGATGCGTGCTGATCAGGCCGGGCGAAACAACACCGCCTTTCGCATTAAGCACTGTTTCTCCATCCCGTGGAGACAACTCGCCAATTTCGACAATTTTTCCATCACGGATGCGAAGACTTCCCGTTCTTCTGGCTGCATCACCTTTCAGGCCGGTGAGAATACCGCAGATGTTGTGGATAAGGAGCGTCATGTGGGCATGATCCGGAGGTTATCTACAAATTCTGTTGTGAAAGCGCTCTTCCAGTTTGCATCGGCTGGGAGAAGGTTTTGACTGACCATGAAATCCCGTGTCGCCTGCCATCGGGCAGTCGTCATTGCGCCCAGCCCTTTTGCCTGGACATCATCCGACAGAAGGACATTTGCTTTCTTCAGCCCTTCGTAACCGAAAGTCAGGTGCTCAGGCGTCATGTTTGGATTGGCTTTCAGGATCAAAGCATTCCCCGAAGTGGGATCCTGAAAATAGTCGCTCCAGCCAAGTAGCGATGCTTTTACGAAACTGTTCACCTTGTCTTTGTCTGTCTTCACCATCTGCTGGGTGGTGACCATCGGGGCGCCATATGGCGGATATCCCAGATCCTTGAACAGAAAGAACTCGACTGGCACGTTCTTCAATTTCGCATCCCACAACTCGGATGACGCGTAAGCCTGCACGGCCATGGTTTTATCAAAAAAGAAAGGCTGAAGGTTGAAAGAGTAAGGCCTCGCCTGCTCTTCCGCATAGCCAAAGCGTTTCCTGAGCCATGGCCAGAAGGTCGCATGGGACGACGAGGCAATCAGGATGGGATGATCTTTAAGCTGCTGAAGATCAGTAACTCCAGCGTGCGTCATCAGCCCCTGCTGATCATGTTGGAACGTACTCGCCACGGCAACGAGGGGAATACCAGACGCGACAGCAGAGAGAAGCTGGAAGTCATATCCGGTGATGAAGTCGGCTCGTCCGGCTGCAAGAAGTTGCGGAACATTCATCTGCGGGCTGGCTGCCTCAATTGTGACGTCCAGCCCTTCCCGTGCATAATATCCTTTGGCAAGCGCCTGATAAAAACCGCCGAATTCTGCCTGTGCATACCATGATGTGACGAGCTTTACGGGCGTGCCAGCAGCACGTGCTGTCTGAATGAACGGCATGGAAAGCGCGCCAAGACCGGCGGTCAAACCGAGGAGAGACTGGCGGCGACCAAGCATGATTCTGGACATAAGGGGACATTCTCCCGTTTCGCTGTGCATACAGTTTATGAACCGAAATGATTTTTCCGGAAGTCTCTATTTGCGTTTGATCTGATGCTGTTTTGATGACGACGCTTTGGAATTGACAGCGCGGTCTTTGATATGTTTTGAATTTTGAACGAGTATAAGCGGTCGGGATCTTCAAGAAGATTTTGGGCATTGCTCCAGCAGGTCTGCGCAACAGGCTTGGATGGAGGAATATGTTCGGAGTCATCCCCCTTTGTCCCCCATTCATTTTACGCGTGGTCCCTGCTGTCTTTCGTCAGGCATAAGGAGAGACTGCGCAAATGAGCACTTCAGCCACGATACCTATGAGTGAAATTGAGACCGAGCGCCGCATTGGCGGAGCTGGAACCAGTATCGTCAGAGACATTCCCAGAATTGACCTATCGTCATTCGAAGAGCGTAAGAAGGAAATCGCCGAAGCTCTATGGTCGGCGGCGACTGAAATTGGGTTTTTCCAGGTCTATAATCACGGCATTCCGCAGGACGATATTGACCGGGCGTTTTCGCTAGCTGAGCAGTTTTTCACTCTTCCTGTAGAGACAAAAGCAACTCTTCCATTGAAGCCAGGCACCAATGCTGGTTGGGAGTTTAGGGAACAGGTCCGGCCCTCAACGGGTACGCCTGACCATAAAGAGTCCTTCCAGATTACGCTTCCACGCATGGCGGGGCTGTGGCCGCACGATGCGGATATTGCCGGTTTTCAAAGATTTCTCACGCAGTTCGAACATCAGAACTGGGTGCTGGGAATGAAAATCCTGTCGTGTTTTGCGATGAAGCTCGGCTTCGATGAAGATTTTTTCACATCGCGGCATGAACCTTCTTCGCCGGATTATCAGTGTACCCTGCGCCTCATCCACTACATGAGCATGGAAAATGCCAAGCCTGCAGACTTCAACAACTGGCGCGCTGGAGCACATTCAGATTTTGACTGCCTGACCCTGCTGCATCAACGGGCGGGCGAAGGCGGATTACAGGTCTGTCCGGGGAAGGATGTTGATAGTGGGGCGTGGACGGACGTTGAGCCAGCCACCGGTTACGTGACCTGCAATATTGGTGACATGCTCATGCGTTGGAGTGATGACAAACTCCTCTCCACTTTACATCGCGTCCGGATGCCGAAACCCGGTGAGTATCTTGGAGAACGGTTGTCCATCCCGTTTTTCTGTCAGGCTAACCGCGATGCGATCATTCAGGGGCCGGATAAGAAATACGCGCCTATCTCGGCTCAGAATTATCTTCTTGAGCGCCTTCAGGCCAATTTCGCCGCGTTGCAAAAAACCAAGCCTTCATAACGCGGCGGGGCCTTTAGGCTGCGACGCGATGCTGTCTGACCTGGAAAATGGTCAGACAGCCTATGCTCAGGGCGCAGAATGCAAACAGGGCATAGCTGGTCCAGAGTGTAGTGGAAAAATAAAGATAAGGCATCAGGACGGCTGAAACAGAAATGAACTGCCCGACTGTGCCTGCGACTGCACCACGGGTTTTCCGGTCTGTTGCAACGACGGGTAGCAGGGACATCCCTGCTCCACTCAGGCCGCTATAGGCGAAAGTCCAAAGGAATAGTCCGAGAGAGGCGATCACCATCGTGCTGCCCGGGAAAAGCAGCATCCATTGCGCGGCCATGCCGATCGCCGCCATGACGCAGAACATGACGCGGGAGCGACGTTCCGTCCCCACACAAAGACTGACGATCAGACCTCCAGCCATCATCACGACGATCTTTACGATTGCCACTTCGGCCGCAGACGCCGCCAGACTGACATGATGCACACGTGCCAGATAGGATGGCGCAATCAGGCTTGTCCCATACGCGATACCATTCGGGAGCGTGACCGAGAGGCCGAGTGCGGTCACCAGCCAGGGTGAGAGTTTTTTGACAGGGCCGGAAGGAATTTCCGCCGTTAATGGCTCTTTCAGGCTGACGAGGGTCAGAATGCCGACGGCCAGAATGATCAACATCAGAACCATATGAGACAGGCAGGCTGCCTGCCACCGTCCGCCTGCAAGGAACGGAATGGCGAGGAGCAATCCAGCAGAATATCCTGCAGGCGCAAAGGTGGACCAGAACGCCAGCGCACGGGAACGGCTTTTATCTGGGAGGTAACGCATGAACAGAACGGGAGAACCTGCAGTTGCGAAGGCAAAGCCGCATCCGCAAAGCATGAGGCCAATTCGCAGGCTCCAAAGCGTAGAGGTAGACAGCAGAAGCGTATCGCCGATCAGCGTCAAACCCACGGAAATCGGGAAAGCTTTTTTCACCCCGATGCGATCAACGATCATGCCAAAAAGGAACGACGTGAATGCTGCCGGAACGGAGAAAAAGGAAAGGCTTGTTCCTACTGCTCCCGGAGCGGCATGCCTTGCGTCTGCAATGGCACTTATGAATGGCACGACCAGTCCGACAACGGCCATGGATAGTGCGGAGTAGACGTAAATTATCAGAACGAGAAAGAGGTAGTAGCCTGGTCTGTCATCCGTGGTCTGCATAATCTCGTATCCTTGAAAGAAGCCGGCCACGGGCCTGGCTACAGGGCGTTTTCAGGCTCTCAGTTGTTCCATGGAATGTTTGGAAGTGGCTTTTCGACAGGTCCAGGGACAGTGATGGCAGAGCAGTTCTGTGGAGGCGTTCGCCCAGCCAGAAGGCTCTTTACATAGGGAACAGAGTCCTTCAGCGAGACATTGACCGCGCCATTATGCGTGACGCCCGGATAACGCTGCCACAGAACATGCGTCCCGGCGTCGCACATTGCTGCCACGGCATTGTACTGGCCATTTACCCCTGCCTCACCGTCCGCCAATCCGGTGCCAGCGAAGACGGGAAAGTTGATCCGAGCGTCAGGAATGGTGAATGCGGTATCATGCCCGGTTTCAAAGGAGGATAGCTTGTCATTGAACAAGGCATCGCTTTGCACCTTCATCTCGTCGGCCTTGTCGAAAAGATTGTGTAGACAGGCATGCCGCGCAATTTCAGACATCTTGCGACCGACATCGGTCATAACGGCTTGGCTGTCCGTCTCCGGATGTAAAGACTGATCCGACCCTTCCACCCGAAGCATGGCGAAAGCAGAGTCCATTTTCGTCGCATCTGTGTAGACTTCCGGGATGGGGGAGTGTTTGGCCGTCGGCGAAGGCGCAAAGCCCGTGACAAGGCCGGTTGCGACGACGCCGTGGATTTTCAGGTCTGGGGCGTAAGAAGGAGCCAGCCAGGCTGTGCCTAATGCAGCCCCAGAGCCCTGAGACTGGCCGACCAGAACAATCCAGTTCCTGATCTGTCCCGGAAGTCCGCTTAGAGATGCGCGCAGACCATCCAGAACGCTGTACCCCTCCGGTCGGTACAGAAGATAAGGATGTGGCCCCGGTGTGCCCAGCCCCTGATAGTCGCTGGCGATCACAGCAAAGCCTTCAGAGAGCCAGCGAGACAGATAGGCCTTGTCACGGCTGGAATATCCCCGCCAGGATGGTGCGCAGACGTCCGCAATGCCAGTAGTTCCATGCTCCCAGGCGACAACTGGCCACCCGTTTGCAGGCATTTTGCCTTGTGGCAGCAGAATTTGTCCGGAAACTGCAACCGGGCCACCTTTCCCCAGACCATTCGTCGAAGAGTAGAGGATCCTGATTCCACGGCTGGTGCCTTTTGGGAGTTTTGTCGGATCCATATCTTCCTGTTGGATCAACTGGCCCGGCATCGACGGAATGGCTGTCTGGGGACGATAAAACGCGCTGACGCCGCCGTCTCCGTAGAGATCACTAATGAGTTGTACGTCATGAGACACAGGGGCTTTGTTTCCCGTCTCCGAACATCCTCCCAGTATGAGGAGTGCTGCCATGGATGTGAGAACGGAGGGTCTATGTGTCATGACGGTTCTCCAGTGCCTGAACAGGACAGGTTACGGCGCCATTCGAGCGTACGGGCGATGGCTCCAAACGGATAAAAGTGCAATCCGTGGAAGAGTGTATCCGGGGTTTC
This sequence comes from Gluconobacter japonicus, assembly GCF_015244665.1. NCBI lineage: Bacteria > Pseudomonadati > Pseudomonadota > Alphaproteobacteria > Acetobacterales > Acetobacteraceae > Gluconobacter > Gluconobacter japonicus. Next base: position 440,051 of record NZ_JABCQN010000003.1, read on the forward strand.
GGCAATGGATCCGGCGATCGCATCCACCAGATCTTTTGGATTGCAGGGGATGAACCAGCGATGCAGTTTCCAGCGTTGTTTCTGCATGAAGCGCAGGGATTGCCCAACACCGCAGGCCAAACCGTAACGAACCAGCGTCTTGGGTGTCGTCAGGCCATACACGCCAAGATTGATTGGCAATTTTATCCCTGCGGCCCTAAGGCGCTTTTCCCAATCCAGAACTGGCGCTGCATCGAAGCAGAACTGCGTGATAATCTGCATGTTCAGACCCTGCGCCCGGGCCAGCTCCTGTTTCCGGAGCAGATACTGCTCCAGTTGCTTCTCCGAAGCCTGTGGGTGCCCCTCCGGGTGGCCTGCCACATAGACCGTTCTGATCCCGGCCTGGGCAGGAATTTCCGTTTCCAGAACCTGAACGGTGTCTGTGAAAATCCCGGCAGGTTTGTCTGCCCCGCCTGCGATCAGAAGCATGCGTGGAATGTCGCGTTCGATCAGTGCAGCGCAGATGTTCCGAAGATGCTCAGTGTCTCTGATGGTGCGAGCTGCAACATGTGGGACCGGAAGATACCCGCAGAGTTTCAACAGGTCACAAGCGGCGAGAACATCGACGAACGGTACGCCGGGCAGCCATGTCACAAAAACTCGCAAGCCGCGATCAAGGTCTGGCAAAACTCCTGAGAGTTCAAGAATACGGGACGGCAAAAGCTCGATTGAGCTTTCTCTCATCAGATCTGCACGAACCTGATCAATTGATCTGATCATGCGGCCCCCTTCTTTTCAGCAAGATCCAGAACGGTTTTCAGAAGCATCATGCGCGTCATGACGCCAAAGCTTCGGTCAGGGGGTGTCATCCATCCTGCGACTTCGGCGACATCTGGATGAACATCCCCACGGAGGGTGCCCCCCGGCCAGCTCATGCCGACATCAATCACAACAGCCCCTGCTCCGACCATATCCGGTGTAACCAGATGAGCGGAGCCAGAAGCTGCTATAATGATATCAGAATTTTTCAGAATATCTCTCAGATTTTTGCTTTTACGATGCAATATCGTAATGGTTGCATTGCGCGATTGTCCAGAGAGCAAGAGGCTGGCAGGCAGACCAACCAGCTTTCCCCGTCCAAGGATGGCAACGCGCGCCCCATCAAGGGCGAGGCCTGTTTCTGAGAGGAGAGCGTCAATGCCTCTTACGGTGCAGGGAATAACGGATGGCTCAGAAGTGGTCAGGGACAACAGATTGACGGGATGAAGCCCGTCAACGTCCTTATGAGGGCTGATGGCCTGAATGACCGCGCCTTCATCCAGATGAGATGGCAGAGGGAGTTGTACCAGAATACCACTGACAGCATTATCTGCATCCAGCATCTGGACCTGCGTCAGAAGCGCGGATTGCGTGACCGACTGTGGAAGAACCACCTTTCGGACGTCAATCCCAACCTTCTTACAGTCTTCGATCTTGCGAGTGACATAGGTTGCACTCTGGGGATCGTCTCCCACTTCAACAAGAGCAAGACAAGGCACAATACCCTGTCTCTGGAGCGTCACTGCTCTGTTACGGCTCTCTTCCAGGAGCCGTAGCCCTATAGCCTCCAGATCAAAGAAACGAGCAGTCACAGCATGTCCTCCTGCAAAGAGCCGGTTCAGATGGCTTTCAGCTTACGGATTACTTTTTTCATGAAAGTCCGGCGGGCATCCAGCGTCGTGTTGTTCATGTTGTAAAGCCCCAGATAATCCACGCTGACACGACGGTTCATCACGGCGCGCAGGAAACGGGTTCCGTTCTTCCGTGGCGGATCTCCCAGAACAAAGGCTCTGTGGCGGGGGCATCCATATGTCGTGACCGTCATGACTTTCTTGATGTTCGTAAAGCCAGGTGAGAGCTTACCGTCGAGCAGCTTGAAGGATACATCCGGTAGAAAAACGCGATCAAAATAGCCCTTCATGATCGCGGGCCAGCCGAAGTTCCAGACCGGGTGGCATAGAACAAGAACATCCGTGCTTTGCAGGCGCTTCACATAATCGGCCACACGGTGCTGATTGATCGTCACGTCATGATATTCGATGCGATCCTGCGGGCTGAGCACAGGGTCAAAATTGTCCCGGTACAGATCCAGACTGTCCACTTCGTGCCCTTCCGCTTCCAGTGTCTGGGTCACCAGTCTGAATAAGGCAGCGTTGAAGCTGTCTTCCAGGGGATGGGCAAAAATGACGTGGACTTTCACAAGGCACTTCCTGATTGGATGTTTTTTAGAAACAATATGTTCGATATACGAACACTTGTTCGATTTATTTATTTTAGGCATAATCGTTTTCAGCCTGCAATGATATTCGCAACATCATGCATGGTTTTCTGCAAGGACCGTCTTCCCATGGATCAGCCCCTACCCGTTCCTGAAACGGAAATTTCCCTGACTTTCGCCAAAGGCCTTGAAGTTCTAAGGGCGTTTGATGGCAGTCAGACGGACATGACTGTTGCAGATATTGCTCGGAAAGTCGGGCATACGCGGGCAGCAACGAGACGTTTGGTTCGCACCCTTGAATCTCTCGGTTATGTCAAAGGGATAGAGCAGCGATACCGTTTAACGGCGCGAGCTTTGAAGCTTGGTCTGGGATTTCTGCAAAGCCGTTCAATCGGGCACCTGGTTGGCCCAATCCTGCGAGCAGAATCCCTGGCGCTGGGTGAATCGATCTCTCTCGCACTTCTTGATGCGATGGAGGCGATCTATGTGTTTCATAATCCTGCAGACAAAGCTGCAGAAATGGCGGGCCATACCATTGGCAGCAGCATGTCTTTGGCAACGACGGCCACGGGTCAGGCCATATGTGCTTTTCTGCCTTCAGCGACGCAGGAGCAGGTTCTCCTGGCCGCCAAACTTTCCAAAACAGAGCATGATGAACTGACGCGTCACCTGACGGAAATTGCAGCGCAGGGCTTTGCTCTTAAGGATATTTCGCCGCAGGGCGATCTGCGTGCACTGGGCGTCCCCGCTTTCAACCTCGATGGAGAGGTTGCTGGCGCTCTCAGCGTTGTCTTCCCGGCAGACCGCTACGACGATGCACAGATCCGGCATTCTCTTGTCCCTCACCTTCAGCGATGCGCGACGTATCTCGTCAGCGCCCTGTGAGACCGCATATGACAACCATTCTGCACACCTCTGATCTGGCTGAACATTATCTGGGGATGCTCAAAGCCCAGATCAGGAATCATCCGGACACGAGACCTACTCTTGCGGTGATCACTGGGTCTTCAGAGGCCGGCCCACAGGCCTATATCCGGCGCATTGCGGCGCTGGGTGAGTATGGCGGCATCACCATAAAAACTGTCGATGTTACAGGACAGGATGAGAGTGCCTTCTGCAAAACGGTTCGGGAACTGGGTGTAGATCCGCGAATAGATGGCATTTTGGTGCTCTTTCCTCTCCCAGATGGGATTTCGCGCGATGCCGTTCTTGCTGCCATCTCTGCTGATAAGGACGTGGATTGTCTCCACCCGCTTAATCTGGGGAAAGTGACGGCTGGAACTCCCGGATTTCAGCCCTGCACTGCCACTGGAGCAGTGATGGCGGCGGAATATCTTGCAGGCGACCTTCGGGGAATGAACTGCGTCATTATTGGCAGTTCACCTGTGGTTGGGCGGCCCTTGGCGATGTGTTTGCTGGATCGGGGTGCAACGGTTTCCGTGGTTCATATTGATACGCAGGATATTCAATCTCACTGCCGTCATGCAGACATCCTGTTCTCGGCTGTTGGCAAGGCCAGACTTGTAAACAAAGCGTGGATCAAGCCGGGGGCTATCCTGATTGACATCGGGATCAGTTATTGCCCGGCAGAGGGGCGCGTTGTGGGAGACGTAGATCTTGAGTCCGTCGATCACATCGCATCGGCCGTTACAGCAGTTCCAGACGGCGTCGGACCGCTCACAACGTGCACCCTGCTGGCTAATACAGCCAAAAGCGCTTTTGATCGTATGGGGGTGAGCTTTACCTTCCCGAACTTGCCTCGTCAGGGATAAAAAAAGCCGGGAAGATGATCTTCCCGGCCCTCTGCCTTAATCCTGAGGCTCCAGCGTTCTGGCGCTGAGCATTTTGCCCGGATTAAGCAGAAGCATCGGATCATAACGCGTCTTGATAGCGGCCAGATCCGGCGAGGCCACACGATGCATGCCACCCTCCTCGATCGTCACTACATGAGGATTGGCAATGTTCACGCCACGCTTTTCATGTTCCGCGATGATGTGATTGAGGCGGTCTTCATCCGTAAAGCGAATGACCGGAAGAGCTGCACAACTGCCATGACCACCCATCGGGAAAAATTCCAGATGCATCATCAGTTCATCAGGGAAAAGTGCCCGGATTTCCGCAACCTTGTCGAGTGTGCCATCTGCCGGATACCCGCACTGGAGATAGGTATATCCACGGTCCTTCTTCAACACCTGAAGTGTCGTGTGATTCCACGTCAGTTCATACAACGGCGTTGCGCCGGACGTGTTTTCCATGTCCCGCGTGTTGGCTTCGTAACAGAGCTTACCACCTGCCTTAGTTGCTAGAAGCTTGACTGTCTCTATTCCTGCCGGAGCAATCATGAGAATGACGAGGGATGCTCCCTCTGGGACGTGCTCGCGCACAGAGGCAAAAAACGGTGGTAGGTCGCCATCCACAACAGAGACGAGCTTCTTTTGTATCCCGCTCTGCAACGCAATGTCTCTTGCGAAAACAGCAGCCTCATCGAAAGAAGCGAACGAAACGGCCATATCCTGCCAGTTCACGGCAGGTTCCACCCCGATTTCAAGCTCGGTAATCAGCCCGGTCGTTCCATAGGTATGCAGAACACTGTGAGCATCCTCGCCCCGTAGCTCTACAACTTCGGGCTCTTTACCAAGTGTCATCAGACGCAGGGCCAGAACATTTCCCGGCGATGAGAGACCGCCCCAGCGAACCGATCCAATGCCGCCGGAACCACCTGCAATAAAGCCGCCAATCGTGGCTGTCCGCTTGGTGGAGGGATACATGCGGACTTCCCAGCCCTGCTCCTGTAAGGCTCGATCCAGATCCAGCATATTCATGCCAGCCTGCACGCGTGCAATGCCATCCTTGACCCATAGCAGCTTGTTCAGTTCTGTCATTTCAATGACAGCCCCGCCCTCCATCGGAACGGCCTGACCATAATTGCCAGTGCCCCCTCCGCGTGGGGTCAAGCGTGTCTTCGTTTCGCGTGCTGCAGAGGCAATCTTGAGAAGATCCTCTTCATTACGCGGCATCACGATACAATCCGCAAAACAGCTGTCGAGCTGTCGCTTCAGAATCGGGCTGTACCAGTAGAAATCACGACTTTTGCGCTTTACGAGAGCCGGAACCGTCTGAACAGGAATGTCACCGAGCAACGAGAGGAAGGTTTCAATACTGCTCATCGGCCAAGATCCTCAGTGATGGGGCGAATGCGGTCGAGTGGGTATTCTGCAATTTCTGCAAGAAGCTCAAGGAAACCCTTGATCCATTGGTTGGCAACGGCCTCGCCCTTTTCCGCCGTCGCAATGCCCGCATTGCCAGCGGCCCCGGACGGATGAATGTCATGGGTCAGCCAGCCAAAACCGACACGGCCTTCTGCTTCCAGCCACTTCGCGGTCTCGGCCAGTTTCTGTGGCCAGGGCTCGAAATTGTCTGCGCGGCTCATATCCACGAGGTCGGGCCGAAGATGCAGCATCAGAGAGGTTTCGATGTCGCCGCCATGAATGCCGTACTGGCGCTCTTCGGCTGTGAACATACCATCCGGCACACCAAACCGGGACCAGCCCACACAAACAACAAACATTCCATGCGTTCGACGAAGCGTTCTTGCAACAATATCAAGGATCTGTGGCTGTCCACCATGGGAATTCAGAAGAACCAGACGCTTTACACCCGAACGCGCAACACTCTCGCCAATCTCGATCAGAACCTGTGTCAGGGTCTGAGCACTCAGCGTCAACGTACCAGGATACGCCACATGCTCCTCACTTTTTCCGACAGCCTGGATCGGAAGCGCGGTCGCTGGAACTGTTGAAGGAAGAGCTTCGAGAGCCTTGTCGAGCAGCATCTCGTTGATGCAGGCATCCACATAGACTGGCAGATGTGGGCCATGCTGTTCGACAGCAGCCACCGGCAGAATTGCCACCGTTTCTGGCGGAAGATGGCGGAACTGGCGGGAAATCATGTCACACCAATATTTCTTGGGCCAGAAAACCGTCTCGGGGCTGCTTGTCATGGGCTTGGCTTCCGTTGTTCGTCGTGTGGAATGACGCATCCCGGTCAAGCCGGGCCGACAAATTTCCTGTTCCGATATGATATTATCCCGGAACGAAAAGATATGAGAAACAGGAACTTTGCAACTTTTAAAGCATCTATTTTCGATCATATGAGTGCAAAAAAAAGCGCACAAACTGCTCGGACATTCCGCTAGCGTTCCTGAAAATCCCTTGGAAGGTCCGGCATGTCACTCTCTTCTTCGCCCATGAATCCCACTCGCGCCATACTCCTGAGTCGGGCGTCTAAAACCGTCATGGTCGCGTCTCTTGGAGTGTTTGGAATTCTGGTAGCCGTAAATAATATGACGGATTACGGATCAAACTATGAGTTTGTCCGTCATGTCCTGTCTATGGATACGACATTTCCGGGCAATGCGCTGAGATGGAGGGCCGTCTCATCCCCCGTACTCTGGCATCTCTTTTATGTTCTGATCATTGCAGCGGAATTCCTGACTGGTGCCTTCTTCTCCCTCGCTGCGTTGCAAATGGCACGGGCGCTAAAGTCGTCCTCTGAAGAGTTTCGCTCTGCCCGTGCGCTGGTTCCTGTCGCGACCGCATTGGGCTTCATGATCTGGTTCTTCGGTTTTTCTGTTGTCGGTGGTGAATGGTTTGCGATGTGGCAGTCCCATGTCTGGAATGGGCAGGAAGCGGCGTTCCGTTTCTTCATGACAATGCTGGGTGTGTGTGTCTTCACGCAGCAGGGAGACTGAGTGCATCCTTTTTGCGTGCACAAAGAGGTGAAAAAGGTATCGGTCCGGCAGCAGAATAAGTCTTCACAGCGGAACGAAAAAGCCGTTACGGTCTGATTATAAAAATCAAGTCGGGAGGCAGCGCATGACATTACCAAGGCTCAACCGCCGCAGCATGCTTCAGGGCATCATGGCTGCGGGAGCTCTGTCTTCCCTGCCTACCACAAGAGCCAAAGCTGCGACGAAGCCGCTCAGTCTCCTGACTAACTGGTATGCTCAGGCAGAGCATGGCGGCTATTATCAGGCGGCAGAAGACAGTCTTTACGCTCAGCAGGCTCTGGATGTCTCCATTCAGATGGGCGGCCCCCAGATGAACATGACGCAACTTCTGATGGCTGGTCAGTGTGATATCGCCATCATGCAGGGCGAAGAAGCGATCCGCTGCGCCATTCAGGGTATCCCGGCCGTCGCGATCGGCACGACCTTTCAAAAGGGTGTCGGCGGCTTGATGACTCACCCGGATATCCACGATATCGCCCAACTCAAGGGGCATCCCATTCTGATCAGTTCGGAAGGCCGTGCCAGTTTCTGGATATGGCTCAAAAAACGGTATGGCTTCACTGAAGATCAGGTGCATCCTTACACCTACAATCTTCAACCTTTTGCCTTCAATCCGCAGATGGCTATGCAGGCTTTCGTCTCGTCCGAGCCTTACGGTGCGAAAAAGGCGGGCATTCCTTTCAATTTCTTCCTTCTGGATGATCTTGGATACGCGGCTTACGGAAACGTTCTGATGGTGTCTCGTAAGACACTTGAAGAGCGTGGTCCGGAATTACGGAAATTCATTGCTGCCAGCAGCGAGGGCTGGAAGCGTTACATCTTCGGAGATGCCAGTAAGGGCGATGCCGCCATTCGCAAGGCTAATCCGGATATGAGCGCTGATCAGCTCGTCTGGTCTCGTCAGAAGCTGAAAGAAATCAAGGCTCTTGGAATGCCTGGAGCCCCTATCATGACGATGAATGATGAACGCTGGAAGCGCATTTACGATATCCAGCTCGCCGCTCAGCTTGTTCCAGAAAACCCGCAATGGAAAAGTGCCTACACGCTTGAATGTGTCCGCGATGGTCTGGCGACGGTTCCGGCATGAGCAGTCCCGTCCTTTCCCTCGCGAGCATTGAAAAAATTTTCCCTAATGGCGTCCGCGGACTGTCTCCCGTCGATCTCACGGTTGAAAAAGGAGACTTTGTCACGCTCATTGGCCCATCGGGTTGTGGAAAAAGCACCCTTCTCAAGCTGATCGCCAATCTGCACACACCATCCGGTGGCAAAATGAACTGGTGGGGTGGAAATTTTGGCGACGTCGGCCGCAAGGGGCGCCGCATGGCGTTTGTGTTCCAGGATGCCACGTTGATGCCCTGGGCGACGATCGCGAAAAATGTGCGTCTGCCTCTCGATCTGGAAAAAGTAGACCGCTCCACGGCGGACAAGCGTGCTTTGGCGGCTCTGGAACGCGTAGGCCTGGGGCACGTCACGGAGCATTACCCGGCCCAGCTTTCCGGCGGCATGAAAATGCGTGTGTCCATCGCTCGGGCGCTTGTCACGGAACCTGACCTTCTCCTGATGGACGAGCCATTCGGTGCTCTGGATGAATTCACGCGCAATCGTCTGGACGAAGAAATGGCGCGGCTTTGCTATGAAGACGGCCTCACAACGCTGTTCGTAACCCATGCCCTGCATGAAGCGGCTTTTCTTTCCAGCCGCGTCATGGTGATGGCAGCCCGTCCGGGTCGTATTCATGCCCAGTACGAGATCGATCGGTCCATCCTGCGCAATGAAGAGTTTCGCCTGTCGGATCAGTTTGCGGGGATCAGTCGGGAACTGGCCATTCTTCTGGAAGACGCCAGTCGGGAAAGCATGATCCAGCAGGAGATGCGCGCATGATGTCCTCCCGCACGTTCTCGCTACTGGCTCCCATCACGCTCGGTATCATTATTCTTGGGATCTGGGAGGGGATCTGCCGTTTCTGGCATATCCCGCCTTATCTGATGCCGTCTCCCTCGGCCATATGGCGCGCCCTGATACTCGATGGTGTGGCGCTGCTCCATGCCCTGCTCATCACGCTGGAAATCACGTTCGCTGCCTTGATCGCTGCTGTTGTGGGGGGCGTGCTCGTCGCATTCCTGCTGGTGCAAAGTCCTCTTATCGAGCGTTGCCTGATGCCTTACGTGGTCATCATGCAGGTCACGCCAATTGTGGCGATTGCGCCTTTGATCATCATCCTGATTCACAACACGCCGCTTGCTTTGACGGCCTGTGCGGCCTTGGTCGCGATCTTCCCGGTCATTTCCAACACACTCCAGGGGCTACGGAGCGTTGATCCTGATCTGGCTGCTTACTTCCAGATGCACAAGGCCTCGCGCCTTCAGACGCTAATCCGGCTTCGCATCCCCAGCGCGCTTCCCATGTTCATGGCGGGTCTGCGGATTGCCACCGGCCTCTCCCTGGTCGGCGCGATTGTTGCCGAATTTGTTGCGGGAACAGGCGGAAACTCAGCTGGTTTGGCCTATCAGATCCTTCAGTCAGGCTTTCAGATGGACATCCCGCGCATGTTCGCGGCACTTTTCCTCATTACCGTCGCTGGCCTCGTCCTGTACGCCGCCGCTGCCAGCCTGCAACGCTTCGCCCTGAGACACCGCTCATGACCTTTTCTTTTCCCGCTGGCCAGTCTCCCTCCGGCCTTTTGAACGTGAGTATTCCCAAAAATCTGGGTCCCTCAGTACTCGCAGGCAGCAAGCTCTGCGATATCGCACTCGAGAACGGACACATCGCGGAGATCGTCCCGGCAGGCCAACTTCCTCATACCTCGGGAAACGTCGATCTGAAGGGGCAAATGGTCTGGCCCTGCTTTGCCGATAGTCACACCCATCTGGACAAGGCCTTCATCTGGGATCGGACGCCCAATCCCGATGGAACATTCATGGGTGCACTTCAGGCGACGACACAAGACCGAGAGGCTTACTGGACAGAGGCGGATGTAGAAAGCCGCATGGAGTTCAGCCTGAACTGTGCCTATGCCCATGGCACAAGCGCGATCCGGACCCATCTGGATACGTTCGGTGTTCATGGAACCCGGGTCTGGCCCCTTCTCCGCAGACTACAGAAGAAATGGGCTGGAAAGATCGCGCTCCAGGGCGTCTCCTTGACTATGCCGGAACGCTATATGGGCGAAGACCGGGACGGTATTGTGCGGAGTGTCGCGGAGACAGAAGGCGGCGTTCTGGGTGCCGTCCTGATGAAGCACAACACGACGGAAGAGGCGCTAGACGTGCTGTTCGGTCTGGCGACAGAGTACGGGCTGGAACTGGACCTGCATGTCGATGAAAACGGCGAAACAGGTGGCACCGCGCTCGAACTGGTGGCGCAGGCGGCACTCAGGCATCGCTTTCGCCATAAGATCCTGTGCGGGCATTGTTGCAGCCTGACCGTGCAGCACGCCGCCGCCCAGACACGCATCATCTCGCTTCTGGCCGAAGCCGGGATTGGTATCGTCAGCTTGCCTCTCTGCAACATGTATCTTCAGGATCGGACTGCTGGCCGAACCCCGCGCTGGCGGGGCGTGACATTGTTGCAGGAACTGGATGCCGCAGGCGTGCCGGTCATGCTGGCAAGCGACAATGTGCGCGACCCCTTCTACGCCTATGGAGATTTCGACATGCATGAAATCCTTCAGGGCGGCACACGCATTGGGCATCTCGATCATACCATTCGGCCATGGGTGCAGTCCGTTACCAGCCGTCCAGGAGACTGGATGGGGCGCAACCATCGTCTTGAGAAAGGGGCCGTGGCCGATCTTATCGTTTTCCCGGCCCGGAACATGAACGAGTGGATGAGCCGCAATCAGACAAATCGTACGGTTCTAAGAGCGGGGCGCGTTATCGACGCCGTACTGCCAGCCTACGAAACCCTTGGAGGAAGACTCTGATGGTTGCTCTCAAGCCGCGTCGCACGGAAGCCATGCTGACACGGGATGGTATTCGTCTTGTGGCGGATATCTGGGAGCCGGAAGGAGATGGTCCTTTCCCCGTTCTTCTCATGCGTCAGGCGTATGGTCGGAAGATTGGTACGTCACTCTGCTATGCACCGCCCGAATGGTATGCCCGTCACGGTTATATTGTCGTCATGCAGGACGTCCGTGGTCGTGGAGCTTCAGGTGGCGAGTTCGTTCTTTTTGAGCATGAAGCAGAAGATGGCGCCGATACGATTGCCTGGGCCGCTTCGCTTCCTCGAAGCAATGGCCGCGTCGGCATGTTTGGCTTTTCCTTTCAGGGGAGCAATCAGCTCTTGGCAGCCGGTGAAAAGCCGGAGGCGCTAAAGGCGATTGCGCCAGCCATGATTGGCTGGCAACTGGATCGGGATTGGGCGTACGAGAATGGCGCTTTCGCGATGCGTGCGAACATCGGATGGGCCACACAGCTCGCGGCGGAAACGGCCAGTCTCAAGGGAGACTACGAGGCTCAGCAGATCCTGTTTGCTGCCAGCCGCGGGACGTCCTTCAATGGACGTCAGCCTACCGTTCCGGCGCATGACGCCTTACTGGCCAAGTATAGTCATTACACCTGCTGGCGAGACACGCCTCCCGGTGATGCGTACTGGGACAAAATCTCTCCCGCTAGTCGCTTAAGCGATATCGCAAAACTAGCTCCAGCGGTCCTATTGATCGGTGGATGGTATGACAGCCATCTTCCCGGAACGCTCGAAGCTTACCGCGCGCTCTCCCCCCATACCCCGACCCGGCTCATTGTCGGGCCATGGGCTCATTTTCCTTGGGACCGCCATATCGGGGATGTGGACGTCGGTAACGATGCCATTACAGACATTGATCAGCAACAGATCAGGTTCTTTGATCAATGGCTGAAATCAGAACCTGAGCAGCAGGTCGCTCCTGTTCGTCTTTTCGATATGGGGGCGTGCCAGTGGCAGGATCTGCAAGACCTTCCAGAAGGAAACACACAGGCATTTCCATATGGGAGTGGGCGCGCCGCCATTGATACCCGAGATGGCGCCTTGGCTCATGCGGTGCCTGATGATGCGCTGGCTTTGTCTGAAAGCCTTACTCTTGATCCATGGCGCCCTGCAGCGCCATGTGGCGGCAGCTTTGGCTTTCCCGGTGGCCCCGTAGATCGGGCGCGAACAGACGCTCGGTCAGACGTGCTGATCTTTACGACACCCCTGCAGGAGACGGACAGACTTCTGGCAGGGACTGTCACAGGCTGTTTCGAGTTCGAAAGCGAATACGAGAGCTTCGATATCCACGCCACTCTGTCTCGTGTGGACAGTCACGGAAAGGTTCACCCGCTTGCCGAAGGCTATGCCTTGGCTAAGCCCGGTCAGACTCTCCTTCCGATGCGTGGCACATGCTTGACCCTCAAAAAGGGTGAACGGCTCAGGCTGTCCCTCTCCCTCGCCTGCTTCCCGGTCTTTCCGATCAATCCCGGTACAGGCGACAGCCCCATCGCGGCGCCGCTCGATCAACAGCAGGTGACAACAGTTCACCTAAAAACAGGCTCGGGCACCTACCTTCTTCTTCCTTGGCTCAAACAGGAAAGCTAACTCTCATGTCTTTTGCAAAATGCAGCCCCGATAGTGTTGAAGCCTTCCGGATTGCGCCGGACTCAACCAATTACTTTGCCATCCTGTTTGATAGGAAAGCTGGTGATTATTCTTCCATAGCTGTCGTGGAAATCTTTGAACCCGGAGGAGCCACGCCTCCGAATACACATACAGACGCTGACGAAATGTTTTTCGTTCTTTCGGGTACGGGTCGCGCCTGGTGTGACGGCAAAAGCTGTGAGCTGAAAGCCGGAGACGCTCTTCTGGTTAAACCTGGCTCGGAACATGTTCTGGAGAACACTGGCACTAGTAAGCTTTATACGCTGACTGTCATGACACCGGATGAAGCTTTTGGCGACTTAATTCGCAGCGGTATTCCCGTTAAGCTGGACGCTGAAGACCTGGCTGTACTCTGCGGAGGGAGTCAATGAGACGTTTGGGTAGCACATATGCTAACAGTTGGGGTGCCACAGAGGCTTCTATCAGTCTGCTACGACCAGACCGTAAATCCAGAACTGTCAGTCTTCCATCCGTTCCACAAAGTCTGACTCTTGATCTGGCAAAAACTGCGATCATCGTCATCGATATGCAGAACGATTTCTGTCATTCTGAAGGCTGGCTCGCCTCTATTGGTGTCGATATTTCTGCCGCGCGTCGCCCCATCAAGCCTTTACAGACGCTCCTTCCTGTCCTGCGAGAGCATGATGTTCCGGTCATCTGGCTGAACTGGGGCAATCGTCCGGATAAACTCAACCTACCCCCCTCAGTGCTGCATGTTTACGATCCGGCCGGGGAAAATAAGGGCATCGGATCTGCATTGGGCGCAGCAGACAGGAAAGTGCTTGAAGATGGGAGCTGGAATGCTGCCATTATCGACGAACTACACGTCGAGGCAGAGGATATTCATGTTGCAAAATACAGGATGAGTGGCTTTTGGGATACTCCTCTTGAAGGGATCCTGAGAAACCTGCGTGTGGAGACCCTGCTTTTTGCCGGCGTCAACAGCGATCAATGCGTTCTAAGTACGCTCACGGATGCAGGGTGTCTAGGGTATGATTGTATTCTTCTCAATGATTGCTCAGCGACAACCTCTCCGGAGTTTTGTGAGCAGGCTACACTCTATAATGTCCGACAATGTTATGGGTTTGTCGCATCCGGATCTGATCTTGTGAAAAATTTGAACTCCAAACTTATAACTGAAGCATAATATTTCAAATACGCAGGAAGTCGAAAGGGCATATGTGAGCATCTACCGTAACGTGTTGCACTATCCTGAGGATTCCTAAAATTTTTTACTTTTAATTACGTGATAACCCTGCATCTTTGCTGTCGTCTTCATGGATTAGATTCCGAAAATTACTGGGGTAGCGAGTACAACCGTGTAAAAGAAGGCTGTAAGACGTCTGTCGTAGAAGGTTGTAATGCGGTGCCAGTCCTTGAAGACGTTCGAACATGATCTGTATACGTTTGTAGCGGCGCTTGCCGTATTTGAGGGCGCTGTTCCAGGATGTTTACCTCTAAATACAGGGCTTGATACTTTTTCCTGCAAGGAACCCTTGGACCTGTCGGCATTATAGTCTGGTCGACGAGCAGTCGTTGAACCTTCAGCACTTATCGAACAAAGCGGCGGCATTGATATAATTAATGGTCTGCCCTTGCAGTCATGAAGAAGCTCAAAGGGTGATTGTTCGCACCGTTAATGGGCTAATGGAATTAAACTTGGTGTTCATTCCGCCTTTCGGGCCGATCAGACGACCCGTATTTTTTTACCTGCAGATTGGAAGCCGTACGATGCGCCTTCAGATAGGTCGCGTCGATCATCGTCTTGCGATCGAAGAGCTCGTGAGCAACCAGACCTTCCATCATCCGCGGGAAGAATGCCCTTGTGATACCACTGAGTTCCGCCAACAAAGCCTATTGCGATTGATGAAAATATTTAGCTTAGCATCTGACGATCATCTACTCGGGTCTTGTCGTGGCTCTTTGGAAAAGACAACCTAAGCGGCGCTACCTGCTTGCCACGTTAGATAAGCAGCGATTGTTTTGCATTTTTATTATTAAATTGTAATGGGTTTATAAACAAATATCCCCTGAATTTTCAGGGGATATTTGTTTGGTAAAAATATTTATCAGAACGCTGTGGAAATTGTTCCAGTCATGCTGAAGCGCGGCTCAACATAAAACTGGGCGCCTGAACCCGTTTTGGAAAGATTGCCATTTATCAAGCGGACTGCCTGTGTATTTGTGGCTACGCCGACTACACCAGTACGAACAATGGAGCCTGTCAGGTTAGTAAAGTTCAAGCGGATGGTGGGAGATTTAGCATACCACACTGGCTTGAAGTGATACCCTAGAGACAGTGTATTGGTCACATAACCCGGAATGCGCTGATCTCCGGCGATAGAGACAGATTGCGGGCCGGTATAATGAAGGGTGGCGTTGGCAAAGAAGCCTTCGTGAGCGTATGTCAGGCCAAAGTTTGCCATGACGTGAGGCGAAAGAGGAGCCTGTGTTCCTTTTGTCCGGAATGCAGTCAGATTTCCCAAAGCATCGGATGCTGCAATATTGGTATCCATCCGGGCATTCAGGTACTCAAACGATACATAGGGGCTAAACCCGTAGATCGGCTGCGTGGAAAGCATTGCGTCAAAGCCGCGTGCGGTCTGATTACCAGCATTGACGACGCCACTCTGATTATTACCCAGATAAGTGCTGAGAAGTCTGTTGGTAATATTGTAATTAAACAGATCCAGATCAACAATGACATATTTGTCATTGTAGCGGTATCCGAGCTCTTCCTTGATGGAATACTGGTTCTTTGGCAGTGTTCCGGTGTAGGTTGTGTTGCCTAGTGCCGATGCTGAAGGCTGACGGAAGTCACCTTCAGCGTTCACATACACCTGATGATGATCGTTGAAGTGATAACTGATCGAGAGATGGGGCAATGGTGCAGTCAGGTTCTGACCCATCTGCTTGTTGCCAGGATATGTTCTGTACCAGACATTGGACATAACATACTTGAACCCAGCATTGACCAGAAGCCGATCATGGAAATACTTCGCTGTTTCCTGAAGGAATAACGAATGAATTTCATATCCGGTCGTATTGCCGGGGTAAGAGCGGCTGCTTCCCGAGTAAACCTGATATGCAGCATCATTCGGGCTCGGATTTGAGCCGTCTGCCTTTGTTACGCTGGTTGGGAAGTGCTGCGTATAATCCTGATTTTCGTACCAGTAACCGAAATCGAGATGGTTATGTTTGTCGATATCGTAGCCAAGCTTGGCTGTCGCACCGACATCAAGTGCACCATTTTCCTGGAAGTAGCTGGTCAGAGGCGTACCTGAGGCAATTGTTTCGCCTGACTTATAATTCGTGGTGCCTTTTGCAAAGCCACCGGAAGAGCCATCCCAGCCCTGCCCCCAGTTATAGTACGGGCGTAGATCGAACTGAAGCTTGTCTGTAAGAACGACGTGAATTGGCGCACTCAGGAACAGCTGGTTCCAGTGGTCGATATTATTTTTCCAGTAATCATTTCCGGTCGGATCAAATTCAGCCTTACGTCCGTATCCGACGCCCGTGTCCTTATACTGATGGAACTGAGCGGCTGTTGGATAACGGTCAATTACGAAGTCTTCGTAATTCCAAGACATGAACAACTTCGCATAAGAACCGTTTTCCCAATCCTTACGAATGCCAAAGTCGAGGTGACGGCGCTGATTGATGCCGGCCCCCATCCAAGATCTTGCATGAGTATTGGAGAATGAAAGATAGCTGCGCAGGCCCGTCTTCGCAATATCACCGGACTCAACACGAAGAAATTCGCGCGACAAATTGTTGGTGCCGTATGAAAAATCAATCAGCCCCCCCAACTGGTGGGCGGGATCATGAGATGTTTCATTCATTACGCCGGCAGCAGCAGATGTCGCAGGCAGGTCGATTGGAGAAGACCCTGGCATCATGCTGACGCTATCAAGGTTTTCAGAGTCAATATCTTCCGCCATGTAGGATGCGCTGGCTGCGGGTGCCCCATCAACCATGAGGGCCATGTCGGCATCAGTCAAGCTTCGACTCTGAATGCGACCGCCCTGCATGCCTGATGTATCGGGTGTGGAAACGTTAACACTTGGCAGGTTTTTGATGAGATCAAGTGCCGTACTGGTTGGGCTCTTGGCCTCGATGAAGGCTTTGGTAATGGTCTGGATAGCGTAAGGGGCTGTTTCCACCCGCATCATTCCGCCGCCGCGACTACGTGCTAGACGGGACGTAGAAACAGTTACGTGTTCGTCCCCTGTAGAGTTAATCGACGACGGACGACGCATCTTGGGGTGTTCAGGGGTAGCAGTCACAGCGGCATCACGAGAGGCACGCTGGCTCTGAACTGCGGCGCCATGAGCGTGAGCTGTTTTGTGTCTGACGTGGCTGGTTGCAGCCCGAACTGGTTCAGCAACGGATACTGAACCAAAACCCGCCAGACACGTTACAAGAAGGAGGGCCTTCTTATAAGACTGTTTTTCAGATCGATACGGACACATAACCTGCTGGCTTCCCCTGCTGCAAGACACTTAACGTTCTCCACAGGACCTGGTCTCCGATCAGAAGACCCTTCCCATAACGGACTCGTAACATAATCGAGCACTGCCTCAAAAGGCGAATAATTGCCTCGCAGTGATATCAAAAAGAGATCACTTACGAGATATGCCAGACTTGTGGATCTTTTTACACAATGCCGGAAATGTTTTGCAATACAGTCATTTGGTAGATTTTAAAGTTTCAGACAAATAAAAAACTATTGAATAACATATACTTAGGTTGGGTTACCTCAATGGGTTGTGCTTGGGGTAAGTGCATTTTTCTGACATCCTCTCCAACAGAAATGGCTAATGTGTTTTTTGTGCCACTACTATTTTGAAAGCTGCTTTACCCCCTTTGAGGCGTCTCAGTGCGAAAGCGGTACAAAATCTTGAAAAAATTTTAAATATTCCTATTGTTTATCTTTTGGGTGAAAGTTTTACCATGCTGCACAGCCGACTTCTGGTCTATCTGGATACAGTCGCCCGTTGCGGCTCCATAAGAAAAGCAGGAGAACACTTGAACGTCGCTTCCACGGCGATCAATCGGCAGATTTTGGCGTTAGAGCAGGATCTTGGTGCTCCAATTTTTCAGCGCCTTCCTAGAAAGCTTGTACTGACAGCCTCTGGGGAAATCTTGCTGGCGCATGTTCGTGAAACTCTGAAGAACATGAATCACACGCGCCAAATTCTGGAAGATCTGAAAGGATTGAAACGTGGCGAGTTCTCGATTGCCACAATGGTGGGGCCGGTTTCTACCTTTCTTCCGCTGGCTTTAACAGACTTTCATAATACGCATCAAAATGTACGAACTCATGTCAGTACCTATGGCACGCATGATCTGGTCGAAGTAGTCAAGAATGGTCAGGCCGATATCGGAATAGGTTTTGATATTCCATCAGAAAATGGACTGGTCATACAGGCATCCAGAAGTGTGCCCCTCGGTGTGGTTATGAGTGTGCAGCATCCTCTTGCTCATCAGGAATCTATCAGTCTTGAAGATTGTAATGCTTGGCCACTAGTGGTGGCAGATGAGAGTATGGCGATCCGTCCTCACCTGGAGGATCTATATACGGCGAAGGGATTGACCTTTACGCCTTCTCTTGAAACCAACTCTATTGAACTCATGCGACAAATGGCTCTTGTGCCGGGAAATATTACGTTTCTGACGCCGCTCGATATTATTCAGGAACAATCCGAGGGAAAACTCAAGTTTCTCACATTACGAGAAAACGGCATTCATCCTCAGACGGTTTCGATTGTTGCTCGTTCGAAAATTTCAAACCCCTTCACGTCTCTTTTTATTGAAAGAGTTGAGTACTTTCTTCAAGAATATAGTTCGGCCCATTTTGTCTAAAATACTACTTCAGTACGTCTGTCTGGAATAGAAAGACCTTCAATCCACCATGAGGGATTGGAGCACTCGTTGGTAGGAACGGCAATCCGCTTGCGTGAGCCAGTGATTTTTCCGTTGTGATAATTCCTACCCGCCAGCCTTTGAAATGCTCAAGCAATCGCGTACCGAGCGCTCTATACAAAGCTGACAGTTTCTTTTTGTCGCCAAGGCGAGTGCCATACGGAGCATTCAGAATTACCAAACCTGGCGGGCCAGCAGGAGGCATTATATCGCTCACTGTAGCCTGACTGAAGGTTGTATATGCTGTAACATCAGCACGCTCAGCGTTGGCTTTGCTCATCGCAATTGCTCCGGCGTCTCGATCGCTTCCGTAGAAGTGAAATTCCGGGGTGCGCTGGCTTTTCACTTCGCGCATCTGCTCCCACGCAGCTGAGTCGAATGTGGCAAACCGTTCAAATGCAAACTGCCGTGAGCGACCCGGATTAAGGCGCGCTGCGATTTCAGCCGCCTCGATAACGAATGTTCCTGATCCGCACATAGGGTCAAGAACGGGTTCCTGACCGGTGTATCCACATTTGCGCAGAAACAGTGAGGCCATTGTTTCACGCATGGGCGCGCGATTAACGGCTTCCTTATGGCCCCGTCGGTGCAGAAGATCACCGGATGTATCCAGACTGAGCGTACAGAAATTATTCTCGATCCGTGCGCGAACAATAACAGGTGCAGTTTCGGAATCTGGTGCTCCAAGCGTCTCTGTGATGGCTTTGGAAATGCGTTCAGCTGCGGCTCCGCTATGATAAATTCGCGAAGATGAGCACGAAACTTCAACTTGGAACGGCACGTCAGGTTTGAGCAATTCACTCCAAGGGATTTCCTTGGAGCGGAGTTCAAGTTGATTCAGATATTCAGCACGGAATTGCGCAACGCGTGCCAGAACCCGGCTGGCACCCCGGACCCAAAGGTTTGCGCGCCAGACTTCAGGCCATCCTCCCCGCAGTGTCACTCCCCCAGGAACAACTTTGGGCTGGCGAAACCCTTTCAGTTTCACCTCGGCGCAGAGCATGTCTTCAAGACCGGGGGACGTTGCGAGAAAAATTTCAAAGTGCCTGTTTTTCGTCATTGGGCCTCCATGACAGGAAGCGACGTGTAGAGCAATCTTTTCTGCTACATTCGGGGGTATAATGGGCTTATTTCCGGCAAATTTTTGTCAAGTAACCAGACATGATTGTAAAGTTATCGTGCCATCGTTATTTTTTTTGCAGGTGAAGCGTAAATAACCATACTCTTGGAAGCCCCCTGTGTTGGTCACAAAAGTGAAGCCAGCGGCCTTTCCGTAAAATTTCGTCCCATGTCGTGAACATAATCCCCTCGGGAGGATCGACGATGAAGCCATCAGAAACACGCAAATTTGGCCGTAACAACTTTAGTGTTACAGCTTTTGCTTTCGGGACCGCGCCGCTTGGAAATTTTCTGCAGGAAGTGCCCGAAGAAGCCGCCAATCAGATGATACAACATGCCTGGGATGCAGGAATCCGGCTATACGATACGTCTCCGATGTATGGTCATGGTCTGGCTGAACTGAGGCTCGGACAGGCTCTCAGGTGGAAAAACCGGGACGACTTTGTTGTTGCCACGAAAGTTGGCCGCACACTGCATGCCGCGCCTCGTGCCAAAATCGATTTCGCTCCCTGGGTCAATGCAGCACCCAACCGCATGAAATTTGACTATACTTATGACGGGACAATGCGATCCTTTGAAGATTCATTACAGCGGTTAGCTCTTGAACGGATCGATATGGTGTTTATCCATGACATTGACCGGTTCACACACGGGCAAAACCAGCCAGAAGTTTTCAAACAGGCAATGGACGGAGCCTGGCGAGCGCTTGAAAAACTGCGTACCGAGGGTGTCGTCAAGGCTATTGGCGTTGGTGTGAATGAATGGGAAGTTTGTCATACCGCCCTTCAACAGCATGATTTCGACTGCTTTTTGCTTGCGGGTCGTTACACCTTACTTGAACAGGATGCTTTGCGGGATTTTCTACCGCTTTGTGAACAAAGGAATGTCACGTTACTTGTCGGCGGGGGCTTTAATTCGGGTATTCTCGCCACAGGCGCTGTAAAGGGGGCTAAATATAATTACGCTCCTGCTCAGCCGCATATTCTCGAACGCGTTTCCCGCATTGAGGCTGTTTGTAAACGACATCACGTTCCGTTGCCTGCGGCGGCTCTACAGTTTGTGGTGGCACACCCGGCGATTTCGTCTTTTTGTGCAGGCACCCGGAATACCAGTCAGCTCACGCAAAACCTGGCATGGTTCAGTCATCACATTCCAGAAAAGTTCTGGATTGACCTCAAGACCGAGCGCCTTCTGGCTGAAGATGCACCAACCCCTGTTGCAGCATAACGTATCGTCTGGAGAGGGGGTGGCACCGGTTGTCGCCCCTCTCCAGATCTCCGTGACATTCATCTTTTTGCGATCTGTACGTTTTCTTTTCCAAATTCCATTTCGCGCTATGGACAGTCAATCTGCTATATGTAACATAAATACCGTTATGTATTCTGGAATAAGCGTTATCTTTTGGAGTGACAGAACATAGCGTTATCGAGCTTCTTCCAAGGTCATCCATGCTTGTCATGACCTTGAAGGTCTCAGGCGTTGTGAATGACTCTGAAAAGATAGCTCTCCCGGGATCTTGGTAATCTGCACGTTACAAACTGGGTATGGCCTTATGGATCTGGTTCTTGGAGTTGATGTTGGAACAGGGAGCGCCCGAGCAGGTCTCTTTACCCTTGATGGGGAAAAGAAGGCCTCTGCCGTCCAGCCGACACGTACATGGACGCCAGCCCCTAACTATGCCCAGCAGTCTTCCGCCAATATTTGGGAGGCTGTTTGCACCGCAACTCGCGCGGCGCTTTCCAAACTCGATCAGCCCTATCGGATTGTAGGTATTGGCTTCGATGCAACCTGCTCTCTTGTCGTCCTTGATCCAGAAGGCCGTCCGTTATCTGTCGATCCTGAAGGTGCGGATGGGCAGGATATTATCCTGTGGGCCGATCATCGTGCCCTGAAGGAAACCACCGAAATTAATGCCGGTGGCTACGACGTCCTGCGTTATGTGGGAGGAAAAATCTCCCCGGAAATGGAAACGCCAAAGCTTCTTTGGCTCAAACGGAACCTGCCGGATATTTTCGCCAAAGCTGGGCATTTTTTCGATCTGCCGGATTTTCTGACATGGCGGGCTACAGGCTCTCTCTCTCGCTCAGCATGTTCCACGGCCTGCAAATGGACCTATCTGGCTCATGAAGATCGTTGGGATGACACTTACTTCAAAGCCATTGGTCTTGAAGAACTGACAGAGAATAATTTTTCCCGGATCGGCAATGATATTCGTGCATTGGGCGGGATTGTTGGCGAAGGTCTGAGTGCTGAGGCCGCTGCTGAGCTAGGTCTTGAGCCCGGTATTCCTGTTGGAGTGTCTGCCATTGATGCGCATGCAGGTGGTATTGGCGTCTTCGGTATTGAAGCAGCGGGAGCGCTTTCAGATGATGTACTTGAGCGCTCAATTTCGCTAATCTGTGGCACGTCCAGCTGTCATATGGCAGCGTCCAAAGAAGCGCGATTTGTTCCGGGCGTCTGGGGGCCATACTGGAACGCCATGGTTCCTGACATGTGGCTCAATGAAGCGGGTCAGTCTGCAACTGGCGCGCTGATTGACTTTGTCATTTCCAAGCATGCTTCTGGTCCTGCGCTCAAGCAGGAAGCAGAACAGTCGGGTACAAACATATACGCGCTGCTGAACGATCGCGCGGATGCTCTTGAGCAGGGTAAACTTCCGGGAACGAGCACGGCGAACCTGCATGTGCTCCCGGATTTCCATGGGAACCGCTCCCCGCACGCTGATCCTGACCTCAAGGGTGTCGTGAGCGGGCTAAGCCTCTCAGCCAATACGGATGATCTGGCGAAGCTGTATCTCGCTACGCTGCAAGGTCTCGCATACGGCACCAAAGACATCATTGATGCGCTCAATGCCCAAGGCTACCGGATCGACACGATCCTCGCCACGGGGGGTAGCACCAAGAATCACGTTTTCCTGCGTGAGCATGCTAACGCAACAGGCTGTCGCATTCTCCTGCCCGAAGAGCCGGACTCCGTTCTTCTGGGGGCAGCCATACTTGGTGCCGTCGCCAGCGGCGAATACGCGGACCTTCGCACCGCCATGGCCCGGATGAGCCATGCCGGAACCGAAATCCTGCCTGATGAGCGCACTACCGCTTATCATTCAGCCAAACGTTCCATCTGCCATGACATGCTGAATAGCCAACTCGCATGGCGTCAGCAGATGCGGGACGTCCTCGAACCTGCCCCTTCTCACTGATCCTGCATCCTTTTTCGAAAGGTCTGAGTTTCATGTCCCGTCTAAAGTCACTCTGCGCGCTGACCCTTCTCTTGAGCGGTTCAGTTCTTTCCTCGGCTCATGCTGCTGGCACCCTGACAATCGCCACCGTGAATAACGGCGATATGATCGTCATGCGGCAGCTTTCCTCGGAATTCGAGAAAGCCCATCCGGATATTCATCTGAACTGGGTAACACTGGAGGAAAACGTCCTTCGCCAGCGTGTTACGACCGATATCGCCATGAAGACAGGGCAGTTCGACGTCGTGACCATTGGCAACTATGAAGTTCCCATCTGGGCCAAGCAGGGCTGGCTGACGGAACTCAAGCCGGATGCAGCCTATGACGGAAATGACGTCCTCCCATCTGTGCGTGACGCTCTGACGTCTGACGGCAAGCTGTACGCCCTGCCCTTCTACGCAGAAAGCGTCATGACCTATTACCGTAAGGATCTGTTTCAGAAGGCTGGCCTGACCATGCCAACAGACCCGACTTACGACCAGATCCGCCAGTTTGCGGACAAGATCACGGACAAGGCCGGTCAGGTCTATGGCATCTGTTTGCGCGGCAAGCCGGGTTGGGGCGAGAACATGGCTTATGTCAGTTCACTGGCCAATACCTATGGCGCCCAGTGGTTTGATATGTCCTGGAAGCCTCTGTTGACGTCTGATGCCTGGAAGAAGGCGCTGACATGGTACGTTTCGGCGATGAAGGAAGATGGCCCTCCGGGTGCCACGTCCAACGGCTTCAATGAAAATCTGGCCCTGTTTGCCAGCGGCCATTGTGGAATCTGGATTGATTCCACCGTCGCTGGTGGTCTGCTGTTCGACCCGAAGCAGTCACAGGTGGCTGACAAGGTTGGTTTCGCATCGGCTCCCAAAGGTCCGTATGGCAAGGGCCCGACATGGCTGTGGGCCTGGAGCCTCGCCGTTCCGGTTAGTTCCCATCAGAGTGCCGATGCCCAAACCTTTATTACATGGGCGACGTCCAAGGATTACGTGAAGCTGGTTGCCGACCGTAAAGGATGGGTTGCCGTTCCTGCAGGCACGCGCGCATCCACCTATGCTGCCCCTGAATACCAGAAGGCCGCACCCTTCGCCTCTTTCGTGCTAAACGCCATCAAGACGGCTGATCCGAACGGACAGACGGCTCAGCCACGTCCTTACACTGGCGCACAATTCGTGGGTATCCCAGAGTTCCAAGCCATGGGAACGCAGGTTGGGCAGACCGTTGCCGCTACACTCTCCGGTCAGATGACGGTCGATCAGGCTCTTGCGTCCGCACAATCTTCCGTAACCCGTTCGCTGCGCCAGTCCGGCCGCGCCAGATAAGGCTCCAATGCCATGCAGGTCGTCGTCGAACATAACCCCACACCGGGTGCCTCCGCGCAGAAGGGAAAAGGAGCAGGTTTCCTGCTTCTTTCTCCGGCTGTTCTGATTCTTCTTGTCTGGTCGATCGTCCCGCTGGGAATGACCCTATGGTACTCCCTTCTGAACTATAATCTTGTAGACCCGACGCTTCACGGCTTCGCAGGCTTCAGCAATTACTGGTACCTGCTGACCGATCCTGATTTCCTGCACTCCCTCCTCAACACGTTCATTCTTGTAGCTGGCGTGCTGGTCATCAGTGTTGGTGGCGGGACACTTCTGGCTGTCCTGTATGATCAGGAGTTTTTCGGACGTGGTATTGCCCGTGTGCTGGTGATTTCTCCGTTCTTCATCATGCCAACGGTCTCCGCCCTGCTTTGGAAGAACCTGATGCTGCACCCGATTTATGGCGTTTATTCCGCCATGATGCGGGCTGTCGGCCTCACACCGATCGACTGGCTGGCGAAGTTTCCGCTTCTGACAGTCATGATGATCGTTGCATGGGAGTGGCTTCCTTTCGCTGTGCTTATTCTCCTCACAGCCGTTCAGTCGCTGGACAGCGAGCAGAAAGAAGCCGCCCGTATGGATGGCGCAGGTCCTATCGCACGGTTCCGTCATATTATTCTGCCCCATCTGGGGCGTGCGATCAGTGTCGTGGTCATGATCGAGACGATCTACCTGCTGACGGTTTTCGCAGAAATTTCTGTGACGACGGCTGGCGGCCCTGGCGTGGCGTCCACCAATCTGGCTTACCTGATTTACTCTCGCGCCCTGCTTCAGTTCGATGTGGGCGGTGCGTCTGCCGGTGGTATTATCGCCATCATCATCGCCAATATCGTTGCGGTCTTTCTCGTCCGTTCCGTTGCTCGCAATCTGGAGGTGTGAGATGGCCGTCAAAACGAAACGCAGTACTCGGATTGCCGTCACCCTTCTGGGATGGGGCATTGCTCTTTGGCTCTTTTTCCCGATTTTCTGGATGATTCTGACCGGCTTCAAGAGCGAAGTGGAAGCGGTATCAACGCCGCCAAAACTGTTCTTTATGCCAACGCTCAGCAGCTATGCGGAAGTTTTCGAGCGTGCCAGTTACTGGCATTTTGCACTTAATACCGTCATCGTGTCAGTCGGTGCGACAGCGGGCGCCCTGTTGCTGGCCATTCCGGCCGCATACTCGATGGCCTTCATGCCTTCAAAACGAACGCGCGGCACGCTGCTCTGGATGCTCTCGACCCGGATGCTGCCCCCGGTTGGCGTACTGGTTCCCATTTATCTCCTGGCCCGCAACACGCACCTTCTGGACACATGCACCGGTCTGGCAATCGTGGATATGCTCACGAACTTACCGATTATCGTCTGGATGCTGTTCACATTCTTCCGTGAAGTCCCGGCTCCCATTCTGGAAGCGGGCCGTATGGATGGCGCTACCCGCTGGCAGGAAATGACAATGGTCCTTCTGCCTCTGGCATTACCCGGCATTGCGTCCACGGCCCTGCTGTCGCTGATCCTCTGCTGGAACGAGGCCTTCTGGTCCCTGAACCTGACGTCTTCCAATGCTGCCCCGCTGACGGCTTTCATTGCCTCGTTCTCGTCCCCGGAAGGGCTGTTTTTCGGCAAGCTTTCCGCCGCCTCTACCCTCGCTGTGGCTCCCATTCTTGTTTTTGGCTGGATCAGCCAGAAGCAGCTTGTCCGCGGCCTGACATTCGGAGCCGTGAAGTGACCGATCTCTTCCTTCCTGCCGTTGCCCCTATGCTTGAAAACGGGATCTGACCCATGGCCACGCTTGAACTCAAGAACATCCGCAAGACGTATCTTACGGAAGAAATTATCAAGGGCATTTCCCTGTCGATCGAGAACCAGGAATTCGTGGTGTTCGTCGGGCCATCTGGCTGCGGTAAATCCACACTTCTGCGCATGATTGCTGGCCTCGAAGACATTACATCCGGTGACCTGCTGATTGATGGTCAGCGCGTCAACGACGTGGAGCCCGGCAAGCGCGGTCTGGCGATGGTGTTCCAGTCCTATGCGCTCTATCCGCATATGAACGTCTACAAAAACATGGAATTTGGTCTGAAGCTTGCCGGGATGCCGGAGGCAGAGCGCAGGCAGAAGATCGAGCATGTTGCCCGTACGCTTCAGCTTGAGCCCTATCTGAATCACAAGCCGGGCCAGCTTTCAGGTGGGCAGCGTCAGCGCGTGGCCATTGGGCGTGCTATTGTCCGTAACCCCAAGGTATTCCTGTTCGACGAACCGCTGTCCAACCTTGACGCCGCTCTGCGTGGCCAGATGCGTGTGGAGCTTTCGGCTCTTCATCGTAAACTTGGTGCCACGACGATCTATGTGACCCACGATCAGGTTGAAGCCATGACCATGGCTGACAAGATTGTCGTTCTTCAGAAGGGTGTTGTTGAGCAGATCGGTTCTCCGCTGGAACTGTACCATCACCCTCGCAACCTCTTCGTGGCAAAATTCATCGGGTCCCCTCCCATGAATTTCTTCTCCGCCATTTTCCAGGATGGCAACGCAGAAGGTTCCACGGTTCAACTTCGGGACGGAACAGTGATGCATGTTCCAGTCGCGCCGCCCGGAATTCTGCCGGGCACTAAGCTCACGCTCGGTATTCGGCCTGAACATCTTGAACTTGCCGCCCCCGGCCCGAATAGCAGCATCGTCGAAGTGATCGAACGGCTGGGTGCGACCACACTCGTTCACGTTCGTCTGGAAGACGGTCAGGTCGTTGTTGTCCAGACGGATGGCTTTACAGACATCGAAGTCGAAACACGCGTGAGCCTGACGTTACCTCCTCAGTACTGTCATCTTTTTGCCCCTGATGGACTGGCCTTTGAGGCCTGTCGTCGTCATCCCCTCGCCGCCTGAACTCAGGAATACTTAAAATGTACATGGAAAAACTTCGTCTCGATGGCCGTACCGCAGTTGTGACCGGCGGCGCACAGAATATCGGCTTGGCCTGCGTGACGGCTCTGGCTGAAGCCGGGGCACGCGTTGTAATCGCAGACCTGGATGAGGCTCTGGCCGCGAAAGCTGCGGAGGAACTTCGTGGTGAAGGGCTGGATGTCAGCAGCATTCGCATGGATGTTACGAACACGGAAAGCGTCCAGACCGCTATCAAGACCGTGCACGAGCAGGAAGGTCATCTGGATATTCTGGTTGCCTGTGCCGGGATCTGTATTTCCGAAGTCAAAGCGGAGGACATGACGGACAGCCAGTGGCTCAAGCAGGTCGACATCAACCTGAATGGCATGTTCCGCTGCTGCCAGGCCGCAGGTCGCATTATGCTCGAGCAGAAGAAAGGGGCGATTGTTGCGATTGGCTCCATGTCCGGGCTGATTGTTAACCGCCCACAGCAGCAGGCGGCTTATAATGCCTCCAAGGCGGGAGTGCATCAGTATATCCGCTCCCTGGCCGCGGAATGGGCGCCTCACGGCATCCGTGCCAACGCCGTTGCTCCAACCTATATCGAAACAACCCTGACACGCTTCGGCATGGAAAAACCGGAACTGTATGATGCCTGGATTGCAGGGACACCAATGGGGCGTGTAGGGCAGCCGGACGAAGTCGCTTCCGTCGTGCACTTTCTGGCTTCGGACGCTGCGAGCCTGATGACGGGTTCGAT
This sequence comes from Gluconobacter japonicus, assembly GCF_015244665.1. Lineage (NCBI taxonomy): Bacteria > Pseudomonadati > Pseudomonadota > Alphaproteobacteria > Acetobacterales > Acetobacteraceae > Gluconobacter > Gluconobacter japonicus. The sequence continues at coordinate 467,942 of NZ_JABCQN010000003.1, forward strand.
CGTCAACGTGGATGCCGGCTTTACTGTCTGGTAATCAACATTCGAAACACCGGGCCTGTCATCAGGCCCGGATGTCTCAACTCCGGCGACTCATCAATGGATCAGTCCGGCTTGGCCGTCCGGTCTCCACATGCCCGGCAACCTGTATATGCCCTGCTGTGCCGCCCTTGCGACGGGTGACCGTCAGATCGTACCAGAAGTCACTTCCAGCAAGAGGATAAAAGCGGGATAGCTCCTGCCTAGGCTTTAGAAGAGCAGTCCAGTCAGCTGTCGCACCATAGGCGTCTTCGACAACCAGTTCCGCACCTTCCGACGCAATGCTTTTGAGAAACAGCGTCACGCCTTCCGTCTCTTCGCGAACACGGACCTGCAAATCTGAAATGTTTTTGCCAGAGCGGTAGAAACCATTGGGTCCAGAAAGCGTGAAGTCATCATGCGGATGAAGCGAAATACTTAATGTGGCTCCCTCACCAACAGTATAGTGACGTGACGGGCCTTGCCCTGAGAGGCGAAAAACTGCTCCCTTTACACCTGTGTTGTTGAGAACGATCTCGGCTTTCTCCGTGTTCACCATCAGGTCTGCTGCCAGATGATACGGAAGAGCACACGTCGCCCTCTGCCCTTCTTCCTGCCGTGGCAACGTCTGGTATTGCGGAACCAGAGGTGGAGGCAACATGCAGGACTTGCGGGTCTGCGGCATGTAATCGTCTGTATTGGGAAGATCAGCCTGCCAGCGTGTATCTTTGGCTGAGAAGTCAAAAGCAGATGTCAGATCCCCGCAGACAGACCGTCTCCAAGATGTGATGTTTGGAGCCTGAACCCCGAAGCGCTTTTCAAGAAACATCAGAACAGACGTGTGGTCGAACACTTCCGAATTGACACGTCCGCCCTTGCTCCACGGGGAAATGAGGATGGCAGGTACGCGCGGTCCAAGACCTACAGGAACGCCATGATAGCTCTCACCAGTGACAGACACCGTGCTGTTTCCTTCGTCTCCGCCAAGTACGGGAACCGGAGGAGGAACATGATCGAAAAAGCCGTCATTTTCATCATAGTTCAGGATAAAAACTGTTTTAGACCATACGTCCGGATGGCGGACAAACACATCCATCAGGCGTGAGATCAGATGCTCGCCGTAGCCGGGGGGTGCGTTCGGGTGTTCAGAGAGCGCAGCAGCAGGCACGATCCAGGAGACCTGCGGCAATGTCCCTGCAGCCACATCCTTTTCAAATGCCTCGATCAGGAAGCGCCCTTCGGATGTCGCAGCATTTTCAGCCGTGGAGCCTTCAACAATCCGACGCCCCTGTTGATATTGCCAGGACTGCTCGGAAAGCCCCCGAAAAGCGGTAAACCCTGCCAGAGCGTTGTCTCCGAAATTGTCGTATTCCTGATAAACCTTCCAGGACACGCCAGCTTTCTGAAGCTCTTCGGCGTAAGTCGTCCACTGAAAGGACTGAAATTTCGGATTGTCGTGGCGCATATCGGCCGAGACGTTCCCGTCATCGACGTTCTCGACCGCCTGCTTGCCATCATGTCCGACGCTTAATCCGTTTGTTCCGGAAAACAGAAAAAGCCTGTTTGGATTGGTCGGCCCAAAAATCGAGCAGTGATAGGCGTCGCAGATCGTGAAGGCGTCTGCGAGCGCGTAGTAATAGGGAATATCCCGACGCGTGAAATGGCCCATCGTCATGGCGGTCTTGTGCGGGATCCAGCAATCCCACTCGTTCCAGACTTTCTGGCTACCCTTCCAGCTATGATCCAAGCTGGCGATGCAGGCGCTCGAAGTATGCACCGTGTTCATGCGGAACGGCAGAACCGTGGAGCCCTCAGCGGTCTTTTGTGCGAAGACGGACGTTCCATCGGGCTGACGTGCAGCACGAGGGTCCCCATATCCCCGTACACCGCTCAGGCACCCAAAATAATGATCGAAAGAGCGGTTTTCCTGCATCAGGATCACCACATGCTCGACATCCTGAATGGTGCCTGTTTTCCGGTTGGCCGGAACCGCAAGAGCCTGTTGCAGATTACCGGGCAGTGTTCCGGCAGCCGCAAAAGCGGCTCCCAGTTCAAGAAATCTGCGTCGGCTGGAAAGCGGTCCGGTCATGTGCGGGTCCAATCAGTCGAAGTGCTTGCGAAGCGTGAAGAAGACCATGCGGGGTGCTGCGGCCTGAAGCGTCTGGAAGGTTCCGGATGGGTCGGAATTGACGAAGCCATTGCTTCCAACCGTCGCCACATATTTCTTGTCAAAGAGGTTCGTGACGTTGATCTGCGCATCCAGCCCCCGCAGGAACCAGTTCTGGCTCTGGAAGCGATAGCCAACATTCAGGTTGAAGACGGCGTTGGCTGGAACGGAAGCATCATTGGTATAGGTGTAGTAACGTTTGTCCTGAAACTGCATCAGGACGTTCCCCCAGATTGCGCCGTCATCATAGCCAAGTTCTACGTTGGCAAGATTTGATGGCATACCAACCGTGTGCCGCCCCTTGATGCGGGCAGACACAACGCCATCCGCATACACATTGTCATCATACAGGGAGTTGTTGAAAGCATAGGACGCGAACAGCGACCAGTTCCGTGCAAACTTCCAGTTCGCCGCGACATCCACGCCGCGCGCTGTAACGCCACCCACGTTGCTCAGAACCGAGGCATTGCCCTGGATACCGACGCCTTGCGTCACAGCCAGAAGACGGTTCTGGAACTCGACATAATACCCTGTAACGGAAGCCTGAAACGTCCGGTTATGGAAACGGTATCCAAGCTCTTCCGTGTTGGACATCTCGGGCTTCAGCTTCTTCTGAAGCACTTCAAAGCCAGCTGTCGTTGTGGAGAAAGGACCTGACGTCTGGGCGCTGTCAAAAGCGGCCATATTGCGCGCGTAGTCTGCGAAGATTTCGTTGTGCTGGTTGATGCGATAGTTCGCACCAATCTGCGGCAGAAAACCATTCGAGGCACTCAAAGAGCCGGATGGGTAGGTTGTTCCGGTCGGTGTCCCCATCAGATTGCCGCTCAGAGCACGGGCAGAGTTATCCACGATGAGAGATTTGAAGCCATAGGTGAGCTTCAGTGCTGGCATGATCTGCCATGTGTCGCCCAGATGAACCTGATAAGTTTTGGTATTAAATGTGCTCTGCCACTGGGTGTAGAAAGAATTTCCCTGATACCAGTGAATGGATGACGGAGCCCCGCTGTCCTGAAGCGGGTAAAAACGACGGGCCTGCTCGAAATTGTTGTTTTCGAACCAGAAGCCCCAGTCGATTGTGTGGTTCGCGATCTTATATGTCAGGCCACCGATAAAGCCCGCACGGTGAATGTCATATTCCGTGGTACGGGTCGTCAGCGGTGAGCCTCCCAGAGCCGCTGGCGTCGCGAGATAGGGTGTGACCCATGCGCCCTCACCCGTGTTGGTATGACCATATCCGGTCACGAAGCCTTTAAGGCGGCTCGTGATATCAAAATCCAGACGGCCATAGCCCATGGCATCTTCACGCAGACCTGCAGCATTATAATAGACCGTGTCCTGATTTTCGACACTGGATGGAAAGGCCGTGCCGTTCTGATAGGCCGTGGCAATTTGCTTGGCGAGAGCATAGTTACCTGTAATGTTGTCGAGCCTGTATCCGTATTTACTGATCTGGGCGAGCGAAAGATCCTGATAATCGTTTTCCTTACGCTTGGACCAGTCCCCGAAAACTGTCAGTTTTACATGCTCTCCGAATGGCTGAATATACTTGGCGTTGGCCTGGTCCTGAACCTGAACACCGTCGCCCTTCCACTTGTTGGCGTCCTGATGATTGTAGGACACGTAGAAGCGGCCACCGCCTTTGAGTTCGCCGCTGTTAATACGGGCAAATGTACGCCAAGTTGACGCCGAGCCGATCGTTCCGGCCACATCCACACCGAATTTTTTGGTTGGATCGACGGATGTAAATTGTAACGCACCGCCCAGATCGTTCGATGCCGCTACACCCAGTGCACCCGCGCCCTGTGTCAGCGTCGAGGGACCGTTGTTTTCGGTCTCAAGAGCGCGACCGATAGAGAGCCCGTTATCATTACCATAGGCCAGATTTCCCAAAGGAATGCCGTCCATCGTGAAGCCGAGGCGGCTCTGATCGAACCCGCGGATAACGATCTGCTGGGACCATTCATAAGATCCCAGTGGGTCAGACGACGTGAACATGACGCCTGGTAGTTTGGACAAAGTCTTGAAGGGGCTTGTTCCTGGCGTCATTTCCTGAATGGCCCTACGGGAAATGGTCTGCGTCTCACGCGCGGCGCCTGCCCCAAGAACAACGACGGATTCTGCGGATGCCGCTTCAGTGGATCGCGGCGCGCTCTTTTTGGCAGATACTTTTTTGGCCTGTGTAGTGTGCGACGTGGCCTTTAGCGGGGAATGACTGGAAGCTGCATCGTTTGCAAACACAGTCTGAGGAACTGAGAGAGCGACAATTCCGCTCAGACAGGTCGTCAGGGCAAGCATCATATTCATTCTTGTGTATTCCCGCTAGGGCGTGAATCGGCCCGTGAATTTGCGGGGACGTTATGAAGGCGGTTCCTTTCTGTCGTGTTATCGTTTCAAGACATTGCAATATGGTTTTCACATTTAAGAGCACGGACAAAAAAAGCCCGCCGAATGGCGAGCCTTTTCGATAGGAAAACGGATTTTTCTAAATTTTCTCAAGCAAGAATATAGAACAGCAATGCCGAAACCGTAATTGTAACAGGCAGGGTAAAGAGCCAGGCCAGAGCAATCTTGGTCAACATATGCATGTTGATTCCTGACCCGGACGCCACCATCGTTCCTGCCACACCGGACGTGATGATGTGCGTTGTGGAGACCGGCAGGCCTGTATAACCAGCGGTCATGATCAAGCCTGCCCCGACAACTTCGGAGGCTGCGCCCTGCGCAGGGTTCAGGTGAGCTTTGCCAATCCCCTCGCCCAGCGTCTGAACAATACGACGATACCCGATCATCGTTCCGATGCCGAGGCAGAGCGCACTGAGAAGACGAACCCAGAAGGGTGCGTATTCCACGGTGGGACGAAGTTTCTTGGCGAGTGAGGCTGCTTCTTTTTTCTGCTTGTCCGACGCAGCGGGATTGGACGTTACCGAGCGCAATCCGGACAGAACCTGATAGATGTCTCCCCGCGTCTCAGCCGGGCTCGCATGAATTCCCGCACCTTTTTCAAGACGATCAATGGACGCCATTGCATCAGCCTTGAAAGAGTATCGATCAAATTCTGCAACCAGTGGACGTGCCGCCTGAACGTCTTGACGAATGACATCGTATTGTACCGGAACCTGCGGGTTCAGAGCAAAAGCGGCAGGCATCAGGCCAATGATGGTCAGCATGATGAGGCCGATACTTTTCTGTCCATCATTGTTGCCATGCGAGAAGCTGACCAACGTACAGGTCGTGATCAGCAGTGCTCGCACAATCGGGTTGGGTTTGTGGTGCGGCTCGGGGCGTTGATAAAGCGCCGGAAGATGCACAAACTTCCGGATGAGCAGGAACAGGATGCCTGCACCAATGAAGCCAAGTGGTGGTGAGACGGCGAGTGTCGTCAGAACTTTCCAGATCTGGTTCCAGTCCACGCTATGTCCTAGGTCACGGGCATGAAGAAAGGAGTCTCCAATAGCAATGCCGACAAGCGAGCCGATCACGCAATGAGAAGACGAATTCGGGATGCCAAACCACCAGGTTAGCAGGTTCCAGGCCAGAGCCGTGCCAAACAGAGACACAAGCATGGGAACCGCAGGATTCCCATTCGGTGGCGATAACACATCTGGCGGCAACAGTTCGACCAGCGTGTAAGCCACGGCAATACCGCCGAGGAGCACACCCAGAAGATTCATCAGGCCGGACCAGACGACCGCGACCTTGGGCTTGAGAGAATTGGTGTAAATGACCGTTGCAACGGCATTTGCCGTGTCATGGAAGCCATTGGCAAACTCAAACACGCAGACCAGCAGAAAGCACAGTCCAAGCGCGATGATTGACCAGATAGACTCTGGGGCGAAGTGCAGCATTCTGAATGCCAGCTCCTGGTAAAGGGTAGGTTAATTCTCGTAGCTGCATTCAGGTGTTTGCCAAAGACTGCCTGAGCGTCTTTCATGAAAGTTTCATCGGCGGGAATTATTTCCATCATTTAATGGAACAATCACAATTCTTTCCCGCGCGTTGGGATAAGAAAACTGTGGCTCTATCGCCTGCTTCACTCAAAAGGCTATCCGATGAACCAGCCCGAAAAAAAGCAGCCCCATGAATTATGGCGTGAGACACTCATGTCTGCCTGGAACAACAGACCCAAACCAGAGAAAAGCTCTGGCCTCCATGTCCTTTTTGCCGGTACAGAACGGGCAGATAGCCGCCTGTCCTCCCATTCCCTAACAGATGCTAGATTCCCGCCTGCATGACTTTTCGCGCCACTCTCCTTCTCTCTGCTCTCACGCCTTTTCTGTTGGCTTCAGCCCGCGCAGAAAACGCTCCTCAGGAAACAGAAACCGCGACGCCTATTCGGCATCTGGTGGTGATCTATCAGGAAAACGTCTCCTTCGATCACTACTTCGGGACGTACCCATCTGCCGTAAACCCACCAGGTGAACCGATATTTCAGGCGCGCTCCGATACGCCACGTGCCAATACGCTCGTCACAGCTGATCTTTTACTGAAGAACCCGAACACACGTGCGGAAAACGGAAAAGACGCGTCACTGCCGTTTCGGTTAGATCGCACTCAGGCCAGCACGGCGGATCAGAACCATGCTTACAGCGCCGAACAGCAGGCGTATCATCACGGTCTGGCCGATCTGTTCCCGCGTTATACAGGCCGTGGAACGCCCGGCGGTGTAGGTGCTTTCTCAACCCGTGGGCAGGTCATGGGGTATTTTGACGGCAACACCGTCACAGCTTTTTGGAACTATGCCCAGAACTTCGCCATGAGTGATGCGGCTTATACCGATACATACGGTCCATCCACACCCGGGGCACTGGAAGTCGTGTCAGGCCAGACGAACGGCATGACGATCGTGAAATCTGCCCAGAAGCGCTCCACACCCGAGGTCCAGTCTCCGTTCATCCCGGATGGCCAAGGTGGCTGGACTATGGTTAACGACATTGACCCGGTCGGAGATGTCTGCTCCGTTCCGACCGAACAGGTCATGATGACAAGCCGCAATATTGGAGACCTTCTGAACCAGCAGCATGTCAGCTGGGGCGGTTTCATGGGCGGCTTTGATCTGAATCTGCATAATCCTGATGGAACGACGGGATGCAAACGCCAGACCTATTCTACAGTGGTGGCGCAGAACATTCCCGACTACATCCCCCATCACAACTGGTTCCAGTATTACGCGAGCACGGCCAATCCGACCCATGCGCGCCCTTCATCATCGGATGTCATAGGCCAGACTTTTCAGAAAGACGGGATTCATAAAGACCCGGCCAACCATCAGTATGATCTGAAAGATTTTTACGCGACCGTCCGAGCGGGTCACCTTCCGGCAGTATCCTTTCTCAAGATGCCGGCTCTTCAGGATGGGCACGCTGGGTATTCGGACCCGCTGGATGAGCAACGTGGCGTCGTCAGCGCGATCAATCTGATTCAGAGTAGTCCGGACTGGCGTGATACAGCCATTATTATCGCTTACGATGATTCAGATGGTTGGTACGATCATGCCTATGTCACGCCAACCCACGGGTCCTATGACAACCCGGCTGATCAACTGAATGGCCCCGGTCGTTGCGGAACAGCTCTGGCTCCGGAAGGGGTCTCTGGTCAGCCTGTAAACGGGCGATGCGGCCCTGGGACACGTATTCCACTGATCGTAATCTCGCCATGGGCCAAGACCAACTTCATCAGCCATGTTCAGATCACGCAGAGTTCGATTACACGCTTCATCGAAGATAACTGGTTGCATGGTCAGCGTCTTGGCCAAGGCTCTTTCGACGCGGATGCCGCAGACCTGGCGGACCTGTTCGATTTCGGCCGTCAGCCGCGTCTGTCTCCTGTTTTCCTGAACCCGGAGACGGGTGAGCCTGCCTCACAGCCGTCCGCGTCCCCGCTTTGACCTCACGAACAGTCTGGGGAGCCCTTTATTCCGGGCTCCTTTTGGGCATGTTTTTATCGGGACAACTCCATGCTCAGGGGTGCCTCCCGACAGCAGATGGCAGAAATCCCTGCCCTGTTTCCCTACAACGGCCTAGAATAGAACCATTGTCAGAAATGGCTCAGATAGGGCGGGACATCTTTTACGATCCACTTCTTTCTGGCTCTGGCCGTCTGTCCTGCGCATCCTGTCACGATCCGCATCATCACTACGGGTCGCCGAATAATCAGTCCGTTTTCATGGGCGGGAAAGCTCTCAAAAGCCCCGGGAAACGGGCCATCCCGTCTCTCGCCTATTTGGAGCATGTACCCAATTTCAGTATCGGGCCTGACAACCCGGAGAGCGAAACGGCTCCTGTGCTGCCTGTCGCGGGGGCTACGGCCTCACACGCCGCAAAAAGTGCAATCGCCAGTTCCGCAACAGCCATTGTGCCGCAGGGGGGTCTTTTCTGGGATGGGCGTGCGGATACCCTTCAGCAGCAAGCTCTAGGCCCGCTTTTTGATCCGGCGGAAATGGCTTCCACGCCGTTAATTGCGCGGAACCGCATCGAAAACGCGCCTTATACCAAAAGCCTCAAGGCTCTTGCTGGCCCAGCCGCAGAAACCTCGCCAGATCTGCTTTTATCTGAAGCTCTGTTCGCGCTGGCACGATACCAGATCGAAGAGCCGTCTTTCCATCGTTACAATAGCAAGTTCGATGCGTGGCTTGAGGGAAAGACCCGACTTACACCGCAGGAAAGCGCAGGATATAGGTTATTCAATGATCCCCTGAAGGGCAACTGTGCCGCGTGTCACCTAGATCGACCTCTTCCGGGAAATCTGCCCCCGCTGTTGACGGACCGGCAATATGAAGCTCTTGGTGCTCCACGCAATATGGCTCTCATGGGACCATATGAGAACGGTCATTTCGATCTTGGGCTATGCGAAACCATGCCCGGAGGAGCGGAACAGTCAGGCGCCTATTGTGGAATGTTCGCCACCCCAACACTCCGGAACGTGGCAGACCGCAAAGTCTTTTTCCACAATGGCGTTTTTCATGATCTCCGACGGGTTCTGGATTTCTACGTTCTGAGAGACATTCAACCGGAGCTATTCTATAGCCGCGATGCGCACGGGCATGTTCGAAAAACAGACGATCTCCCAGCGCAGTATCAGTCAAACCTTGATCGAACCGATGCCCCAATGGATCGCAAACCGGGCGATCAGCCAGCACTGACGCCCGAAGAGCGGACGGCTATCATCCGCTTCCTGGAAACTTTAACGGACGGGTGGTCTCCCACCCGCCCGTAAGTTTTTACTTCTGGCTGTCAGCTGTCAGACCACGATGAGCCAGCATCGGTTCAATATCCGGTGCCTTGCCATAGAAGGCTTCAAACATCGGCCCGTAATCCATGGTGTGACCCTTGGACAGGATCATGTCACGGAAGCGCTGGCCGTTTTCACGCGTTAGGCCACCATGCTGCGTGAACCAGGCAAAGACGTCCTGATCCAGCATCTCCGTCCACAGATAAGCGTAATAACCAGCCGAATATCCATTGGACCAGATATGCAGGAAGTAGCTGGACCGGTAACGCGGGGGTATGTTCGCTACATCAAGACCCATGCTGTTCAGTGCATCGGCCTCGAACTTGTCAGCATCCTGACGCGGAGCGCTTGCCGGAAGGGCATGCCACTTCATGTCAAGTTCAGCCGCAGCAACGATTTCGCCCAGAGCATAGCCCTGGTTGAACTTGGCGGCTTTCTTGATCTTGTCGACCAATGCCTGTGGCATAGGCGCGCCCGTTTTATAGTGACGGGCGTAATGCGCCAGGACCTTCGGATCCAACGCCCAGTTTTCATTAAACTGGGACGGGAATTCCACGAAGTCACGGGCGACATTCGTACCAGACAGTGTCGGGTATGTCTGGCTTGCGAACAGACCGTGCAGCGCATGACCGAACTCATGGAACATGGTCGTCACATCATCAGACGTGATGAGCTGTGGCTGACCCGGCGCTGCCTTCGTGAAGTTTGCTACGTTGTAAATGACGGGTTTCGTACCAAGAAGCGAGGACTGGCCAACAAAATTGGACATCCAGGCACCGCCAGACTTCGTGTCGCGCTTGAAGTAATCGAAGTACATCAGGCCAAGCTGTGAGCCGTCCTTGTCGAAGACCTCGAACACCATAACGTCCGGGTTATAAACCGGAATATCTGTAAGCTGCTTGAACGTGATCCCATAAAGCTGATTGGCGGCGAAGAACACACCGTCTGTCAGAACCGTCTTGAGTTCGAAGTATGGCTTCACATCATCCTGGTTCAGCGCATATTTCTCGCGACGTACCTGCTCCGCGTAACGGTTCCAGTCCCAGGGCTTCAGCGTGAAGTTTTCGCCATCACGATGGATTGCGTCCTGAAGAACGGTACCTTCCCGCTTCTGCTCGGCAGCTACGGCTGGAACGAGCTTCTGCATGAAGTCTTCGGCCGCTTCGGGTGTTTTGGCCATCTGGTCATAGAGTGTGTAAGCGGCGAAGCTCGGATAGCCGAACAGCGCCGCCTTCTGGGCGCGTAGCTGGGCCAGTTCGGAAATCGTGGCGCGGGTGTCGTTCTTGTCACCCTTCTCCGCACGGTTCCAGCTCTGTTCGAACAGGGCCTGACGGGTTTCGCGCTTGCTCAGATTTTCAAGAGCGGGCTGCTGGGTCGTGTTCTGAAGCGGGAGAACCCATTTGCCGGTCAGCTTGCGGCTTTCCGCGTCCTTCTGAGCCGAGGCGATGGCCCCATCATCAAGACCGGCCAATGCATCCTTGCTGTCAACGACAAGGGCGCCGTCTTTCGCAGCGGCGATGAGCTTCTGCTGATAGACGGATTCAAGATTGGCCAGCTTGGTGTTGATGGCGCGCAGCTTGACCTTGTCGGCCTTGGACAGTTCTGCGCCAGCATGAACGAACTGCTGGTAATACACATCCAGAAGCTGCGCCTGTTCGGCATTCAGGTTCAGGCTGTCGCGGGTGTCATGCAGTTTCTTGACGCGCGCAAACAGGCGCTCGTTCAGATAGATCTCATCTTCATGCTGGGACAGGCGCGGCGCTTCGCGGCTCTCAACCTTGTCCAACTCTGCATCGCTATTGGCCTGATAAACGCCGAAGAACGTTTCCTGCACCCGGTCCAGCAGACGGCCAGCCTTTTCCATCGCCACGATCGTGTTGTCGAACGTGGGGGCGGCCTTGTTGTTCGCAATGGCCGTAATTTCGCGCAGATGATCGGCCATGCCACGCTCAAAAGCGGGCGCGTAGTCACTATCCTTGATCAGATCGAAGCGTGGGGCCTGATAAGGGAGCGTGCTGGCCATGAAAAACGGGTTGGCCGCGGCAGCTTGAGCTTCGGTTCCGGCGAAAGATCCGAGTGTCAGGGCGAAAGCGGCCCTGATCCAGAGGTTGGAAGTCATTGAAACATCCTGAAAGTCTTATGTTACCGCGACTGTATGGGAGAAGCCGCACAACGTCCAACCCTCTGTTTCGTCAGCGGGTTACGCGAGCAGGCGGTCCGCCCAATCTTCCACGCTGTCCCCGCTGCTGAACGCCGGATTAATCAGCCCATCCACCATGAAGGTCGGAGAGACATGAATGCCGTTCTGCCGAGAGTATTTCGCATGCCACTTTACAGCCTTCGTAACCTCTTCAAGCGTAAAGGCTTCTGCGAGGGCGACCCCGCTATAAGCCTCAAGACGTGCGAGGATTTCAGCCGGAGTGGAGTTCATGTTGGGGCCAGAACAATGGTCGGTGAACTCGAATTCTTCCCGATGGTCCGCCACGGCCAAAAGGACATCATGCGCCCTGTCCCTCCCCTGATCCAGCGTAGAGGCTGCGAGAACGGCGCGAACGATCACGCCGGAGAACATGTGCCAGGGCTGGGACTGAAGGCGGATGTGCACTGTCAGCCGATCCTCTCCGACTTCTTCGAGAAGAAGCGGGATTTTGCGAAGCGCCTTGACAGAAAACGGGCACGTCGGCTCCAGAAACATCTCAAATGTTCTTGCGCCCGTTCCCCATTTCAGTGCGGACAAATGTGCCACCATGTCTTTCCTCCCTAATCGTCCAGACGGACTTTCCGGTTGCGCTTAATTCCTGCCCGATGGGATTTTCCATCCATTCGCCTTTGACGGGCCGCCTTACCCGGACGCGTCGGAACGCGGAAAGCCTGTCGATGAGCAGCTTCACGGATCATTGCTGCCAATCGTTCAATAACGTCTTCCCGATTGCGAAGCTGCGTGCGAAAGCGTCGTCCCGTCAACACGATTTCTCCGTCCCGGGTTGCGCGACTTCCTGCAATTTCAAGCAGTCGGGTCCGTACGCGTTCTGACAATGCCGGAGAGCCTGCTGCGTCAAAACGAAGCTGCGCGGCTGTCGCAACCTTGTTGACGTTCTGGCCACCCGGGCCAGACGCAAAGATATAGGTTACTCTCAGATCTTCGTCTTTGAGGATCAGACCGGGCATGACTTCAACACTCATGCATGCGTTCCTACACGAGGCGGTCTCTCTCAGGAAATACCTATCGACTGGGGCGTCCGTTATTCTGTTGTTGCCAGACACGGGGAGACATTCCAAACCATCGTCGAAAAGCCCGGCTGAAGGCACTTGTTTCGGTATAGCCCAGAAGAATGGCGATTTCGCTGATGTCTCTATTGGCTTCCGTCAGAAGGCGAATGGCGTCAATCTGACGGACTTCATCCAGTAAAGCAGAGTAGGAAAGCCCTAACTGCCCCAGCCGACGCTGCAGCGTCCAGGGAGAGAGGGCAAGTTTCTCAGCAATTTCCCAGAACTCGCATCCTCCATGCGGCAGACAGGCTCTGATCTGCATGATGACCTGCTGCCTTAGAGACGGTGCCTGTTCTGACTTTGCGTTCCCAGGCCCCCGGGCCAATGTTACCAGAGAAGATTTCATGATCTGCAACAGGCCAGCATCCGCTCCCGGCATCCGTGTCTCCAGCCTGTCTCTCCGGAAGATCAGCGCATTTCGCCCTGCCGCAAAACGGATATCTGACTGAAACACATCGCGGTGTTCTCCCGCCTGCTCCGGCTGGTCGTGGGCGAACAGAACGGCCTGCGGGGTCCAGGCTGGCCCCAGTCCTGTTCGGAGAATATTTGCAAACATGCCCATCGTCAGTTCGGCATCATGGCGGCGGTGTTGAATGGTCGGGTCAGTGATCATGTAATCGAGCTGAAACGTCTCAGCAGTCTCGGTCAGGCATGTCACAGTAGAAGCCTGATGATACCCGAAATAGGCGGCCAGATTGCGGACGGCCTGCTCTACAGTCTCAGAACACAGGGCGATGTAGCCAATGAGGCCAAGTTGGTGGGGTTTGAACTGCTGGCCGAAGCACAGACCGATATTTCCATTGCGGGTCTCTATTTCGGCTTCGGCAAACAGACGACAGTAGGCCGCAAGGTTCAAAGCGTCGGTCGGCAAGGCAAACTGCCGTGTTGAAAGGCCGGAACGTCCGGCAATCCGCTCCATGTCTCCGCCTTGAGATGTCAGAAAATCTTCCACCCCTGCAGCAGCTGCGGCAAGAACATGGGCCTTTGATTCAGAGGGCTTTGAAAAGGATAACATCGCATCTTCGTGTTGCTGCTCACTCAACGCGAAGTGTTGGGCGGATTGTTGTCAAATGTCAAAACCTTGTCGTCTGGTGTCAAGTCAGGATCAATCCGAAAAAGATATAATTGCGCTAACGGACAAAACCCAGACCGTCTTCTGATAGAGTTTGGACAGATCAGAGAAACAGGATTGTGGCCATGGCTTACGGATGCACCCTGCGAGGGGAACATTACACGTTCGGGGACCTGAAAACCCTGATGGCCAAGGCCTCCCCAGCGCGTTCTGGAGACGAACTTGCCGGTCTGGCGGCCAGTTCTGATGCTCAGCGAATTGCCGCCCGATATGCTCTGGCAGACTTGCCACTTCGCACGTTCCTTCATGAAACGCTCATCCCTTACGAGGCAGATGACGTCACGCGCCTGATTATGGATACACATGATGCTCAGGCGTTTTCGCCTGTGGCGTCCCTGACCGTTGGCGGCTTCCGGGACTGGCTGTTATCCGATGAGGCCACATCTGAAGCGCTCTCTTCCATCGCTGCCGGGATCACGCCGGAAATGGCGGCCGCTGTCAGTAAGATCATGCGCAATCAGGATCTCATGACGGTCTCCCGCAAGATCCGGGTCGTCACGAAGTTCCGAAACACCATTGGTCTGGAAGGCTGCCTGGCGACGCGCCTTCAACCCAATCATCCGACCGATGATCTGAAGGGAATTGCAGCTTCAACTCTGGACGGTCTTCTGCGCGGGATGGGGGATGCCGTCATCGGCATTAACCCCGCGACCGACAGCGTCTCGAACGGCCTCGCTCTTCTGGAGATGCTCGACCACGCCCGCCAGCGCTATGACATTCCGACCCAGACCTGCGTTCTGACACACGTTACAAACACGATCGAGATCATGAACCGCGGCGGCGCGGTCGATCTGGTCTTTCAGTCCATTGCGGGGACACAGAAAGCCAATGAAGGCTTTGGCGTCAGTCTCGGGATTCTGAAAGAAGCTCATGAGGCAGCTCTGGCTCTCAATCGTGGCATTCTCGGCAATAATGTCATGTATTTCGAGACAGGTCAGGGTGCTGCATTGTCTGCCGAAGCCCATCACGGGGTGGACCAGCAGACCGTGGAAGCCCGCGCTTACGCTGTAGCACGGGCCTATAACCCCCTGCTGGTAAATACGGTCGTGGGGTTTATCGGTCCTGAATATCTTTATGACGGCAAGCAGATCATCCGGGCCGCCCTGGAAGATCATTTCTGCGCCAAACTGCTCGGCGTGCCGATGGGCTGTGATGCCTGTTACACCAACCACGCCGAAGCCGATCAGGATGATATGGATAATCTGATGGTCCTTCTGGGGGCGGCAGGCATCACGTTCCTGATCGGGGTTCCAGGTGCGGATGACATCATGCTCAATTACCAGAGCCTGTCCTTCCACGACCTTCTGAGCCTTCGCAAACTTCTGAATTTGAAACCCGCACCGGAATTTGCAGGCTGGCTGGAGCGGATGGGTCTGTATGATGCGCGGAACGACAAGGTTCTGGACGTCCCGCCCGGACAGACCCTTCTCGGCCAGATGGTGCGCTGACCATGACGGACGACCGCATTACCTCCCCGACATCCCAGATACCAGATCCATGGCAAGACTTGTGCCAACTCACCCGCGCCCGGATTGGGCTGGGCCGCACAGGAAATGCCCTGAAAACCAACGATGTTCTGGACTTTCAAGCCTCTCACGCACAGGCAAGGGATGCCGTTCATACGCCTCTAAACATTGAAACCCTGACGGGTTCTCTGGGCGACGAGCCATGCTACTGCGTTCAAAGCCGTGCGCCCGACCGTTCGACCTATTTGCGCCGCCCGGATCTTGGACGGCGACTTGATCCCGAAGCTGCTGCCACACTTCCAAAAGGTGATTGGGATGTGGTTTTCGTCGCGGGAGACGGCTTGTCGTCCTTTGCCACACAGCAGAGTGCAATTCCCCTGTTCCGGGCTATGCAGGCGCAGCTTGCTGACTGGACCGTCGCGCCTCTGGTCATCGCTACCCAAGCCCGTGTCGCGTTAGGCGACGACATTGCCGTGAGGCTTGGTGCAAGGATGGTTGTCATGATGATTGGTGAGAGACCCGGTCTAAGCGTAGCGGACAGTATGGGTATCTATCTGACCTACGGGCCGTATGTCGGCTGCCCCGATTCATCCCGGAACTGCCTCTCGAACATCCACCCACACGGCATGACCGTCCCGGCTGCGGCAGCAAAGCTTTCCTGGCTGATGCGGGAAGCCAGACACCTGCAGCTCACAGGCGTGGGTCTCAAAGATGCTGCACCTGAAGTCGTAGCCCTTGAAACTTCCGTTCCCCTTCTTGAAAAGGACAACGACCAATGAGCGATGCGCCGTCGCATCTCAACAAGTCCCTGAGTGCATTTCATCTTTGGGGTATTGCCGTTGGTCTTGTTATTTCCGGGGAATATTTCGGCTGGAGTTATGGATGGGCCACCGCCGGAACGCTTGGCTTCCTGATCGCTACCGTGTTTGTCGCGCTGGTCTATACGAGCTTTATTTTCAGCTTCACGGAGCTGACCTGCGCGATCCCACAGGCTGGTGGCCCCTTCGCCTATAGTCATCGCGCCCTTGGCCGATGGGGTGGCCTGATTGCGGGTCTCGCCACTTTGGTCGAATTCATTTTCGCACCCCCGGCAATTGCTCTGGCCATCGGTGCTTATCTGAACGTTCAGTTTCCGCATCTCTCGCCCAAAGTCGCGGCTCTGGGCGCCTACGTGATCTTCATGGCACTCAACATTGTCGGCGTGCATATCGCAGCGACGTTCGAACTGTTCATTACAATTGCCGCCATCATTGAGTTGCTCGTCTTCATGGGCGTCGTCGCTCCCGCCTTCTCGTGGGACAATTTCCTGCATGACGGTTGGGGCGTAGCCCCTCATTTCGGCTGGGAAGCCATGGGGGGCATTTTCGCGGCCATTCCTTTTGCCATCTGGTTCTTTCTCGCCATCGAAGGTGTGGCCATGGCGGCTGAAGAGGCCAGCAATCCGCGCCGCTCTATTCCGATTGCGTATGTTGCGGGAGTTCTCACGCTTGTCTTTCTGGCCTTTGGCGTCATGGTTTTTGCTGGAGGTGCCGGAGACTGGCACGCTCTTGCCAACCTGAATGATCCTCTCCCACAGGCCATGAAGCATGTCGTAGGGGCGCACAGCGGATGGCTGCATATGCTGGTCTGGCTTGGTCTGTTCGGCCTCGTCGCATCCCTGCATGGCATCATCATGGGTTATGCAAGGCAGATCTTTGCCATGGCGCGTGCCGGCTTTCTACCGGCGGTTCTCGGCAAAGTTCATCCGCGTTTTCATACACCGTATACGGCTACGATTGCTGGTGGCGTCATTGGCATTGCAGCCATTTTTTCCGATGATGTCATTTCGATTCACGGTCAGTCCCTGACGGCAACTCTTGTCACCATGGCCGTGTTCGGATCTCTCACGATGTATATCCTGAGCATGATCAGCCTGTTTCGCCTGCGTCAGACGGAGCCTTCCCTGCCGCGCACTTACCGCGCACCGCTCTACCCCGTCCTGCCCGGCATCGCCCTGACTGGCGCAATCGTCCTTTTGGCAGCCGTGACATACTACAATCCCGAAGTCTGCGCGATCTACATCGCATTCATGGCGATCCTGAGCACTGTCTTCATGCGAAAATACCAGAACGCACAAACGCGGCTCAGGGCCGGGGTCTGAGTTTATTCGCTGTCGTCTTTCCCCGAAACTTTCAGGAACGGATTTCGCGTGTCGGACAAACACGTCCTGGCAGTCTTCTGCCTGCTCGTTGGAACGGCTCTCCCGTCTTTTGCTTACGCTCAGGCGGCCGCCACGTCGAATACAGCCATTACGCCGGACGGGACACCCAACCCCAATCCACCGACGACGCTACCATCAACGTCCCATCAGGCTGACAGCACTGATCCGGATATCCCGACTCTGAAAGCGGGAAATCTGTTCTCACCCAAGACTGGGCACTCCTTGTCCTACTGGGATGGGCTGGTCGGCCACCTGACTGTTGAAGCGGGGATCAGCGGTAATCCGTGGACGCGGTCTGGACGAAATTTCGGCCAGTTCTATCTGGACCGCGCCAATACCGTGACTCTCAACCAGATCATGGGCTCAATTTCCCATCCCATCACGTCCATAGGCGGCGGTTACGGGATCGGCTTTGTTGCTGAAGTCATGTACGGATCAGACGCACGGTTCGATCCGACAATCGGTATGGGAGATGGTACGCTCACCGGGCTTTATCAGTGGGCCCCTACTCAGGCACATATCGACGTTCACACGCCGTGGATCTTTCGTCATGGGATCGATTTTCAGGCCGGGCAGATGTATGCCCTCATCGGCGCGGAAGGCACACCTGCCCTCGCCCGCCCGTTCTACTCCTTCAATTACGCATCAGACTATATCGTTCCGTTCGAAACGGTTGGCATCATCGCGACGATGCACCTCAGCCAGCATATGGACTGGATCCTTGGCATCGACGCAGGTAATTCCACGACGTTTGGTCAGGCCGGGAACAATAGTCGCCCCAAAGGATATTTCGGCTTCGCCTGGAATAATCTGATGGGGGGCAAACTGAACCTGCATGCTATCGGCCATTTCGGACCGCAGGGAAACAATGGTGCCAGTCGAACCTCTCCCGCTGGCTGGAGCAGCTCAGGGATCGGCAGGGCTGCAAATAGCCTCATGCAATACAATGCAAGCCTTCTGGCCACCTATCACGTCAACAAAACACTCTCGTTAATGGCGGAAGCGCTTTACCTTCATGATGATGCGTCGCGCGATGATGCTTACGGCGTCACGTCCTACCTGTCGTGGGACATTCACCCGTCTTTGACTTTAAACGTTCGCGGTGAAATTTTCCGGGACAATACCGGCGGGATCATCAATCAGTATCCCGGCAATATGTCCTACACGAACTCCCTGCGGAACCGGCCCTATTTTTACTATGGCGCGCCCCCCACGACCTATGGTGCTCTGACGGTCGGCGTGGCCTATCGGCCACCCTTCGTTAACCGCCACCTTGGAAGTGGCGCCCTGACTGTTCGTCCGGAAATTCGTCTGGATAAGTCTTTCAACGGAACGCACCCCTTCAATCAGGCTACCACGGTCTCTGGCGCAGCCGTCAATAATGGAACCAGCAATATGCTGTGGTTCAATCTGGATGCAGTACTAAGTTTTTGATCTGCCACACCTGAGACTGCCAAAAGCAACAGAGCCCGAAACTTCTTGACAGGTTATGCGTGTTTATGACGGTTTGCGCGTGTTTTACGCCCTTCCGGAGCAAATCCCATCCTCAAAGACGAACGCCTGAGCCAGATCCGTGCCCGTTTGCAAAGTCACGGGCGCGTCCTTGCGGCCGATCTGGCTACTGAATGGCATGTGCCCGTTGATATGATCCGTCGTGATCTGCGCGAACTTGCAGAAGCTGGCGAATGCCGTCGGGTATATGGTGGTGCACTCCGTATGCAGCCGGCTGCGGCGCATATCCATTCCCGCATGGGGGAAAATATTACGCTTAAAAACGCACTGGCCAGCCATACTGCGGGTCTTTTCAAAGCCAAACAGGTGGCCTTCATTGATACCGGCTCCACCAATATTGCCTTAGCAACGTCTCTTCCTCGGGATATGCCCCTGACGGTCGTAACCTCCAGCCCTGCGGTGGCAGTTGCCTTGAGCGATGCAAGCCAGATTGAAACTATCATGATTGGTGGACGTCTTGATGGCGCGACCGGAGGAGTCATTGGCTCGGTGGCTGTTCAATCGCTTCAGCATTACCGGTTCGATCTCTGCTCTCTGGGTGTCTGGGCGATTTCAGCCGAGGGCCCAAGCGTATGGGATCCGGAAGAAGCTGCTTTCAAGCGCGAAGTTCTTAGCCGGAGCGAAACCGTCGTGGTCATGGCAGAGGGCAGCAAGATCGGGTCAGGCGGTCGCTTTCCTGTTGCTCCGCTGGACACTGTTCATACGCTCATTGTCTCAGAAGACGCCCCTTCCGACGAACTTTCCCGCATGAACGCCTCAGGCGTGTCCATTCTCAAGGTTCCAGCTCATGACTGACACGTCTGCCGAAATAACCCGTCCCGTCCAGCGTGATCTCATCATTATTCTGGGGCTTCTGACATGTCTGGGGCCACTTAATATTGATATGTATCTGCCCGGTTTCCCAAACATCGGGCATGACTTTCAGGCCAGTGAAACAGCCGTTCAGTTCAGTCTGACCAGCACCCTCATAGGGCTTGCGGTCGGGCAGCTTCTGGTTGGCCCATTCAGCGACGCCCGGGGACGTAAGATCCCGCTTCTGGGTGCAATGGCTCTTTTCGCCTTGTCATCGCTGTTTTGTGCCGTTGCTTCCAGCATTACGACCTTCATCGTTGCACGCTTTCTGCAAGGCCTCACGGCTTCTGCAGGTCTGGTTCTCTCCCGCGCTGTGGTCAGAGACGTTTTCAACGGCCCCGACCTCGCTCGTTTCTTCTCGCGGCTGATGATCATCAACGCGGTTGCTCCCATGGTCGCACCAATGCTTGGGGGCGCCATTCTGGCTTTGCCATCAGCAACATGGCGCACGATGTTCTGGTTCCTGACGGGATTTGGTATTCTTGCATTAGGCCTTGTAGCGGCTCGCCTGACGGAAACACTGGAACTCCACAGGCGTCTTCCCAACTCTCCCCGTGCCACACTGGAAACATTCCACAGCCTGCTGACGGATCGCGAATTCATCGGTCATGCCCTGACTGTCGGTCTTATTCATGGTGGCAGCTTTGCCTATGTCGCCGGAACTCCCTTCGTCTATCAGGATATCTACGGTGTAACGCCGCAGACCTTCAGTATCCTTTTCGGCATCAACGGTCTGGCGCTGGTGGGGGGGAGCTGGCTGATCGGGCGAGCGGGAAGCATGGCCCGTACCGATACATTCCTGCGTGCATCGGTCATCTGCATCACAGTCGCAGCAGCTCTCATCACCTTGATTGCAACGCTCAAGGGGCCGCTTTTCCTGCTAGTGGCTGCGATCTTCCTCTACATGACCTGTATCGGGATGATCCTGACGGCAACCTTCGTTCTTGCCATCGCAAAACAGGGACACCGCGCCGGGAGTGCCAGCGCGATTCTCGGGTCATTAAACCTTCTGATAGGTGGTGTGGCTGCGCCATTGGTGGGTCTGAGCAAAACGAGTGCCCTGCCCATGGGACTAGTCCTTTTGCTGACCTCTCTGGCCGGCCTGTTCACCTGCTTCCAGCTGGCGTCTCGTCATCAGGAGGATGTAACCCCCTGATGACAGGGGTCGTCTCAGGCTTTTTCAAGACTTGGACGACCACGCTCCACTGCGAAGCTCGCATAGGTGGAAAGCTGCCCATCATGGTTGCTGACCTGATCCAGCGTCTTGAGATCTGCACGCCAGACATCCCGCCCAACATCACAGATGACATAACCACGCTTGTCGGTCGTAGCCTTCAGATGCGGGTTCTCACGGCGAACAGATTGGCTGTGTGCATCATTATCGCCGATACCATCGCCACCTGACGAGATGGACGTCGCCAGGAACTCGACAGAAACCGGTTTCTGTTTGTCAGGGTCAAGAACGAGATTACCCGCGTAATGCCGATGCGCATCGCCCGTAACATTGACGACATTTCCGGGACAGTGATCCCCGATGAACTGAAGCAGCCGGTTGCGGCTGTACATGTAACCTGACCACTGATCCATGCTGTAAAGCAGTTCGGAATGGGCTGATTTCCGGTGAGCGAGATCCATGACCATGACCTGATGGGCCAACAGGTTCCAGCATGTGTCGGACTTGCTTAGCCCGTTGAAGAGCCATTCCTCCTGCTGAGTGCCCATCATCGTGCGTTCTGGTGACCACACATCCGCACCTTGCGGTGCATCCTTGTCACCATAGACCTGATCGCTACGGTACTGGCGCGTATCCAGAACGAACGTGTTCATCAGATCACCAAAGCGGAAGCTTCGGTATATCTGCATGTGGCTCCCATCAGGCAGAGAACTCGCACGTAACGGCATATTCTCGTAATAGGCCTGCATGGCTGCAGCGCGACGCAGGCGGAAGAGGTCCGGCGGTGTTCCGTCCTGATCTGTGTCTCCGGCCCAGTTGTTATCCACTTCATGATCGTCAAAACTGACGAGCCATGGTGCGGCGGCATGTGCGGCCTGAAGATCGGGGTCCATTTTATACTGGGCATAGCGCCGGCGGTATTCGTCCAGAGAGTAGATTTCCGGACCGAAATGGCGGCGAACTGCCGTAAAGGGCTTGCCGTAAACCGTGTGAACGCCAGCGCCGATGTCTGCGCCTTCGTAAATGTAATCGCCGTAATGAAAGATAAAATCGACGTTCTCATTCGCGATGGCGCGCCATGCGGAATAATACCCGAACTCATAATGCTGACAGCCGGCTGCCACAAACCGGAGACGCTGGACCTCAGCACCCGGCAGAGGCAACGTCCGCCCACGGCCAATCGCGCTTTCATGGCCTGCGATGCGGAAGCGATACCAGTATGGCCGATCAGACTGCAACCCTTCGACCTCAACATGCACGGAGTGCGACAGTTCAGGATGAGCGATGGTTTGTCCTGTGCGAAGAACTGTTGCGAATTTCGGATCTTCGCTGATGTCCCAATCCACCAGAATAGGTTTCAGATGCGTCATTCCCCCCGCTTCTTCCATGGGGCGGGGCGCAAGGCGCGTCCAGATGACAAAACCGTCTGTTGCAGGATCACCGGACGCCACGCCCAGTTGGAATGGGGACACGTCAAACGTGGGTTTCTTGTCGAGATTATGGGGGGCGGCAGCAGAAAGCTGCCTGAGACGGTAGGTGAACAGAAGACCCGCTCCAAGGCCGGCCAGTACGCGTCTACGGTTCAAAAACATCGGTCAGAGTCTTTCGCTGAGGTCGAGCAGATGTGTGTTCACTCAAGACAGCGGATCGCCCCGTTTGCCCATGCCTTGCCCGCGTTCTTCATGAAACTGTCACAGACCTGACGTCGTAAATTCCGTAATGCATCGCCGCACGCTGTCCATCCTTCAGAATGAATGAGACGATCCTTGGCGGAAAACTGGTTTCCCTGTCAGCAGGAATGGTTACGTCTGCGCCGACGCATCAGAACTTTCACGCACCGTGATGATGCCGAAGATCACCTGCAAACTGCCCTTGCGAATTACTATGAACGCTCACGGGGACAGGTCACCCATCCAGAAGCCTATATTACCCGAAGCGCGCTCAATCTTCATCTGAATGATCTGAAAAAGGCAGCTTCAGGCACTCTCTCGACCACCGGAGATCAGGAACAGATCCTTGAACTGCGTGATCCTGCTCCGTCTCAGGAAGAGGCTTATGCAGCAAGCCAGAGAATGACACGGTTTCATGAAGGGTGTCGGCAGCTTCCAGAAAGAACGCGTCAGGCATTTCTGCTGAACCGCGTTGAAAAAATGAAGTATCGCGAGATTGCCGGTGCCTTGGGAATCAGTGAAAGCAGCGTGGAAAAGCATATCGCCAAAGCTCTCGTCTTTTTGTCTTCATGGATGGACCAGTGATCCCCTCTGAAAACCTGCTTGCCACTCGTGAACGTGCAGCGGAATGGATCGCTCGCCTCCATGCAGATAACTGCACAGACAATGACCGAGCCGAGTTTGTTCAATGGATACGTGGCGATAGCTGTCGAGCGGATGCCGTGGAGCTTCTGACAGACTACTGGGAACTTGGCGGCGGCGTACAGACAAAAGACATTTTGCAAACATTTACGGCTCCGGATGCACGATCAGGCAAGACGCGACGTCGCGTCTTGCTTGCCCTTGCGTCTGTGGGAACTGTCGCTTTGTTTCCCGTAAACAGAAGTGCGAAGGCTTCCCGTATTTTACAAACACCTGTCGGCCGTACGCTGAGAATATCTTTGCCGGATTACGGTTCCTGTCTGCTGGATTCCGGAAGCCGGATGACGTTGTCTGAAGATGGCAATCGGGCACGGCTGGATCAGGGACAGGTTCTCCTTTCGCCGGGTAGCCGGAAAACATTTCGTCTGTCAGCCCGGAACATTACGGTTTATCTCCCCGAGCAGACATCAACGAATATCCGCTCAGACAATTCATGTACGGACATCACTGCCGTGAGAGGACATATTCTTCTGAGCAAGGGAACGGCTTCGTCGACCGATGTCTGGATCAGGACGGGCCAGCGACTGCGTATTCTCAAGAACGGTCGCATGAGTGTTGACTACCCCAATATGGAATCTCTGCTTTCCTGGCAGACAGGGCGGCTTATTTTCCGGAATACACCCTTGTTGGATGCCATTTCCCAGATCCAGAGATACACCCCCCGGAAAATTACCATTGCCTCTCCAACATTGGAAAACCTCAAGCTGAGCGGGATCTATTTCGTCTCTCAAGGCGATATGTTTCTGCGTATGCTGCCGCGCCTGCTTCCTGTCAGACTGCAAGAACAAGGCAATCATTATATGCTCCGGCCATTGTGACGGTTTCATGAAAACACAGGTAATGTCCTGAGGTTTTTTGAATTGTCATTGTCTTTCTGGGGAGAGCGCTTTTTGCGATCGCCAACAGGATAGAGAATACATGGCCGTGAACGTCCGGTGCCCCCTTCGTGCAGCTTTGTTCCTGACCGTAGGAATGACCATTCTGACCCACACTGCTGTTGCTGCTTCGGCAGGGACTGCAAATGTTCATATTGACCGACAGCCAATGGCACAGGCGCTGGAATCCCTAAGCCGACAGACCGGACAAAGCATTCTTTTCTCTCCTGATCTGGTCGAGCATCTTCAGGCTCCTTCCGTTAGCGGTTCCCTGACCCCGGATGAGGCAGCGGGAAAGCTGCTTAATGGGAGCGGACTGACAGTGGAAGTTGCCCCAGGTGGCGGCATGATCGTCCGTCGCGCAGCGGGCGCAAAGCGGCCACCCAGAGCGAGGCGCGCGCCTCGCGTTCGGGAAGCAAACGATATCGAGCAGATTGTTGCTACGGGCCACAGAACACGGTCCGTCCTCAGTATCAGCGGTGACCAGATGCAGGAGATGATGCCTGGTCAGAACCCGATGCAGGCTCTTGATCTTCTGCCTGGCGTAACATTTACCAACGTCGACCCCTGGGGAAATAACGAACAGAACTCCAGTATTTACGTGCATGGTTTTTCCAACACGCAGCTTGGTTATACTCTTGATGGCGTTCCGCTCGGTGCAGGGGCTTACGGCAATTACAACGGCCTTTCCCCGCAACGGGCGGCCATCAGCGAAAATATTGGTCAAACGGCACTGTCTTCAGGAGCAGGCGCTCTCGGAACCGCATCAACCAGCAATCTGGGTGGAACGATCGAATTCACGACCCGCGATCCCAAGGCGAAAGCCGGTGCAACCATCCGCCAGACTTTTGGAAGCTATTCCACCTTCCGGACCTATGCTCGCCTCGATACCGGCAATTTTGGGAATGGAAACTCGGCCTATGTTTCCTTTTCACGGCAGGATGCCCGCCCATGGAATCTTGGTGAAGGCAACCGGCAAGGAGGCTACCAAGTCAATGGAAAATTCGTTCACAAGGGACAGAACACAACAATTACGGCTTATTTTGACTGGCAGAATAAGGCAGAGCCAAACACGCAGGGTCTGACGGCGCCGACTGATCTCTACGCGCGCGGCGCATTCTTTCCGGATCTGAATGCCGCAATGGCGAATTATCCAGGGATGACGTCTAAATCTCCAGCGCCGGGAACACCCAACAACAAATACTATTTCTCAGCTTCGCAGCGTACGGATTATCTAACCTACCTGAAAATCTCGCATCGGTTCTCCCCTAACCTGACCTGGGATAACCAGCTTTATTTCCACTATGATGACGGCGCGGGCGTGGTTGCAACATCCATTCGCACGAATGCCATTCTAACCATTCTCGGGACATATCTTGATCCGACAGGTTCAAAATACATCAAGAATGGTCAGTTTACATATAGCAACGCCGGAATTGATCCCAAGGTCTGGAATGCAACGGGCGGAACAGGTTTTGCCACCCGCACCACGGAATATGAAGATTATCGTGGCGGCCTGACCAGTACGCTGCATTATCACCTCGGTCACCATAACATCGAAGTGGGAGGCTGGTACGAGCGCAACAACAACACTCAGGGGCGGTTATGGTATCCTCTGACAGCGACAGACACACTGACGCCTTACAAGCGCGCGACCAACCCACTTTTCACACAATGGATGAACGCGTTCTACACCAACACTTTCGTCACGCATTTGCAGGATAGCTGGAAAGTCACCCCTCACCTGACGCTGACGGCGGGTTTCAAATCCGAAATGGTGTATACCAACGGAACATTGCCGATTGCTGCTTTGCCGCAATCCCTGGCGTCTTCCGTCAAGGGTGCAAAGACGATCGTCGATACCAGCACGCATACTGTCGCGGGTGGGACTATTCCGTCCTACAAGCCTTTCCTTCCTGCTTTTGGTGCTTTGTGGAATTTTACGCCACATGAGCAGTTTTTCGCCAACATTCAGGAGAACATGAATTCCTTCGCCCAGACAGGTTATGGCAGCACATCCCCATGGGCTGTGACCAGTCAGGAAGCATTTGAAGACTTCAAACGGACTGGAAAACCCGAAACATCCTGGACGTATGAAACGGGCATTCGAACCAATCGCCCTCTGTTCCTCGGGCCATTGACGGGCATCAGTGGACAGCTTGAATACTACCACGTCGATTTCTTCAATCGATTGGGGGCAATCAAACCACCCAATCAAGGTATTTCAGGCGTTGGCGGCACGGTAGCCAATCTGGGCAGCGTTTCGACAAATGGTATGGATCTATCTTTCACTCTGCGCTTTGGTCAACACTTCTCTGTTTATGACGCAGTGTCGTATGTAAGCAGCATTTACGGCAGTGATTTCATGGATGGTTCTACGCTTTACGCCACAAAAGGCGAGAAAGTCCCTGCTATTCCTGTTTGGTCCGACAAGTTTGCAATCAATTATAATCAGGCAGGATTCAACGCCCAGCTTTTTGGCACCTATATGGGCGTACGACCTGGAACGATCACCAACAGTATCATGGTCCCGCCACGTTTTCAGCTTGGATTCAGCTCTGGCTATACATTTAAGCACATTCCTCACATGCAGAGCCTCAAACTGCAGTTCAACGTCAGCAACCTGACGAACACCCGATCCTGGTCAACGATTACGGCAGGCGATGGCTCAACCTATGTCGGATATCCGACACCACCCCGCATGTTCTTTGGTACGGTAGCTGCGTCTTTCTGAAGCTGACTTGGGGGATGGCTTTTTTCGCCATCCCCTTGCTGTTCAGAAATCTGCCCGAACCCGAACTTCCCATGTAGCCGGACGTCCTGCGACGGCGATGTTATCGCCCCCAACGAAATAACCTCGTGTCACATCGTAATGCTTGTTTGTGATGTTTCGACCAATGCCTTCGATCTTCCAGTGTCCTTTACGGGGGGCGAAAGAAATATACCCGCCCCACAGGGTGTAACCCGGAATGGTATTTGCATCGTTAAGCGCAGTGCTTGTCGTGCGAAGGCTGTAATCCACACCAGAAACAAGGTCATACCGGCCAAGGCGCCACGTATAATCGACAGAGCCATTAGCCGTAAAATGTGGGACTTCCACACTCCGGCCAGAAACGTCCTGTTTCACGCCTACCCAGACACCGTTGACCCGCTTTGAACTCGTAACGGCGCTGAATTCATCATAGGCCCCTTCAACATACGCTCCAGACTGGGCTACACGTAGACCCGGTATTGGTGACCATTCCACTTCGTACTCACCACCAAACATATGCGAACGCGGGGCATTGACGAACAACCCGATCGCGGAACCCGTCGTCGGGCTATAAGCAATCGATTGCACCTGGCGATCAAAATAGTCGTAGTAGAAGAAATCCGCATTGATCCGAAGATTATAGCGCGGAAGGATCAACTTGTTTCCCACTTCGAACGCATAAAGCTGTTCCGGTTTGAATGGATTTGTCATCTGCGTGACGTCAGAGGAGTTATACACCGTAAAGCCGCCCGACTTTACACCTTTACTAAAGGTGAAATAGGCCATGTCATGACTGAATGGATGATACTGAACACTAAATTTGGCAGATGGTAGCGTATAGGACTGACCCTGTTGCGCGACTGTATTCTGAGGATTGGTCACAACGCCGTTGACGAGATAATGGGCATAAACATTATCCAGAGTGCGCTTTTCATGCTCTACCCGCAACCCGCCAACCAGTTGTAGTTTTGGTGTCAAATTGTACGTAACCTGACCGAAACCACTGATGGTATTGACTGTCTGCGAGTATCGGACATCTCCATCAGTATTATAAAGCGCTTCAAAACCCGACTGATACCGGTCATTCAGCCACTGATAGCCATAATAAATACCGCCAATCCAGTGAAGACGCCCAGTCGTATTTGATGAGAAGCGCAGTTCATCTGAGACGACACTGGCGCGCGTATTGAATTTTACATCGGCGAGCGAAAGCGATGAATCATCGAAATTATCGTATTCATTGCGCTGCATGTAATCATAGCTGGCCAGATTTGTGATCGTGAAATCCCTCAGATGCTTCTCGATCCTCAGGCTGCTGCCCCCAGTATCAATATGGCTATAAGGTTTCTGATCCGGGGTCAGGCCAGTCTCTTTGGCAAACTGATTCGATGTGCCCCAACGTGTATAATAGCGGCTGGCAGAAGCTGGCATAGGGTTGGTTGAACTCAGGCTCGTAATGGGACGCCACGCATAAGGGCCTGTCGCGTCGGAGCGATCACGGCTTCCATGCAGGTTCCACTCCACCTTCCAACTCTCTGATGGTGCATAATCCACCAAAAGTCGGGCAGCACCACGGTCGACATTGCCAAGATGAGCTTTTGCTTCCGGATTATATTGCCACGCACCGCCCTGTTGCGTCTCACCGGACAGACGGAATTTGAGCTTGTCGTTGATGGGGCCAGAAATATAACCATCAATTTTCGCGCTATCGAAGCGGCCATATTGGGCTGCAACGCCGCCGGTTAGCTTATCCGTCGGTTTGTTGGTAATGTAATTGATCGCACCACCCGTGGTATTCCGCCCGTACAATGTCCCCTGCGGACCACGCAGCACTTCTACGCGCTGCATGTCGAACATCATACCATTGATTCCGAAGGGCACCGGATTGGCGACCTCATCGATATAGATACCAACAGTTGGAGAGTTGTTACTGGAATAGTTGTTAAACCCTACACCACGAATGGTGTAGGTAAACTGCCCGCTTCCGTAAGACGGCTGTATTTGTAGCGACGGTGTTGCATATTGCAGATCGAAAACGTTGTTGATGTTGCGGTTTTCCAGCATTTTTGCTGAAATAACACTAATGGATGTTCCGATGTTCTGCGGACTGTCAGCCTTACGTTCAGATGTTACGACAACATTCTCCACACGGGATGCTTCGTGATCCTGCGGTTTAGAAGCTGGACGTATGTGAGCGGTTTTAGAGGGAGACGCCTCCCCCTTACGCGCACTCACATGTGCTGGCTTTTTGGTTGAAGCACTATCGTCCGCAAATGCTGCAACACTCCAGAACGGTAGCAATGCTACAGTGGAGACAAGAGCAATTCGCCCACGACCGAGGAGGGCATTTCTGCGGTACGGAGCAGTGTAAACGTCGTGCATCGGTTCCGCCTAACAACTAAGTTTATTAGTTATTTTATAAAACAACTATTTAATTGCGTTTAAGGGATAGAAAAACGATTCACAACAGGTTATGTTGTGAGGGCAACATTTTTTTGTGTTTCTGACAGCGATAAGCAAGAGATCGAACGTCTATGGCTCCCCAGATGAAACTCGCCGCATTCCTTCTCCCAACCGGCCATCATGCGGCAGCCTGGCGCCATCCTGGCTCAGATCCTGATGCGGGTAGCAACTTCCAGCGTCAGCTAGAACAGGCACGCCTTGCCGAGCGCGGGCTCTTTGATGCTGTATTTATCGCTGATTTTACAAGCTCCATCGACGAAGCAACAATCGATGGTTTCCGCCGCATGACCTATGCCGCATCCTTTGAGCCTCTGACTCTTCTTTCGGCTCTTGCTGCCACAACCAAGAAGATCGGCCTGATAGGTACTGTCAGCACGACTTATTCCGTACCCTATCATCTGGCTCGACAGTTTCTGTCCCTCGATCAGATCAGCGGCGGCCGTGCGGGATGGAACCTTGTCACGACCGCCAACGTGAAAGAGTCCATTCATTATGGCCGACCAAGCCATGTCCCTCATGCGGATCGCTATCGGCAGGCTCGCGAATTTGCCCAGATCGTGCAGAATTTCTGGGATAGCTGGGACGACGATGCCTTTCAGAGAGACACGGAAAGCGGAGAATTCTTCACCCCGGAAGGCCGACGCCCCTTTGATTTCAAAGGTGAATTTCTTTCAGCCGCAGGGCAGATCGACATTCCCCGCTCTCCGCAGGGCAGGCCTGTGCTCGTTCAGGCCGGGTCTTCCGAGCCGGGCCGTCAGCTTGCCGCAGAGACTGCTGAAATGGTCTTTACGGCCCAGCAGACTCTTGAGGAAGCAAAGGCGTTTCGCCTCGATCTGCATCGCCGTATGCAAGAAATTGGTCGAGACCCGGCGTCTCTGAAAGTCATGCCGGGCGTCTATCCCCTCGTGGGGCGTACACAGATGGAAGCGGAAGATCTGCGGGCGCAGCTCGATGATCTGACACATCCGGATGTCGGCCTGTTTCTTCTGGGGGGCATGACTGGCACTGATCTGCGTGGATTGCCTCTTGATGGCCCGCTCCCAGACGCTCCGGCCGACTTCAACGGCAATCGTAGTCGGCAAACTCTTCTGGTCGAAATGGCAAAACGTCGGAACATGACATTGCGTGACCTGTATCTGGAAGTCAGCGGCGCACGCGGTCACTGGTCCATTTATGGGGGCCCAAAGGAAATTGCGGATCAACTGGAAGAATGGTTTGTGGAAGGGGCAGCCGATGGGTTTAACGTCATGCCCCCTATTCTGCCGCAAAGTCTGGAGCTGTTCGTGGAGCATGTTGTGCCTGAACTACAGCGTCGCGGCTTGTTCCGCACTGCCTATGAAGGCTCGACCCTCCGTGAGCATCTGGGCCTGAAACGTCCGGCACCTGGCGAGACCCCATGAAGTCGTCTTCCGTTCTGATTGTTCTGCTGGGCCTCGGTCTGGCACCGCAAGCCTCGGCTGACCCGCGTGATACCATGAGCATCGGTGTCTCCATTGAACCACCCGGTCTGGACCCGACCCGCACACCGAGTGAAGCCGTCGGAACGATCACTTACAACAATATCTATGAAGGCCTGACGCGTTTGGACCGTGATGGTCATGTTCAGCCTCTTCTTGCGCGCGAATGGACGGTCTCAGACGACGGACGCGTGTATCATTTTACTTTGCAGGATAATGTTCGTTTTCACGATGGATCGCCCCTCACCTGCGAGAATGTCCGTTTTTCACTTCTGCGCGCAGGAGCAGCTAACAGCACAAATCCGGACCGCAATTTCTTCACGAATATTGCCGATATTGCTTGCCTGGACGCGTCTCATGCGGATGTGACGCTGAAAAAACCTCATGGCAGCTTTACCTATGAACTGGCGTGGAATGACGCGTCCATCCTGTCACCGGCATCCGCAGACAAAAATGTCAGCCACCCGATTGGAACCGGTCCTTTCAGGTTTGAGGAATGGCAACGGGGCGATCATGTCACTTTGGCACGAAATCCCGACTATTGGGGAAAAGCCCCTGTTCTGAAGACGGTGACGTTCCGCTTCATGCCCGACCCTCTTGCCGCAAGTAATGCGCTTCTCGCCGGCGAACTGGATGCCTATCCGTCTTTCCCTGCTCCGGAAGTTCTGAGCCGCTTCATTGATCATCCGAGTATCCGGGTTGTGCGTGGCACTTTCCCGTTCAAAGCTATTCTGGCTCTGAACAACGCTCGCAGACCGTTTAATGACATTCGGGTCCGTCAGGCGATTGCATACGCGATTGATCGCAAGGCCCTTGTTCAGGCTGGCGCGGAGGGCGAAGGGACAGTTCTGCAGTCGCACATGGCGCCTAACGATCCGGAGTATGTGTCACTGCCTGATCGATATTCCTACGATCCTGAACATGCGCGCGCACTTCTAAAGCAGGCAGGCATTCGGCCGGGCACGCAAATCACCCTCTCCTACCCGCCTATCACATACGCTCGGGATACCAGCGAAATCGTCGCCGCGTATCTTGAACAGGTCGGGCTGATCGTGACGCTACAGCCTCTTGAATGGTCCGCATGGTTGGGTCAGGTCTTCGGACAGGGGAAATTTGACATGACGGTCATCGCCCATACCGAACCTCATGATATCGGCATCTATGACAGGGATTCCATATATTTTCATTACAAAAGTACAGCGTTTCACACTCTGTTTGAGCAGTACGAAGCAACGGAAAACCCGGAAGAAAGACATCGTTTGTCAGTTGCCATGCAGGACCGTCTTGCACAGGATGAACCCAATGTTTTTCTGTTTTCCCGCCCCCGGGACACGGTCATGAACCGCCATATTCTCGGCCTCTGGACCGACCAGCAGATCGCGGCCTGCCCCATGGCTGATGTATCCTGGGCACCATGATGATCGGGGTTGCTCAAACCGTTTTAGGGCGGATTTCTGTACTGGTTGTGGCCAGTATAATTGTTTTTGCGCTGCTCACCATTCTTCCGGGTGATCCGGCGACTGTTATGCTGGGTCTGGACGCCAGCCCCGAAAGCATTGCCGCTCTTCACCATCAGCTTGGTCTCGATGCGTCTCCTGTCACCCGCTATTTTCGTTGGATTGTCGGTCTTTTCCATGGAAATGCAGGAACGAGTTACGTCTATGACGTGCCGGTTTCCGGACTGATTCTGGAACGATTCCAGAGCACTTTGCCCCTCATCATCTTTGCGACCTGCCTGGCCCTTCTCATCGGCTTGCCCATTGGATCTATCGCTGCGACCCATCGTGGGAAACGGCTGGATCTGGCGCTCATGGCGCTTCTTCAACTCCTGAAATCCATTCCGGATTTCTGGCTGGCCATGATGATGACTTTTCTGTTTTCCCTGACCCTTCAATGGTTTCCCGCAGGGGGTTTCAGTGGCTGGAACCATGGTGTGTTCTCCGCTCTTCGCGCCCTGACCTTGCCAGCCGTCGCCCTCGCGATCCCGCAAGCAGCGATTATTGCGCGATTCATGCGGTCATCCCTGATTGACACATTGGAGCAGGATTTTATCCGCACCGCCCGCGCCCAGGGATATAGCCGCCAAGGTGTTCTCTGGCGGGTCGCACTCCCGAATGCTGTTATTCCCGTTCTGACGCTGATCGGCATTCAGCTTCCCGTTCTCGTGACAGGGTCCATCATTGTTGAAAACGTGTTCAACATTCCTGGATGCGGCAAACTGCTTCTTGAAGCCGTCAATCAGCGAGACATTCCGGTTGTGCAGAACCTTGTCATGCTGATTGTGGCGGGTGTTCTTGTGCTGAACCTGTTCCTTTCGCTCATCATTCGTTGGCTGGACCCGCGTCTTGCAGGAAGTGACGCATGAAATTGCCCCGTGCCCCAAAGAGCCTGATCGCCGGAAGTATCCTGCTTCTTGGATGCCTGCTTCCCGCAACGATTGTCTGGATCTGGCATGGTGGTCATGCGCCGTTCATTGACATCCCGAACCGCTATGCTCCGCCTTCTCTGACCCACCCGTTAGGAACCGACCCTTTCGGGCGTGACCTTGCCAGCTATGTTCTGACGGGAGCTTTCAATACGACGGCGATTGCATTGCTTTCCGTCACGCTTGGGACCGTTATTGGAACCATTCTCGGACTTGTTGGTGCGAACGGTGGAAAGCGGGGATGGGCCGTGATGAGCGCTGCCGATCTTGGGCTGGCCTTTCCTCCCATTCTTATCGCGGCCATGCTCGTGACCGCACAGGGCGCATCCGCGACGGGTGAGATCCTGGCGATCGCCCTGTTCGGTATTCCCGCACAGATCCGCATTACGAAACAGGCTGCACAGTCTATTCTGGTGCTGGATTATATCTCCGCCGCGCGTATGGCGGGCTTTGGTTCCGTAGCTGTCATGATCCGCCATGTTCTCCCCAACATCGCACCGATCCTGATTGTTCACGCTTCAACGTCTCTTGCTCTGGCAATTCTGTCCGAAGCAGGTTTGTCTTATCTTGGACTGGGCGCTCCGCCGCCTCAACCGGATCTGGGGCGGGCTCTGGCGTCCTATCAGATCCATATTTTCGATCATCCTTTTCTGGTTGCTGCACCGGGCATTACGGTCATGGCGCTCGTTCTCGGTTTCAACCTGATGGGAGATGGATTGAGAGATCTTCTTGAGCGCCCCTTCGCCCTTAACGAGGAGCGCCTGTCATGACGGTATGCCTTTCTGTGCAGAAACTGTCGGTTTTGTCGGGCGCGAAACTCATTCTTCACCCCCTATCCTTTACGGTAAGTGCTGGCGAAACAGTTGCCGTGACAGGAGAGTCCGGTTCCGGAAAGTCAACTCTGGCCCGCGCGTTGATGGGGCTACTTCCAGATGGCTTCGAAGCTTCAGGACAAGTGACTTTTGAAGGCCAGAATCTGACCACTCTTCCCGAACGGGCTTTCCGTGACCTGCGCGGACGACGCATTGCCATGGTGTTTCAGGAGCCCATGACCGCACTCAATCCGATCCGCACTATCGGTAAACAGATCGGTGACACATTTAGACTGCACGGCACGGTTTCGTCGCGAGACATTTCGGCGCATGTCCAGCAGTTGCTGGATCGTGTCGGCCTGAGCAATGCTGGTGTCTCGGCAGGAGCATATCCCCATGCCCTGTCTGGAGGACAGCGTCAGCGTGTTCTTCTGGCGATGGCGATTGCCTGTAAGCCTGCCCTTCTCATTGCAGATGAATTTACAACCGCCCTGGATAGCAAAACGCAGGCGGAGATGATGGATCTTGTTAAAGACCTTGCGGTTGATCATGGGATGGCCGTCCTCATGATTTCCCATGATCTGGGTATCATCAGGCGTCATGCGCAACGTGTTCTGGTTCTTCAGCAGGGCTGCCTTGTCGAAAGCAATGAGGCAGAACAACTCTTTAATGCGCCTCGGCATCCTTATACACGGGCACTTCTGAGCATGTCCCTGCATGGAACCAGCCACCCTCCTTTGACGCGCATTCCTGTTCCTTCAGATGCCACTGAAGGCAGCCAGCTATGAGTATTCTTCTGGAAGCGAAACACATTCAGTTCAGTGTGTCCGAACACAAATCTTCCTTTTTCGCACCTCCCAGAAAAACCGTTCTGCAGGATGTCAGCCTTCATGTGGCAGAAAGGGAAACACTCGGTATTGTTGGATCTTCAGGGAGCGGAAAATCCACACTTTCCCGTATTCTGACAGGGCTTCTGAAACCGGAAAAAGGAGAGGTTCTCTTTCAAGGCCAGGCTCTGCGTGATGCTGCGGGGCAAGTCAGGAAAGACGTTCGGTCCCATATCCAGATGATTTTCCAGGATCCCCAGGGAGCGCTCGATCCTCGCCAGACCGTACGACAGATCGTGAAAGAGCCTCTTCATCAGACGCTCCTGAGCACCGAGAAAAAGGAGCGTCGGGTTCGTCAGGTCCTGACGGATGTCGCCCTTCCGGTGGATGCGGCTGATCGTTATCCAAGAATGTTCTCTGGTGGGCAGCGGCAACGCATTGCCATTGCACGAGCCCTTGTGACACGTCCTTCCGTCATCATCGCGGATGAGGCAGTGTCCGCTCTGGATGTGTCGACACAGGCTGTCGTTCTCAACCTGCTGATGGACCTGCAAAACCGATACGGTCTCTCCTACATTTTTGTCAGCCATGATCTGGCGGTTATACGCCATATTTCTCATCGTGTTGCCGTCCTCGACGGGGGCAGGATCGTGGAAACCGGCCCAACTGTCTCTGTGCTGGACCATCCTCAGCATTCCACGACCCGCACTCTGATTGACGCCAGTCTTTGAAACGATTTGAACCATGATTTCCCAATCGCTCAATAATCTCGTGACAGACGTGCCCGGTATCCGCGTCGGCAATGTTCAGAACCTCGATCAGCGGACAGGTGTCACAGCTCTCCTTTTTGATCGACCTGCAATAGCGTCTGGCAGCTTTCTCGGAGGTGCACCGGCATTACGGGAAAACGCGCTGCTGGAACCTGAAATGCTGGTGGCCGGTATTGATGCCATCGTTCTGTCAGGTGGCTCCACCTATGGTCTGGATGCGACCGCCGGCGTGCAGGCATGGCTACGGGAACAGGCTGCAGATCTGCCAACCCCCGACAATCAGGTTCGTGTCCCTATCGTCGTTCAGGCAAGCCTTTTCGACCTTGTGAATGGAGGCAACAAAGAATGGGGCCGGTATTCCCCGTATGCCGAACTCGGCTACCAGGCTGCACAGGCAGCCCGTAAAGGGCAGTTCGCTCTTGGGACCACAGGAGCCGGAACCGGAGCGACGACTACCCTGCTCAGAGGAGGGCTGGGTTCTGCAAGCACCATCACGCCATCAGGGCATACCGTTGCCGCACTGATGGTGGTCAATGCCGTTGGGACTGCGACAGTTGGCAATGGCCCTCATTTCTGGAGCGCTCCGTTTGAACGGGATAATGAATTCGGCGGCTTAGGATTTCCATCACACCTCATGGAAAACGACCTGGCTTTGCGCATGAAGCCAAACTATGTGGCGGGTACCACGATCGGTGTTATCGCCACTGACGCGATTTTGACAAAGGCCGAAGCCAAACGTCTTGCCATCCTAGCGCAGGATGGTATCGCCCGCGGGGTCTTTCCGGCCCATCTGCCGCAGGATGGAGACGCAGTCTTTGGTATCTCTACAGGTCATGCACCAGCCCCTGCCTCTGTAGAAATCTGGACGGAAATCCTGCACGCCGCGACGCAGGTTACAGCTCGTGCCATCGCCCGTGGCGTTTATGAAGCCTCACCATTGCCAGGAAAGCCCTTCCTTCCAACATGGAAGGAACGATTTGGTGACGTGAAACAGGGAAATGTGGATCATGGCTGATATTCTGCCTGCCCCGGCCAATTTCTTCCGCGTTCCCGGGCGACGACTAGCCCTTTCCACGCTTCAAAAAGGTAGCGATACGACACTGATCTTTGTTCATGGATTAGGCGGCAACCGACAGCAGTGGCGTTTGCAGTGGGAACATTTTTCTCAGGAGAACGTCAATCTTATTGCATGGGATGCTTACGGCCATGGCGACAGTGCGCGTTCTCACCATGAACAGGCGTTCGTAAGCTCCTATGCCGTTCAGGATCTTGCTGCAATTCTGAAGGCTTATCCGTCATCAAAGCGCATTCTTGTTGCACATTCCTTTGGATGTCGCGTGACGTTAGAATGGGTTGCGGGTCTGTTGAAGACGGAACAGGCGGTTCCGATTGATGAACTTATTCTTCTTGGACCCGCCTCTCTTGCTCCATCTCTGAAGGGCCCCATGTTTGGAAACTGGATGGACCGGCTACCCTTCTGGTTGTCATCCTTGGCGCGGCCATTTTTGCAGAAACGTTTTGAAGCTCTGGCCTGGGCTCCAACGGTTGATCCAAACCTTCTGAAGGCCGAACGCAAGGCTACAAAACGCAATAGTCTTTTCATGATCAATGCTGTCCGTGCGGGAGCACGGCCCATTGATCATGATGTTTTGAGACAGTTTGAAAAGCCAGTTCACATTCTTGCTGGCCAGCAGGATGGCATCGTACCTCTCGAAGAAATAAAGAAACTTCAATCGCTTATACCCGAAAGTTCCCTGAACATTCTCCCGGAGTGTGGGCATCAGATCATGCTGGAACAGCCTGCAACCGTAAATCGCTGCATTGAAACTGCTCTCAAACACCTTTCCTCTGGGCAGGAGGCGCGCTCATGAGCCAGGACGTTCTCGGCAACGCAGTGTCCACAGACGACAGCAGAGCGTTAAAAGGTATCAACGCTTTTATTCTCGGTTATCTCGGCTACGACCTCAAACTGGTGGATATTCTTGGTGTCGCGGATCAGTCCGATGACTGTCTGGCGAATACTTATGCAGGACTTCTCTGGATGTTGTCCGAAACAGGAGATATCCCTGCTGAAGCATTGCGCTATCGGGACCGGGCGAGCACCTCTTTTGATCGAGCCCTTCCGCGTGAAAAACTGCTCTTTTCGGTTCTGGAAGCTTCGATAGCAGAAGATCCGGATCGAATTATCGCTCTGACGGATACGATCCTGACCGAATGGCCGCGGGATCTAGTGACACTGAAACTCAGGCAGTATCATGATTTTATTCGTGGACGGTTCACGGATATGCTGGCTATCGCCCTGAAGAGCGAAGATGCTGCGGGAGATATTGCCGCACTGCATGGAATGCTGGCGTTTGGTTTTGAACAATGCCACGACTTGGCTGCGGCTGAACGCTCCGCACGAAGCGCTCTTGAGATGGACCCCTCCGAGCCATGGGCGCAACATGCTCTTGCGCATGTTTTCCTGACGCAGGGACGGATTGAAGAAGGTATTGCCTTTCTGGAAGAGCGGTCGGTTGGCTGGGAGCACCTGACCTCTTTCATGTACACGCATCTCTGGTGGCATCTCGCTCTATTCTATCTGGCTCAGGGCCGGGTAGCGGACGCGCTTGATATTTACGATCAGCATTGCTGGGGACGGGAGCGGAGTTTTTCGCAGGATCAGATAGGTGCCGTGTCCCTGCTCGTCCGTCTTGAACTGGCAGGTGCGGATGTGGGGCAGCGCTGGGATGATCTTGCGGAATGGCTTGCCCCCAGGCAGGAGGATGTCAGTCAACCGTTCCTGAGTTTACAATATCTCTATGGCCTTCTGAAAGCACGCCGCCCCGAGGGGGGGCATCTGCTCCAGCGTATAGAGAACCTTTCAGACAAAAACCTTCCAGATCAGCAGGCCTGGACTTTGGTCGGCATTCCTTTGGCTCGTGGCCTGAAGGCTTATCTGGACCATGATCCTGTCACAGCCCAGCGATACTTTGAAGCTGCCCTCCCTCACCTTCAGGATATTGGTGGCAGCCATGCGCAACGTGATCTGTTCATGCAGATCCACAAAGATATCGTCCGTCAGCTAGTCAACCTGTCGCCCTGAAACTTCGACTCGGATTTTAGCTGCAAGTTCGAGAGATCGACACCGGCTGTCATGATCATGAATCGGGACAGCAATCATGAGTTCGTCAGGTTTGTGGCGATCTGCAAAAGCTTGAACCTGCGTAGAAACGCTTTCTCTTGAACCCGAAAACGTACAGGCCAGCGTTTGCCCTAGCATATGCTGCTCTTCTGCTGACCAGGGAGAAGGACCGCTGTTCACAGGCGGTGGAAAGGCGATCGGGCGGCCACGTCTTAACGCCACGAAATATTGATAAAGCGATGTCGCGAGACGTTTGCCTTCTGCTTCCTCATCAGCTGCAATAATATTCACTGTCAGCATCACATGTGGTTTGGCGCATCGTTCAGACGGTTCAAATCTTGACCGATAGAGCGCAATCGCTTCTTCCATCTGTGCAGGGGCGAAATGGGACGCAAAGGCATAAGGAAGTCCCAAATGAGCTGCCAATGAGGCAGAAAACAGAGACGACCCCAAAATCCAGACCGGGACATGAAGGCCCGCTCCAGGCACAGCCCTGATGAGGTGCGTGTCCTCTTCAGAGGACGGTTCGAAATAATGCAGCAGTTCCACAACGTCTTCAGGGAACCTGTCAGCCGCAACTGGATCACGTCGAAGCGCCCGCGCTGTTCTTTGGTCTGCCCCGGGAGCGCGCCCCAGCCCAAGATCAATTCGTCCGGGGAAAAGGGTTTCCAGTGTTCCGAACTGTTCGGCAATCACCAGCGGAGAGTGATTGGGCAGCATGATACCACCTGATCCCACCCGGATACGGGTTGTCGCACCTGCTACCTGCCCGATTAGCACTGCCGTTGCGGCAGATGCAATGCCAGGCATTGCATGATGTTCAGCAAGCCAATACCGATGGAAGCCAAGGCTTTCCGCCCGTTTGGCAAACTCAATCGAATGTCGGAACGCTTCCCGCGGACCCGAACCCCGTGTGATGATCGAAAGATCAAGAACAGAAAATGGAATCATGGTCTTTATCCTCGACAGTCTGTGAGACCAGACAGATCAAAGGCGCACGCACCCGTCACTGCATCCTGATGCTCGTCCATCACATGTGTTGCGTTAAACATCCTGTCATCGCTTAAGTTTTCCGCAAGGCATTAAGGAGCGATCAAAATACCAGAAATATTTGAAGAAACAGTGCTCTTCCATATTTTCTGATGCCTGATCTTCAGCCATTCTGAGGTGTCGATCCCGTTTTCCTGATCCTCATGACGCAGACTTTATAGCGGAATTCGGTTCATCAAAGGATATGGAAAATGATGCTGGCAATCTTCGCGGAGGATCTGATTCCGTCGTTCTTTCACTTTCGTTCCTGACCCTCTTTCTCGTTCTGACGGGGCTGCGTTCCACATGACAACAACCTTTGCCATTCTTCTTGCAACATCTGCGATCATTGCCGTGGTCGTCCTGATTGCGCGTTTTCGCCTGAACCCGTTCATTGTTCTCTTTAGCGTTTCACTTCTCCTTGCCCTCTGCGCCGGTATGCCTCCCAATCAGGTGGTGGCGTCTTTTGAAGCCGGTGCAGGACATGTCCTTGGGCATGTGGGAACCATCATTGCTCTGGGAACCATGCTCGGCAAAATGCTTGCTGAATCCGGAGGTGCGGACCGGATTGCCCTGACCATTTCAGAACGAGCCGGACGGCAGAGAATTGACTGGGCCATGATGGTGATCGGGCTACTGGTTGGTTTGCCGGTCTTCTTTGAAGTTGGCGTTGTTCTACTGTTTCCGCTGGCCTTCGTACTGGCAGCGCGAACCAACACGTCCATTCTTCGGGTGGCTCTCCCCATGGGAGCGGCGCTCTCCGTCACCCATGCCATGATCCCGCCCCATCCAGCGACACTTCTTGCGCTCTCCGCCTATCATGCGAATACAGGAACGACGATTTTCTGGGGGGTCATCCTCGGGACGCCTATTGCAGCCATAGCCGGCCCGCTTTTTGCGCGCTTTATCAGCCCGCGTGTTCCCATCACCGAGACAAATCCGCTAGCAGCGCAGTTCGTGAGTCGCGAAATTCCCGCAAATCTTCCGGGCTTTATCATTACTGTCCTGACCATTACGTGCCCTGTCATCCTCATGCTGATCGGGTCTGCGGCTGATCTGTTTACGACGCCCAGGAGCGCGCCCAATACGTTCCTGCATTTCATTGGAAACACCGATATTGCCCTGCTGCTGGCAACAGTCATGTCCTTTTATGTTCTGGGTCTAGCGCGTGGCTTTTCCCGTGAGACAATCCTGAGATTCACCAATGAATGCCTCGGGCCAACGGCGCTCATCATGCTCCTGGTTGGTGCGGGTGGTGGCTTCGGGCGCGAACTGATCGACAGTGGCGTTTCAAAAGCCATCACGGATGCTGCTGTTAGCGCACATGTACCCCTTCTGGTTCTGGCTTGGCTTTTGGCAGCAATTGTCCGTGTTGCCTGTGGTTCATCCACTGTCGCCATGAGCACGGCTTCCGGTATCGCAGGCCCTATTTTGGCTCATTCACAGGGTGTGTCACCTGAACTGATGGTGATTGCGACGGGTGCAGGATCTGTCGCTTTCGGTCCTATGAACGACGCCGGGTTCTGGCAGATGAAGGAATATCTTGGCCTGACCGTCCCTCAGACCATCAAAACATGGTCGGTTCTGGAAACGATTATTGCGGTTCTGGGGCTCCTGTTCTGCCTCGGGGCGTCCATGGTCATCTGACAGCATCGATTACAGATATACACAGGGAAAAACTCCACCATGAGTACTACTCTTTTCGATCTGACGGGCCGTCGTGCTCTCGTAACCGGCTCATCTCAGGGAATTGGTTTCAGTCTGGCCCAAGGGCTTCAAGCTGCGGGAGCCGAAATTGTTCTCAACGGTCGTGATCCTGAAAAACTGCTTGCTGCGGCTGAGAAACTGGGCGGTGTGAAAACACTCCCTTTCGACGTTACGGATCATGCTTCTGTCAAAGCTGCGATTGATCGCTTTGAGGCTGAAACTGGCCCGATCGACATTCTCGTCAACAATGCCGGAATGCAGCATCGGGCGCCTCTAGAGGATTTTCCGCCGGAGATGTTTCAGAAGGTTCTCCAAACAAACCTGACATCCATTTTCAATGTTGGTCAGACTGTCGCAAAACATATGCTAGGTCGAAAGAGCGGAAAGATTATTAATATCGCGAGTGTGCAGACAGCCCTCGCCCGCCCGAATATTTCGCCGTACACTGCAACCAAAGGGGCCGTTGGAAACCTGACAAAAGGGATGGCCACGGAATGGGCCAGACATGGCCTGCAATGCAATGCAATCGCGCCTGGGTATTTTGATACCCCTTTGAATGCCGCCCTCGTCAATGACGCAGAGTTCTCACAATGGTTGGAGAAGCGCACTCCTGCCGGACGATGGGGTCAGCTGGATGAACTGACCGGAGCCTGCATCTTCTTGGCATCCTCGGCGTCCTCTTTTGTAAATGGTCACGTTCTGTATGTGGACGGCGGGATCACCGTCTCGCTTTAAGAGAAGCTTATCGGCGCAGGAGCAGAGCCAGTAGAAATGCTGCGCCGATTGCTGAAATTACAATCCCGACTGGCAGTTCCTGAGACGGTAACAGGCACCGGCTCAGGATATCTGCCAGGACCGTCAGCATCCCTCCGGCAACCACAATTGGCATGAAACTTCTTTTCAGAGCGCTGCCCCAGCGTGGACGAACAAGATGTGGAATAATCAGCCCGACAAAACCGATAGGACCACACAAAGCGACTGTCATGGCACAGCCAAAAGCGCAAACTACTAGAACACAAAGCCTAAGTTTCTGAACATGGATGCCAAGTGAAGCAGCCGTTTCTTCACCAGCCATCAGGGCATCAAGATCTCTGCGATAGATCAGACCGCCCAATAAAACTGTCAGAAAACCAAGACCGACGATTGGAATTGCTGCCCACGACCCACCGGAAAAACTTCCCATCGTCCAGAAGAGTACGGATTGTGCCGTATTTCGGTCGCCCCAGAAAATCAGAAGATTGGTCAGTGTTGAAAAAACAAATGAGACCGCAAGCCCCGAGAGCAAGACACGCTCAGTCGAGATCACACGATTTTTCTTCCTTCTGACAGCAATCAGCAGAAGCAGGGTAGCCGTAGCAAACAATGCCCCCGTTGAAGCTCCAACTGCTGCTGTCCAGATTCCGAGCATGTCACCACATAAAACGATGACCGCAACGGCCCCTGTTGCTGCCCCAGAGGACAGACCAAACAGAAAGGGATCGGCCAGAGGATTTCGTGTTGCGGCCTGAAGAAGGGCACCTGCCCCGGCAAGCGTAGCCCCTGTCAGAAAAGCGAGAAAAAATCTGGGTATCCGTAATGACCATATAATGCGTGCAGCAACGTCATGACTGTAAGGCCCTGCGCAGAAAGCCGCTTTTAACGCCTGCCAGGATAACGACGCGCTACCAAGCGCAATTTCCAGAAAACAAAGTCCTACAATGATAGGTATGGCAACACAAAGACTATTCTTCCGAATCATGGCTTAGTCTCGGGATGCAGAAATACTGATATTTTTTCAATGGCATCAATATTGGCTGGAGAAGGCGTCATTTCATCATAACGTACAGCCATAATACGATTAGCTTTTAACGCCGCAATATCAATCAAAAGAGGATGACTTTTCAAAAACGCCAGGCTTTGTTGAATACCGTCACCGTAATCGACGATCAAAATAGCTTCCGGATCTCTGACGGCAACGCTTTCCCATGAGGCAGGTCCCCAGTTTGTCGGCAGATCGCTGAAAATGTTCTGCCCACCTCCCAGATGCATCAATTCTGTCGCAAGGGCATATTTCCCGGCCGTAAAAGGACGATCCCGGCCACTATCATAAAGAAACACGCGCACAGGAGGACGCCCTGCCAGCTGCTTCTGAACAGCTTGAACTCGTATTTTCCAGCCATTTACAAGGCTTTGAGCTTCTGCCGTGCGATCAAAAACCTGTCCCAAACGGTCTTCATCACCATACAGCAGGTCCAGCGTCGGAAGAGCAGAGACCTGTCCCGCCCTCATGCAGCTCTCGGAGAGAACAAGCGTCGGAATACCCTGTGCGGCCAACGTCTCCGGTGTGACGTCCCCTCCCACGTGCATTCCATAGTTCCAGCCCGCAAAGAAAAAATCCGTTCCAGCGTTCAGAAGCTGCTCAAGCGTTGGATAATGTGTAGCGATTTCCGGAAGATCGCCGAGCTCTTTCTCGAATACGGGTGTTCGCTTGTTCCAGCCAGAAATTCCGGTCACTCCCGTCATGAATGGCTGTAAGTGAAGCGCAAAAGCCATTTCT
Organism: Gluconobacter japonicus; assembly: GCF_015244665.1. Lineage (NCBI taxonomy): Bacteria > Pseudomonadati > Pseudomonadota > Alphaproteobacteria > Acetobacterales > Acetobacteraceae > Gluconobacter > Gluconobacter japonicus. The sequence goes on from NZ_JABCQN010000003.1 coordinate 512,106, forward strand.
GCCATGTTGACATCATGAATGACGGCATGGGTTGGCCTATGCGTTATGGTTACTGGCTTACCACAGCTTTGGATCGTGACCGGATAAGAAAATGCGCTCTGAATACTCAGAAGCGTGCCCAGACCAAATGCTTTCAGACAGTTTTTCACGGCTGTATCGGTCTGAACAAAAGCGACACATGTCCATCGTCGAGCGTAACCTGATGCGCTTTCTGGTTAAATGCCAGCTCGAACATCGGCGAAAACAGAACCTTCCGTGACGCGTCATCCATAATCAGACGTCCCTCTTTCAACAGGAGCGTTCTATCTGCAAAATCAGGAACAAGAGAAAGATCATGCAAAACAGCAAGAATAGTCATGGGAAGCGTTCGAAGCAGGTTCAGCAGTTCTGAACGTGCAGATAAATCCAAATGATTGGTCGGTTCATCCAGCAGTAGGATACGAGGGGTTTGCGCCAGACAGCGCGCCAGCATAACACGCTGGCGCTCTCCGCCTGACAGGCCTCCCATGGTTCGTGGCATTAACGAATTGATACGACAATGATGAATGGCAGTCTGTATTGCGGTCTTCCCTTCCGCCGAATCTTCAATCCCTTGAAAGGGCAATCGGCCAAGAGCAACGTAATCAGAGACAAGAAACTCTGATGCAACATCATCGCTTTGGGACAACCATGCAATCTGCCGAGCAATTTCTCGCCGTGTCAGATTGTGGAGTGGTTGGCCAGCAAGTGTGACGCAGCCACTAGAGGGTTTCAACAAGCCTGCCAGGAGTTTTAGCAAAGTGCTCTTGCCGGCACCGTTCGGCCCGATAATCGCAATATGCTCACCAGCCCTGACGGAGAAATCCGCCAGAGCCAAGGCCTCCTCGTATCCTAATCCTTCAGCCTGCAGCATGATGTCTGACACTGTCAGAAGCCGGCCTGAAGGCTGATGGAAAAGGATCGTGGGGCTCCGAGCATCACTTCGCTTGGATAGCTTGTGTCAGCCCATTGGATGAAGTGCTTGTTACCCACATTGTCAATCCGGCCATACACCGTGACACCACGATAAGCGTGCCATGCAGCAAAAAGATTAACCAGAGCATAATCTTTCAAACTCAGTGTGTTAGCATAATCTCCTTGACGTGCAGAGACGTACCGCATTCCTGCTCCAAGATCGACGGGTAGATCCGCAATGCGGGACCAGACACCCCAGAGATTAGCCGTCACCGCAGGAACATTCGGGACTTGATTGCCTGACGCATTCACCGATGCTGACGGATGGAAAGAGCCATATCGCGACCACGTGTATGCGACGTTTCCGGAGAGGCTCCAGTGTTTGCCAAGTGCCAGATCCCCCTGCCATTCCACACCACGGGATTTCTGCACACCTGCCGTCGCAACGGTATCGACCCCTGTTGCGACCAGAACGTGGGTTCGCCGGATATCGTAGAGGGATAACGTCGAGGTCAGATGCCCTTTCCAGAACGACCCCTTGGCTCCGATTTCGCCCTGTCGAGAGCGGCTCAACTGACTGAACTGATCTTTGTTGACGAGGAAAATATTAGAGCCTGGTGGGTCCTCGGCGGTCGTATAAACACCATAAAGACTGATGTTGTCCGTCAGATCATAAACAGGGCCAATACGGAAATTGGCAGGGTGGTAGGTGCCTTTGAAGCTTGTTCCCGCGTTAAAAGTCCCATTCTGCCTGTAATTCTGACGATCCAGTTTCAGCCAGTCATAACGAAAGCCTCCTACAACCCGAAAGTTATCGCGGATTGTCAGCACATCCTCCATGAAGATACCGGCATCAACCATTGTTGTGGGTGACTTTGTGTAAGGATACTCGCCGGCAAAGCTACCCGTTTGCGTCCGTTCCGGGCTGGCCAAAGAAACGCTGTCTGCATAATTAGCATCAGGAAACCCACGGTTTCGGATCAGCCGTACATAATAGGCATCCCCGCCGACCACGAGACGGTTTTTCATTCCAAAGAGATGGAAATCAAACTGTCCATCCACGTTGTCTCCAACCTGATGCTGGTTCATGTAAACATAGAACCGATCACGACCGACGCGTCCTGGAGCGATTGCGTTTCCGCTCGCATCTGTCTGGCCCGGGGTGCTGATATAGCTATAGGACTCAGTATTGTTCCATGTACGATTGGCATACACGACATAAGTTTTGTTATGAAAAGCTGTATTTACAGTGGGTTGCCACGTTAAATGCAGTGTGGGTGTTACGTTGACAGAGCCTGCTTTGGCGTCCTTTGTATTGTAATATCGCCATAGTGAAGACCGGCTGACCCCAAGCCCTTTGGAGGAAGACAGCAAACCGCCGACCCCATCATGCACCTGGGAGAGTGGAACAAGAGGCGTTCCGTAATAGGTTGAAAGCCGATCTGTGAGATAGTCCACACTCAGACGGGCTGTGAACTTCTTAGACGGATGCCAGAGCAATGTAGTTGTAAAATCGTTACTGTGCGGGTCAGCCCCTGCGACATACCCGTCTGAGGACGTGCGGCTGAAATCACTGCGGATTGCCAAGGTATTGGTGATAGGAACAGAGCCTCCAACACCTGCATTCCAGGTATTAAAGCTGCCATAGGACACAAGCGCATTCGCATGAGGACCATCGAATGCAGGGTCGCGTGTTCGCATGTCCACAGTCCCGCCCACAGCACCCTGTCCGTACAGAACGGATGATGGACCTTTAAGAACCTGAACGCTCTCCAGATTAAAGCTGTTAAGTGGACGGTTCACCATGGTGGTTGGGCCATAATAGATCCCGTCCCGCAGGATCAGAACCTGATTCCCACTGAAGCCACGCATCATCATCTGGGCCGGACTTCCGGGAGAGCCACCAGATGACACGCCCGGAGCACTATCGGCGGCCTCTTCAGCATGAGCATAGCCCCGCTGCTCCATAACGCTTCGCTGGATGACGTTGATGGTTGCAGGGTTATGCTGAACCGTTAGTCCAAGCCGTCCGCCAATTGCCGCTGTGTCTTTAAGAGACTGTACCCGGCCATGTGCGGTGATGTGCTCTTCTTTTGCTTTTGTTTCGGTCTTCCGAACATCTTCCGTCTGGGCAAATGCTGGTTGGCACACGGTGAGTGCTGCGACAGGCAGTACACCAACAAAACTCTTTTTCCTCATGGATAACGCAAACTTCACTCAACAATGCGTCACTACGATGAGTGAGAGAAAGAGACCCTCACTGCGTCCGGTGCACCCCGCCCTTCCGCTTCGTCTGTAACCATTTTCGATGGCAGGTCTCCTGGCTCGCGGATCAATGACAGGTCACAAACCTTCCCAAAGCAGGCGCTCCAGTGGTCGGGCGTAAAAGCCTCCGTGTGGCCTGTCTCACCACTTACAGTTGCGGGGGCAGCCACAGCATTTCACTGCGTTCCCTTTTCATCCCCTCTCGGGGAACCATCCGTGAGCAAGGGACATAACCGAAACTCCAGAACAGTCAAACATATATGTTATAACATAACAATATGCTTTTTTGAATTAAATTTAGTTTTGCTATTGCAATATTGACGAAGTGAGACAAGCCAGCGCGGCAGACCTGCTCTGAACGATTCCCCTATGGGGTATATATATCAAAGGTTTTCCAAGGCTTATGATACCTCTGAAAACTCTTGGAAAATCGCTTCGCAACACTTCTATATTGAAAAAACATTTAACTTTCATATTGCTCTTTCTGAGAATGAGTATCATCTTCATAAAAAGTTCGCAGAAATATATGTAACATTCCCGCGAACACTCATTCTTGCTGGAGGTAGTCAGACCATTCCATGAAACCTGTCCTGTCGGGTTCCTTACCCCGGAAGAAGCTTTATCCTGCGTTGTTCACAGCTTTTTTGCTGTCCGGGTCATGGACTGGCGCATTTGCCGCTACGTCTGATGATACTGGGAAACCTGAAGACGGACATAAAAAACTCCTTCCCACGGCTTCGGCCAAAACCCCTTCCGTTCACCAGGACAGCAAAACACAAGCGCATTCGAACGCCCAGGACGACAACCAGCTTCCCGGAAGCATCGAACAACTTCTTGTAGAAGGTCACCGCAAGGACGCATCTACGGATGGGACCGGCACCTATACTGTCTCGGCTGTTTCTACGACCAAGATGCTGCTTAAGCCCATGGACGTTCCTCAATCCATCTCGGTGCTTAGCAGCCAGCAGATGAAAGATCAGAATCTCAATACGGTTGATGCTGCGCTCAAACAGGTCGCTGGTGTCAACGTCAACATGTATGGAGACGGAACTGGCGGATACACAGCGCGTGGATTTACTCTGCAGGCGCAGTATGACGGCGTTCCATCCATGGGGGGACTGACCCTCAGCCAGCAGTATGATCTGGCAATCTATGACCGTATCGAGGTTCTACGCGGGCCAGATGGCATGCTACAGGGCTCCAGCACACCTGGTGGTAGCGTCAATTTCGTGCACAAGCGTCCAACCAACGATTTCCAGGGAAATGCCTCGTTCTCTGCCGGGTCATGGAATAACTATCACGCCACACTGGATGTGGGTGGACCCATCGCACATTCAAAGATCATCTCTGCCCGTCTCGTATTTGCAGGGACTGATCGCAATCAGTTCTACAACAACGCCTACGACCGTCGTTGGACGATTTATGGCGTGACAGATGTCCATCTGACCCGCCGTGACACGCTGACTGTTTCAGTCACATCCCAGACCAACGACACAACGCGCTACATGGGTCTTCCCCGTGCCAGCAACGGTGCGGATTTGAAGCTGCCAACCAGTACGTTTGTTGGCGCAAACTGGGGGAAATCCGAAGTACCCATGACGGAAGTAGAAGCTCAACTTGAGCATCTGTTTTCACATGGATGGCGCGGGCGCATCAACTATCGGCACCGAACAGCCGATACAATGCTGCAATATGCATATCTCAATGCCTATAACGCTACGGCCCGAACCGGAAATTTTGTCGTCGCCAATACTCGGTATGACGAAACAAATGATGGTCTGGATGCCTATGTCACGGGGCCAGTTCATCTTTTCGGGCAACGACATACCCTGATGATGGGCGCCAATTATGACCGCTACGCCTATGAAGGTGGCGGAGCCAGCGTAAATTCCCGCAGCTATGCTGCGTTGGGAGGAATTCCGCTGACTGCCTCAGGCTCTATTCCATCCCTTGCGCTTCCTACGATCAGCAATCGCTATTGGGAGCCCTCGACCCAGTGGGGCGTGTACGGCCAGGCACAAATCAAACCGATTTCACCTTTTGCTATTCTGATTGGCGGTCGCGTCAGTGGTTACGTCAGCAAGACACGTCGTATTTCCCCAACCGTTGGCACAACCAGCACCGACATTGATCAACAAGGTATTCTGACCCCTTATATCGGCGGCGTTCTCCATCTGCGTCCAAACGTCACGGCTTATGTCAGCTATGTTTCTACCTTCTCCCCGCAATCGGCTTTCGACACAACGGGGCGCCTTGCCCCTGTTCGAGGCAATCAGCTTGAGGGTGGTATCAAGGGTGAGTTCTTTAAAGGCCATCTGGGCATGACCCTGTCAGGCTACAAGATCATCCAGAAGAACGAAGCAATCTACAACAGTACGATTGGTGCCATCTGTGGCCCGGGTGGGGTGGATGACTGTTATGTCGCTACCGGAAAGACCCGCAGTCAGGGCGCTGAAGCCGAACTGATTGGTCGCCCGCTGGAAGGATGGGACATCAACGCCAGCTACACATATAACGACAACAAGATCGTCAATAATGGAAATGCGACCCAAGCCGGCCTAACCTATGCCGGGAACTCACCCAAGCACTTGTGGAAGCTGTGGACGCATTATCGCTTTGAACCTTATCATGGAGCACAGAAAAACATTTGGAGTATCGGAGGTGGTCTGAATGCCCAGACCGGCACTTTTGGTACCAACCGCACCGTCACTCAGGGCGGCTATATCATTGGATCTGTTCAAGCCAGCTATCAGTGGAACAAATATCTGTCCCTGTCTGCAACATTGAACAACATCGCCAACAAACGTTACTACCAGCGCCTCGGTAATCTTTACTACTATAACTACTACGGAGAGCCGAGAAACTTCATGTTTACGCTCCGATCAAACTTCTGACGCCGGCTTTAGGCTGCTCTACAAATTGACTGAAATACACCGTGGCTCAAAGGATACGGAGGCACGGTGTTAAGCGCCTGGGGAGCAGTTTTCTCTGTATGTGTGCCTGCCCCTACCGTACCGGGATCGGTTTGCTTGGACCACATCAACAGCATGATGAGAGCTGCGAGAACGATAATAATTGTTAGAAGAACCCAACGTTTTTCCATGATCTTTCTCCGGCTGCCGCTGGAACACGAGGAATGTATAGTCCTCCATGAAAGAAAACACTCGGGAGAGATAAGTTTTCTTCACACAAAAGAAAATAATGCCTCTTAATACAGGATCGCCTTTTTGCATGAGTGCACGCTTGGGGCAGATCGCACAGACGGAGAAAGTACCGTGTCAGATCTCGTGACATGATACTCCACTCCCCTGGCGACCACGCAGATATCCTTTATCGTTGCCAAAGGATGAAAGGCGCCTCCAGAGGAACGCACAGACCGTCCATAACGGGTATGATACGAAGCGTATAATCAGAGATTTCTCCCTCCAGATTCACATCTGTCTCGTAAGCGATCCACCCATCCTGAAGATCTTCAGTTCGATGGAGAGGCACGATCCGCGCCTTCCCCTCTATTGGTTCGGCATAAAGCTGAACATCGAGCAATTTTGGATCGATCGTTCCGGGATGGATGAAAGCATGAGGAAATGTACCACTCTCCTTATCAGGAATAACCACCTCTCCAATCCGGAGGCTGCTCCATCCTGCCTGAAGCATTTTACTACGGTCAAAAATATCGGGGGCAGAGGAGCTATCGATCTGGTGCCGCTCTCTGTAGCGCTCTGACAGAGGCAGATAGAACGTCTCCGTATATTCGCGAACAGTGCGGTTTGCAGAAAAATGCGGTGTCAGACGAGCCATGCTCTCCCGGATTTTGGCGATCCAGGCCCGAGGAATGCCTTGTTCATCCCGCTCGAAAAACTCTGGCAAAACGTGTTCTTCCAGCAGTCGATACAGTTCCTGCGCATCGGTATGATCGAAAGCCGGGTCGCCTCCATGCTCCAACCCGTCCCCCAAAGCCCATCCGACTTCGGGGGTATAGGCTTCCGCCCACCATCCGTCCCTTTCAGAAAGATTCAGGCCACCATTCACCAGAACCTTCATGCCGCTTGTGCCGCTGGCTTCCCACGGACGACGCGGCGTATTCAGCCAGAGGTCTACGCCCTGGACCATCTTCTGTGCGAGAGCCATATCGTAATCTGCCAGAAAGACGACTTTGCCCACGATATCCTGACGCTGGCAAAAATTGACCCAGCGCGTAATCATGGCCTGCCCCTCCATGTCTTTGGGATGAGCTTTTCCAGCCAGAATGATCTGAACAGGGCGGCTTTCGTCTTTCAGAAGTCTGACAAGTCGTTCCTCATCATGCAGAATAAGATCCGGGCGCTTGTAAGTCGCAAATCGTCTGGCAAACCCGATCGTAAGTGCGTCTGGCCTGAGAGTGGGGGTTGGCAGGCACCACAATCCATCCTCTCCGACGGTACATTGTCGGGATGGAAGCTCTTCGGATAACGCCTGAAGAAGACCACGCCTTGAGGCGTATCTCATCTGCCATAAACTTTCGTCATCCAGATGACGGACAGCGTCTCCCAGGCCTTCGAGCGTTCCCTGCCAGCGTCCCTTCCCCGCTATTCTGGTCCAGAGATCGTCCGCTGCAACAGAATCCCACGTAGGGGTATGAACGCCATTGGTAACGAAGGAAACCGGAACTTCTTTTTGCGGCCAACGAGGAAACAACGGAGCAAAAAGGGAGCGGCTCACCTCTCCATGCAGCTGACTGACACCATTCACGGCACAACTGCTTTTCATGGCCAGATAGGCCATGTTGAAGAACTCATCCGTATTCTCCGGATTGAGTCTGCCGAGGGCCAGAAACTCCTGAATGGGGAGACCGAGGCGCTCTTCAGAATAAAACGTCAGATGGCTTTCGATCAATTTGGGCGGGAAAAGGTCAAATCCGGCAGGAACAGCGGTATGGGTGGTAAAAAGTGTCCCGGCCCGAGCGATAATCTGTGCTTGTGAAAACGGAATATTCAGGTCTTCTGCAATGCAGCGCGCTCTTTCCAATGCGGCGAAGGCTGCATGGCCTTCGTTCAGATGGCAGATCTCTGGTCTATGTCCGAGAACATGCAGAAGCCGCCAGCCTCCAATACCCAGAACCATTTCCTGACGCAGTCGAAGCTCGGCATCCCCTCCGTAAAGCTGCGTGGTAATGCAACGAATAGCCGGAGGGTTGGCAGGGTCATTCGTATCCAGAAGATACAGGGTTGCCCGTCCAATGACGGCCTTCCAGGCGCGGAGCCAGATTTCACCCGTCGCAGTCTGGACGGACAGGCGAAACCACTCCCCCTCAGGGGTTAGAACAGGCTGGATAGGAAGATGGGCGGGATCATTAAAGGGATAAAGGGCTTTTTGCGTACCTTCAGGCGTGATTTCCTGCCGGAAATATCCCTGTGCATACAGGAGCCCTACCGCGACAACTGGTACACCCAGATCACTGGCGGCTTTCAATTGATCGGCGGCTACATTTCCCAACCCACCTGAATAAATGGGAAGAGCCTCGCTAAGCATGAACTCCATGCTGAAATAGGCGACTTCAGACAGACTGCTGTCCGGGTGTTTTTGAGTAAACCAGGTGCGCCGTTCAAGCTCGTACTTCCGGCGCGCCATACTGGCTTTTATCAATGCCTTGGTGTCAGGGTCACTCAGAGCTGTTGCAAGGTCTGATTTGGGCGTTCTGGTCAGCGTAATCCAAGGATTGCGCGTTTTCTCCCAGAGGTCAGGATTGATACTTTCCCACAGAAGATCGGCTTCATGGTTCCAGGTCCAGTGAAGATCTAGGGCGAGAATTTTCAAAGCTGTTTCTGTCGCCCGTGACGGACGGGGTGATGTTGCAGTCATCAGACCGGAACTCCCATGGCTTTTGCCTGAAGGACATTGCCTCACGCAAGCACGTTGACCAGAAGTATAACGCACCAAAGCCAAAGAAAGACGCTTTCAGAACATCACAGACATACTTCGTGATGTCATGCTTTATTCCCGGAAGGAAAATCATATTTTCGACCACTTGCGGCCAGTTTCTCTCCAGTAATCAAGTCACGAACTACACAACGCAGGACTATTCTTGAGCGAGATCCTTCGCAGCCAGAAATGCGTAAAAGCTATTCCTGAAAGGAAAAATAGAAAATAACGCACGGCGTTCCCCTTTTCAGAGGTGATTATGAAGCACAAATCTGTCAGATATATGCGGGAACCGTGGCAAACGTGCTTCCGTGCGTGAAAGTTTCTTTTTTAGGTTGGGAGAAAACAGCATGTCGCTTGGGGTTATTATTGTTATTAGCCTTGTCGCCGCCCTGTTTATTCTGGGACCAATTCTTGTCGCTGTTGGCGCAGCGGCCTGGATCAATGATCGTTTTTTGACCCGCAAGTAATTTCAAAATCTGATTTTTCAGGAGGAAGAGAGAGGGTCTGAAGACGCCAGTGCGTCCGGTAAGAAAGAATGTTCCAGCTTGTCGGTGCGACATCCAGTAGATTTTCCCAAGTCACATCCAATCCAAGACAGACCAGAATCAGGAGCCGGACGATATCGGCGTCCGCCATTACCGCCACTGTCTCATCTTTTGTCTGGATCTTCCGAAGCCACTGCACCACGCGATGATAGACCATGCTGCGGCTTTCTCCGGCCGGCGGCACAAACTTCGGATCATGAAGCCATTTCTCCAGATCTTCTGCTGACATTGTCTTTAAAGGGCGTCCGCTCCACGCTCCATAATGACGAGAACACAACTCCGGAGCGACCGTAACTGGCTGTCCGATAGTTTCTGCCAGTTGTTCTGCTTCTTCTTGTAAAGTCCCTACAACCCATTGATCAGCCCTCGGCAATGCGAGATTTCTTAGCCCCGAGAAGTTTCGCAGAACCTTTTCGTTAGGGAAAACGCTCTGTTTTAGGCTTGGCGACATCGGCAATGCGAAACAGAAAAGCTTCATTTGGGCCGGGACGCCCAGTCAGACAGTGCTCTTTCCAACCGGTGCCACTCTTCCCCATTACGGGGTACTCCCAGCCTCAACTCGACGGGGCGTTGTGGGAAAACGCGCGTCACAATGCCTTTTTGGCACAGGAACATCCAAAGTTCAGACGCCTGTTCTGTATGGATCAAAGTAAACAAACGGGTTGATCCATACACAAGCAGTCCAGCACTGATCAGAGCGGCGTTAAGCCTTGTTCTGTCATCATCAAGACGCTTCTTGATACGGGTAATCCATGTCGTATTGGTGAGCGCCTGATACCCGACGGTCAGTGCGGGAGCACTGACAGCCCAATCACCCATAAATGTGCGCATTTGATCTGCAAGATTCTTGGAGGCCACCAAAAAACCAAGCCTTATCCCTGGCAATCCGTAGCTTTTCCCAAAAGATCTCAAAATGATCAGGCTCGGAGAAGGAAGAAGAGAAACTGTATTTTCTTCTTCAAAATCTGCAAAAGCCTCGTCTACAATCAGATAAGACCCTGATTTAGCGCATCTTTCTGAGAGCTTTCGAAGGTGTGCAATCGAGAGGTATCGTCCGTCTGGATTATTAGGGTTGCAGAGAACACAGACTTGATTCGGCTGATCAGCGGCATTTTCAAAACTGGAACAATCCGTCACGATTGAAACGTCTGCTCCTGCATTACGCCAGGATTGCTCATGTCCAGAGTATGTCGGGCCAAAAATCGTGACACGGTTAGCCTGCAATACTACTGGCAACAGCGCGATAAGCATCTGTGTTCCCGGTCCGGCAACAATCATATCGGAAGATGCAGCGCCGTAAGCTTGAGCAGCAGCCCGCCGGAGCGCTTCTTCTGCTTCCGCTTCTGGTAATCGTGTCCAATCCCCTATCGCCGCCTGATCGACAGGGTAAGCGTAAGGACTGATTCCAGTTGAAAGATCCACGAAGGGCAATGGCGCTTCGGGAAAAGATCGCATGATCTGACGAACCTGCCCGCCATGGGCTGGCATATTTTTCAGCATGGCTGCCGTCATGCTAGATCACGGCATCCGGATGAAATATGCAGGTCCATGAGCGTCTCCTTTCTCTCCCACACGATTTCCGTTGCCTGTCTCGCCTGCGCAATCGAGGCCGTTTTTGGCTATCCGGCCTGGCTGTTTCGTCTGATTGGCCATCCCGTGACGTGGGTTGGCGCTCTTATTGCCCGACTGGATCATCGGCTCAACCATTCCAATGACACTCCACGACGTCGCAAACTCAAAGGTATCATTGTTCTTGGCCTGCTGACGTCCCTTCCTGTCTTGATTGTCTTGTTGTCTCTCAAGCTTTTGAGCCTGATCGCCACTCCTCTGGAAATCCATATTCTGGAAGGGTTGGTCGCAAGTACCCTTATTGCTCAAAGATCCCTCTGGGAACACGTCCGCGCCGTTTTGTATGGCCTGAAGCTCGAAGGCCTGGCAGGAGGCAGGAAAGCTGTTTCCATGATTGTAGGGCGTGATCCCGAGCAACTGGACGAAGCCGGTGTGGTCCGGGCAGCTATCGAAAGTCTGGCTGAAAATTTCTCGGACGGGATCGTCGCACCGCTGTTCTGGGCGGCGCTTGGTGGTCTGCCCGGAGTTGTGTTCTACAAATCTATCAATACTGCGGATAGCATGATTGGCCATCTCACGCCCCGTCATGCTGCCTTCGGATGGGCCTCTGCGAAGCTGGATGATCTGATCAATCTCCCCGCTTCCCGTCTTTCTGCAGTGTGGATCATTCTTGGCGCCATGACGATGCGGCAGGCCAGTCCATTGGGGGCTTTTCAGGCCGTCAGATACGATGCCCGCCATCATCGCTCCCCCAATGCAGGCTGGCCGGAAGCTGCCATGGCAGGTGCACTGGGCCTCAAACTTGCAGGGCCCCGTGTCTATGGTGGCATGATGGTTGAAGACCATTGGATGGGCAATGGCCGATCGGAAGCGACACAGGACGATCTCGCAAGGGCACTCCGGCTCTATCGTCGAGCATGTGGGGTTCAGGGTCTTGTTCTTATCGGCCTAATGCCGTTGCTCTGGCTCTGACGCACATCAAACAGGCTGAGCCAACGATAAAAGCGCGCCCAGATCCAGACAGCTCTCCAGATGGTCAGCCCACTCGTCCAGGGCGTTTTCAACACGCTCATCTTGATCCTGCAAGGAACTGAGTGGTATCCCAAGACGTGCGAGAAGTGCTGCGCGTGCCTTGCCGCCAGAAAGCAGCCCATGCAGATACGTTCCCCAGACCTGCCCGTTTGCAGAAACGGCGCCATCAGGCTGGCCTTCAAGAATAGCAAAAGGCCGGTTGCAATCCGCTCCGGTCGTGCGGCCAATATGAATCTCGTATCCGGACAGTGCAATGTTTTCTGGAAGAAGGGTTCCGCACACTTCGGTCAGACGTTTCTCCTTTGTCAGAACCGTCTTCACATTCAGCAGGCCCAGCCCTTCCACCATTTCGCAGGAGCCTTCAAGGCCCTCTCGATCTTCAATCGTGTGGCCAAGCATCTGATACCCCCCACAGATACCCAGAACTCGACCTCCACGACGGACATGGGCCTTGAGATCTATATCCCACCCCTGTTCCCTGAAGGCCTTCAGGTCAGAAATAGTCGCCTTTGATCCTGGAAGAATAACGAGATCACACACGGGAAGTGGCCGACCCGGCGGAACAATATCCAGAGAAACGCCCGGGTCGGATTTTAAGGGGTCGAGATCATCAAAATTGGCAATTGTCGGCAGGTGCGGCACGGCTATGTGAAGGCCACTCGCAGCACCCGTGGTCGTTATAAGGTCTGAAGCGTCCTCGGCCGGCAGATCTCCGACGCGCGCCAGATGCGTGACAAGTCCAAGAGGCGGCCAACCTGTTTGCTGCGCGATAACGGTCATACCTGCAGCAAACAGCGAGGCATCTCCACGCATTCTGTTGACAATAAATCCCTTGATCCGCGCGGCATCCGTGTCAGGTAGAACAGCTTGTGTGCCCACCAGACTGGCAATCACGCCACCCCGGTCAATATCACCAATCAGAACGACGTTGACATTCGCTGCCTCAGCAAACCCCATATTAGCAATGTCATTCGCCCTGAGATTGACTTCGGACGCAGACCCTGCCCCTTCGATCAAAACAATATCCGCGTCTGCCGCCAGTCGCTGAAAAGCACTGAGAACTTCTGGTAGAAGAGCTTTTTTGACGCTTTGATATTCCCGAGCCCGAACGGTTCCGCGCATCTTTCCACAGACGACCAGCTGTGAGCCGGTTTCGCTTTGTGGCTTCAGCAAAACGGGGTTCATATCGACCGTTGGATCAACACCGCAAGCGCGCGCCTGCAAGGCCTGCGCACGCCCGATTTCACCACCATCGCGCGTTACGGCGGCGTTATTGGACATATTCTGAGGTTTGAAGGGCCTTACCTTTAGTCCACGTCGCGTCAAAGCACGGGCAATACCCGCAACCAGCACCGATTTTCCAACGCTGGAGCCGGTTCCCTGAAACATGAGAGCCCGCGTCTTCGGTACGCTACCCATCAGAATTCAAACCCGGCCTGTGCTTTGACGCCTGCGCTGAAATGATGCTTTACCAATGTCATTTCCGTCACCAGATCCGCTGCTTCCACCAAAGCAGGCTTGGCGTTTCTGCCAGTAATGACGACGTGCTGCATGGCTGGTCTGTCCTTGAGGTCAGACAGAACCTGCTCCAGCGGAAGGTAGTCATAACGCAGGGCAATATTCAGTTCGTCCAGAACCACCAAACCGACATCGTCACGCTTCAAAGCTGCTTTCGCAACCTCCCACGCGCGCTCACAGGCCGCGATATCCCTTGAGCGATCCTGTGTCTCCCATGTAAAGCCCTCGCCCATAGTGTGCCATTCAAGAAGGTCCTCAAAACGCTCCAGAGCGGACCTTTCCCCCGTCATCCAGGCCCCTTTGATGAACTGTACCACCACAACCCGTCGGCCATGACCGAGTGCCCTCAGAGCAAGGCCGAAAGCCGCCGTTGACTTCCCTTTTCCCGATCCGGTGTGAACGGCCAGAATGCCTTTTTCCACGGTCTTGGATGCGACTTCCTGGTCCTGCACATCCTTGCGTTTCTGCATTTTTTCCCGATAGCGGGCGTTTTCATCCGAATTGCTCATATCGCGTCCCTGCCTCTGCCTGCCATAACGTGAAAAAATGAACCTGACACATGCCCACGATATCCGCCTGCTGATCCCAGATCGTTGCCATTCCCATCGCGAAGGAGTGCCAGCGCAGAGTCTGTTCCCGGATTTGTCACACGGGCGTAGTGAAACTCATGCCCGCGGAAAACCGCGCCTTTCGTACCCAGAGCGCAATCCGTCTGGAGAATAGCTTCCCGGTAGCCAAGATTCATTTTCCGCTTTGCGAAACTTGTCTCATGGCTGAGAAGGCCGGTCATCTGATGGATTATGCCATCAGCATCTTCAAGCGCCCGTCCCAACACCATGAAGCCTCCACACTCTCCATGAACCGGGCGAGTTCGGGAGAAAGCTGCAAGACGTCTGATAAACTGATCTGCCGCAGCCAGAGAGCCTGCATGCAGTTCCGGATATCCACCGGGAAGCCAGCAGGCGTCGCAGCTCTTATCAGGCCCCTCATTGGCGAGTGGCGAGAACGGGATCAGTTCTGCACCGGCCTGCCGCCAGCTTTTTGCAACATGTCCGTAAAGAAAGGAAAATGCAGTATCATCTGCAATGGCGATCCGTTGTCCAGGTGGCAGGACGGCAAGCTCTCCTCTGTCCTGCGCGTTCAGTGGGGATGCGGTCTGAAGAACACTATCGAGATCAAGCGATTCTTCCGCTCGCCTTTGAAGGCGCTGGAGAAGCTCTTCTAACGTCGCCTGTTCTCGTGCCTGCACCAGTCCAAGATGCCGTTCTGGCAATTTTAGAGACGAATCACGCATAAAGGCCCCCAGAACCGGGATACCAGCCGCAAGCACAGCCTCACGCGCCATGGAAAGATGACGGGGGGACGCAACCTGGTTCAGAACAACACCCGCAACACGAACATCCGGGTCCAGTGTTGCGAAGCCATGTGCGATGGCGGCGGCTGATTGTCCTTGCCCTGAGATATCCAGCACCAGCACAACCGGAATACCGAAACGTGCCGCGATATCCGATGGTGCTCCGCGCGACTTTTCAGGCCCGAGCAGCCCATCAAACAATCCCATAGCCGCTTCAACCACAAGCAGGTCCGCCTCCTCGGCGGATCGGGCGAGCATGGTTTCCAAAAGGCTGGGCGTCATGGCCCAACTGTCCAGATTGAGACTGGAACGTCCTGTCACAACCTCATGGAACGCAGGGTCTATATAGTCTGGCCCGGTTTTCGCCGCCTGTACGGCAATGTTTCTTCCGCGTAGAGCCGCCAGCAGCCCGAGGGTCGTCGTGGTCTTCCCTCCGCCTGAACGGGGAGCGGCAATCATGATAGCGCGTGTCATTTCTTGCCTTCGTTCAGAGTGTGTGGCTCGCTTTCAGGCATAAATATCGTATTCTGTACATGATGACTGCCCAAGCGCCCCCACTCCGATATGGCTGGACGACCGGAAGCTGCGCTACTGCGGCGGCCAAGGCAGCATGGACGGCTTTGAAGACGGGTCAGTTCCCTGATCCGGTCCTCATTACGCTTCCTGGCGGCAAATCGGCCAGCTTCGTTCTGGCTGGCCACGGCTTCAACGAAAACGGAGCCTGGGCGGCTGTCGTCAAGGATGCGGGCGATGACCCGGATGTGACGCATGGCGCTCTCATTCATGCGGCGGTACGGAAGTGTCCATCGGGAAACGGTGTGACATTCGTAGCGGGTGTCGGTGTCGGCACCATTACCCGTCCCGGTCTGCCTCTGCCGCCCGGAGAGCCCGCCATAAACCCTGTTCCCCGCCAGATGATTATTCGCGCGCTTGAAGACGTTTCCGGATCGGATGTTGCCGCGGAAGTGACTGTGTCCGTCGAAAACGGGATCACTTTGGCGAAAAAGACACTGAACAGTCGGCTGGGGATTGTTGGCGGTTTGTCTATTCTGGGTACAACAGGAATTGTCGTCCCTTTTTCCTGCTCCGCATGGATCGACAGTATCCATCGAGGCATTGACGTCGCGCGTGCCCTTAATCTTCCCCACTTGGCTGCTACCACTGGAAACGTCTCTGAACGTGCTGTTCAGGAACTTTACGGGTTGCCGGAGACCGCTCTGATCGAAATGGGAGATTTTGCAGGCGGTGTTCTCAAATATATCCGGCGCCATCCGGTTCCACGTCTCACGATCGGGGGCGGTATTGCGAAAATGACGAAACTGGCTCAAGGCCGGATGGATCTGCATTCCAAGCGTGGAAGCGCCGACATGACTGCCCTCGCGGCGCTGGCGACGACTGCTGGTGCCGCCTCGGACCTGGCGGAGGCCATTGCCCTCACGCCAACCGTTGCAGAAGCTTTTCTGCTCGCATCCCAGGCGGGGATCCCGCTTGGGGACCATATCGCCAATGTTGCACGACAATTTGCCCTCAGCGTTCTGGAAGGCAGTAATGTCATGCTGGATGTGCTGGTATTTGACCGGCAAGGGCAGTGCGTTGGGCGCAGTCATCCAGTGGGTAACCCACCTCTGAAACGTCTCTGATACTCGGGGTCATACAGCGCACTTTCACGAAATTCTTCCGCGCCAAGAGCAGGCCCCACCAGAACAAGCGCGGTCCGTTCGACGGGGCTTTCGGCCGCTTTTTCCAGCAATGTGCCAAGTGTTGCCCGAATGGTAATTTGGTCCGGCCATGTTGCCCGTGCAACGACTGCCACTGGGCAGTCTGCCCCATAAAACGGCAGCAACTCCTTTACGATCCGCTCAAGCGCATGGACTGCAAGGTGGATGGCGAGCGTTGCTCCCGTCGCTGCATAAGCTGCCAATGTTTCCCGGGGAGGCATGGACGATGCACGCCCGCTGACGCGGGTGAGTACGACAGTCTGCGCCACTTCGGGGACTGTCAGTTCTTTACCGAGAACAGACGCGGCCGCAGCGAAAGCAGGCACACCAGGTGTCATGGTCCAGGGAATACCCAACCTGTCCAGACGACGGGTCTGTTCGGCGATCGCACTGTAAATGGAAAGATCCCCAGAGTGGAGACGCGCAACGTCCTGCCCGGCTTCATAAGCTCGAACATATTCCTGCTCGATCTGGTCCAGAGAAAGCGGCGCAGTGTTTACTTTGCGGACGTCCTGAGGGCAATGCTCCAGCATTTCCTCAGGGACGATGGAGCCCGCATAGAGACAGACTGGGCAGGACGCCAGAAGATCACGGCCACGAAGTGTCAGAAGATCGGCTGCGCCAGGACCAGCGCCAATGAAATGAACCGTCATCCGTTCTCTATCCCTGTCGTGTCTGATGATATCGCAAGTGCGCAGGTCACGTCTCTGTTGCTCTGTCGTGTAACGAGCAGGCAGCTTTTGGGCCCTGCTCCAGCAAGAGCGCACGCCTCGGCCACGGAACTGAAACCGGTTTTTTCGAAAGCGATTGCTGAATGAGTTTCACATTCTACCTGTCGTTCAGCCATGTCCTGCGCGCTAATCCAGACCAGTTCAACTTTCAAAATTTTCGCCAGAGCAGAAATGGCTGACTCCCCTTTTCTGAAGGCCGGAGCAGCGAGCCTGGCCAATGAGTGACCAGCCGAAACACGTTGGACCAGCGACAACAAAGCATCTGTGTTGATGCCTGACCGACAGCCAATACCTGCAACAATCATTCATTGTCCCCTGAGATTGTCGTTCCATACTGGGTGACTCGCATGGCGGGCCGAAATGCATGGAGACGACCTACCGCGTCGAGCCGTTCAATGCCGATGCGCGTTAGTGTGCCACCATATTTCGTATGTTGAGCCGCCAGTATGGCCTCTCCTTCAAGCGTCACAGCGTTGGCGACAAGACGTCCTCCCACGGGGAGTGCCTTGCGCGCCTGCATGAAGATATCCTCG
This sequence comes from Gluconobacter japonicus, assembly GCF_015244665.1. Lineage (NCBI taxonomy): Bacteria > Pseudomonadati > Pseudomonadota > Alphaproteobacteria > Acetobacterales > Acetobacteraceae > Gluconobacter > Gluconobacter japonicus. The sequence continues at coordinate 530,205 of NZ_JABCQN010000003.1, forward strand.
CTGGTGAGGCCCCCGCCAATGAACACGGCATCAGGACGATCCAGAGACACAAGCGCCTCGGGCGCACGACCCTCTACGACCTGCAAACCGGGAACGCCCAGCGTCAGAGCGTTGCGGCTGATCCGGGCTGCGCGTTCTGAATTCTGTTCAATAGTGATCGCGCGATTTGAGGGGTGGCGCAGCATCCATTCAATCGCGACCGATCCGGCCCCTCCTCCAATGTCCCACAGAACCTCCCCCGCTCTCGGCGCAAGCGTGGAGAGGGTGATGGCACGAATTTCGCGCTTGGTAATCTGCCCGTCATGCTCGAACAGATCATCATCAAGGCCAGAAGCCAGTGGAATGATCTGCGCGTCTTTATCTGCCTCGACCTCAATTCCGATCAGATTGAGATCCGAGACAGGCAATGTACCATCTTCTGCCCGGAAACAGTGTATGCGTTCGTCAGGGCCTCCAAGATGCTCCAAGACATGAATTCGGGACTTTCCAAACCCTCGATCCGCTAGAAAGCGGCAGACCATTCCGGGTGTATTCCCATCAGCAGAAAGGACAACCAGTCTCAGAGCAGGTTGTAGGTGCGGTGCAAGTGTTTCCAAAAGTCTCCCGCATAGCGAAAGGACACGAACGTCTTGCTGTGACCATCCAAGACGGGCACAGGCCCAGGCGATTGAAGATGGTGCGGGTATGCAGATCAGTTCTCCGGATTCAAGATGCCTGGAAAGCGTGCTTCCGACACCAAACAAGAATGGATCTCCCGAAGCCAGAACGGTTACGGGTTTTCCGCGCATCTCCAGAACACGCTGTATCCCGTCAGAAAACGGCGAACCCCAAGTTTCTGTTGCTCCCCGGATCACGCTGCCCGCCAGCCTCAGATGACGCTCTCCGCCGAAAACGACTTCCGCCTTAGCGATGATCTGACGTGCCAGAGAGGAAAGCCCCTCGACACCATCCTCGCCAATTCCGATAACGCTGAGCCATGGGGCTGTCATCGGCCGGCTCCGGCAGAGGGACCAATTCTATGCGCGTTCTGATCCTTGGGGGCACTACCCAAGCCAGCCAACTGGCTCAGTTGCTTGGCTCTCATGACGAGTATGACACCATTTTTTCCCTCGCCGGGGTAACGAAAAATCCGGTTTTGCCAACTATTTCGGTGCGAATTGGTGGGTTTGGTGGAGCGGACGGACTGCGTGATTTCCTGCGGGACCAGAGCGTGGGGACCGTTGTGGATGCCACGCATCCTTTTGCAGCCCAGATGAGCCGCCATGCTGCGATGGCCTGTGCCCGCAGCGGTATTCCCTTGCTTCGGATAGACCGCCCAGCTTGGACGGAAGTCGAGGGAGATCAATGGACGCATGTTTCGGGCATTGATGAAGCTGCGGCGGCGCTTGGAGATGCTCCCCAGACCGTCTTTTTGACGACGGGTCGGAAGGATCTCGGCCCGTTTCAACGCGCCTCTCAACATCATTACGTCCTGCGTAGTATTGACGCGCCTGAACCGTCGTCCCTGCCGCAGAATGTGCTGCTTCTTCTGGCTCGCCCGCCATTTACCGTTGCCAGTGAAATGGCCCTCATGAAAGATCACGCCATTGAGGTGCTGGTCACGAAAAATGCGGGCTCCGAGGCGACGTCCGCCAAGCTTGCCGCCGCTCGAAACCTTGGGTTGCCGGTTATCATGATTGATCGTCCGGTATTGCCATTGGCAGAGACTGTCGCGACCGTCGATGAGGCACTTCTTTGGCTGCAAAAGCATCGTCATGCTGGAACTGACCGAGACGTGTAGAGCCAGGCTTCTCCCTGAGGCCTCTTAATCTTCCGGGTCAGTTCACTGCCGATCAAAACCAGTGTGCTCATATCAACACACTCTGGATCAGCATTCGTCAGATCCGTGAGTGTGAGGCGTTCATCGGGACGTCCAATGGCACGGGCAAACGCAACTGGCACTGTACCCGGCAGACAGGTTCGGAGAATATCCAGCGCCTCACCAAGCTGCCAAGGCCTCGCTTTGGATCGTGGATTGTACAGTGCAATCACAAATCCGGCCTCTGCGGCCAGCCTTAATCTGCGGCAAACAACATCCCATGGTTTGAGATTGTCTGACAGGGACATGACACAAAAATCGCCCCCCAAAGGTGCACCGATCCGGGCCGCCGCCGCGAGGACGGCTGACACGCCGGGAATCACAGTGACCTCGGTAGTCCGCCATAGCTCCAATCCATGGTCGATCGCCTCAAACAGCGCGCTGGCCATGCCAAAGACGCCGGCATCACCGCCTGAAACGATCGCGACGCAACGTCCCTGCCCTGCAAGTTCCAGAGCATGTCGGGCGCGATCCAGTTCCACCCTGTTGTCAGAGGGGTGACGCACAACGGTTTCGGGTAGTTCAAGACGGGCTACGTAGGGCCCATAGCCAATCACGTCCGTTACCAGAGATAGCGCCTTGCGCGCTTCTGGCGTCTGCTGATCCGGATTACCCGGCCCGAGTCCGATGACGAAAATGCGACTCATCGGATACCACGGCGTCCTGGCAGGAGAGCAAGGGAAAAATAGGGTGCAGGTTCGGACATGTCCGCCAGAGGCATGACGCGGGCATCATCCTGCGTTCCACGCTCAACGTAGACAGCATCCTGCATCCTGCCAGCGCGTTTCAGAGCTGCCTCAAGTTTGGGAAGATTGCGCCCAAGCTTCATCACGACGGCCGCATCCGCCTTTTCAAGCCAGTGAGCCAGATCATCTTCCGGCATAGTGGCAGGCAGGACGCACAACACATCGTCACCATGGGTCATGGGAAGCGCGGCTTCCGTCCAGCATCCACTCATGCCCGTGATGCCGGGAATGACCTCACAGGGAATACCGGCTTTCAGACGATCAAACAGATACATCGCAGACCCGTATAGAAACGGATCTCCCTCGCACAGGATCGCCACGTCTCGCCCAAGCTGGATTTCGGCTTCGATCCGGGTCGCACAGTCATCATAGAAAGATGACATATCAGGGTGATAGGACGGATCATTGACCTGGCGTTCTATGGTAAACGGATACGCAAATCGCAATTCGCGCGTCCCTTCCACAATATGAGCATCCGCGATACAGCGCGCATGGCCCATCCGGTCATGCCGACAGAAATACGCGATTGTCGGAGACTGGGCGATGACCTTCGCCGCCTTGAGCGTCATGAGTTCCGGATCACCCGGGCCCACACCCACAACATAGACCGTAGCGTCTGTCATTCGGCTTCACTAGCGAGTGCATTGATGGCTGCGGCAGCCATTGCACTTCCTCCCAGACGCCCGCGAACAATCACATGCGGCAAGTCTGATCTTTCAGCCAGGGCATCCTTGGATTCAGCGGCCCCAACAAATCCTACTGGCATACCGATAATGGCTGCAGGTCGTGGGCCGCCCGCGTCAATCAGTTCCAGAAGATGGAACAAGGCGGTCGGGGCATTCCCGATTGCAACAACGGCTCCCTCAAGCTGGTCTCCCCACAGATCGAGAGCAGCGGCTGAACGCGTATTCCCAATGGTCCGTGCGAGTTCCGGCGTGCGGGGATCACGCAGAGTACAGATTACAGCGTTATTCGCTGGAAGCCGTGCTCGTGTCACACCATGTGCGACCATCTCTGAATCACACAAAATGGGCTTACCTGCTTTCAAAGCGTCTCGTGCAGCCCTCACGAGGTCGGCGGTCATGCTGACTGAACCTGCGACATCAACCATCCCGCAGGCATGAATGATGCGAACCACGATCTGTGCCTGTTCGGGTGTGAAAGCAGACAGGTCCGCTTCGCCCCGGATGGTGGAAAAGGATCGGGCGTAAATGGCAGCGCCATCCCGGATGTAGTCGTAAGAATAAGGTCCGGCGCTCAAGCCTGTATCTCCTTCAGTTCGCGGGATAGCAGGCCCCGGATTTCGGGTAAGTCCCTGTCGGCCCACGAGACCGTATCTTTCGTGCACCCATTGCGCACAGCATCATATCGTCCGTTTCTGGCAATGAGCGTCATATCTGCTGCGCCGGGATGAGCGCATCCTTTTACGCAGCCTGAAACATGCAGCACACAGCCAGGAGGAACGTCAGATGCCAGAGCCAGGGCAGTTTCGGCAACATCCTCTGTTGCTCTTTCACATCCTGACACACCGACACATGCTTCAATCCGAAGGCGCGGGTCAGCAGCGTCCACGATAAAATCAGGATGGTTTGTGGTATTTTCAGGCATGATGACACCTCGCCAAGGCGTCACGCGCAAACGGTCTTCTCCGAGCTGTTCGGCCAAAAAACTGAAGTCAGCAGCCTGCAGCCTACCGAACGGAAGCCCCATTCCGACCCGGTGTCCGGGAAGTTTGCCCACAGGAAGCACGAAAACAGGAACAGGTTCGGTTGGAAGATATTTCCGGAACCCTACCTTCTCCAACAAGGCTTTTGTGGCGCCATCATTATGGGCTGGACGCCTGATGTCTGGCTGTCTGGCGAACGCATCAGAGAGGGCTACAACCCTTTGGACCGCCAGTTCTTCGTCCAGGACCTCCGTTGTCAGGCCTCCACAGCGTACGGCCCACCCATCCTGCTGCGCCTGAAGAACTATATCGGCGAAAAGGGCTCCTGGAGGCACAAAACCGCCGCCATCCACACCCCACCCGAACTTGCCACTCAGGCTGTCAAGCCGATCATGCGCTAAGAGCTCGACCTGAAGTCTTCTGGAGACCAGAAGTGTATCAGGATGGCAGGCCGGATCATGTTCAGCCAAGGGGGAAACAAGAACTGCCCGTCTTCGCTCCCGTGCCGGGTTAGGGTCAGCGATTCCGCATTCCACTGCGATGTTACCGGCCAAATGAGCACCGTCCAGCGAGAAACCACGAAGTTGCAGGTTTCCCCGGTTCGTCAGTTCGATTGTACCATTTCCATGTTCAGACGCGATTGCGGCTATCGCGCGCGCCTGCCTTGCATCAAGCCCCTCTATTGGAGGTCTGATCCGCACGAGAAAACCGTCGCGAGCCTTCATCGGCGCAAAAAGATCGGGACACCAGCCACGGATCAGAGAGGTATCGCTCATCCCTGCTCCCCCTCCAGAAACGCTGTTACGCTATTGCTTCGGGGATGCCACAGGCCGCGACGGATCATGCCCTGAAAGCGCTCTCGCATCGCATGTCGCGCCTGCGGATTGGCGCGTTCCAGGAACGTATCGCAGGTTTCGTCTCCAAGTGTAGCCGCAAAGACAAGATCAAATTGGTGATCGAACCGCGTTGGCACCGTTGCCGCGAAGGCGCATAGTGCATCCAGCCCACGCGCCATTTCCGCGGCCCCACGATAATCATGGCGCCGCATACCCTCCAACCACCGCGGGTTTGCCAAGCGCCCCCGGACGATCCGCGCAACTTCCGCTTCAGTATCGCGCAGACGTGGTGCGTCCGGACGGGATGTGTCGCCATGCCAGAGGGCAGGATCTGCTCCAAGCATCTCAGCAGCGGCAAAAAGCCCCCCCTCATGTGCCGCTACGTCAGAGCTCTCTAGAATATCGGTTTCCGCATGGTCCTGAACATGCAGAATAGCATCCGTCTGTTTGAGCTTTTCTGCCAAAGCTGCCGCATTCCGCGTACCGTCACGCCCCCCCCCATACATCCAGTCATTCCCTTCAAGATAGGACTGACCGAGTTCACACCGCGTCTCCCACGTTCCTCTTGCCAGCATTTCCTCAATACCGGTTCCGTACGTTCCCGGAGCGGCTCCGAAGATCCGTGCTGTTGCCGCTTTTCGCTCTTCTCCTTCAAGATCGTGGACACTGGCGGCGAGAGGGTTCCACTCTTCCCCTTCTTCGCGGGCAGAGACGGCCTGAACGGCCTGATCGAACAAGGCAATCTGACCGGGAAAAGCATCTCGGAACAGACCCGAAATTCTGAGTGTGACGTCTACCCGTGGCCTATCCAGAACAGCGATTGGCGTAACCTCAATTCCGGAAACACGCCCACTGGACGCATCCCAGAGAGGTTCAACGCCCATCAGAAGAAGCGCCAGTGCCAGATCCTCTCCACCAGTCCGGAGCGTAGAAGAGCCCCACAGATCCATCACGATGCGCAGGAGTGGTTCGCCCTCTTCCTGAAGATGTCGCAAAAGGATCTGCTGCGACTGCGCTCTTGCCAATTCCACAGCGGATGCCGTTGGCACGGCCCGAGGGTCCATGGTGAACAGATTACGGCCAGTCGGAAGAACATCTACTCGTCCCCGGGTCGGTGCGCCCGAAGGACCAGGTCGAACAAGGCGTCCTTCCAATCCAGCAAGCAGCGAAGCCATTTCCGCGTCCGCACTGGCTTCAATCAAGGAGGCAATCTCGCCCGCTGGCGTCTGAGCGACCGAAGACACCATCGTCGCGAGCCTGTCTGCATGAGGGGCGATTTTCCCGAAAACATGTAGCCCATCCCGGATCTGAAGATCTTTCACATCACAAAGATAGGCATCCAGACGGGCCAGAGCCTCGGCTTCATCCCCCTCGCCCGCTTTTACACCGCTTTCTGCCAGCAAGCCCATTCCGGATGCACGGTCCAGAATGGCACGCCGCAGGATGGCACCCCGTCGGCGGTCCAGGCCGTCGGCTTCCGCGAATTCATCAATCAACTGCTCCAGTTCGGCCATCCCGGCATCGAGCCCCGCCTTCATGACAGGTGGCGTCATGTGACCGATGGTAACAGCACCAAGACGCCGTTTGGCAGCCGCAGCCTCCCCTGGATTATTGACGATAAAAGGATAGAGGACAGGCAATGCTCCCCGCAGAACAGCAGGAGCACAGCCTTGCGACAGTGCAACGGCTTTTCCCGGTAGCCACTCCAAAGTGCCATGCGTTCCAAGATGAACCATTACGTCAATCTGGCACACTTGACGCAGCCAGAGATGAAACGCGACATAGGCATGACGCGGGGGCGTATCAGGATCGTGATACTGTGCCTTGCGGTCCAGTGCTGCGCCACGATCAGGCTGGACTGCGATGACTATATGCCCAAGTCTCAGGGCTTTCAGGCAGAAGCCATCGTCCTGAAAAGCGGCGTCGTCCTCTGGCTCGCCCCATGCGGTCAGAACAGACTGCCGGAACTGGTCCGGCAAAGTTTCAAACGCTTCCCGATACTCCTGAAGGCTCAGAAGCTGTTGGACTGGCTTGTTACATAACGAGTTTGCAAACTGGGTTTTGGACCATGTTTCGGCGCCCCCGCAACTGTACCCTTCGTCTTTCAGTGCTTCCACAATGGCACACAGACTGGCAAACGTATCCAGGCCAACGGCGTGAGCCGACTGGCCCTCTGCGCTTGGATAGTCAGACAGGATCAAGGCCAGATGTCTGCTTTCGGGCTTCAGATTCCTCAGTCTTGCCCACGCATTTGCCTGGGCGACAACAGCCGATATGCCTGCCGGATAAGGATCATGCCTCGCTGCATCCCCGGGAGCCGTTTCTGACTTGAACGAAATAGGTCCTGCCAGAAGCCGCCCATCCAGTTCGGGAAGAACAACCTGCATCGCGAGATCGGATTGAGACAGGCCGCGTCCGCTCTCTTCCCATGACTGACAGGTTGAATTGGGTTGCAACACCTGAAGGACCGGCACATCCGCGTCGTCCAGTGGAGAACATCCGCCCTCTCCTCGAGCAGAAAAGAAGGTTGCATTCAGGATGATGTCGGGGCGTGACTGGGTCAGATGATGACGCAGGTATTCGGCGACGTCAGGATTTTTGAGAGAGGAAACATAGAGCACGTCTGCCGAGAGACCAGCCCTCTCCAAGGCATCTGCCAGACAGTCGATGGGCGCTGTATCTGCGGCAAGAAGATGGGCGCGATAGAAAACAACTGTTGTCTGCAAAGAGAGGTTGGGCTTTCCGGCGCGATATAGCCCGGCATATGGCACAGGCTCCGGCATCCCAGCCAGATCTGCGCCACATCCGGCAAGATGTGCCATCAGAATCAGTGCACGGCGGGTGTTGTCCGGGCCTCCTTCTTTCAGAAAGCCCGTGAGCCGTTCATGATCGGTCGCGTGAACATTGGACCATTCTTCCAGCCTTGCGTCCTGACGAGCATCTCCCGGTAACAAGGCTAGCGAAATGGACTTTCTGGCACAGGAGTTTCTGACTTCTTCCGCACCATATCGCCAGTAATCAATCCCCCCCAGAAGACGCACCACAACACAATGCGCTTCAGAAAGTGTCTGTTCGATATACAGATCGACGGACATCGGATGTCTGAGCCGCGAGAGATTGACCAATCTCAGTGAGAAGCCAGCCCCTCCCTGGGACGAGGCGTTCAGCTTTTCGTAGGCCTGTTCCAGCGCCAGAAGATCACTGTCCGAAAAAGACAGGAACACGACGTCCGTTGGCGCATGGTCGAGATCCTCGGCCACGTCCTGATCGTCTATTCCATGTCGTTCGCGGACAAGAAGATGCATGACGAACTCAGGCGCCCAGTAACGCGGCTTCGATGGCTGCGCGATCCAGACCGGTCTGTCCGATCACGACCAAGCGTCCGTCACGCGTGCCGTCTGTCCAGGGCACATCGAATTCATGACGAAAGCGTGTTCCCACGCCCTGTACAGCCAGGCGCATTTTCTTGCCCTGTACTGCCACAAAACCCTTCATTCTCAGGATATCGAACGTACCCGCCACGTCACTGAGGCGCTTCAGGACCGCATCAACACCGACCTGCTCTGGCATGACAACAACAAAGCTCTCAAAATCATCATGTTCATGATCATCCGCTCCATCGTGATTGGACGGTCGTGCCTGAAGATCATCTTCCGCACTGGCTCCAATTCCAAGCAAAACGGCCGGATCAAGACGTCCTTCAACGGCCCGCAATGTTACGACCTTACGCGGGACAGCCTTGATGATGGCTGCCTCGACAGCATCCGTCTCGACGGTTTCCAGAAGATCGGTTTTGTTGAGAACGATCAGATCTGCCGCATTCAGCTGATCCTCATAGACTTCAGCGAGAGGATTATCGTGATCAAGAGACGGATCAGCCGCCCGCTGGGCTGCTACTGCAGCCGGATCATCGGCAAAACGGCCTGCTGCTACGGCAGGTGCATCCACCAGCGTAATCACGCCATCCACCGTCATGCGTGTACGGATATCAGGCCAGCTGAACGCTTTCAGGAGAGGCTTGGGGAGCGCAAGACCGGACGTCTCGATGACAATATGTTCCGGCGGATCAGGACGATCAATCAGGGCCTGCATGGTGGGAATGAAATCGTCTGCAACGGTGCAGCACAGGCAGCCATTTGTCAGTTCGACAATATCTTCGTCCGGACAGTTTTCGATGCCACAGGAGCGCAGAATTTCTCCATCGATCCCAAGAGAACCAAATTCGTTGACCACAATAGCGATCCTGCGCCCGTTCGCTTGCGCCAGTAGATTGCGCAAAAGCGTCGTTTTTCCGGCACCGAGGAAGCCTGTGATAATCGTAACGGGAATTTTGCGGCCGATACCTGAAATGGACTGGGACATCATGAAAGTTCCTGTGAGACAGAAAGAGACGCTGGCAGACGAGCGAGGATCATATCAGAAAGAGAAGCCGGGCGCTTTGACGGCATGACTGTTCCCGTTTTTGAGGCTCGATAGAGGCCTAGGAACGTCCGTAGGTCCTCGATTTTCTCTGGACCAAGTTGCCCAAGGATCAAGGTCCATTTTTCCGGCATCGACACAGCCGCGACGCAGCCGCGACTACATGTGGCCATGCAATCTACAGGCTGGATACTGAAATTGTCTTTCTCGGCATGCCGGGCAAGTGCCTCGTAAAGCTGACGCCCCTGAACGGGATCGTCAGTCAGTGGCAATCCACGACGGCATGTTACGCAGACATGCAGGACGGGTCTGGTCTGAGGCAGGGTTTCTGCCATGGCTTCGTCTCTCTTGCAGCCCGGACGGGCATAACAAAAGGCGCAGTAAAAGGCCTCCGGAGTTCGGAGGGGACCCACCGCAACGGCGCGCCCTCACAGTCCGGGCACCCCGCCGGATCATGACACTTGGCTCCGATGGCAGGTCTCCTGACTTACGGCCGAGACGCTTTCAGCGCCTCCTCTCCTGCCAGACCTTCCCGGACGTATTTCCAGTGGCTGCATGGCCCAAAAGCCATGCTGGCAGGACAGATAACCGTCCACAGTTGCGGGGGCAGTGCTGGATTTGATCCACAAGATCGCACCAGCTTCCCTTTTCATCCTCCTTTCGGAGGAACCATCACTTTCTTTCCTATCGCTGCTATTCTGGAGTGTCAAAAGCCTTGTAGGGCACCTACTTGAGTTTCAGCGATAACCCCGCAGCAACGAAGAGCACCTCGTCCGCGATAGCAGCAATCCGCTGATGCAGAAGACCCGCCTCATCCCGAAAACGCCGTGCCAAAGCATTCTCCGGAACAATTCCCAGCCCTACTTCATTGCCCACCAGAACGGTCTGATGCGCGCGCTCTGAGAGCGCGGACAACAGGTCTTCTACCGCTGCGCTGACATCTCTTTCATCCAGAACAAGATTGGTCAGCCAGAGTGTGAGGCAATCGACCAGAACAGGTTCCGGCCCTGCATTCCGAAGTACGTTCGCGATATCATAAGGTTCTTCGATCGTCTGCCATCCCAAGGCTCCCCGACTGGCACGGTGTAAAGCAATCCGGGTGCGCATCTCTTCGTCGTAGGCACGACCGGTCGCCAGATAGATCCATGGCGCAGGTTGGCTAGTGACAAGGGCTTCAGCAACGCTACTTTTCCCGGATCGAGCCCCTCCCAAAACAAACGAAATTTGACGCTGGCCTGTTGGGCCATCCGAATGCATCACGTCTTCTCCCGTCTCATTATCTTGCATGTGCCCGGATAACAGCACAAAAGACACCTCATGCCGACTGATGCTTCATTTTCCGTTCCAGACATTTCTTTCCCCAGCATGAAGGACCTCAGGACGGCCTGCCTGTCGCTACCTGAGCCAGATCGTGCCTGTGGAGACCGCATCAGGCAACGGGATGCCCTGCTGACCAAACCTCCCGGCAGCCTGGGGCGACTTGAAGAACTTGCGCTCTGGCTTGGTGAATGGCAGGGCACGGACAGGCCTGTTTTGGATAAAGTCCAGATCACAATTTTCGCGGGCAATCATGGTGTTGTTCAGCGTGGCGTCTCCCCCTGGCCCTCGGACGTTACAAGCCAGATGGTTGCGAACTTCGAGCATGGTGGGGCGGCTATTAATCAGCTTGCCCGCAATGCCGGAGCTGATCTGAGCGTGGTTTGCCTTCAGAACCTGCAGGCAACGGAAGACCTTTCACAGACCGCAGCAATGACGGAAGAAGATTTTCTGTCTGCTGTTTCAGTCGGGTACAGAGCTGTGCCCAAGGACGCAGATTTGTTTTGCCCCGGTGAAATGGGAATTGGCAATACAACACCCGCCGCCGCTCTATGCGCGGCCCTTCTGGGCGGAACAGGCAAAGACTGGGCTGGTCGTGGGACGGGACTTGACGATGACGGGCTCAAGCTGAAAGCAGCGGTCATTGATGAGGCCATCACGCTTCACAGGGGCACTCTGAGTGACCCATTAGAGGTCGCCCGCCACCTTGGTGGATACGAGCTGGCAGCTATCATGGGAAGCGTTCTGGCCGCGCGTCATCATGGCATTCCCGTCTTGCTCGATGGATTTGTATGTACCGCGGCAATTCTTCCTCTTGTGAAGATAGTCCCGGAAGCACTTGATCATACACGTCTTTCCCATTGCTCCGCAGAAGCGGGGCACCGCAACCTGGCTGCATCTCTCATGCTGGAACCTCTTCTGGATTTCGGACTGAGACTGGGAGAAGCATCAGGATCAGGTCTGGCCATTCCGCTTCTGCGCGGCGCCATAGCCTGCCATAATGGCATGGCAACATTCGCGGAAGCTTCTGTTTCCCAGAAGTCCGCGCCCTCAACAGAATGAAACTCTGGCGAACCATTCGGGAAGATATTGCCTGTGGTGCCGGGTTATTGACGCGTCTTCCCTTGGGATGGCTGCGCGTCACGGGAGAGGAATGGTCCTTGTCCCGGTCGGTCTGGTGCTGGCCACTTATTGGCGCTTTTGTAGGTGTTTTAACCGGCCTTGTTTTTCTGGGCCTATGCGCTGTTCATGTGCCGGTTACCGTCGCGGCAGTCTGGAGCATTGCAATACAGATCCTTCTGACAGGAGGCCTGCATGAAGATGGTTTGGCCGATATGGCTGATGGCTGTGGCGGCGGTTATACTGCAGAGCGACGACTGGAGATCATGCGTGATAGCAGGATTGGAAGTTACGGAGCATTGGCACTCGGGGTCTGCCTTCTGATCCGTGTTACAGCACTTGCTGCATTACCAATCATTCTGGTCATTCCTGCTCTTGCCCTGACAGGCACCTTATCGAGAGCTGTGCTGCCACTTCTGCCTTTTACTTTGCGTCCCGCTCGGGACAATGGCCTGGCACGACAATTGGAGAGGTTGACGCGGAATCAGGTCCTGGGATGCCTGTTCTCGGCGTTTTGTGTCACGGTGCTCTGCGTTTCATCCCGTATCGCTGTATTAACGTGTCTATTGTCTCTGTGCGTCGCAGCGGTCTCAAGAGCTACGGCAAAGCGGTTTTTAAACGGATATACAGGTGATGTTCTGGGAGCCACAGCCAGCATCACGGAGTGTGTTATTCTGACAGCACTCGTTGCGACAGGGAACAGTTGACACGCCTGTGTGGAAGATTACTTTGATAACCAGAAAAATAAGGGGAAACCGGTGTAAACCCGGTGCGGTCGCGCCACTGTAACGCATTTGCCATCTCAATGCGGAGTCAGACCTCCTTTTCCGAAGCAGTTTTCACCGCAGAACGCACATTTTCCTTGCGGAGCCCATCATGAGCCAGAGCCTCTCCTCACTTTCCAGCAGCACCCCAGCACCGATTGCTATTCCCGTTCGTGCTCTTGTGCCGTGGACTGTTTTTACAGTCATACTGAGCCTGATACTGCTCTACTTTGTAGGCGCAGAACAGGGTGCAACATCCCTGATCTCAGGCCACGAAGTGCATGAATTCGTTCATGATGGCCGTCATCTGCTTGGCTTCCCCTGCCACTAACGGCAGGTCTTAAACATGGCTGGTCGCCTTCTGACCCGCGGCATGATGGCCGGGGTTGCTGCTGCTTTTCTCGCATTTCTGTTCGCTCGTATCTTTGGGGAGCCTCAGGTCAATCTGGCCATCGCTTTCGAAAGTGCTAAAGATCTTGCTTCTGGGGAGTTACCCGAACCTGAACTGGTCAGCCGATCCGTACAGGCTTCCTTTGGGCTTCTAACGGCTGCTGTCATGTACGGTGCAGCGTATGGCGGGATTTTCGCAACGGTTTTCGCTTTTTCCTACGGTCGTATCGGGCGCTTTTCGCCGCGCGCACTTTCAGCCCTGCTGGCAGCCGCTGCCTTCGTAATTTTTGTGCTTGTCCCGGATCTGAAATATCCTCCCAACCCTCCTGCCGTAGGTTTACCTGAAACGATCACGCTCCGAACTGAAACCTATTTCGGGATGATCCTTCTTTCGCTCTGTGCAGCCACCGCCGCTTTCATGACCAGCCGACCTCTTATCCGGCGCCTTGGTCAATGGAATGGCATACTTGTGACCATTGCAGTGTTCATCAGCCTTATCGTGGCAGCTCAAGCTGGAATGCCTGATATTGATGAAGTGCCTACGGATTTTCCTGCGACGGTTCTCTGGCGGTTTCGTGAAGCGGCGCTTGGAATGCAGGCCGTTCTGTGGATTACGCTCGGATTACTTTTTGGTCCGCTGGCGGCTGGCGTCCTTCAGAAACAAGTCGACTGAAAAGTTCGGAAAAGAAAAAACTGTGACAACTGCTGCATTTTCTGAAGATTTTCGGCTTGATCTTGAGCGTCTTTTTACCTGGCGCCGGGATGTCCGTCATTTCAGACGTGAACCTGTTGCTCCTGCACTTCTGGATGATCTGCTTCAGGCGTCAACGCTCGCTCCTTCTGTAGGATTGAGCGAGCCGTGGCGTTTTGTTCTTGTGGAAGATCAAACCCGGAAATCAGCGGTTCGAAAAAGCTTCGAAACGTGCAATGCCCGCGCACTTGAGGGATATGACGGAGAACAGGCAGCTGGATATGCCAGTCTCAAACTGGCCGGGCTGGATGATGCTCCTCACCATGTTGCAGTTTTTTGCGAAACCACACCAGATCAGGGGCATGGCCTTGGACGCGCAACAATGCCCGAAACCACGACATGGTCTGCCGTCATGGCAATCCATACCTTCTGGCTTGCGGCAACAGCATCGGGGGCCGGGCTCGGATGGGTGTCAATTCTTGATCCTGAGACCGTTTCAACAATACTGAACGCTGAACCCAACTGGGATCTCGTAGCCTATCTCTGCGTAGGATACCCGACAGAACAAGCTGATACGCCTGAGCTGGAGCGCATGGGCTGGGAAAAACGGAATCCGGAACGTCGTCAGTGGATCAGACGCTAACGTAGTACAGTCGGCTGCTTCCCTGCGGCATGGAGGGCGCCAGAAGATCCGGCTGCTTTATTCCGCGGGCCAGACCGTCCAGCAGGCGTAATGGTCCACCATGAGAAATGACCAGAGCTGGTCGCGCTAGCCGAAGCAGGTCCGACCAGAAAGCCTGCACTCTCTCCTGAAGGCTTTTTCCGTTTTCTCCTCCGGGTGGAGAAAAACCCTCTGGATCGCTAGCCCAGTGGTCCAGAGCCTGACGCGGAATATCAGCCCAAGCCAGCCCCTCCCAACATCCAAAATACAGTTCCTGAAGACGATCATCCTGCAACACTGGCAAACCGCTTCGCTCTGCCATTTTTTGCGCGACAGCCAAACAACGCGAAGACGGGGATGTATAAATAACTGAGCTGCCAATTCCCTTGGCTAGCGTCAACAGGCCAGCCGCAACTGGCTCCCATCCTGCCATCAGCGTCATATCCTTTCGTCCGTAACAGACGCCTTCGGCATCTGCGACCTGTGGATGACGTGAGAGAAGAACCGGGAGTGTGGCAAGTTTCATGTGTGGAAACATGGGGGTGGCGCATGTTTTTCGTCAACCCGCCCTACAAGCGATTTTAGACCATTTCCGGAACGGCCGTGTGATGTGTAAAGTGCCTGTTATCTCATTAGACCTATCTTCAAAACACACTGAGGACATGATGCACACATTGTCTTTCCGCCAGCGTTTACGACTGGCCACCGGGTTGGCGGCTTTCGCTTCAACTTCTTTTTTAATTGGCCTTTCCACCGCGCAGGCAGCTCCCAACACCGGCGCCTCCGGCCCCATTGATCCCACGCGGATGTCCGAGACAATGCGTGTGCTGTCGTCGGATGAGTTCGAAGGCCGGGCACCGGGCACGCCGGGAGAAGCCGTTACGGTCAAATGGCTGATCGAGCAGTATCAGAAGATCGGTCTTGAACCGGGTGGCGAGAACGGCGGCTGGACGCAGAACGTCCCGATGATCCGCACCCGTCCTGACCCGAAAGCCACAGCGACCGTCACCACGCGCGGTCATACTTTGGAACTGCACCAGCTTAAGGACGTGGCCCTCTCCACGTTGCAGCCCATCCAACGTCTGCGCCTGTCCCATGTTCCGATGGTATTTGTTGGATATGGCGTTACGGCTCCCGAGCGTCGCTGGAACGATTTCAAACAGGTTGATCTGCACGGCAAGATTGCGGTCTTTCTTGTCAACGATCCGGATTTTGACGCTGGACCAGAAGAGCCTGTAGCCGGACGTTTTGGCGGCAAGACCATGACCTATTATGGCCGCTGGACGTACAAGTTCGAGGAAGCAGCCCGTCGCGGTGCCGCAGGTGCGCTCATCATTCATGACACGCCGGGCGCATCCTATCCGTGGAGCACCGTTGTTGCGCCGCAGGGTGAGGAATATGACATCCTGCCTGACGACAAGGATCTGAAGTCCGTTCCGCTGATTGGCTGGATCGAAGGCAATGCGGCCCATGCGCTCTTTGCCCAGACCGGTCTGGATCTGAATCGTCTGCGTCGTCAGGCCCGTTCGCCAGACTTCCACCCGGTCAATATTCATGACACGACGTTCTCGCTTGATATGTCGGTCAAGGTGGATCATCTCCAGAGCCAGAACGTGATCGGCAAGATCACAGGTTCGACCTATCCGGATGAAACCGTCATGTTCGGTGCTCACTGGGATGCATTTGGCAAGAGCACCGATGCACAGGGTAACACCGTCATCCGCCGTGGCGCGATCGACGACGGTTCCGGCATTGCCGCTGTTCTTGAAATCGCGCGTGCTTTCAAAAACGGCCCGAAGCCAAAGCGCACTGTGAGCTTTGCATCCTGGACGGGTGAAGAGCGTGGTCTGCTGGGATCAAGCTGGTATGTGGCGCATCCGCTCGCCCCGCTGGACAAGACTGCTGCCAATCTGACGATGGATGTTCTTCAGATGGCGGGACCGGCCCATAATGCCTTCATCATCGGCGCGGGTCAGGATACCCTTCAGGATGACTTTTCTGCAGCAGCTCTAAAGCAGGGCCGTACAACGCAGCCGGAAGCCATGCCGGAACGTGGCGCATTCTATCGTGCAGACCACCTGCCCTTCGCGCGAGCTGGCGTGCCCGTTCTCGCCGTGATGGACATGGCTGGCCCGTTCGATCTGCTCAATGGCGGAACAGCAGCAGGCAGCAAGTGGCTGACGTCTTATATGGCCTGCTACCATCAGGCCTGTGATGCCTGGAGCGCCGACTGGGATGTGCGCGGCGCGGCGCAGGACGTTGAAGTCGTGCGTCAGGTTGGCTATAGCGCCGCCTTCTCGCATGACTGGCCGACCTGGAAGGGTGGTTCGGAATTCCGGGCCATTCGGGAGAAGAGCGACAACACCCGCTCGGCTCACTAAGAGAAAATATCCGAGCGGTTCGTTCCACTCGGATATTTTCAGGCAAGATCCTGCCGGATCCAGTCCGTCAATGAACGATGGGCTGGTGTCCAGCCAAGTTCCCTCCTCGCTTTGTCAGCCCGGACACGGCTGTTGGAACTCAGGCCAAACACTGCAAGTTCACGGCCCCAGCGCTTGATCGCCTCTTCAGGGGCCCAATCCTTCGATGGCCCAAGGCCTAAAGCGGCACCAATCGCATCCGTGATTTCACGAAACGATGCTTCGCCGTTTTCAACAAAATAAAAACTGCCAGCTGGCGCTTTCGTAAGAGCCAGTTCGTATAACACGGCAACGTCTGCAATATGGACGTTTGACCAGCGATTGAGACCACGGCCGATATGTCGGCTGATGCCGCTTTCCCGGGCCTGCGCCACGAGAGGCGGAATCTGAACACTTTGCGAAACTGGCCCCAGATGGCGTCCGTAGATCATGGTGTTGCACAGAACCACTGAGCGGATATCAGGTGCGGCATTCCGAATGAGAGTATCGATTGCGATACGCGCGACCTTGTCAGGTGCCGGAGTTACAGGAGTTTCTTCCGTAAAAATCGCATCGGAAGGTTCACCGAGGGCTTCGTCTCCGACCAGAGAACTGCCACTTGTATGCAAAAACGGCTTTCCGCTGCCTTCGAGCCCCTTCAAGAGCGCTTCAACTGCACCACGGTGATCACTGTCAGCTGCATTGATCACGGCATCTGCATTCTGTGCCTCGACCATCAGAAGGTCGCTATCGTCGAGGGTACCCACAACGGGTTCGATGCCGAAAGATCGAAGTTCTCCCGCGCGGGATTGATCGCGGATCAGGCCTCGGATCTGATGGCCATTTGCGGCGAGATGGGCTGCGACGGAACCCCCGATATAGCCACTTGCGCCGGTGATGAAGATTTTCATCTGTTTTGCCTCTGCTTCAGTAAAGCTAGAACGTGAGGGGAAGATGATCTTTTCTTTGAGACTTGATAATTCCCTCAGATTGCACAAAACCTATGAAAGGAATTCATAGGTGGCGTTGTGGATAATCGCGTCCGCGAAATGCAGGTTTTCGTGCGCGTTGTGGAAAGTGGCAGTTTTTCAGAGGCAGCGCGTCTTCTGAGAATGACGCCTTCGACGGTCAGCAAGCTGATTGCACGCATCGAGGCACGTCTGGGATTGCGTCTGATTGAACGATCCACACGTCGCCTTTCCGTGACACAGGAAGGGCAAGCTTATTACGCACGGGCCACAGCCCTGATTGCGGACCTTGATGACATTGAACGCAGTCTAACGACCGGCAACATGCAGCCACAGGGTACGGTTCGGGTGAATGCTTCGGTTGCATTCGGAACGCTTGGGCTTGAACCCCTTCTGCCTGCTTTCTGGGAGACTTACCCGGATATTGTGATTGACCTCTCCCTGTCAGACGAAATGACCGACCTTTATCTGGATCGAACGGATGTTGCGTTCCGGGTAGGGCGTTTGCAGGATTCAGGATTGACCGCCCGGCATCTTGGATCTGCTCCACGCAAGATCGTGGCCTCTTCTGCCTATCTGGCCCGACATGGAACGCCTCAGACTGTCAGAGATCTGAGCCATCACCGGTGTCTGGGTTTCAATTTCCAACGATCAGCGCCTGTCTGGCCTCTTCATGAAAAAGGTTGATTGGTTGATCGGCTAGTGCGCGGGCCGCTTCTGGCCAACAACGGGGAAACCGTACGCAGGCTGGCCGTTCAGGGTGCGGGATTGGCACGGTTAGGCGAATATCATGTGCGGAATGATATTCAGGCAGGGCGGCTGATCGAAGTGTTGGCTGATGCAGGCGTGCAGGATGAAGAAGACATTCATGCGCTCTATCCGGGAGGCCGTCAGAGCCCACCCCGAGTAAGAGCCTTTCTGGATTTCATGGTCCCTCGCCTTCAGTATTATCTGGCGGCATCCTGAGTGTCAGAATTTTTCTCTTTTCGCGGGCGGCCAGCCCAGACTGTGGCGAGAACAGACCCTGACACGTTGTGCCAGACCGAGAACACAGCTCCTGGAAGGGCTGCAACGGGGGAGAAATACAGACGGCCCAATGTGGCTGCGAGTGCAGAATTCTGCATCCCGACCTCAAGAGCCAGTGTTCGGCAAACGGATTCATCAAAACCCAGAAGTCGCCCTCCCCAGTACCCTCCCGCAAGCCCGATAGCATTGTGCAGAACGACACCCAGCATGAGCAGCGGACCAGCTTGAGCAAGGGAAGGCCCTGCTCCAGCCACCACACAGCCAATAATCAGCAGGATGGACACCATGGCGATGGGTGGAAGAGCAGCCTCAACGCGCTTCACCATGCGCTGGCAGAGTGTATTGACAATAACACCCGCCAGAACAGGCAACGCCACCATCGTAATGATACTGCGAAACAGGCCCCAACTATCAACTGATACGCCAGCCGAGACATAAAGGCGGGTCAATAATGGTGTCGCGAAAATCCCAACCAGTGTGGAGAGCGCACTGATGCTGACAGACAGTGCGACGTCCCCTTTGGACAAGAAGATCATGACATTCGAAGCAGTACCGCTCGAAACGCATCCAACGAGGATTATACCAGTCGCCAGCGCAGGCGGCATCCCGAGCAGATGAGCAATACCCCAGGCGGCGAGAGGCATCACCAGATAATGAAGGCCCACCCCCGCCAGAACGGGATAAGGGCGGCGAGAGATCCGGGAGAAATCCTGCACCGTTAGGGAAACGCCCATCGTGAACATGATGAAAGCGAGAAGCGGCGTGATGATGGGCAGAAGCTTCAGGAATGGTGCAGGAAATACAATAGCACCGACCGTCACCAGAATGGCCCAGACAGGGAAAAGGCGTGTCATCATCTAACGGGACGTCTCCATTCTCGCGCAGTGGACTTCCTCATACCGGCATCGGGGAGATTTTGACACATGCCAAGATGGAGAGGTCCGGCAATCTCACTTCCACCCTTTCCTGTCCTAACCGAGTATGCAACGTTCAGATCACCATTGAAACACAGCGTCATACGCCGTTTTCGCTATTCCTTTTACCGATCAAGGACAGACTTCATGATGCGTCGCCTTCTGGCTCTTAGTACACTTCTTGCCGGCCTGCCCTATGCGATGGCTCATGCCGAGGGCACTTTCTCGTTCCAGCAGACCCCGGGAGAACTTCCAAAGACGGTTGCTCCGGAAACCTATGTCATTGATCTTGAAACTGATCCTGAGCACCTGACCCTCAAAGGGCAGGAAAACATTGACGTGAACGTCCTGACCGATACGCAGGATATCGTCCTCAATCAGGCTGGCCTGAAACTCTCAGCAGCCATTCTGGATGGAACCCATCACGCCACCATCAGGCAGGATGATGCCGCGGAAACAGCGACGCTTCATTTTGAACAGGCGGTCCCTAAAGGCCCGCATACGCTCGCCATCAGCTACACGGGACCGATCCTCAAGACACCGAACGGCCTGTATATTAACGACTACACCTCAGCCAAAGGCGAGAAGCGCCGGATGCTGGTGACGCAGTTTGAAGTTGCCGATGCACGCCGGATGTTCCCCGGCTGGGACGAGCCCGCGTTCAAGGCCAGCTTCCAGCTTAACGTGACCCTGCCGTTCGATGATGCCGCCGTCAGCAACATGCCCATCATCGGCACTACACAGCAGGATACAAAAACCAAGCGCGTGTCTTTCGCTCCTACTCCCCGCATGTCCAGCTATCTTCTGGCGCTTGTTGCGGGTGATATGGGTGCAGTCCATGGCGGCGCTGACGGCACGGACATGAGCGTGTATGCGCCAGCAGGCCTTGAGGAACAGGGCCGTTACGCCCTTGAATCCGCCGAGAAGATCCTGCCGTATTACAACACCTATTTCGGTGTAAAATATCCTCTTCCCAAGATGGATATGCTGGCTATTCCCGGCAATTATCAGGCCGGTGCGATGGAGAACTGGGGCGCCCTCACATACATCGACAATGTTCTTCTTTTTGATCCGAAAAACAGCACGCCCCGGACCCGTGAGCTGATCCACGAAGTCGTTGCACACGAAATGGCCCATCAGTGGTCGGGCGATCTCGTGACGATGGGCTGGTGGAATAACATTTGGCTCAATGAAGGTTTCGCGTCCTGGATGGAAATCAAGGTCACGGACAAGCTGAACCCTCAGTGGGACATCTGGCCGCGGCAGCATGAGACCCGCGAAGAGACGATGGCGATTGATGCTCTCGCCACCACACATCCGATCCAGCAGACAATCCATAACGTCAGCGAAGCCAATTCGGCGTTTGACAGCATCAGCTATGGCAAGGGTGAACTCGTCATCCGGATGCTGGAAGGCTGGCTGGGCGAAGACAAGTTCCGCGATGGAATGCGCGCTTACATGAAGGCTCATGCGTACGGAAACGCCACCAGTCAGGATCTGTGGAACGCCTTGTCCTCCACATCTGGCGAGGACGTTGCCAAGGTCGCCCGCAGCTTTACGGAACAGCCGGGTATTCCGCAGGTCAATGTGACGTCGTTCTGCCAGAACGATCAGGCGACTTATACGCTAACGCAGAGCCGCTTCACCATTCATGACCCGCAGGCCCAGCTCTTGACGTGGAGCATCCCGGTTGTTTCTGGTGGCCCCGGACTTCCCAGCAAGACGATCGTTCTGGGAACGGAACCTGTTACCATCACGACGCCGCATTGTGATGCACCGTTCAAGCTCAATCTTGGCGAAAGTGGCTACTATCGTGTGTCCTACGACAAGGGCGCGTTGGCTGCACTGGCGGCGTCCATCAGCAAATTCTCGCCTGTGGACCGCGCCAATCTGCTTGGAGACCAGTATGCCCTCTTCCGGTCAGGTCAGGCGGGGCTGGCTCCGTATCTGGATCTCGTGGACCGTCTGACGACGGCGCATGAGAGCGATATTGCGGTTCTTGAAGAGATTATCGACCGTCTGGAAACGATTGATCTTTATGAAATCGGCAACTCGGATCGCGCTGATTTTCAGGCTTATGCCCGAAGCCGTCTGGCCCCCGTTCTGGCGCGTCTTGGCTGGGACGAAAAGCCCCACGAGACTATTCTGGATACGATGCTGCGCCCATCGGTCATCAGCGCGCTCGGAGCCTTCAACGATCCAAAGGTAACCGCGGAAGCCAAGCGTCGCTTTGCGCTTTGGAAGGCCAACCCGGCATCCCTGCGCCCTGATCTTGTCGCTGCCGTCACAACGATTGCCATGAAAAACGCTGACGAGCAGACATGGGCCTTTATGGCTGACAAGGTTCGTACGACGCAGGCCACCGAGCTGAAGCTGCGCTATTTCGCTGCACTCGCCAGCGCAACAAACCCGGATCTGATCCGCAAGACTGTCGAACTGGCTTATAGCGGCGCTATTCCGAATGGACGGATTGCCCGTTCGCTCGCGGTCGTTGCAGTCTCCAGCGAAAACCCGGATCTGGTTTGGAAGTTGGTGAAGGAACACGAGGCCGATATCCGCACCCATCTTGCACCTTGGTCGCAGGACGACTTCCTCGCCACCATCGCCGCTCACTCCAACAGCCCGCAGGTTCTGGCCGCTCTACAGAGTGATCCATGGGCCACGAAGACAACCGGATCCAAGATTGCGACAGCCAAGGCGGTCAACACAATCAATGCCCGTCAGGACGCCATCCGTGCCACCCAGACACAGATCCACGACTGGCTTTCAACGCATCACTGATTTTTAGAAAAACAGAGTTTGGGAGGATCCGATGATCCTCCCATTCTTCAAGCTTCGGCTTTGGATCGAGGCGCGACAAGCTTGAACATCGGGCCTGTCAGGACTGTGGAAATCACAGCCAGAACCATCAAAGATGCAAACGCAAACTCCGAGATCATGCCCTGAGCATGAAAGATCGTTGCGGCGACAATCTCCATCAACCCTTTGCACTGCAGAAGCACGCCAACACTCAACGCCTGACGGCGGCTGAGGCCTGCTGCAGGAGGGAAAATGTACACAGCTACAATCTTGGTCACGATCGAAATGGCAACCAGAGACAGCGAAGCAATGACGGAAGGCCATGTCAGGGCGTCACCATCAATATTCAGGCCGCTATGGCCGAAGAACATTGGAGCAAGCCAGATCAAGGAGAATGCCCCGACCTTCTCAACAGGCAGGCGACGGACCCACGATGGGGGCATGATCGCACCCGCGAAATAGGCGCCAATCAGTTCATGAAGACCAAGCTGCATACTCGCCCAGGACCCGGCGGCAAGATAGACAGGAACGGCGAGCCAGATCACGGCCAGAGGCGGATGGCGGAAATGGCGGGACGCCCAGTTTCCAAGCAGCGCCAGCCCGACCAGTAGTGCAATCGCCAGTACTTCCAGACCGGTCCAACCATGCAACGCGGCAGTGCCCCGTTCTGCAACCTGCAAGGCAGCCAATCCGATCCAGAGCGCAGCGTCATCAATCACTGCGAGTTTGAGCGCAAGCTGACCCAGTGGGCGCTGCGAAGGATTAAGCTCCCTGACGACACCAATCAAAACAGGCAGCGCGCTGACCGCAATACATAGCCCGATCGACGCTGCGGCAACCCATAGCTGGGCATGCGGAGGATGCCATCCCGGCAGGGGCAGGAAAAATTCGTAAGCGAGAACAGAACCTACCAGCAGCGGCCCGCCAAGGGCCACAGCAGCTCCGCCCAGAAGCCGCCCCAAGGAGGGATCTGGCAATGCATGGTCTGCCGCTGTCTCTTCGGGGGGCTGCCACATCTCCAGCCCGGCAGTAAACGCCAGAACAAGAACAGCAACCCAGCCAATATCACTTCCGTACACAGACGGGATGCCCAGTGATTTAACCGGGAGATGCCAGGCGGAGATCACTATACCGATAAGTATAGGAAGAACAACAATCGGTATTGCTCTGTAAAGAAGGTGCCACAAAACCCATGGGAGAAAAACGAAAACCGCAGCATCTGCAAAAAGTGCCGTAATGTTTGTCATCAGCCTCCCCTATTGTACCTGTATGAAAGGATAGGGTACGCGATTATGAGCCCTATGTGCAAACCGATACAACCGGGGCAGAGCACATGACCAACCTGCATAATCTACGAAGCGTTATCTTCCACTCCGGTAGTATGGTGTTCCAAGAGCCGCCGGTGCGGCCATCGCGGACCTGAGTTTCGCAAATGCCAGCATCGGCACAATGATGCAGGCGACCGTTCCGAGATACGGTAAGGTATTGAGAATGGCTGGCGCCACCGGCCACCCTCTCGCCTGCCCCATGAAACCGACAGCTGTTACCAGCCCGAACAACAGGCCAGACAGCACAGCCACCACAGGGCGATAACCCGCAAAGATCACAAGTGCGACGGCAATCCACCCTCGCCCGGCAATCATTCCATCTGACCAGACCGGAACCACAGCCAGGGTCAGATCAGCACCCGCCAGACCGGCCAGAACGCCTCCCAGAATGACAGCCAGCGCTCTCAGCTGCATAACAGGTACACCGACCGCATCGGCAGCGGCCGGATTTTCGCCAACAGCACGAAGATCCAGCCCGGAACGTGTTCGGAACATCCAGAAATGCACCAGACCCGGCAGAACCAGATAGATCAGATAAACCAGCACATTCTGGCTGAAAAAGGCTGGTCCAATGACGGGAATGGACGAAAAAACCGGAATAGAGACGGGTTCAAATACAGCAGACACAGGAATACCGGCAACAGACCGGCCTATGACGGAACTCAGACCCAGCCCTAGGAATGTAATGGCAACGCCGCACAGAACCTGATTGGCACGAAGTACCACACTCGAAAGCGCCAGAACGCCAGCTCCCAGCCCTCCAACCAATCCGGCAGCCAGAAGGCCTAGCCATGGATGGGGCGTCGCCGTCACTGTCATGACGGCGACGACAGCCCCGAGAGACATGAGGCCCTCGACACCGAGATCCAGAACGCCAGCCCGCTCGGCAATCACCTCGCCAAGCGCACCAAGAGCCAGAACACTACCGGAAAGAACGGCATGACCAAGAAGATCGCTGAGAAGTGCCATTGTCAGGTCCTGTTCACGCGGACATAGGCCGCCAGTTCGTCTCCCGCCGCGATGGCGAGAACAAGAAGGCCGGTGATGGCCAGAACAGCCGACGAACTGATCTGGGTGGTCTGTAGAACGATGCCTGTATCAAGAATCAACGCCATCAGGAGAGCAGCCGGAATCAGCGCGAGGCATGATCCGCGAGCCAACAGCGCAACGACGATACCCAGATAGCCATAGTTGTTGGCAAGGCCTCCCTGAAGCCGGTGCACAGTTCCTGCGACCTCAAAGACACCCGCCAGCCCCGCCAAGGCACCCGACAGAAGCAAAACAGCCAGAATGCGGGGAGCAACACCAATTCCAGCGTAATGCGCAGCCTGTGGGTTCGAGCCACAGACCGCCGTTTCGTATCCGAAGCGGCTCTTGGCCAGACCAATCCCCAGACCGATGACAGTTGCAAGCGCCAGAATAAAGCCGAGATGAACGGCACCCCAGAGTTCCGGGAAAGCCGTATGCAGACGCTCGGTAGAGGCCAGAGCTCCGGTGACGCGATCGGCCCATGGGCCCGTTGCAAGATAATAGACCAGCAAAGAAGCTACGAAATTGAGCAGAAGCGACGTGACGATTTCACTCACACCCAACCATGCCCGAGCAGCCGCTGGCACAAAGATCCAGGCTGCACCGGCGAGCATGCCAGCAACAATCATGGCGGGCAGCGCAACAAGTGCAGGCCAGTGTGTGAACAGCCCGATCGCCGTCGCGGCAGTCGCGCCAGCATAGACTTGCCCTTCAGCGCCGATATTCCACAAATTGACACGAATACCGACCCAGACTGCCGCGCCTGTCAGCATCAGCGGGGTCATGAACAGGGCCAGATCTTCAATTCCGAACCGGGAGCCAACCGTAGAGCGCACAATCAGCCCAGCGAGTTCAACGGGAGAGCGTCCCATGGTAGTTAGAGTTATGGCGACAATGCTGAGAGCTGCAAGGATGGATAATCCCCGCCCTACAGCGATGCGATACGAGGGAACAACCGTCAGACGGGTCCGATGCGATACAGCGCTCATGCTGCCTCCGACAGGCTACGACCACTCATGAGAGCCCCAATACTGTCTCTATCTGCATCCGCACGCGCCATGATCCCCATGAGACGCCCTGCATACAGGACGGCAATTCGATCGCTGAGAGCAAAAATTTCGTTCAGATCTTCTGACATGAGAACTACGGCCACACCTGCGTCCCGGGCGCAGGCGAGCATGTCGCGCATCGCGGAAATGGCGCCGATATCCAAGCCACGGCTTGGATAACTCGCGACCAGAACATGGCTTGCGATCCGTATTTCTCGCTCCAGAACCAGTCTCTGCTGATTGCCACCAGACAGTCCACGGATCTGCACCTGTGTTCCCGGGAGTTTGACACCTGCTTTGTCGGCAAGCATCTGAGCGAATTTGCAAGCCTGCGGCAGGGAAAATCTGAATTTTCCGCCAATAGGAGGGCGGTCATATTCCCGTAATGCCATATTCTCCGCAACGCTCAGACCCGGCATTAAAGCGCGTTTGAGGCGGTCTTCCGGGACGTGCCCAACGCCTGCATGGGCAAACATAGCCGGGTCCGCACGGTTTACAGCCTTGCCGTTCAGAAAAATGGTTCCACTTTCAGGGTCTTTCAGACCGGTCAGAACTTCTGCCAGTTCAGGCTGGCCGTTTCCTGTCACCCCTGCAATTCCGAGGATCTCGCCGGGGCGCAGGGAAAGACTGACATTATCAAGCCGCACGACCCCCGCATTATCGCGCACAGTGACCTGCTGGAGAGAAAGTGGGTCTGCCTCCCCATCTACCGGAGCGAGAGCTTGGCGGGGATAGGACGTCGCAAGAGCGACGGGACGACCGATCATTTCCGTCACAAGGCTGTCGGGCGTCACATCAGCCACCTGATGGGTGCCGACCAGGCGCCCCTGCCGCAGAACGGAGACACGATCTGCCAGAGCCATGATCTCGTCCAGCTTATGGCTGATGATGATAACCGCTCCACCTTCAGACCGAAATCGCCGTAGAGCCGAAAACAGCTCCCCGACTTCGACTGGGCTAAGAACTGCCGTGGGCTCATCCAGAATGAGCAGCCGCGCGCCGCGAGAAAGCACACGCAAAATTTCGACCCGCTGCTGCTCACCAGCCGACAATAAGGAAACAATCGCCGAAGGCCGCACTGGCAATCCAAATTTGGTAGAAAGCGCTTTTGCCCGTGCTTCGATATCTTTTGCCGAGAGGCGCTTGGGCATCTCGGACCAGCCAAGATGCAGGTTTTCCGCAACCGTAAAGCGCGGCACCAGCCGGAAATGCTGGTGCACCATGCCAATTCCAGCCGAAATGGCGGCATCCGGAGCCGGGAATGTAGTGCCATATCCATCAATAATGATTTCACCGGCATCTGGCTGATACAGACCCGTGACCACGTTCATCAGAGTGGATTTCCCTGCCCCGTTCTCACCCAGAAGCGCGTGAATTTCACCAGGGAAGACGTTTAGGGAAACATGCTCATTGGCGATGACACCGGGAAAGTACTTCGCGATGTTCACCAGTTCCAGAATGGGCGGCGTTCCGGCGGGAAGATGGCGCGGCGGTGCATTGGGCGTATGTGTGACGTCAGCCAAGGCCGGATACTCCCTGTACCTGCCAGGTCCATCCATACATCTCCGCGTCTGTCATGACATGACCCGGCGGAACGCGGAGTTTACCGTCTGAATCATAGATTGGTCCCTGGAAGGGTGACCATCCAGCCAGCATCCGGTCTCGGGCTGCGTCAGCTTCCTTCTGGACCGCCTCGGGCACGTTCTGGCCCCAGCGGTCTCGGTCGACACCCTTCCCCAGCGTCAGGAAACGACCTTCCGGGGCCCATTCCCCCCGGATCCGTGCGCCGACCTGTTGAATATAGAAATCAGCGAAATCCAGCGTGACAGAACTGACATAGGCGTTTGGCCCAAACTCTCGCATGTCGGTGTTCCACATAGCTGCCCAAACACCGCGCTTTTCCGCCACACGCAGATAGCCCGGATCATCCATGATGCCACACAGGAAATCACACCCACTGTCCACGAGAGCCGCTCCAGCCTCGGTTGCGGCTTGCGGGTCGAACCAGGAGTTGATGGAAATGACGCGCATCGTCGCATTCGGATTGACCGATCTGGCGCCCAGAAGAACAGCATTGGCGCTCGCATAGACGGATGGCACTGGAAAGGACGCCACATATCCCAGCTTCCCGCTTTTGCTGAGACGGGCTGCTGCAATGCCGATCACGTAGCTCGCATACCAGTGCGTGATGTAATACCAGCCGAGATTGTTACTGACGGTATGACCGTCACATTCCATAAACGCCACATTCGGTGCCCGGTCTGCAACATCCTTGATGAAATCCCCATAATTGGACGTGGAGATGACCATCTGAGCGCCTTCTGCGACGAACTGGCGAAAGATGCGTGTTGCGTCCGCGGAATACGGCACGCTCTCAACAAACAGCGTTTTCACTGCCGGATAGGCGCGCTTCATGGCTTCAACGCCCTGATTATGCGCATAACTCCAGCCACCATCCGTGATGGGACTGGTGTGCCCGAAGCCGACCAGAAGATCTTCTTCTCGAATAGGTGCGAAACGGCGTTCGGCAGCCTTGAGCGCGGAAGGCAGCAATAGCGAACTTCCGAGAGCGGCCAATGCTCTGCGCCGGGGAAGACGTGTCAGGTCTTTCAATGACATTCCGGCACTCCTGGCATCGTCATGAATCCGGGTAGCGCCTTGAACTGCCGGATGAAATTTCGGATCGCCGGATAGAGATCCAGCGGCACTTCCAGATCCTGACTTAAAGCGACGATCGGGAACAGCAGAATATCGGCAACACCCGGATGCCTTCCTGAGACCCAGGGGCGGTCACACAGACGGTCGTCTGACAGGCGATCTTCAATTTCAGTCATCAGACGAAACGCTGAGGGAGGAACACCGTCTGTGGGTAACGCAGCCAGCAGCGCGGCCCGGCGAAGATGCGAAAAACGTTCCAGCGCACTTTCTGCCCACGCGTCCCGCCGTTCTTCACCAATACCAAGATGCCAGTCTCGGGAGACTTCGGGCAGACTGGTCATTCTTTGCAGGATATCGGCGGAGCCACGAAGACAACCCCCGTCAATTTCAAGCACGGGTCCGGTTTCCAGGGCAGCAGCGTCTGTGATGGTTGAAAGATGCACGCCCATCAACGACGCGCCCAGCCGGACGGCATAGCACCGGTCGTCGAGTGCCCAGTCTCGCAGCCTCATGCCGGAACCTTTTCGTTGAGTGCTTCGAGACGATCTCTGGTCGTTTTGGATCTGGCGGCAATATCCAGCCTGTTGGCCAGCGTTGCAGATGCCATGTGCAGCATTGTCAGACCGGTTTCGGGTTCATGAGCGGCTACGAGACAGTCTTCCTGCCACTCCCACCCCTTCTCCGGAAGCGCCAGAGCGGCACGCACTGAAGCCAAAGGTGCCTGGACGAGAATACTGCGCGCGCCGAACGCATCCATATCCGGCAGTTCGTCCAGACTTTCGTCCTCATTCAGCGACACCCAGATCACTCCGGCCCGCTCTTCCGCCCGATAGGCATGAGCATGGATTGTTCCCGGTACGCGTAATTCAGGATGCGCTGGAATATGACGACAGGCAGCGTCCGCACCAAACTGCCAGCCGTGATACAGACAAGCCAGATTGCCATTCCGCACAAAGCCGAAGCTCAGTCGCATACCTCGATGGGGGCAGTGGTCCTCCCAGGCATGAACCTGCCCATCTGCGCCGCGCCACAGCGCGATTTCTTTCCCGTGTAAACGAGCCGGTGCTGCGGTTTCAGATGGGACATCCATCCCAAGAGCAAGGGGAAACCAGTCTGTCACGCGATGTCTTCCACATCAGTCACGATACAGCCTGCAGGACCCAGAAGGCAGGACATTTCAAACATGCCAAGCAGGGCTTCCTCCCCGATGATCCGGGCTTCGAAACAGGACTGTGATACGGACATTTCTGTAATCTCCACGGCCAGAAGCCTTGCCCGGGCCTTTGCGAAGGCCTGCAACGCCTCAGGATCAAAATGCCCTGTGAGACGAATCTCCCGGACCATATAATCATGCCCTCCTTATCTCATTTCACAATAAGAATTTTCCGGCTTATTAATATTCCTTATTCCACCCACACCAAGTGTCATGATTAACTCAGGGTCAACCGTCACCAGCAGCAGGTCCATGCCCCATGAGTACCGTTGATTCGGAAACGTTATCACAATGGTATCCGCTCGCCATGCTGGAAGATCTGACGGAACAGCATTTCCAGACAATGCTGCTGGACAAGCTCATCGACGTTTCACGAGACGATAAAGGCGCTCTGCAGGTTCTCTGTGGGAACCGCTCCCTGCCCGCCCGTGAACGCTACGGTTATCTCTGGACATCTCTGGGTGAGCCAGTGCGCGATATTCCGTCTATCCCAGAAGCGGATGAGTCAGATCGGCGTCTGGTCTGTTGCGGGTCTATTGCCGTTCATTCGTCTGGTCTACGGGTTGTTGAGAACTTTCTCGACATGGCGCATTTTCCGTTTGTTCACACCAATATTCTCGGGGCAGAGCCGGAAACCGAGGTTCGCCGCTATCAGATCGAAACGCGTGAAGGGGGCGAAGAAATCTGGGCAACGGATTGTACGTTCTTTCAGCCACAGGCCGCCCTTTCGGCCTCCGGGGGTATTCTCACCGATTATACCTACCGAGTTGCGGCGCCCTTCTCGACACTTCTCTATAAAACTTGCCCTGCTTCTCCTGACCGGCAGGACGTGATTGCTCTCTTCGTCCAGCCCATGACGCCCACACGCTCACGGGCCCATCCCGTCATGTTTCTGATCGATGAAACCTCATTTCTTGAAGGGCTGGTGGAATTCCAGCAGTTCATCTTCCTGCAGGACAGGATCATTCTCGAAAACCAGCGCCCTCGCCTGATGCCTCTGGATGGTAAGTACGAGATCCCCACCATGGCGGACCGATCCTCGGTGGCCTATCGCCGCTGGCTGAAGGGTAAAGGCGTCACCTATGGTGTGCTCGCGTGACCGCAGTCGTCATCATAGGGCGGGTTCTGACATCGGAGACGCCCCAGAGCGCTCGCCTCGAAAACGTGGCTCTTCTGGTCGATACAGAGGGCACCATTCATGAACGCGCCACTCTAGATACAGCACGCTATGACGCTCTCTCTACACGAAAGGACGCAGTCTGGCTGCCGGATGAAACACTTCTGATCCCCGGTCTGACAGACCTGCATATCCACGCACCACAATGGCGGCAGGCTGGCATGGCGCTGGATCGACCGCTTGAAGACTGGCTGGGCATCTACACTTTCCCGTTGGAAGCCCGCTACGCTGATCCTGCGTTTGCGAAAGAGATATATGACGATCTTGTTCGCACCCTGCTGGAAAACGGCACCACAACGGCGCTTTATTTCGCGACGATCCATGAAGAGGCCAGTCTTGTTCTGGCCCGGACCTGCCTTCGCTATGGGCAACGCGGCTTTGTCGGGCTCGTGGCAATGGATCACCCAGACCTTTGCCCGCCGGATTATCGACAGGCCAGCGCTCGGGAGGCTCTGGATGCAACGCGTCGGTTCATTGGGGCTGTTCGCGCTCTTCCGGGTAATGAGTGCGGCCTCGTTCAGCCTGTCATTACCCCACGGTTCATTCCCGCCTGTTCCGATGCACTTCTGGAAGGACTTGGCATACTGGCCGCCGAACTGAACGTCCGAGTTCAGACCCATGCGTCGGAAAGTGACTGGGAACACCAGCACGTTCTGGATCGCACAGGCCAGACGGACACCCACGCGCTGGACCGCTTTGGTCTGCTGCGCGATTATACGGTTCTGGCCCACGCTGGATTTCTAGATCAGGCTGACCGGACGCTCGTTAGAGCCCGCAAGGCCGCGCTGGCCCACTGCCCCACTTCCAATGCGTTTTTTGCCGGCGCTGCACTTCCTGTTCGGGATGTTCTGGACGAGCATGTTCATTGCGGGCTGGGCACGGATATTTCCGGCGGCTATTCGCCCTCGATTTTTGAAAATGCCCGACAAGCGGTGCTGACCTCCCGTCTGCTGGAAAGCGGCACAAATCCTCACCTTCCCGCCTCAGAGCGTGGGTTGCCCAACAGCCGGATCGACTTTCAGGAAGCCTTCTGGCTTGCCACGCGCGGAGGGGCTGAGGCCTTGGGGGTTTCTGCCGGGCAACTCATGCCAGGGCAGATGTTCGACGCCGTCGAAATTCTGGGAACGTCCGGCGCTCTGCGACTGCATCCAAAAGACGATGCCGCTACCTGCGCGCAGAAAATCGTTTGCCACGCATCGTCACAGACCATTGGCCGTGTCTGGGTCAATGGCCGTCAAATCAAGGAAAAGGCGTCTCCCCATGCTGACAGACACTGATGATCTCCGCTTCCTCCGTATGTCCTTTGATATTGCGCGTAAATCGCGTGAAGGTGGCGACCATCCGTTCGGCGCCCTTCTTGTGGACGCGGACGGGACAGTTCTGATGGAAAAGGGCAATGGCTACAGCGCGGAAGGCTGCGACATGACGGCCCATGCCGAACGTCTGCTCGCCAGTCGTGCGAGCCGCGCATATGGCTCTGAACGCCTGCGAAGCTGCACGCTCTATAGCTCCGCCGAGCCTTGCGCGATGTGTTCTGGCGCCATTTACTGGGCTGGCATTGGACGCGTCGTGTACGGCCAGTCCGAAAAAAACCTGAAGGATATGACGGGCAATCACGCGGAAAATCCGACGCTGGACCTCCCCTGTCGAACTGTCTTCGAGGCGGGACAGCAGACAGTCGAAGTTGTCGGCCCTCTTCTTGAAGAGGAAGCTGCCGCCCTTCAGGCAGAATTTTGGGACGCCCATCCGGCGTGACATTCCCGCAACCCTGATGCTAGGCTGACCGTTCCTCGCCCGTTCAAGACCAGCTTGATGACGATCCGGAGTTCGCACCTTCGGAACAGGGCCTTCTGCGAAAGCCATGATCCGTCATGACTTGCTGATGGTATCGGGAAAGGACGCCGTAATGACGGTCAGCCTCCTTATTACAAACGCCTATCTGTACATTGATCGAAACTGGGAAATCCCGAACGGATGGATTGCCCTGAAGGACGGTCGTGTTCATTCCGTGGGAGATTCTGGCGAAACGCCACCACAGGCTGAAAAAATGCTCTCAGCCAATGGAAAGCTAGTGACGCCGGGTCTCATCAATGCCCATCACCACATGTACCAGAACCTGACCCGCGCCTATGCACCCGTCACGAACGGAACGCTGTTCGAATGGTTGCAGGGGCTATATCCGCTCTGGGCCGGGCTGGATGAAGAATCCGTTTATCTTTCAACTGCCGTGGCCATGATTGAGCTTATTATGGGTGGTTGCACAACGTCGATGGATCATATGTACGTCCATCCCAAGCCGTTCCTGATTGATGCGCAGTTCCGTGCGGCAAAAGACATTGGGTTCCGCTTCCACGCTACGCGCGGTTCCATGACGCGTTCCATTGAGGATGGCGGCCTACCACCTGCGTCGGTCGTGCAGGACGAAGACACCATTCTCGCGGACAGTGAGCGTCTGGTTCATGCGTATCATGATGCTTCACCCGGAGCGATGGGCCGGGTTGCTCTTGCGCCCTGCTCGCTCTTCAGTGTTTCCGAACGAATCATGACAGAATCTGCATCCATGGCAGACCGGTATGATCTGCGCCTCCATACGCATCTGGCGGAAGATCACGACGAAGATCGCTACTGTGCGGATGTTTATGGGTGCACCCCAACGGAATACTTCGAGCGTGTGGGTTGGGCCAGCCCGCGCTCCTGGGTTGCCCATTACATCTACCCTTCAACGGATGAGATCGATCGCCTCGCCCATGCGGGTGTCTGTACGGCGCAATGTCCGTGCTCGAACATGATGATCGGTGGTGGCTCTGCTGATGCCATGGACATGCGCCGCAGGGGGATGAGGGTTGGGCTTGGATGTGACGGATCAGCCTCCACCGATCATGCATCGCTCTGGCTGGAAACCCGCATGGCGCTTCTGCTGGGACGGTTCCGCAATGGCCCCCATTCCATGACGGCTCGGGATGCTTTGGATATGGCAACACGGGGTGGAGCGGCCTGTCTGGGCTGGGACGATGAAATCGGACATTTGAGACCCGGTGCCTGTGCTGATCTGGTTATCTGGCAGATGTCGGAGATCTCCCTTGCTGGCGCGTTGACAGACCCGGTGGAAGCATGGCTCCGCTGCGCCCCAGCAACAGCGGGCACAACCATCGTGAATGGCCGTATCCTGATGGAGAATGGACAACCCGTTCTGAAAAACCTGGGAGACATTCTTGGAGCGCATCGTAAAGAGGCCATGCGCATTCAGCGTCTAAACGTCTCGATATGATCAGAAGCGGGGCGACGACATACGTCGCCCCGTTGCAAAGCAATGTTCCATTACTGAAAGAGATGTGAAAGACTTTTCATCTCTGCGGAACTTGTAAGGCTTTCGTATTCCTTCCAGAATAATCGCACTATGTAAGGAGTTACACCGTGCGTACCAAGATTTTGACCTGCTCCCTCCTTGCGGCAGGCCTACTCGCTGCGACCAGCCTGATGGCTCATGCAGAAGCCCCTTCTTCAGAAACCTTGAAGGCGCCTGAAGGCGTATCTCACTTTCTGACAACGCCCCAGAAGGTCGTTTCAGATGGGACTGCGACCATTCGTGGGCAGCACATCGCGTATCAGGCTGTGACCGGAACGCTGATCGTTCATGCTCAGGGTTGGGATGATTCCGATACGGGCAGCAAGGATGAAAAGGCCAACAAGAAGAACCCGGATGCTGTGGCGTCAGTCTTCTATGTGGCTTACTTCAAGAAAGGCACCCATCCGGAAAACCGTCCGATCACCTTTGTCTATAACGGTGGCCCAGGGTCATCGAGTGTCTGGATGCACATGGGGGCCTTTGGTCCGCATCGTATTGTCACCGCAGACGATACCCATACACCGGCTGCGCCCTATCATCTGATTGACAACAACGACAGCCCGCTGGATGCAACCGATCTGGTCTTCATTGATGCACCAGGCACAGGGTTCGGGCGCCTCGTTGGCAAGGATAAGGAAAAGGCATTCTACGGTACGGACCCGGATGCAGCAGCCTTTACAGACTTCATCGCACAGTTTCTGACACGCTTTAACCGTTTCAACTCTCCCAAGTATCTTTTTGGTGAGAGCTACGGCACGACCCGATCTGCAATCATTGCCAATCAGCTGGCGTCTGAAAAAGGCATTGATCTGAACGGCGTCATGTTGCTGTCCCAGATCCTGGACTATGACAACTCGATCGACAGCGTAAAGTCGAACCCGAGCGTCGATCAGCCCTATGTTCTGGCTCTCCCCAGCTTTGCCGCAACTGCGTGGTATCATCACAAGCTGCCGACCCAGCCAAAAAACCTGAAGCCTTTCCTGTCCGAAGTCGAGCACTTTGCCCTGACGGATTACACGTCTGCCCTCCAGGACGGCACATCCATTTCAGACGAAAAACTGGAGCAGACGGCCCAGAAACTTCATCAGTACACAGGCCTTCCGGTCGAGTACCTGAAAAAGGCAGACCTGCGCGTAAGTGGCGGTGAATTTGCCAAGACCCTTCTTGGGGATGACGGCATGGATACAGGCCGTCTGGACAGCCGGTTCTCTGGACCGGCCATTGACCCGCTCGGACAGACGCCAGATTACGATCCTCAGTTTGCGGCCATGCAGTCGGCTTACGTTTCGGCCTTCAATGATTATGTCCGGAACACCCTGCACTACGGCACCAATCCTGCGTTCGATGACGGGTACCAGGAATATAAGGTTAGCGCTCATTCCATCGGGAAATGGGCCTTCGTGCACAAACAACCAGAGTCAGGCCGTCCAGCCAAAGGCGCACCGAACGTCCTGCCGGATCTGGCGAGCGCCATGAAGCAAAACCCAAGCCTTAAGATCATGTTGAATCAAGGTTACTATGATCTGGGAACACCATTTTTTGAAGGAATCTATGAGATGCAGCATCTTCCGATACCCCGAAAACTGGCCTCCAATATCGAAATTCACCAGTATGAATCCGGTCACATGGTCTATGCCCATGCCCCAGCTCTTGCAGAACTTCATGATAATGTCGTCAACTTCATCAACAAGACGCACGACTGAGGTTTGAAAATGATCGGGCAGTTTTCCTGAACTGTCCGACACTCCAATTAAATTAAAAACCGAAAAGACAGAAAATATATTTCAAACAAAATTAATCGGTGTTTTATGTTTTCTTTGGGGCGCATAATTTTTTATTGTCGCTATTGAGTGTTTTGAATCTTATAATCTTAACCAAGACTCAAGCGTATCCAAAATTCGGGCACCGTATAACTTCAGGTTATGGAAAACCGCTTATTTGAGAATTTCTTTTTATGCCCAATTACAGAATTATTATTGCAATATCAAAACAAGATGGATATTTCTGATCTGCATTAACTCCGAATTGACGGCATCACTGCAGAGTTTTTGCCTCAAAAGTAGAACATGCTCTCGCCCAGTCCTGCATGTCATCCCGGAAAAATACGCGCTGTATGCATCTGAGTTTTCTGATCCTAGACCAGCCTAAAATCACTCTCCCTTTCCTCCTTTTGACTGGGATTTTCCTCAATGCGTTTTCTTTCCCGTCGTCATGCCCTGACCAGCGCAGCCTCCCTGTTAGGCCTCTCCAGCCTTCCCGGTTGCACGGACAGAAGTCTGCGCAATCTGGATCTGGATGCGGATGTTCGCTCTCTTCCGGTCATCAGGGCGCGAACGGACCGGATTGATCGCATCACAGTCTGCCTACGCCCGTTTCGGGCTGCCGGACCCCGTCTGGATGTTGAACAGATAGGTCACAAAACCGTAGTTCATAACTATGGGCATGGAGGAAGTGGCTGGTCGCTTTCCTGGGGCAGCGCAAAACTGGCGGTAGAGCGAGTTCTACCCGTCAATTCCCAAAAAATTGGTGTCCTCGGATGTGGTGCTATCGGCCTTACGACCGCCATTGTAGCGCAGCAGGCCGGAGCACAGGTGACCATCTACGCTGAATCTCTTCCACCGTTTGTTCGATCCGCCCGCGCTTCGGGAAGCTGGACACCTTCTTCGCGTATTGCCCAAAAAGATACGGTGACACCCGAATTTGTAAACCGATGGGAAGCCATGGCCCGGTATTCGTTCTCCTGTTACCAAAATCTGCAAGGACTTCCAGGAAACCCCATAGAATGGGATACATTCTATGGGATGAAATCCAGAGAACCGGCTCCTTTGCATGCGGATCCTATCGGTTTTGCCAAGCTTGACGACCGCATTCAGGATATTGAGCCTCAGGGAAATCTGATACAGGTGGATGATACACGACTTCCCTACTCAGAAGTTCACAAGAAACCCAATCTGATTTTCAATGTCACAAGCTATTCGGACTACCTCCTACGTCAGTTTCTGGAGCGTGGGGGCAAGATCAAGACTATGACCTTGCATCATCCTTCTGAACTGACAGCCCTGCCTGAACCAGTTTTCATCAACTGCACGGGATATGGAGCGCGCGCGCTTTGGAACGATAGCAGCATCATTCCTGTTCGTGGCCAGATTGCCTGGTTGATCCCGCAACCCGAAGCTTTGTGCAGCATGAGCTTCGGAAACGTCTATGTCGTGTCCCGACGCGATGGCATCGTCGTGCAATGGATGGGCGATGACATGGGTTTTGGGTACAATGGCACGGATGAAACACCCGATCTGGCCGAAGCCCATCGCAGTGTTTCGGTCATCAATGGTTTATATAGAAGTATGGGCTACACAGTGTAGGCTCAGGCTGCATTGATTTAATTGTGAAATTTTGATTCGGGTTCTGCAAAGAGATTGAAAATAAATGACCTGTATTGACTGACGGATGACCAGATGGACCGTCTTCCGGAGAGACATGACAAATCGCGCGTTGATGACCACCGCGTGCTGAGCGACATCATTTTTATGAGTCGTAAACGGCCTGCGCTGCCGTGATGCTTGCCCAGGAATACGGTCCGCACAGAAGCTCTACACCAGCTGGAAGCGTTAGGGCGGCATGGGTATTTCATAGGGATGATAGATGGCCTGTCTGCTGCGAAGACCGAGCTTCGGACTATCATGATTGATGCGACCTTTCCCAAAGCACACTGCACGGCTTCAGGCCTGCGGTTAAAAAAGGGATCCAGGTCGTCTGATCGGTCACACCAAAGGTGGTATGCAATAGCGGTCACCGATCAGAATGGACAACTACTGAGATTTTTCATGACTGCAGGATAGGCCAGTGATTACATGGAAACTTCTGCCCTGCTGGACAGACTTACCATGGCACAGTGAATGCTGACGGACCGGGTTATAATGCTGACTATTTCAGGGGGCCCCAAGGAGAAAAAAGGAAGCAGGCCTTGCATCCCGGGACGGAAATCCCGCAGACAGCCGATCAAATATGACAAGAGAAAATACAAACAGTGCAACCGCATCGAAATCATATTCGGTCGACACACGCTGGGACAGATATCCGACAGTCTTCTTCTCCGTTATCTACCCCACTGCAAACGTCATCTTCTGGTTATGAATACTAAGCCTAAGAGACTGGAAATATTAGGAAACTGCTACCATTGGGTACCATACGGCGCCCAGAATATCGCTCAATAGAATGGTCATTATTTTGAGCGGTTTTAACGAATTTCGATCACAATAATGACTTGACATGATTGCTCACGAGCATCTCATATCGCTGGAGCATTAATTCATCTGAGCCACATCACTCCCAACAGAACACCTCCCCTGGAAACCACTCACCTCGCAAGAACAAACGTCCGGGATTGCCCCGTGCGCGTATGCTTTCTCTCCAACGCCATCAGACAGGATCTCAGTCAATCCATGAACATCATCGTAACCGATAGCCCTGAGCAGGCTTTCAGCAAGGCTGCCGACATGATTGCCTGCGAAGTTCTTTATAATCCTCATCCTGTTCTGGGATTAGCAACAGGCCGCACGATGGAAAGCATCTATCGACTTCTGGTCAAACAGTATGAAGCCTCTGCTCTGGATTTTGCCGCAACAACATCTTTCAATCTGGACGAGTATGTTGGCCTTTCTGCTACAGACCCCAATTCATACCGCTACTACATGCAGGAGCATCTTTTTAAGCATGTGAACATGCCACCCTCACAAATTCATGTCCCGAACGGAATTGCCGAAGACTTGAGTGTAGAGTGTGCTTGTTATGAAGCGTCTATAGAAAATGCTGGAGGAATTGGACTTCAGCTTCTGGGAATTGGGGAAACTGGGCATATCGGCTTTAATGAGCCTCCATCAGCCTTTAATAGTCGTACACGTGTCGTACACCTTGATGAGATCACACGTCGTCAAAATTCTGGTATGTTTGGCAATGATCCGACACGCGTTCCCGAGCACGCGTTAACCATGGGGGTCGGAACAATTCTGGAGGCGCGTAAACTTTTACTAGTGGCTGTTGGAAAAGGAAAAGCCGCTATCGTTGATGATGCTCTGAATGGACCGCTCAACGAAAATGTCAGCGCCACAGCTATTCGTTTACATCAAGATTGTACCGTCATCTTGGATAACGCAGCGGCTTCAATTTGGAAGAATAATAGCTCTAACGGGTTCAATGCTATACTTTAAAAGTATGCCAATTAAAAAAATAAATTATAAATAATATAATTTTTATTAGTTTTTACAATTTTAATATTTCCTCTCCGACTATTAAACATGAATATATCATTCTTATAATAATAGTGCTGGAGAGGTAAAAAATCAGCAGGAGAATTTTTCTATTAACGTGCCAATTTATAAGGCTGATTTGGCACTTCCATGAAGTTCTAACCAACTTTCGGAAACATCTACAGAAATCGTTGCAGGTTTATAAGCCTCCTTAGGCGCAACCATAATGTTATCGACATAGGTTTGAGGATTACGGTCATAAAGCGGAAACCAGCTTGACTGCACCTGGATCATGATTCGGTGACCTGGCAGGAATGTATGGTTTACCATTGGCAGACGTACTGGATAAATCTGTTTCTCGTTTGCAGGAACGGCCTCAGGATGCTCAAAGCTTTTCCGATATCGCCCGCGTAAAATATTGCCTGACACCATCAGTTGATAGCCACCCATCGCAGGCTGGGAAGCGACCTCATCAGGATAAACGTCAATCAATTTGACGACAAAATCTCCGTCAGTCCCGGTTGTCGCCGCAGTCA
The DNA here is from genome assembly GCF_015244665.1 of Gluconobacter japonicus. Classification (NCBI taxonomy): domain Bacteria; kingdom Pseudomonadati; phylum Pseudomonadota; class Alphaproteobacteria; order Acetobacterales; family Acetobacteraceae; genus Gluconobacter; species Gluconobacter japonicus. Next base: position 570,360 of record NZ_JABCQN010000003.1, read on the forward strand.
GGTGCATAAGCGGCTCTCCTGTAATGGTAAACGGCGCCGTCAATACTGCAGATGTCAGAGATAACACATCAGGACGGGCTGCGGCGTTGCGTTGATCGGCAGTAAGCCACCAACGCCATCCCGAATTTGCATTATCTTTAGGAACAACCGGAAGAGTGACATACGGCACAGGATGATCAGGATCTGAAACATAAGTAAAATGACCGGAAGAACCCGATGCCTTCTTAAAGGCCAATCCGTGATTCTGCTGGAAATACAAAAAGGAGCATTGATCGTCACACTCTGGCGCGGGTAGCGAATCCATGGTTTCCCATTCATCCTCGCCGCTCCGATAAGCTGTTACGCGCGCTGGAAGGGCAATAGCCTCATCCTTTAGATAATGCGCAAGAAACGGCATGAGAACGTGCCTTCGAAAATACAGCCCCGTATCAGAGTGGAGATCTATTGAACCCAACATACTGGCCGCGTGGATCTCACCTCCATGATTCCATGGTCCCATTGCAAGCCACAGGTTTGGTCGCGCCTCAGGGTGTTTGCGCAGTGCATCATAAACGGCGATTGCACCATAATTATCTTCCTGGTCCCACAAACTATGTATCAGCATGGTTGGGACCTTCAGCCCTTCCTGCGGAAGAAGACGATCAAGAGCCTGTAACTGCCACCATGAATCATAAGCGGGATGTGCCAGCAATTGCCGGAAAAAACCGATCTGATCCATTCCTCGGGACTTACCGACTGCTCCCGCAGAAACACCATTCAGGAACAATGTGTAAGAATCAAAAGTACTGCTCCACCATTCAGCCGTATTTTTCCGCGTCGCACCCTGGTCATAAATGTAGGGCAGCATCTCTTCACGAAATGCACCATTATGGAACCAGTCATCTCCCATCCAGCCATCAACCATCGGGTTCATTGGAACCGAAACCTTCAATGCTGGATGAGGATGAAAAAGCGCTGTAATCGCCGTATATCCGTCATAGGACACCCCGAGAATACCAACTTTCCCATTACTCTGGGGGACGTTGTGCACCAGCCATTCTATGGTATCCCAGGTATCGGTGCTTTCATCGACAGCCGTACTGTTCAATGGCCCTCGCATGGGGCGGTTCATGACAAACTCACCCTCAGAGCCGTATTTCCCACGTATATCCTGAAGAACACGAATATACCCGCCGTCAACAATAACATCCGGCATGTTGTCATAACCAGGAAGGATAGATGCCATATGGCTACTTGACCCCAGAGAAGCCATATGTGCCGCATTATACGGCGTACGCGTCATCAACATACCCGCGTTTTTAGCATCTTTGGGAACGAGAATAACCGTATGGAGCCGGACTCCGTCACGCATTGGAATCATCACATCCCGGCGGACATAATCAAAAGTTGAATTGATCTCATGAAAATCGGTTGGCATATCAGTATAGACCGAACCGGCCCCAGGTCGCGCAAATGCAGTTTGCGTCAACATTAATGCACAAGCCGATACCATAAGAAGCTTTTTCATAGTCATTCCAGAAAGTGAATGGTCATCAAGTATGGCGTATCTATGCCACAGAGTATTTTTCGGAGCTATCACATGATGTTAAAATTCTGCGGAAACAGTACCAAAATACTGCCGGGGAGATCCCACAAACAGATTGGCATTATTATCACCTGAAACCGATGCTGCTCCGTAGATGCCACCAATATAGTTACTATCAAAAAGATTGGTAATGCCGAAAGTTGTTTTTATGTTCTGAGCAAAGCCAACTTGGCCAAAATTGTAGGCAAGATTAAGATTTGCCATCCAGTAGGACGGAACATATTCATCGTTAAGATATGTCATTGGCCTTGAACCAATGTAATTGACATTAAAGTTGAACATTGCCTTACGCCAAGTATAATTCAAATTAGCTTTATACATGAATTTTGGATAATATACTTGGTGCTTGCCTTTAAGGCTGTAATTTTTTCCACTGTAATTGATAGAGGTTGTCTGGTATTCTGCATCATTCCAGCTCACGCTATTTGTAATTTCAAGCCCACGGAATGGGCGGATCGTTATTGCTCCATCGGCACCGTTCATAGTCTCACGACCGACATTCAAATAAGCATTATGGGCTGTCGCCGTGCTTCCTTCGGTAATGGAAGCAAGCCTGTTATAGTAATCTGTATGGTAAAAATCAGCACTTCCTGAAAAAAATTGGGAATCATACCTGTACCCAACAATATAATTCCATGTCCTCTCAGGCTTGAGAACTTTCTTGTTAGCATCAAAAACAGATTGGGCGGATTGCGACGAATTTCCCAGACCACCCCACGGTCCAGCACTAGACGTTTGGGAATAATAATCGTAGGCGCGGAGATTTTCTGCAATATCCCAATAAATTTCATGATGATTGAGAAAATGATAATCGAAATTGAAATGAGGCAAAAACGCTCCCGAAGCCGTCATTGAGCCGCCTGCGGGATGACGATAATAAGTATTCCACCCAGCCGCCGTGAGTTGGTCCGTGTAATCTGCTTTTGTACCACCATGAGTAGTTTGTGTGAGTGATTTAAACCCCGCCAGAAGCGTCATTCCAGGAATAATTTTCCAACGATCCTGAAGAAAGAATTGGAATGTATTGGTATTATAAGCATCATTATACCATGTACTTCCAGTACCTTTCCTGAAGCCTGCCAGAGGATTATGACCTGTCGTCAAGCCATCTTCATAAAGCATGGAATCATAAATCCAGCGGTTATTTTCATACCAGATGCCACTTTCGATATAGTTATTGTGTGGCGCTTCAATTGAAACTTTCTGCGTGAATCCCAAGCGTCGCATATCAGCATGTGACATCCCTAATGCCATCGGGACACCGGAGACCGAGCCATCGGCCTGCAGTGCAGGAACACCGTAACTGGGAGATGTCACGAAATTGTTGGTTCCGCCATAGAGGCCGCTACCAATATTCCCATATGCGACCGTATCTGAATGAACTTTATCAGACAGATCAAAGTGTCCCGTTACTGCGGACAAATAAGTTCTCTGGACCTGAGATGCATCCCAAGCATAGTCACCTATCTCGTCATTCGAAAGTCTTCCCTCATATCCTGGAGGAACGTCCGATGTGTACTGAGCATAATAAGCCCATTGTTTAGCCTTTTCATAATCAGGCTTCAAATAAGTTGTATTACGGCCCATCTGTCGCCACATATTCTTGGTAAGAGTCAGATAATTCATTTGCTGGAAATTACCATAACCGAAGAACCCAGTGATTTTGCCGTGTTGACCGATAGGTTGGACAATTTTTGCATCAGCCTGCAATTCACTTTGCCCCCCGGCTCCCTTCCACAAATCCGTGTCTGTTCGCGCGAAGGATGCGTAGAATTTGGTTCCGGTCTGGTTCAGGATGCCACTATCAACACGGGCATAGGTTCGATACGCATTATAGCTACCGAAAGTCTGACTGATTTTACCCCCTGCCTTATCCTTGGGATCAGAGGACGTATATGTCATTGCGCCGCCAAGATTCTGAGCAGAGAATGAGTCCAGCGCCCCAGCCCCTTGAGACATCGTCATCCCGGCAACATCATCCTGAATCATTGCCTGCGTGATAGATACACCATTGTTATTGGCAAATCCCTGCGATCCCAGCGGAATGCCGTCTAATGTTGCGCCAATCTGCATTTGGGTAAATCCGCGCACATAAAATGTATTGCCATAAGTATCGAGACCAAAGGCATCAGTAGATGTGAAATTTGCTCCCGGCGTTGTCATGGCCAGAATTTGCATAGGGTTTGTTCCCTCCACAAATCTATCCATAACCTTTCGCGTTACAGCGACTTCAGGGCCATGACTGCGAACACGAGAGACACTGACTGAAATCGATTCAGAATCAGCACTTTCAATCGTACTACGCCTTTGATGCGGAGAAACTTTCGAGCGCGAAATTGGATGGGAGGAAGTATGCTGAATTTTGGCTGACTGGTGTGATTTTGCAGCCGCCTCTGCTCTATGAAAAGAAGCGCTTGCAACAGCGATTCCCAAGATGCTTGTCGTCAAAAGGTAATGGGATTTTCTTCTGGACTTGCCTGATAGTTTCACCGCCGACACCACTTGTACTCCTCGAAATATCACACCTAAATTCACGTTACGGGTTCGATACAATATGCGTCTACGGTGATTTTTTTTGGGAACTGATAGACTAAGGTTAAGAAGAAGCTGCGCAAATGGTGGCTGACTCCGTAATATTTCCAAAATCTCATAACAGAGCTATGAAGGATGTACTCCTCTCTTTTTGGGAGATATCCCTGCCTATCAGCACCTCGGAGAATATGCATCGTGAGATTACGTCAGATCGAAGTTTTCTACGCGATCATGACAACTGGATCGCTGCGAAAAGCAGCAGAAGTGCTGCATGTTTCACAACCTGCAGCCAGCAAGGTTCTCCGATACGCAGAACACTCTCTTGGTTTTGCACTCTTTGAGCGAAAAGGTGGCAGATTGGTGCCAACCCGGGAGGCGCAGATCATGCTCCCGCATGTTAATGCCATTTTCGGAAAACTCTCCGATTTGCGCCGCCTCACTCATAATCTACGCTATGCTCGGGATGGACATTCCATTCGCGTGGGGTGCGTACCCAGCCTGGGATTAAGCCTTATCCCCCGCGTGGTTCGCAGCTATTGCGCCAGCCATCCTGATACGGATGTTACAATCGACACCTTACACGGATCGGAAATTGTATCACGCATTTTCAATCATGACTTGGATCTGGGTGTTGTTTTCGGACATTACTCCCGGGAAGGTCTGACTGCACAGCACATTGGCGATATTCCTCTGGTTCTTATTGATAAAGAAATGAAAAATGGCCCCGTAGCCTTAACGGATATTGACCGTCACCGTTATCTGGGTCTTTCAGAAAAAGATCCAACGGCTGATCTTCTTGATATTGCACTAGACGAAGCTGGCGTGACGATGACCCCAGCCATACGGGTTCGCACACATTTTATGGCAGCAGAGCTGGTCCGCCTCGGCGTTGGCTGCGCGATTGTAGATGCACTGACAGTATTGCATCATCCAGGCCTCCCTCGCCCTTGCGCACTCTCTCCCTCTCTGAATGTTACATGTACGGTTCTATATCGTGCAGATTATGCATTGTCGCACATTTCTCGTGACCTTCTCGTTTTGATGCAAGATGAACTAGATGGTGACTTAAATAAGTTAAACGAAATTATTTAGAATAAATATTCATTATATTATATTTAATTTTGTTAATATTTAGTCCTAATTTTAAAATTATCATAAGTTAATACTTTAGATTTTATCTCAAAATAACCCTGCATAACCCAAGGTTATCGCTTGCAGATATCTCATCATGAGACATACAGGCGTTTTTCATGCTCTATAAGATGTAACATTCATTCCGGATAGCAATGACGGGAGCATGGGAGCCACCATGAAGGCACGCTACAGTCTGTATCGGATAGTTATTCTCTCCGGAGTATTTCTTCTTCCCTTGCGTTCAATTTACGCTACAGAACTCCCGTCCGGGCTGACAGTGCAGGATATCGACGCGACTGTTGAACGCACACGTACGACCTTCAAGGTTCCCGGAATTGCCTTGGCTATTGTACAGAATGGAAAAATTGTTTTCAGCCGAGGCTATGGCCAAAGGGCAGAGGATCCCAAGAGTGCTTCTGTGGATGGCCGTACTCTGTTCGCCATCGGGTCTAACAGCAAAGAATTTACGGCCACCGCCCTTGCGCAGCTGGTAGATGCTGGCAAGCTGAAATGGGATGATCGCGTCATTGATCATTTGCCGGAATTCCGTGTCTCGGACCCATGGATTACGCGTGATTTTCGCGTCTCTGATCTTCTCACGCATCATAGCGGCATGGGACTTGGCGCTGGTGATCTGATGTTATTTTCTCATAGTACGTTTACACGCAAAGACGTTCTGGCGGGACTGGAACATATGCCTTTTACCGCCCCGTTCCGAAGTGAATACGCCTACAATAACCTATTATACGTTGTCGCGGGCGCTCTTGTTGAACATGTGACGAGCCAGAGTTGGGAAGACGCTGTTCAGACCCGGCTGATTGATGCTGCAGGCCTGTCTGCTTGTCAGACTACACCTCCTTATCGAGATGAAGCAGATATTGCTACAGGCCAAGGGGATCATTCCCCCCTACCCGCAAAGGCTGCACGTCAGTTGTCTGCTGTCGCACCTGCAGGCGGCATATGGTGCAGTGTAGATGGTATGGCGCGATGGGCTCAAATCTATCTTAATGGGGGTCAAACGCCAGAAGGTAAGCGTATCTTCAGCACGGAAAGCCGTGATGCTCTGTGGGCGCCTCATGCCCTCCTTCCCTTGCCAGACATGGCCGCTTTAACCGGAACGCATTTTCGTGCTTACGGCTATGGCTGGTTCATGGAAGATTTCTTTGGACATAAGCGCGTTTGGCACACTGGCACTATCGGCGGAATGGTCAGTTACGTCACGTTTCTTCCTGAACTGAAGAGTGCAATTGTAATCCTGACCAATCACGATGACCACAACGCTACATATGCTCTGGCCACAACACTCAGCGCCCGTATTGCAAGCGGACAGAGTGCTGATTGGATAAGCTACTGGAAACATCAGGAAGACGCTGCGAATACTGAAAGTGATGCTCTGGCAGCGTCAAGCGGTCCAGGCTCATCTGCTCGCCCATTTTTGACACTTACCACGCAACAGCAGCAGGACTATCTGGGCGACTACAAAGACGCTTGGCGCGGTCTGATCTTCGTTACGCAACATGGAAATGATTTACGGCTAACTTTCTCAAAAGCTGACGGTTTGAGCGGAACCCTTAGGTCGCTGCCTCATGATCTGTTTGTTGTTCGGTGGGACAATCGCGAACAGGATGGCGAAGATGACGCCTATGTTCAGTTTGAACGAAATGTAGAAGGCAAAGTGACGGGGATGACAATGAAGCTTCTCGGCTCAGACTTCAGTTTCGATGCACAGGATCTCCATCCCCACAAAATAAACTCTTCATCTCGCGAGACCACACAGTGAAACAGCATATTGCGGTGATTGGCGGCGGGGTCATTGGCCTTTCGACCGCTTTTGCACTGATCCGGGCAGGCCATAACGTCACGCTGATCGAACAAAACGAGGATGTCGGGCTGGGTGCGAGCTACGCTAATGGAGGCCAGCTCAGTTACCGCTATGTGAGTCCACTTGCAGATGCTGGAATCCCCCGTCAGGCACTGGGTTGGATCATGAAGTCCGGCTCTCCGGTTTCACTTCGTCTCCGTGTTGATCCGACCCAATGGCGCTGGATGCTATCGTTTCTTGCAGCCTGTAATCGGTCAACCAATCGTAAAAATGCAAAAATACTTTTACAGCTTGGACTTGAAGGCCAAACTGAAATGGCGACATGGCGCGCCGAAGGGTTAGAAGGATATTTCTGGCGGCAGGCGGGGAAGCTGGTTCTGTATCGTCAGAACAAGGTTTTCCAAAAGGCCGTCTCGGCTATTCAGAACCCTACTCTGGAACGGGCTTTCTCTCCCAAAGACTGTGCAAAAATTGAGCCGGCATTCGCCCATCTTGCCCCTGATCTGGCAGGAGGCATTTTTTCACCAGAAGACGAAGTGGCGGACAGTTACCTTTTCTGCAAAGCCCTGAAAACATCCCTTCTGAGCAATCCGCAGTTCCGTTACCTACCGGGCAAAGCTGCACTCAAGCCGGAAACAGACAAGCATTGCATGCTAACAGTGGATGATGTCGGTTATGCGGTGGACAGAATTGTCCTGGCGGCGGGTTTGAACTCACGAGAAATCGTTGCCCCCCTCGGAATACGCCTCCCTCTTTACGGCCTCAAAGGCTATAGCCTTACGCTTCGTCCCTCACCTGAAAAACTGCCCTCCATAAGCGTCACAGATTACGATAATCGCGTTGTTTATGCACGTCTTGGAGACACCCTGCGTGTTGCGGCAATGGTTGATATTGGCGCAGAGGACCGATCTCTCACCCCTACACGTCTGACCTCCCTGCGCCATCTTGTCAGGCGTACCCTGCCCGGACTTAATTCCAACAACCTTCCGGACTCTCCATGGGCGGGTCTTCGCCCAGCCACTCCAACCGGCGTGCCGATTATTGGGCATAGTCGCTACGAGAACCTGCTGTTCAATGTGGGGCATGGTGCTTTGGGTTTTACTCTCGCGGCCGGATCAGCTGCACGGATTACCAAACTCATTGATCAGGCTCATCCTGAGGGAATTCAGAAATGAGAGAACATGTCTTCCAAACATTCTGTGCTTTTTTCATTGCAACAAGTACGGCAACAGCCTTTGCTGCGTCATCCCCCACAACAGATGCACAACTGACTCAGGTTCTGGCTCATGGAGAAAATCGTTCTCTGGCAGCAATCGCAGCCTTACGTATTCATAGGGGAGCTGTATCCTATCAATATATCGGTGGATTTGCACGCAAGGATGGTCTCAAGAGTACGCCAGCCCGTTCCGATACTTTATTTCGGATTGCCTCTGTTTCGAAATTCGTTACCACCATTGGTATGATGCAACTGGTCGATAAAAGGAAAATCGACCTGGACGCCGATGCATCACGCTACCTTGGCTTCACACTGCGTAATCCCGACTTTCCGAACGTTGTCATTACGCCGCGTATGCTGTTGAGCCACACCGCCAGCATTGCAGACGCAGATGATTACGTCATGCCGGCACACCATACTGTCTCGGAATTTTTTGATCCCTCACGCCATAAAGGAATGGCAACATACCATTTTCTTCCTGGACGACAGCCTGGAACGTGGTTCAGCTACTGCAATCTGTGTTACGGCTTGATTGGCACCATAATCGAACGGGTCAGTGGCGAGCGCTTCGATCTTTACCAACAAAAATATATCTTGACGCCCCTTGGCATTGATGGGGGATACGATCCCGCGCTTCTTCCTCATCCCGAGAGGCTAGCCACGCTTTATCAACACACTGCCCGCGGATACGAAGCAACAAAAGACAAGATCGGGCGCTTTATCCCCGAGGCACCTGCTGATTACAAAATTGGTACAAATGCCACGATCTTTTCCCCTCAGGGAGGTCTTCGCATTTCACTTGATGGCCTATACCGTTTGGCACAATTCGTCTTCGGTGACGGCACAGTTGACGGTGTAAGTGTACTTTCTTCCAGGTCACTCCAGACCATGCTGAAACCCGCATGGACGTACGACGGACATAATGGAGAAGGCCCTTACCCCATCGCAAGCTATGGTCTGGCCACTATCCAACTCAGCGGCGCTACAGATCCTTCAGGCCATCCCACTAAGCCATGGAACGATTATCACGGTGGGATAGTAGGACATCTTGGGGATGCTTACAGCCTACGATCAGGCTTCTGGCTTAATCCAAAAACTCAGGATGGTTATCTGTTCATCGCAGACGGTTTTCCTGAAGACGGGCAAGAAAAACCGGGGAAAAACTCTTCATTTACTGCCGTGGAAGAAAATATTTTCAATGCGCTTTCTCTAGCACCTTAGATTAATTAATTTCGCATAACGTGCACTTATAATCTCATTGTGACAGCAAGATTCATTACCTTTCAGGCTATAAAAAAACGAGGGTTTCTGCCCTCGTTTTTTACTCTTTTCACAAAATATTAAGAACCTATACGTCCTGCGAGAGTAAACGATTGGCTCGCGCAAGCGCCATGATCGGGAAATACTGGCGATACATATCATAGCGCAACATAAACGCGCGGGAGAGCTCTGCGCCCTGCATCAGACGCTTTGACAACGCCGGGTCATCCAGCTTGATCGTCTGACCAACGCCGTAGCCCGGAAAGCCGGTGCCAGTGAACTCCTGCTCCGTCCAGCTTCCGTCTGCTTCCTGCCGATCAATCAGAAACCGGCATCCCTTGGCAATTGCCTCATAATCCTGAGGACGGCCCACAGCGATAAGCCCCATCAAGGCCCAGGCCGTTTGAGACGCCGTCGTACTTCCACGCCCTATGGATGAAATATCCATATAGGATGCACAGCTCTCTCCCCATCCACCATCATCCTGCTGACAGGAAATCAGCCAGTCGCAGGCCTTGGTAATATAGGGTTGCGTCATGTCCTCACCAATGGCCGCAAGAGCAGGTAGAACGGCTCCTGTTCCATACAGGTAATTTACACCCCATCGGCCAAACCACGGGCCTTGAGGGTCCTGCTCCAACCGAACATAGGCGAGTGCTTTTTGCACCACAGGGAGATCACGCGACAAGCCCAGAAGACCAAATGCTTCCAGAATATGGGCGGTGACATCAACAGACGGCGGATCAAGAGCCTCGCCAAAATCACAGAACGGAATTTTGGAGAGCAGGCTTTTGTTATTATCCTTGTCAAAAGCACCCCATCCGCCGCAAGAGCTTTGCATGGCGATCAGCCAGTTCACGGCCCGATCAATCGCCTCATCAACCCCCTTACGCTTCCACTCTTCCTTGTGACGACAGAATGACAGTGCAATCAGGGCGACAGCCGTATCATCGGTATCCGGGTACCTATCATTGGCATACTCAAAAGACCATCCGCCCGGTTCGACATCCGGAAGCTTGATGGACCAGTCTCCCTTGACGCGCACTTGTCGGTTCAGAAGCCAGTCCAACGCCTTGTCCATTTCCGGCGTAAAGCGCTCCTGTGCATTTGCGTCATGCAAGGCCATCAGAGCCAGCATGGTATCCCAGACAGGACTATTCGTTGCCTGAATCCAGGATGCTTCTCCCTTGTCATAACGCCATCCCGGATCATCGAGAGCCGCCAGAGCTTTGGCCAGCACAGGGTGATGAAACGGATAACCCTCTCCATGTAGCGCCATCAGGCCGTACACCCATGGTGGCTGGATACCGCCCCAGCCGCCATCTGCATCCTGATGTCGGATGATCCATTCCAGCATGTGACGAATTGCGGCTTCACGAACTGTATTACGCTTGAGAAATCTGGACTGAAGCCAGTGCAACCCTTTGTCAGTCGTCCTAAAAAAGCTTGACCACAGATCCACCCGGTCTTTTTTGGGAAGAGTGTAATCAAACTTTTCGCGTCCCTCGGGAAACAACGCATCCAGACGGTCTTGTGGACGCAAAGGACGACTGGGTCGACGTGCAGACAGAATGGCAAGCGGGGCCAGAGTTGCGCGTGCCCATTGAGCAAAATTATAAATTGAAAAAACGAAATTATTCGGAAACCAGATGACTTCAGGCGGAAGATTGGGTGTTTTGTCCCATGGCCATTCGCCAATCAGAGCCAACCAGTAACGCGTGAAAACGCGGATATTTTTCAAACCGCCTTTCTCGGCAATCCACGTACTGGCCTTGAGAAGCACAGGGTTGTTCGCGGAATAGCCAAGAGAACGCAAAGCAGCATAAGCCTCTACCGTTGCATTGATGTCACCACTTCGCGCATCAAGATAAACCCCCCAGGACCCATCATCCCGCTGCATTTCCAGAAGCGCATTCCCCAGTCGTGGACGAAGCGGATGATCTTCCAGACCAAGAAACCAGAGAGCGAGGCACCACTCTGCCTCCATGGATGCGTTGGATTCAACTGGCCCAACCCAATGACCATCTCCCTTTTGCTGCCCAATCAACCAGTCACAGGCACAAGACACCGTATGAGCCAGGCTGTTACTCATTCCTTTGAGTATTGGTGCACTCATTCTCCAAACACCCACGCAGTATATAAAATCATGCTTCGGAAAGCTTATTATCAGTCTTACCTGACAGCGTCAGCCTCTGATATTCTCAGAAGCGACAATTCATTTCAGACTATACCAGTCCAGAAATCAGAAGATTTACAAACGTCATGTGGCTGATGCATGAGCCTTCATTGGATTTCTGCAACCCTGTCGGTCCGGAACGTGTGGCTTCCTCGCCGCACTGGTGACAAGGATAAAACATCGCCCCAATCCTACTTGCAAATGACTCTCAATACCGATAGGAGCCGTGACCCATACGCAAGCAGGAGCGAGTAAAGATGTCGGGTATGCATCGTAACAGGGCCGTTTATGTGATTCCCCTGTCCCTGCTCATGGGCAGTAAAGCCTTCGCAGCAGATCAGATCGTAAAGTCTGAACCAGCAGGTGACATGAAAGACTCTGCCCGGATCCGACCGGTCTCTTCCTCTGCAACGCAGGCAACAGCGGTTGAGAGCCTGCGTGTGCAAGGGCGCAAACCTTCCACGGTGGCATCTTCTGCGACCAAAACGGACACTCCCCTCGTCGAAACAGCACAATCCGTTACAGTCATCACCCGTAGCGAGATGGACATCCGAGGCGTTCTGAACCTCAATCAGGCCGTGCGATACGCCGCTGGTATCACACCTGACCTGCGAGGCGGCGAAGGCACGCGATATGATCAATTCCTGCTGCGTGGCTTCATGGTTCCAACGTTCCTTGACGGACTGAAACTTCAGGACAGCCCTACAGGTTACGCCAGCGCCCAGACTGACACTTCAAGACTAGAGAGAATTGAGATCCTCAAAGGTCCTGCATCTGCAATTTATGGCCAATCAAGCCCAGGTGGTCTGACGGCCCTCTCCAGCAAACTTCCGACGGACCAGAGATTCTACGGGGGTGTCAATGCAACTGGCGGCATGTTTGACCTGTATCGCGTAGATGCAGATGTCGGTGGTTTTGCGACGGATAACGGATTTGTCCGATACCGTATCAACGGGACGGTCAACGGTCAGCACACACAGCTTGCCAGAACAGGAAGCCGCCGTTTCAGCATCAGTCCGTCCTTTACGCTTGGTGGTGACGGCCCGACGACACTCACCATCCTTGGTAACTATCAATACGATCCCGAAAATGGATCATATGGCGGCGTGCCGCTGGTTGGCTCTCTCAAGCGCGCATCTTTTGGCTATCTGCCGCGCAATTTCTATGATGGTGATGCCAACTACGAGAAGTTCAACCGCAAGCATGGTTCTATAACGTATATCTTCAATCATCGCTTTAACAAGGACTGGTCGTTCACGTCACGCGGCCGCTACGACGATATTAAAACACAATACCGCAGCGTCTATAACAGCGGTTACTATACAGACGAAGCAAATGGCATCCTTGCCCGGTCTGCTTTCGGGACAAATGAACATACGCATAATCTGGCCTTCGACAGCCAGTTCAAAGGGCGCGTCCACACAGGGCCTCTCACTCACTCACTGATGTTTGGCTTTGACTATATGCAGCAGACCGCCTCGGAACAGGGCTTCTATGGTTCTGCACCAGATCTGAATGTTTTCCACCCAGACTCCTACATGGCCATCCCTGCTGCGGCCCCTTACATCAGCTACAACACAACATCTCATCAGATCGGAGCCTACGGTCAGGACGAAATTCGCTGGAAGCACCTGATCCTCACGGGCAGCATTCGGAACGATTGGTACCGGTCTCACCAGGTTGAACATATTTACGGATCAGACACCCGCCAAAGCCCGAGCCAGATCACTTGGCGTGCTTCAGGTCTCTACCATTTCAACTTCGGCTTGGCGCCGTATATCAGCTACTCGACATCATTCCAGCCACAGTCTGGCCTGGTTTCCAGCAATGGAGGAGCAACACTTCGTCAGGCCAATCCATCACTTGGCAAGCAGCTTGAAGGCGGTGTGAAGTATCAGGTTCCGGGAACGTCCATCCTGCTGAGTGCGGCTGGTTTCCACATTGAGCAAACAAACGTCCTCGTGGCTGTGGCCAACACATCATATAGCCTCGAAAGTGGCAAAGTTCATTCGGACGGGTTTGAGTTTGAAGCTCACGCAGAGCCTTTCAAAAACCTGATGCTCACTGCAGCCGTCAGCTTCCAGAAGGTCAAGGATGATTCCACTGGCAAGCCACTCATCCAGTCTGGTCGTGGTAATGCCTCCCTCTTTGCGTTTTATACCCTGCCGTCCGGCCCGCTGAAAGGCTTCGGTTTCGGTGGCGGCATGCGTTACACAAACAAGTCTTACGGTGGCGAAGCGAACTATGGCAGCGTCTGGGTTCCACAGTATGCCGTTTTCGATGCCTCTATCCGCTATGACCTCTCAAAGATGTCGCACTCTCTCCGTGGCTGGAACGCTTCAGCGAGCGTCCGCAACCTGTTCGACAAGAACTTCGTTGCCAACTGCCTGAGCTATGCCTCTTATGGTCAGGAATTCTGCTATTATGGAGAGCGTAGAAACGCTCAGGCGACCATTGGCTATAGCTGGTAAATCATCGCCTCTGAAGCGCCGGGATCTGACCTGCCGAATTTTGGCAGCCGTTCCCGGCGGTTATGCACTCTCGGCTTTCGCCGGGATCTGCATTGCCCTTTGGCTACCAGGCTTGCGGGTCGAGCGCGCCATGATGGGGATGCTGGTTGGCCTGTTGATCTGGCCTGTCACTTTCATGATGAGCTTCGCTATTTCTGACGGACGCAAAGTCTTTGGAGGCACCATGGTTGCCCTCCTTGCTCTGATAGGTCTGGCAGTACTTAAAGGATGGCGCCCATGAAGGGAACATTCCGTGCGTCAATGGCATGGCTGCATACAGGTCTTGGCCTGATCACAGGTTGGGTTCTGTTCGCAATCGCACTATCAGGAACCCTCAGCGTCTTCAGGGAAAGCATCAGTACCTGGATGCGGCCGGAACTTCCTACTGCCCCCGTGCAAACCATTGATGCCACAGCCCATGCAGTAGCCTGGCTTACAGATCATGCCCCCAAATCGCCGGCCTGGTATCTTGCCGTCCCCACCCATCGTGCGCCTTACGTCTTTGGAACCTGGGAAAAGCCAAGTGGAAGCTACATCCAGAAAGCTCTAAACCCTCTCACTGGCAGCCCGGACGGTATCCGCGATACGCGGGGAGGCGAATTCTTCTATCGCTTCCATTTCGAGCTTCAGCTACCCTACCCTTACGGCCGTCTGATTGCTGCTGTTGCTGCTCTCGCTTTGGTCGTGGCTCTGGTCACTGGCCTGATCATTCATCGGCGGATCTTCGCAGATTTTTTCACCTTTCGTCCAAACAAGGGGCAGAGAAGCTGGTTGGATGCCCATAACCTTATGGGTGTTATCGCTTTTCCTTTCCACCTGATGATTTCCTTCACAGGAGCCGTCACTCTTGTCACGATGTTACTGCCATGGGGACCGCAAGCTGTTTACAAGCAGGACATCATGGCAGGCTATACGGACCTCAACCCAGCCATTGAGACCCGTCCGGCCAGCGGAAAACCCGGTCATCTGACGTCTGTTCTCCCCGTGCTGCGAGAGGCTGAAAAACGCTTCAAAGGAGCTGGAATCTCACAGGTCTATATTTACAACCCCTCAGACGCGGCTTCCCTGATCACAGTTATGGCCGGGAATAACGGTACCATCAGTACCCTTTCTCGCAGCCTTACGTTCGATGGGACGACAGGACTTCTCATGAGAGAGCACGTCGAGACGCGTCCAGCCGTTCGCACCTACACGTTTCTGTATGGGCTACACATTGCACGCTTCACACCCGACGTAACACGATGGCTCTATTTCCTTTCCGGCCTGATGCTGACCGCCGTCATCGGGAGCGGAATGCGTCTGTGGACTGTCAAACGCCTTCGCCTGCCTCATCATCTTGGGCATGTTCTGACAGATCGTCTGAACGTTGGCGTGCTGGCTGGCGCGCCTCTCGCCTTCGCATCCTACTTTTTGGCCAACAGGCTATTGCCCCCGATGTCTGCGCATCGTGCAGATCATGAAGTGCAATGCGTTTTCATTGTCTGGGGGTTGGCACTGTTGTTTGCTCTCGTGCGCCCTGCCAGACGCACATGGCCCGAGATGCTAACAACCTGTGCATTTGCCTGCTTTGCCATTGCTGCGGTGAGCAGCCCATGGACCAATCCTGTCACCCAAAGCACGGCTCTTGTGAGCCTGTTCTTCTCTAGTGCTTTTGGGTACGCCGCCTTCCGTGCGCTCAACGGAAAAGCAAAGCAAACATGACAGGACCGTCTTTCCTGTGCGGGCAATTCGCAATGCTGCTCCTCGCTGCTGGATCAGCTCGTGGCAGTGGTATTTTCTTCCGAAAATCTCCTCCCGCCTCTTATCGGCTTGGACTGCAAATCTCTGGCTTTGCACTTCTGGGGCTCAGCCTGCTTCTGAAATTCTATAACAACGATTTTCCGATCGTTGCCATGACAACCTGGATAGGGCTGCTCAGCCTTGAGGTGCTGCTCGCGGCATTGATCTGCACAGCTTTAAATGCCCGCAAGCGGTCATCGCGGTAGTTTCATTTCCTGAGATCCCGCAAAACCGCCCCTGAACGTTCGAGCGCAAGCGATGTCTTGGGCGTTCCAATCCGCTGTGCCTGATAAATCCCACTGTGGCCAGACGCCAGATAGGCAATGAAGCATCCCGCAGCATAGTAAACGACATCCGTTGCCCCGAAGAGTTCAACGGCCATGAACGTACAGGCCAGAGGCGTATTCGCCGCCCCTGCAAAGACCGCTACAAACCCCACACCAGCCAGCAGATCTGCTGGCACACCAAGTACCGGCGACAACGCATTTCCCAGCCCGGCACCAATGAAGAAAAGTGGCGTAACTTCCCCACCCTTAAATCCGGACGCAAGCGCTACCAGCGTGAAGACCAGCTTCCAGAACCAGTTCCAGGGATAATACCCGTGGCCGAAAAAATTCATGATGCTGGCGCCGTCAATGTCAGGAGACATCACGCCAAGACCGAGATAGTCCCGCGTTCCCAATAGACCGACCAGCAAAATCGTCAGAACTCCACCCAGTGCGGGGCGCAACCATGCCTGCGGGCAGAGTTTCTGAAAAATACCTGCCAGTCGATGAACGCCCAAAGCAAAAGCCCGACTGGCAAGACCAAAGCACACGGCGGCAAAACTGACTTTTGCAAGAAGCAGCGCATCGACATGGAACATCGTGCCATCGGCAGACGGAATACCCCGAAAACCAACATGATATGCTGCATGGTGAATACCCCAGGCATGGCAGGTCCAGTCCGCAACAATGGAGGCCACGGCAACTGGAAGAAGCGCTGCATAGTCCAGCCTCCCCAGCGTCAGAACTTCCAAGCCGAAAATGGCACCCGCGACCGGCGTTCCAAATACGGCCCCAAAGCCTGCAGCAATCCCCGCCATCAGAAAGAGGCGCATTGCGCGGTCATTGAGGCGAAACAGCCGCCCGATTGCCGCAGCAAAGCTGCCACCAATCTGAACAGCCGTTCCTTCGCGACCAACCGAAGCGCCGAAGAGGTGGCTGATGACCGTCCCAAACAGGACAAGAGGCGCCATACAGAACGGTACCCCCCCGCCCGGCTTGTGAATTTCATCGATAATCAGATTATTACCCGCCGCAGCTCTGCCGCCGTAACGCTGATAGAGAAGCGCTACCCCGACACCCGCTACGGGAAGCCCTATGAGCAAAGACGGATGCAGAAACCGTAACTGCGTCGCCTGATCGAGCAGCCAAAGAAACAGCGCACAGACGGAGCCGACACTAACGCCCAACAGCGCCAGGATCAGTCCCCAATGCAACGCGATCTGAAGAAGTCGTGGGAAATTCTGAAGTGTGCGCATTGGATACATCTCTCCTGTCATGCTTCCGGGGAAGCGGGTTTGACAGGAATCATCAGCATCTCGCCGTGGAGAGCGGTTCGACCATAATGGTCAGGCAGAATCCATTGCCGTTACGAAGATGCTAGCGATCACGCCCTACGATGTCACCCCTATCATCTGAAAATGGCTTTCCCTGAAAATAGGGAAAGCCATTTTTTAACCTAATATCAGAACCCGACGGAAATATTCCCCGTTACGCTGAAGCGTGGATACAGATAGTAGGTGGGCGTCCCACTGGAACTGATGGTGCTGCCATAAATGCCCTTGGCAGCCTTGGCGTTGGAGACAAGACTGTAGACACCAGTTCGCACAAAATCACCTCCAAGATTGCTGAAGTTCAGCTGGAACTTCGGCGCCTTGAAACGGCCGAACGAATTGAAGCGATAACCGAGCGACAGATTATCGGTGATATAACCCGGAATCTTCTCGTCATTCATGAATGTTGCATACTGGGACGAGACATAGCTGACGCTGCCATTGGCAAAGAAATGCCCATCGTCATAGGTCAGACCCGCGCTGGCATGAACATGCGGAGACTGAACGGCCTTCTTACCCTTCGTCGGCAACAGGTCGCTGACTGTCTGGCCATTCAGCATCCCCGTCGTCAGGATATTGGAATCCATTGTCGCGTTCAGATACTCAACAGAGACATACGGGCTGAAATGATGCCACGGATGAGCCGAGATCATGAAATCCACCCCCCGCGCGGTCTGATTACCCGCATTAATCGTAGAACTGATCGCCTGATTATTGATGTAAACGCTCGTAGAAAGCAGACGATTGGTGATGGAATAGTTGAACAGCTCCAGATCGGTCATGAAGTAATCATTGTCGAAGCGCCAGCCGAGTTCTTCCTTGATGGAATATTGAGGCTTCGGATTGTACGGATTTCCAACATAGCCGCCCGTCTGCGCATCATAAACCTGACCAAGCGATCCCGGATCAGGCATACGGAAGTCACCCTCAGCATTCACATAAATCATGTTGTGCTGATCAATGCGATAGCTGATCCCCACCTGCGGCAGCGGGACGACCTGGTTCTGTTCCGTTCGAGGTGTTGATGAAGCCCCGTTGACCGTCCAGCGATTAATCATGGCAACCTTGATACCACCGTTCAATGTCAGGCGGTCATTCAGCAGCTTTGCTGTATTCTGGAAGAACAGCGAGTGAATTTTCCAGCCCGCATCTCCCTGATAAGGCATGTAACGCTCACCATTGACGTACACCCCTTTGGAACTGTTGTACGGGAAATACTGTCTGCCGTTGCTTTGCAGCACGGAATACATGTTATTGACCTGATTGTCCTGATAATCGAACCAGTATCCCAGTTCCATATGATCCCAACTGACAGGATCATAATTCAGCTTGGCAACAGTCCCGGCATGCGGACGATACACGCTGTAGTAGGATGCGGTCGGGACACTCCCAGCAATCCCGCTTCCACCCTGCCCGATCGTCGCGTTACGGCCAGAGCCGTTAAACAGGCTACCGTTGTAAGTATAGCCACCGTTATAAACGTAATATGGTTTAAAATCGAAAGAGAATTTTGCTGGCAGATGCAGATGTACAGGCAGCGTCACGAAGACCTGATCCCACATATTACCATTCAGCATCCCATACTTTGAAGGATTGGATGGGTCATAAGATGAAGAATAATTATACGTCCCCAGCCCATCTTTCTTGTTATAGAACTGCTTCGCCGTAGGCTTGAGTGGTTCCATTGTGAACTGATGGTTCCACGATACGAACAGATTTACAGACGAACCGTCCTCGAAGTCCTTGGCAGCACCGAAATCCAGATGACGGCGCTCGTTAGTGCCGGGGCCATTCCAGTTGCGAGAATGGGTATGGGAAAATGATGCAAACGTACGGATACCGGAATTGCCGATGTCACCGCTCTCAACACGAATGAACTCACGAGACAGGTTGTTGGTCCCGTATGAGAAGTCCATCAGACCGCCAAACTTGTGAGACGGAGTCATGGTCTGAGAGTCCATGATGCCAGCAGCTGCAGACGTCACAGGCAGATCAATGGCAGATGACCCCGGTGTGACCGAAATCATGTTGACGTTCTCTGTATCGACGTTCTGATTCAGGTAATATGCCGTGGCAACCGGCACACCATTCAGAAGAATGCCCATATCTGAGTCAGTTAAACTGCGACTGTTGATCTTGCCACCCAAAATACCAGAACTATCAACAGTCGAAACCGTGACACTCGGCAGGTTTTTGATCATGTCGAGCGCCGTACTAGCCGGACTCTGCATCTCAATATACTGCTTCGTAACCGTCTGAACGGAATGAGGCGCGATTTCCCGGCGCATCATTCCACCACCACCATTCAGGGCCTGACGCGACACACGAACGGAAATGGCTTCCGCATCCTGCGCATTAACGGAAGTACGCGGATGCATGATCTTCACCGGCACCCGACCATGTGCCTTCCCCTGCGAACCACCCGTTGCAGCAGGATGGTTGCTATGAGACTGCGCAGCAGCATGGCTGCTTCCATCACAAAACACTCCAGCCAGCATGGTAGCTGTTAGCAATGTAAGGCGTCTGGCACCAATTTTCATCTTCATCCGTCCCCAGATATGTCGTCTGTTGCGCAGAAAATATTTATAACGGCGCCCATGGCAAGTCAGACAAAGAAAATATATGACATTCATTCTGAATCATTTCATTCATAATCTTTTAATGTGACTTTTTTGTCGCAATATATTATTTTATATATTGTAATATATTTAATTATTTCCAAAATAAATCTATAAGTATTTTTGTATGATTTGAAATATTTTCATACCTATAAAATGCATCGTACTGTTGCATATAAGAGAACACTCAATTTTTAAGACTATCCCACTGGCGATTTTTTTCAGATATCCTTCTTGTTATGCGTGCGGAACAACGAAAGAAAATCACGAAAATCGCCCGATTTGTGTAACAAATTATGCCATACTTTTGTGCCTTCTTTCCTCTGAGAAGGAGTTTTTAGATTTCAAATGCCTAACAAGTGGCTGGCTTGGCGTCGCCAAGGGCGGATAACTCTTGGCCACCCAAAAGTTATCCGTGCTAAAAACGTAAAGGGCCATTTATACACGCTCGTCATAGAACAAATATTGCGAAGCTTGTCTAAAGCGTTCATACCCCATATCCGACCTCCCTGTGCGTAAGGCGAGGATAGACATAGAAGCACCCGTCCTTCTGCTTCAGTGGTCAACAGAACATGTTTTCTTTCAGTCATGCTCTTGCTGACGGCTCCTGTCGGGAATGCTTCACGACAAAATGGGAGATCACATATGATCCGCGAAACCGGCGCTACCCTTTTTCTTGAAAAACAAAATATTCCATTTAGTCTGCACCACTACGAATATAACCCAAACGGCGGCTTGATCGGAATGCAGGCTGCAGACGCAATTGGTGCTGATCCAGCGAGCGTTCTGAAAACTTTGGTTGTTGAAATTGACAAAAAACAACCCGCTTGCGTGGTGGCACCCTCACACCAAAAGTTAAATCTCAAGAAGGTTGCAGCACTTTTCGGTGGGCGAAACGCTCGCATGATGCCTCCTGAAAAAGCTCATGAACTGACAGGATACCAATCTGGCGGAACCAGTCCCTTCGGGCAACTCACGCCCATTCCCGTTGTTTTGTCGCAGGATGCGATGAATCAGGCATATGTTTATATCAATGCGGGTCATCAAGGCTTCGTTGTACGCATCTCCCCACAAGACGCCCAGCGCATTACAGACGCCAGAGTTGCCGATGTCGCGGCTGACTGACCAACAGAGCGAGTTCATTCGGGAAGCGTTGCCCTCGGACGCAAACACAGCGACATCAAAGCTCTCTCCGTGCCGTTCTCTGTCCAAGGAACAGAGCACTCTTGTCCAGGAAGTCCTGACATTCTGTTCTGAACACTTGCACGACCGAAGTGCACTTCTCGTCATCGAAGGCGCGGCGGGCACCGGCAAGAGCGTTGTGCTAAATGCTATTTTTAATATCATTCAGACACGAGCGCGTTCCAAAAATTCCGCCGATCCACTCAATGGTACGCGCAATGCGCTTCTGGTTAACCATCCCGAAATGCTGAAACTCTACCGCAATATCGCGGCAGACATGCCAGCATTTAAAAAAGCGGACTTCGAACGTCCGACAACATTTATCAATCGCCATCATAAAGCTGAGACCAAAGCAGATATCGTGCTGGTCGACGAGGCCCACCTGCTTCTTACCCGGCCAGATCGCTACAACCATTTCAAACAACAGAATCATCTGGAAGAAATCCTGGATCTGGCTCGGGTGGTTATTATCGTTTTTGATCCGTCCCAGGTTCTAAAATTCAAAAGTCATTGGTCCAGCCCCCTACTGGATCAGTTCTGCCAAGGTCGTTTGACCCGAACCCTGCATCTGACTACTCAATTCCGGATTGAAGCTGGACCTGAAATCAGACTTTGGCTTGATGCGCTGGCAAAGGGCCACCTCTTGCCCCGCCCCCGGAATCAGAAGTTTGACCTGCGCGTCTATGACGATTGCGCAAAGCTTTATGAAGATCTGCAGGATCGCAACCGGGAAGTCGGTCTCTGCCGACTGCTATCGACCTACGACTATCCCTACTGCTTAGACGGCAAAGACCATTTCATTGAAGAAGGAGATTTCCGCCTGCGCTGGGACCGCTCCAAGCCAGAAGAGAAACTGCCTTGGGCAGAGCGCCCGGACACCATTGATGAAGTCGGCTCCGTTTATACCATTCAAGGCTTCGACCTGAATTACGCTGGCGTTATTCTGGGGCCTTCCCTGTCCTACGATGCCACAACCGACAGAATTCGTGTTGATCCTTCGCGTTATGAGGATAGTGCCGCATTTCAGGGACGCGAGGGCATAGCGGCTCTTGATAAAGCGAAACAACATATCATTCTGAATGCTTTGAATGTTCTCCTGACACGCGGGATGAAAGGGCTGTATCTCTACGCGCATGATCCTGCTCTCCGGAAGCGACTTTTAGACAATTGAAGCTTCCTGACAGAACAGTTCGCCACCATTTGCGTTCAGTCCTGACTACCCAATAAAGTTTAACGCTCAAGAATGATTGACTTGCTATTTTTCTGTGCCTCGCTCAAATCATGTAAGGAGATCTCGTTATGATGTTCAAGTCCCCAGTTGCTCTTGCCGCATTTTTTAGTGCGTCCTTTATTTATTACAGCGCGTATGCGGCAGACACTATTGATAAAGGCTCTATCTCGTCAGGTAATATCGAGATCATTGGGCGTTTTCAGGAGGCCCAACCCTCTGGAATTGCCGCATTACCAGATGGCCGCCTGGTCCTCGGTTTCCCTCGCAGCGTCAAAGATCATTCCGGACCACGTCTGGCCACCTATGCAAACGGACATTTGACCCCTTTCCCAGATGCGGCAACCCAGGATCGCTTTGTTTCCCCCCTGGGCATGACTTTAGACGCGAAAGGCCATCTCTGGGTTCTGGATGAGGGAATGTTGGCTGGACAGGGAACGGTTCCTGGAGCACAGAAATTGTTCGAGATCGACCCGGGCACTAACACCATCTTGAACGTCCTCTCACTTTCTGCGCCAACCCTACTACCAGACAGCCACGTCAACGACGTACGGATTGATCTGACCCACGGTAAAGCAGGTACAGCCTTCATTACCGATACCTCTACCGGCGTTCACCCCGCCTTGATTGTTGTGGATCTGGCCTCTGGCAGACAGCGTCGCATTCTGGCCGATACGAAACCTGTGATGCCGGAAACGGGCTTCGTCGCAGTTATGGATGGTCGTGCTGCGCGTTATGATGCCAATCATGCCCAGATGCCCCAAGGTGGAGCAAATGGGATCGGTATCAGCCCGGACCAACAGACACTTTACTGGCAACCACAAACCAGCCGTAGACTTTATTCAGCCCCAACTTCCATTCTCTCGGACCGTACCGCCACAGAGAAGCGAATAGAGGCTTCCGTCCATGATGAAGGAGAAACAGGCATGGGCGATGGTATGGCAACGGGACCAGACGGCTCGCTTTACATCACTGACGACGAACGTCACGCCATTTTAAGACATGCCCCGGATGGAACACTCTCCGTAATCGCACATGATCCCCGCATGATCGAGCCTGATGGTCTGACTTACGGAAAGGATGGCCTGTACTCAACAATCGGCCAGTGGGCACGACTGCCAGATTTCCACAATGGGAAAGATATGCAGGAATTACCATACATCGTAGTTAAAATCACACTTCCACAATAATTATATGAAATAAAATAATAAACCCACGCGTGCATAATCGTGGGTTTATTATTACTTAGAAAATATTCTCTCAGTATGCGACGCTGACTTCACCCAGGAACATACGTCCTGCAGACGGGGTTGCTCGGTTTGAGAAAAGACTCTGGTAATTCAGTCTATTTGCTAGATTGTAGCCATTCATGGAAATTTTCCAATGCTGGTTAAATCGATGAGAAATCATGGCACTGAAATCCAGATTTGCCGGAGCGCGCAAGGTATTGGCTGCATTTAGCCAGACATGCTCACGCCATGTCAGTCCTCCACCCACTGTCAGGTTGTAAGGTTTGTGCGGGAAAGCACTATATGCTGACCAGAGTGTCGCCTGATTATGCGGCACATACTGAACATTCTTGCCGCGGTTCGCCTTGGTGGCAGAATACGTCGTACTACTGTCGTAAAGAGCATAGGTTGCAGAGATATTCCATCCTGGCAGAATGACACCTCCAACAGAAAGCTCCAGGCCCTGATTGCGCTGCCGATCAGAAGACCCCTGAATTTCACCGGTCACAGGGTCTGCATTCAGTGCATTCCCCTTGTCCAGCCGGAACAGCGATGCTGTCAGACCCAAACGGTCATGCAAAATACTGTACTTGGCACCGAGTTCGTAAAGCTGGGCTTTTTCCGGGCTCGCAAAGGAGTTGGTTCCTGGCCGGATCGGTACAGACCCATTGGTAACATACATGCCCATAGGGGTCGTCGAATTAGCCCATGTAAAGTAATACGTCTGATGCGCATCCGGCGTGATGACAAGACTTGCATTAGGGTTAAAAACGCCCGTGACATCATGAAAGTGTTGATCGGGATTTTTGGCGACGTTTCCGCCAGTCAGGTTGTAGCTCGTCTGCCAGCGGTCCCAACGGAAGCCCCCTTTCACAGAAAGCCACTTGGTAAACCAGACCTGATCGAAAAAGAACAGACCCGTATCAAACCCATATCCATTACTATGAGACTTCGCTCCCAAAGAACCCAGAGAGACCAGTCCTCCAGGGTTCAGGTCTCCCGGAACCAGTTCAAGATTACCCACATGCGGATTGGGGTTCACAAGGCTCGCATAGGGTTTTGGTTTCAGATAAGTCGATTGTGATCGAACATCATTAACACGCTCGATATCAAATCCTGTCACAATCTGATGCCGAAGAAAGCCAGTATGGAAGTCCGCAACCATCGAGCCGACATTCTGTACCGACCAACTCGTCTGTTCATATGGCAACGGCGCCATGTATGTTCCTGCTCCGGTGCCATTTCCCGCCCCGCTAGGACCAGAGCGCGCAACAAAGGCCCTTGATGCATCTCCATTGAAGTAATTATTCACGCAAGTCGTGTCACAGGTCGCTTTCGAGGCTGCAAACGAGCGGAAATATTCTCCTCCCCGCAAATCATCGTAAAACGTGATGTGTTTGTTCAGCTTAAAGCTGAAGCGTGCGGTTTCCATGTTGGCATTGGTGGCGTTCTGATCGTTATCAGTGCCGTACCAGTTCGTACGGCGGATGCCATATTCCGTAATGGGCTGGCCATATTTCGCTCCCGGTTTCGTAACGACGGGAACACCGAAATCAGGAACAGAATTTTCCTGCTGATGCATGTATTGAAGAACCAGCGTCGTTCTTTTTCCAATACCGAATGCAAGGGACGGAGCAACACCCCAGCGATGGGAGAAGATATAATCCCGCCCTACAACGTTATGTTCATCCCCCATCCCCGTAATCCGGAACGCTGTAGAATCATTGATTTTTTGATTCACATCCAGGGTGCCACGGTAATAGCTTCCTGAGCCTCCAGAAAAATCAGCATTATAATGATTTTGCAAGCCAGGCGTCTTGGTCACCATATTAATCGCGCCGCCTGTCGTCCCATTTCCGAAGACTTCGGAAGATGGCCCCTTGATGACAGACACACTTTCAAAGTTGAATGAATCACGCGAATAAACGCCGAAATCTCTCAGGCCATCTTCGTAAATATCATTCTGTGCCTGAAATCCACGGATCAGAAACTGATCCCCGTTCATTCCACCAGCACCTTCACCGATGGACGTAGTCACACCCGGCACATTCCTCAGAGCCTCATCAAGAGATTTGACATTCTGCTGCTGCATCAAAGCTTGCGGTACAACATTGATGTTCTGCGGCGTATGCATCACATCCTGCGGCATGCGGGAGAGCCCAAGAGCCTGATGCATGGTGTTAAAACCATGTCCCTGCACTGTCAGATGTTCGACATCTGACCCTTCAATATCCGCAGTCTCCTTTGAATGCCGCGTTGATGTGTCAGGTTTTCGATCTGGTTTTTGATCATGTGTCTCAGAAGCTGCAGCATAACCCTGCGAAGACATTAAAAGAGTACCAGCAATGGAAAGAGACGTGATGTGCGTACGCAATGAATTTGTCACCAAAAACCTCTTTTATGTGAGCTGATGTTTCACAACATGACACCCATATAGTTTTAGTGATAATCATTCGCAACAAAAATTTTTACAGCCAGAGCCGTACTGGATTTTCCTTGGCTTCAGCTACGCTTTCGGGATATGGCCCCTCACGCAGAGGTCTCCACAATCCCTTCATCTCTGATGATCCAAAACACACTTCAAATGAAGAAAATTGATTGACTACCATGCCAACGTAGTAGCGTTTGAAAAGGAATGTGATAGATTTACTCTCTCGTTTTTCAAACGCAGAAAGCTCTGACATTGACCATGAGATATATCCGGCTGCGTTTTTTCATCCCATATTTTTCTTTACTTGCAAGTGAAGGGTGTTCCTTTCAGGGAGCCCCCTCTTTTCCTGTAGCCGGCGCATACTTTCCAGGCTGGATGGTCTGTGGGCTTATTGGTGTGGCAGTCGCTGTGGGATTGCGAGTGGTATTTCTTCTAACCGGAATTGATGCCAACCTCAGCTTTCGGCTTTTTACTTATGTGGCTCTGGGCGTCATCACTGCGCTGACGGTGTGGACGCTGGTGTTTGGTCCCTGATGATGCAGCGCACTCGTATCTCTCATACAAAGCCAATTGGTATCATCATTGCAGTTCTCTGTGTGAGCGCGGCTCTTTTGTTTGGCATCCATGTCTCACACGAAGACAGCACTCACCCTTCCTCCGACAGCGCGAGCATTGATGCAGAAGTGGTCCATATCGCCTCTACAGTTGGCGGCCGGTTGAAGGACTTGCACGTTTCGGTCAATCAGCATGTCCATAAAGGCGAAGTCCTTTATCAGCTCGATCCGGAACCTTACGAACTGATCGTCCGACAGGCTCAGGCGAATCTGGATCTCGCCAATGCGGAAGTTGAAAACCAGACACGCCTACTCAGTATCAAGACATCGAACGCAGCTACAGCGGAAGATCAGGTCGTTCGTGCCAGAACCAACCGCGATCTGGCCGCACGTACAGTTGAGCGACTAAAACCACTTGCGGGACAATCTTATATTCCATGGCAGCAGTATGATCAGGCCCGTGTCGCATTGCATGACGCTGAAGTCTCACTTTCGCAGTCACAAAACCAATCAACTGCGGCAACAACGGCAATTGGAAATCTGAAAAGCTCTCTTGCTGCACGGGATGCTAGCCAGGCAGCTCTCGATCATGCCAGATACGAACTTCGCCAGACCGTCGTGAGTGCCCCAACCGATGGGTACGTTACCAGCCTACGCGTCAAAGAAGGCGAAGTTCTCGCGCCATCCCAGGTTCTTTTCACACTGATTTCCGATGATGAATGGTACGCGACTGCCAACATTCGCGAAATCAATCTTTCTTCCGTGCAGATTAACGACTGCGTGACCGTTTATTCCATGATTGATCGACATATTCCCCTCAGAGGACATATCGAGAGTATTGGCTGGGGTGTTCTGTCCGTAGACTCTGCTGGTATTGCCCGATCGTTACCTGTCGTCCCGCGTCAGATGGACTGGGTTCATGTCGCCCAGCGCTTCCCGGTCCGTATCAGGCTGGAAAAAACAAATCCACATCTTCTAAGGCTCGGCGCTACAGCGACTGTGGAGATCCGGCATGGCGCAGCCTGTCCCTGATACGGCGGCGAGCGCGCCCTCTCCCTTTCCCAACACACAGATAATGCCAGGACTGACCATGGCCCGGATCTGGCGACTAATCTGCGATCAATCGCCTGGACGCCTTGGATATGCCCTTCGTATGGCCGCAGCCTGCACGATGACCGTTCTGATTGGAGAAATCTGGCAGGTACCCGAACTGGCAGTTCCGGCTCTCGTAACAATGGCACTTTGGCAGAAAGACCGCGTCACCAATGCGGTAGCCGGGATCGCCGTCAATGCGATCATCCTCATCCTGCTTCTGGTCATCTACGGTCTGGTCCGGGTGACGCTTGATCATCCCATGGGACTGGTAATCGTTATTGCCCTGTTGTCATTCAGTTTCTTTTTCCTGGGGTCAGCCAGCAAACTCAAACCCGTAGCCTATATGCTGGGTCTGATTACAGTTTACGGATTGGTTGCGATCGATCAGGTTCCTGTAGGGGAAATCGTAACACGCGCGCTCCTTTATACAGATCTGTTTCTAGCTATTCCCGGGGCTGTCATGGTGGTACTTGGCCTTCTGATTTGCCCATCACCAAAAAAGATCCTGACAGACGACATCGCTGCCCGGCTCCGCATGGCCGTTTCTCTTCTTCAGAACCCTGACCTCCAGACCCGTGAACGGGCTACTGCTCTGCTTAGAGACGGCACGACGGAGATGATGAAGTCTGCCCGAATGGCTGCACTTGAAAAAATCTGGTCTGCCCATGATCTGACTTGCCTGAAACAGGCTGCCAGCAACAGTTTTACCATTCTGGCACTTGCCGATCATGCGAGCCGAACATCCCTGAGAGAAGAACCGTCCAGTCGTCTTGTAAAAACTCTTGAAAGCATGGCGGATATTTTTTCAGACGGCGATTATCCTACAGATATTCAAAGACCTGTCATAAAGCCCGAGCAACCCATTCTAGAAGCGATGGCCAATCTTCTGCCGAATTTTACAACCCCATCTGCCGCTTACAATGAAAAGCCCTCCAAGCCGAAAAAATCCGGCTTTTTTACAGAGGATGCTTTTAGCAACCCTGACCATGTCCGTTTCGCAGTGAAAGGGACCGCTGCGGTGATGCTAAGCTATCTGACCTTCAAAGTACTGGATTGGCCCGGTATCCATACCTGTATCATCACCTGCTTCATCGTAGCACTTCCTACGATGGGCGAAATGATTTCAAAGCTGACATTACGAATTACAGGCGCTCTGATGGGAGGTTCTTTGGGAATTATCTCCATCATCACGATCATGCCGCATCTGAATGACATCACTGGTTTTCTGATATTGGTTTTCGTCATTTCCCTGCTTGCCGCGTGGATCAAGACAGGGGACGAACGGATTGCCTATGCCGGTTTTCAGATCGGTCTGGCCTTTTATCTAACGGATTTGAAAGGCTATGGCCCAACCGCTGACATGGCCACCGCACGAGACCGCATTGTTGGTATCATGCTTGGGAATTTTATCACGTATATGATGTTCACCAGTTTCTGGCCTTCGAGTGCCTATGACCATCTCGGGTCCAGCCTTCGGAAGTTGGCAGAGTGCCTGAAAAAGCAAGGTAAGGCGCAAGCCATTCAGGAGAAAATCGAGGCTGCTATCCGCAGTCAGGCAGCATTGGCAGAAAGCGAGCGAACACTTGAGTATGCCATGTCCGAGCCGCTCCATATGCGCGCAGATCAGCCACGCCTTCGGGCTGCCAGAGAAGCTCTTGATGATACGGCAAACCTCACTGAAAAACTGCTCATCACTTCTGAGAAAACTGATCTTTCCGATCGCATCGCAAGACTGAAACAGATTATCTCATGATCTATTCACCCCAAATTTTCTCGCAGCTTGTCTCGTCTTCCAGACGGCCCTTTAGTCGCCTCTGGTTTTTATTGACGCCGTTGCTGTTGTCTGGCTGTGCTACGCAAGCTCTCGATACGGCTCCAGGCCGGCCTGATCGTCCTTGGCAGCCTAATGTCGCAGTGGGGGGAGAATTGGTACCCGGCAAACCAAGTCCGCACACCCTGACTGTTCCAGCGGGATATACCCTCCCTTCCAATGAGAAAATTCATGTTCGCCCATCTGCCTCCGAGCTGGGCTTCCAGACTGGACATGCCTATTCCCTGTCTGAACTGATCGATATTGCGCAGTCCTCCAATCCTGAAACACGGCGCGCCTGGAACCTTGCCCGTGATGCCGCCCTGACTGTCGGCATCACGAAGAGCACCTATCTTCCCCGCCTGACAGCAACTGTCGTCGGCGGCTACAATCATAGCCGTAATGATGGGGCCAACCCCTCCATCAGTAATGGAGGGGTTGCAGGAGACGCTATCAATTCAGGTTTGAACGGCCTGAACAGCGCCTTGGGAGGAATCCGCAATAATAGATCGGGAGCCGGTGAAATTCAGACCCTTGGTCTGGAATGGCTTTTGTTCGACTTCGGAAAACGTGAAGCGATCATCGCAGCCACAGAGCAATCACAGATTGCGACCAATATCCTCTTCACCGCAGCCCACCAGAAGATCATCTATAACGTTACGACCGCCTATTACACGCATGCTGCTGCACAAAACCGCGTTGCTCTGCTGCACAAAGCACAAGATAATGCTCGCTTCGTTGAAGCAGCCGCGACTGCCAGGTTACATCAGGGTCAAGGAACTATTGTCGATGTTACCCAGGCGCGCCAGGCAACAGCTCAAACTGAGCTCAGACTTGTTCAAGCAGAAGGCGACGAGCAGAATACTGCACTGGAGCTTCTGAATGCCATCGGGCTTTCGCCCAACACAAAACTTGAGACGCTGGATATTTCCAGGCGCCCTCTGGGTCTGAACGATATTCGATTAACGGATGCCCTCGTCCAGCAGGCTGTTTCACGTCGTCCGGATGTTTTGGCAGCATATGCTCATGCAAAAGCCGCCAAAAGCAGAGTTCAGGCCGCCAAAAGCGAGTTCCTTCCAAAAATCTTCATGACCGGGAACGTCGCCTATACCACAGGCCGACTTGCACTTTCCTCTGTACCAGGCGTTGGAAGCGAAGCACCTCCCACCCTCAATCTTTCGAGTAATGCATTCAGCAGCCTGATCCTGGGTGGAATTACCGTGCCCATTTTTGATGGTGGGACACGGATGGCCCTCCTCAAGCAGGCAGAAGACCAATCAGACAGTGCGGAAGCCACAGTACAACAAACAGTCGATAGTTCGGTGAAGCAGATCGTGGCTGCGGAAAATGCACTGCATACAAGCCTAAGTGCCTATGCTGCATCCGACAAGCTCGAGACAGCTGCAATGACGGGTTTCAAGGCATCCACAGCAGCGTATCAGAGTGGCGTAGGATCAATGACCCAAGTCAGCATCTCGCAAAATGCTTATCTGGATGCGATGCTCAGTCACTCGGATGCGTATTATGCAGCCTTGATCGCAGCGGCCAGCCTTGCTTTTGGGACCGGATCCTTGAGTCAAAATGAAGGACTGTAGACTGCGTCCGGTATCTGCCTAAACAAAGCGAGCCGCCCCAGACCTCGATGGAAATACATTATGTGATTTCAAAATTATTTCTTGATGACATTCTTTAGAGAATAAATTTCTTATTTTTCTTTAACGATACAGATATTATAAGATATATTAATCCAAGATAATAATAGTAATTAAGAAAACTAAAATAAGTTAAAAATAATTTTTTAAGAAATTTCTCAACTAGAGATAATTTTTATCAACAAATAATATAAATATATTATTTTATAATAACCATCTCGGAAACGTTACCAGTAACAAAACAAAAAAATCACCATCGCGTTATTCCAAACAAAAAATAGTCATTTCTGTTATTCGTGAAAATTTTGAATGAAGAGACACACGCATATCAAATTATGTCTTCAGGAGAAGGCCATTGGAAAAAATAGCTGATTCCGGCCCTGTTCAAATCTTTCTTTCGCGTAGAAAGCTTCTGGCTTTTTCCGGTGCCTGCCTCACAGTCGCAGCGATTGGAACACCCTCAAAAGGATCTACTCAGGACGTTGTGGCATCAAATCGCGATAGCATTTCGGATTTTATGCAGCTTTCCGCTTTTGCCACCGGTCACAAAAATCTGGATCTCAGTATCGGATCAGCACTTCTGTTGGCATTTGAAGCTCAGAAGCATGATTTTTCTACTCAAATAAAGGCTCTTCGCGAACATATTACTAAAAATAATTATCAGGATGTTGAAGCACTGGATGCAGCCATAAAAGATGATCCTCTGCATTCTACACTCCTTCAAATTATCCGAGGCTGGTATTCAGGCGTTGTTGAGAGTGGAACAAACGCTAAAGTTTACGCCTTCGAAAAAGCACTCATGTATCAGCCGTCCCGCGATGTCGTGGTCATTCCGACATATGCTCATAACGGACCCAATTATTGGGTCTCGGAACCCGCATCCGTCGATGTCATGCCGGCATTTTAAGGACTTTATTCCGTGATTATGCGATACTTTCGCCCTCTGTCCGCCACAGCCATGACAACCGTTCTGCTTCTCGCAGGGACGAACGTACGGTCGCAACCGACAGAACCAACACCCGCTTCAGCGCATCGCCCCTCCATCAGCCGCGGTCATTACCTGGCAATTGCCGCTGATTGTGCGGCCTGCCATACCAATGGGCGGGACGGTCAGTTTCTTGCTGGCGGCTATGCCATTTCTTCTCCTATGGGAAATATTTACTCAACCAATATTACTCCCTCGAAGACGCACGGTATCGGCAACTATACTCTGGAGCAGTTTTCTAAAGCACTTCGGCATGGTATCCGCGCCGATGGCGCTCAACTGTATCCCGCCATGCCTTATGACGCCTATAACCGCCTGACGGATGAAGACGTCAAGTCGCTCTACGCTTACATCATGACTGAAGTAAAACCTGTAGATGCACCTTCTCCCAAGACGCAACTCCCCTTCCCGTTTTCAATCCGTGCATCACTCGGTATTTGGAAAATTGCGGCAAGAATCGAAGGCAAACCCTATGTCTTTGATCATACGCACAATGACGACTGGAACCGTGGTCGGTATCTGGTCGATGAGCTCGCCCATTGCGGTGAATGTCATACACCCCGTAACTTTTTTCTGGCTCCTAATCAGTCCGCTTATCTTGCTGGTGCGGACATAGGATCATGGCGTGCGCCAAATATTACCAATGACCCTCAAAGCGGTATTGGCAGTTGGTCGGATCAGGATCTCTTCCAATATCTGAAGACTGGAAAAACCGCACATGCTCGTGCAGCAGGACCAATGGCAGAAGCAATCGAGCATAGCCTACAATATCTTCCGGATGCCGATATTTCTGCCATAATTACATATCTGCGTTCGGTTCCGGCAAAGGCAGAAAGCGGTCAAACAGTCGCTAATTTTGAGCATGCCGGCCGCCCATCCGGTTACAGTGTTGCTGACGCTAACTCCCGTCGCACCAACAGTACTCTGACAAAAACAACCGATGGTGCTGCTCTCTACGAGGCTGTGTGCGCCAGTTGCCACCAATCTGACGGTAAAGGGTCCAAAGACGGTTATTATCCGTCCCTCGTAGGAAATACGACGACCGGACAGCTCAATCCAAATGATCTGATCGCCAGTATTCTTTACGGTGTGGACCGCACAACGGATGACCACGAAATCCTGATGCCGGCTTTTGGTCCAGACTCTCTCGTACAGCCCCTGACAGATGAGCAGATCGCCACAATCGCGGACTACGTTTTAAGTCACTTTGGCAATGCCCAGGCCACGGTCTCGGCAGATGCGGTCAAACAGGTGCGGGCGGGCGGAAAGCAGGTCCCTCTCGCCAGGCTCGCCAGCCCGGGCGTGATGCTGCTTTTCGGAACTGGTGGCATCTTGGGAGCCATTCTGCTGGTAGGCGGCCTCTGGTGGCTGATCAGCCGTCGCAAAAAGCGTTCCGCTTAAATAAGATTCAAGGGTCAAAATCATGTCTAATGAAACGCTTTCGGCTGATGTCGTCATCATTGGAGCAGGCATTTGCGGTTCCCTGCTCGCACACAAACTTGTCCGCAACGGACTTTCTGTGCTGCTCCTGGATGCAGGTCCCCGCCGGGACCGCTCCCAAATCGTAGAAAACTGGCGGAACATGCCGCCTGACAACAAGTCCCAGTACGATTATGCAACACCTTACCCCAGCGTACCCTGGGCCCCGCATACCAACTACTTCCCAGACAATAACTACCTGATTGTCAAAGGCCCGGACCGGACGGCTTATAAACAGGGAATCATCAAAGGCGTCGGAGGTACAACCTGGCACTGGGCGGCTTCAAGCTGGCGGTACCTGCCCAACGATTTCAAGCTGCATTCCACATATGGCGTGGGCCGCGATTACGCCATGAGCTACGACGAACTTGAGCCTTACTATTACGAGGCCGAGTGCGAAATGGGCGTGATGGGACCAAACGGCGAAGAGATTACACCGTCTGCGCCTCGCCAAAATCCATGGCCGATGACCTCCATGCCTTACGGATATGGAGACCGGACTTTCACGGAGATCGTCAGCAAGCTCGGTTTCTCAAACACTCCTGTTCCGCAGGCACGGAACAGCCGTCCTTATGATGGCCGACCACAATGCTGTGGTAACAACAACTGCATGCCAATCTGCCCGATTGGCGCGATGTACAACGGCATATACGCGGCAATAAAAGCGGAAAAGCTGGGCGCAAAAATTATCCCCAATGCTGTCGTCTACGCGATGGAAACGGATGCAAAAAACCGCATTACAGCGATTAGCTTCTATGATCCCGACAAGCAGTCCCATCGCGTCGTTGCAAAAACATTCGTGATCGCCGCAAACGGGATCGAAACACCGAAACTGCTGCTTCTGGCGGCAAATGATCGAAACCCTCATGGGATTGCCAACTCATCAGACCTTGTTGGCCGGAACATGATGGACCATCCGGGCATTGGCATGAGCTTCCAGTCTGCGGAGCCCATCTGGGCTGGTGGAGGCTCAGTCCAGATGAGTTCCATCACCAACTTCCGTGATGGCGATTTCCGCTCGGAGTATGCTGCCACGCAGATCGGCTACAACAATACGGCCCAGAACTCCCGCGCAGGCATGAAAGCCCTGTCCATGGGGTTGGTTGGCAAGAAGCTGGATGAAGAAATCCGCCGTCGCACGGCGCATGGTGTGGACATTTATGCCAACCATGAAGTCCTCCCGGACCCCAACAACCGTCTTGTTCTCTCCAAAGACCATAAGGATGCGCTCGGTATTCCACATCCTGAAGTCACCTACGATGTTGGGGAGTATGTTCGGAAGTCAGCTGCCATCTCAAGACAGCGCCTGATGGATATCGCCAAAGCCATGGGCGGTACGGAAATCGAGATGACTCCGTACTTTACGCCCAACAACCACATCACCGGTGGCACTATCATGGGCCATGATCCACGGGATTCAGTGGTCGATGAATGGCTCCGGACCCATGATCATTCCAATCTGTTCCTTGCAACAGGCGCGACCATGGCAGCGTCCGGTACGGTCAATTCAACGTTAACAATGGCCGCACTGTCATTACGCGCGGCAGATGCCATTCTCAATGACCTGAAACAGGGGTAAGTCTTTTGAACACAGTGTTTCAACGCCACGCTATTGGCGCTTTTCTAAGTATTTTCATCGTATCAGCAAGTCTGACTGGTCTCGCATCAGCAAAGGATTTGACCGTGAATCTGGAAACATCCAATACTCTCATCGACCAAGCCAAGAAACTGGCGACTGCCAGTCATAACCGCGTCGCCATCGCTATTGTTGATGCCGGTGGAAATCTTGTCTCTTTTCAGAAAATGGATGGGACACAACTTGGAAGCATCGAACTGGCAATCCGTAAGGCCAAGACAGCCCTTTCCTTCGCCCGCCCGACTGCTGACATGGAACACGCCCTCAATAGTGGAAATTACATGATCAGTACGCTCCCCAATGCCCTGCCCGCGGGTGGAGGATACCCGATCATGGTGAACAATGAACTTGTGGGGGCTCTTGGCCTCAGCGGTGGCGAAGGCGAAACTGACGCTCATCTGGCTCAGTCCGCAGTCACTGCATTCCTGCAGACCTCAAAGGCAAAGACCACGGAATGAAAACCCGACGTCACATGCACAGGAAAAAACTGGCTGTTTTTTTCCTGTGTGCGGTTTTCGGGAGTGTTGGCTCCAGCCGTCATGCGTTCGCACAGAGCGAAACGTCTCAAAACCTCTCTACGCCTGACTCTTACAAGTCCCGCGCTTTCGCGATGGAAGGCGTCGACACATTCGCAGTGGGGCCGTTGGTCCCATCTCTGTACGGAAACCCTCATCTTTTCGGAGACTGGGGAGGCGCGCAGACATGGTTGACCAAGCATGGCATGTATCTGAACGTCGCCCTTAACGAAGAATATATGGCCAATGTTACAGGTGGCCGGACACGGGATAATGTTCTTGCAGGTCAGGTCGCAGCAGAGCTGGACGTAGACTGGCAACAGCTTGCGGGGATCAAGGGTCTTTGGACTCATCTTCTCGTGATTAACGGTCATGGGCGAAGCTTCAGCCATACGCTTGGGGATTCAGTCACCAATCCGGAACAAATCTATGGCGCCCGCGGCAATGTCGTTGCGCATCTTGTTTCCATGTATGCAGATAAATCGTTCCTGAATGACCGTATCATCCTGTCATTGGGTGATATTCCAACGGGCAGTTTTTTTGCTTTCGATTATGTTGCCTGCTCTTTCATGAACGTCTCTGTTTGCAGTAACTTCGCGCCCGGGAAATATGTTCCAGGCGGTCGTGACTGGCCCTCAGGCAATCTTGGCGGTGTACTGCGTCTCCGACCGACCGAAGAAACTTACATTATGGGCGGTGTTTTCGCGGTTTCTCCGCATAGTTACAATGGCGGGATATCCGGCTGGGCTTTGGCACAGAGTGGTCTGGGAAAAGTCTCTTCACAGATTGAAATCGGCTGGATGCCATCTTTTGGCAAAAACAAGCTCCGAGGAAATTACAAGATCGGTGCCTGGTACGACAACTCCCGTTATCCCAACCTCTATGAGGACATCAACGGAAATTCTTTTCAGGCTACAGGGCTGGAGCGCCGCTATGAAGCTGGAATGACATCTGCCTGGTTTATGTTCGACCAGATGCTGGTTCGCAACGGACCGGGCATCACGGACGGTCTCATTCTGCTTGGAGGTGTGGGATATTCGCAAGGCAATCTCGTCGCCATGCGGGATCATGAATGGATCGGCGCGGTCGAGAGTGGAACGCCCTGGCACCGCAGTGGCGATCAGGCAGGTATCATGTTTCAACACATGGACATGAGCCGCACCGTTTCCCTCCAGCAGGAATCCTCACTGGCTCTTGGGCTTCCTTTTCTGGCCAATCAGTGGGGCCCTGTCTATGGGGTACAGAATTGGGAAAATATCTACGAGGCATTTTACAGCACCCATATCATGCGTGGTACAACCTTACAGGCCGACTTTCAGTATCTTCAACGCCCGGGAGCCACAACGACATTCAAAGATGCAGCGATTATTGGCGGGCAGTTAACATCAAACTTCTAAAATATTTTTATTTCTAAAATCTACTTTCGCAATGGGAGCCATGAAATCTTGTTCCATGGCTCCCAAACGCTTGTCGATCTTACACTTGCTCCTTCAGGGTAAAGCGTAAGCCATGACATAGTCTCCGCGATTTTTATTGGTTCCTGTCCGGGTAGCTCCCCCGACAACAACCACAACATACTGCTTACCGTCTTTTCCAAGATAGGACATGGGAGCCCCCTGCCCGCCAACCGGAAGACGTGCACGCCACAGTTCCTTACCCGTATCGTTATCCAGAGCGCGCACATAGTAGTCCAGAGTTCCGTGAAAGAACGTCAGGCCACTCTTCGTCACCATTGGGCCACCCATGGTTGGCATCCCCAGCGGGATATGCACCCCCGGAACGATACCATGCACTGGAGCATCCTGGATGCTTCCCATCGGGACCTGCCACTTGGTCTTTCCTGTTGCCAGATCAATGGCTGTCATAGTTCCAAATGGCGGCTTGAAGCATGGCACTCCAAGTGGCGAGACAAACATCGAACGTTCAACACCCCATGGGGTACCAATCTGTTCAGAATACTCCCCCTCAGCACTTGGCTTCAGGCCAATACGCTTCGCCTCATCCTGCTTGATGAAACGCCCCCACTGCGCCATGCGGATATCATTGACAATCAATGTTCCCGTAGAGGCATCGATGGCACCCCCACCCCAATTGGAGCCGCCGTAATAGCTTGGGTAAATCAAAGTTTTCTGCTTGTCAGAAAGGGATGTGAATTCGCCCTTCCAACGCATCTGTTTGAACTGAATCCGGCAATACAGCTGGTCAAGGATGGTCCCACCCCACATATCGGATTCCTTGAACGGCGTAGTGCCAATAGAAATTGCCGAGAAAGGTTGCGTAGCGGCAGCACGCATACCGGGCATAACATCCGTTGGCACCTTACGGTATTCAACGGGAACAACCGGCTTGCCATCGCGACGATCCAACACGAATACTTCTCCACGCTTGGTTAACTGAATAATAACCGGCGTCGTGGTACCGCCCTTACCTGGAAGATCATAAAGGATCGGCTGTGATGTCACATCATAGTCGAACTGATCATTGTTTGCCGTCCGGAAATGCCAGTGCTCCTTGCCTGTCCTGATCTCAACCGCCACAATCGCATCCGTGTATTCATCTGAATACGAAGAACGATCACCATTCCAGAAATCAGGCGTCTGATTGCCCGTCGGGAAATAAGCCAGCCCCAGTTTGGGGTCATAAGCCGCAGTTCCCCAGAAGTTCGGCGTTTGTGGAGCATATTTCTCACCAGGAGGAAGCGGACTGCTATCCTTGGCGCCACGCGAAGCATCCCAGGCCCACAGGAGCTTGCCGGTTCGAACATCGAACCCCCGAACCACGCCCGAAGGTTCACCAACAGACAGATTATCGTTGATCTTGCCCCCCACCATGATGACACCATCAGCCACCAAAGGAGCGGAAGTCAGATAATAAGATCCATTTTCCGGTGCATCCGTCAGCCCCTCAAGAAGATTGACGAAACCATGCTCACCAAAGTCTTCGCAGGGCTTGCCAGTCTCGGCATCCACTTCAAACAAACGACCATCATTCGTTGTGGACACAATACGCTTACGACATGCTGGTGAAGAAGCCACTGAGTCCTGCTTCTCCACTTGGTCCATCCCGGCCTGATCTGTAACAGGCTGAAGCGCTTGAGGAAGTAATGTTGAGGTATCGGCATACCCAACACCACGACAACGTTTCCACCCTCTATTGCTATCGGTAACCTTCATCTTGGGATCGAAGCGCCAACGCTCTTGGCCTGTTACGGGATCCAGTGCAATCACCTTGTTCAAAGGTGTGCAGAGATACATCGTGTCATCGACCTTCAGCGGAGTAACCTGATATTCTGAGCCATCAATGGCCAGATCCCCGGTGCGATAGGTCCAGGCCAGCTTCAGATCCTTGACGTTGGATTTGTTGATCTGATCGAACTGGACGAAGCGGTTACCGGCCGCGTTCCGGCCCCAGGCTGGCCAGTCGCTTCCACTGTCATGCCCTGCCTGTGGCTGCGTTACAGGGGCCGGACCAGCAGCATCCGCCACCACAGTTGGATGCGGAAAAAACATTCCGACGATAAACCCAACCAAAGACCCGAGCAGAACAACCCCAAGACTGTTAGCCGCAACACGCGGAAGTGCAGGCCGACCGTCTTTCTGTATCAATCGACGGACAAAAGCCGTAACAATCAATGCGATGACAATAAATGCCAAAAGCCGGGGAACAAGCTGCCAGAAGTCAAACCCGACTTCCCAAAGCGCCCAAAGCACACTGACCAGGAGCAGTCCCAGCGCAGTATAAAGAGCAAAAGCAGCACGTTTCAGAAGACCAAAACTAATGACAATAACGGCAATGCCCGACAGAAGATAAAATGTGGACCCGCCAAGGGAGAGCAACCAGACACCCCCGAAAACCAGCGTTAATCCCAGAACCAACCCTAAAAGCTCAACAACCCAGAAGGCTGTTTTTTCCAAAATGTGCATCAGGAATACTCCCAATTTTTTATGCACGGCACAAACGATAAGTAGTTATCAGGGGTGTTATTGGAATAATCACCACGGAATGCGTTTGGATTTCACGAAATCAAACGCAAAGGGTGCAATATTATTTTCCGCCAAGTTCTCCAGTTAAGAACTGCGCCCTCCCCAGCCCGAACGACCAGTGGGCATCTTCGTTTTCAACTACGGAAACCATAACATCGGAGGACGGAATACCACATTCCCGCTCCAGATATTCTGTAAGTAATTTATAAAACCGAGCCGTCTTTTCTTCGCCTCGAGGGCGACTGAACATCTGAACGACCACAACTTTTTCAGTACGCGGAATACCAAGACCCGTATCTTCCACAACCATGCGGGATGTCTTGTATTCTGAAACAAGCTGATAACGATCTCCACGCGGAACCTTGAAGGCTTCCAGCATGGCTTCATGAGCAGCATCTAGAAGCGTTTTGATCTCCGCATCCGTGCGGCCTTCGAGCATATGAAAATGAAGAAGTGGCATGATCTTTTCTCCAGATTTGATTGAAATGGTTCAGGAAATCGTCTGCCATTGCCGTTCC
The DNA here is from genome assembly GCF_015244665.1 of Gluconobacter japonicus. NCBI lineage: Bacteria > Pseudomonadati > Pseudomonadota > Alphaproteobacteria > Acetobacterales > Acetobacteraceae > Gluconobacter > Gluconobacter japonicus. Next base: position 610,886 of record NZ_JABCQN010000003.1, read on the forward strand.
CGATGGGAACGAACAGCCGTATCTATGATTTTCTGAATTTCCCATGCCTCCCGGAAATCCGAAGTGCTGGGTTCGCCACGATCAATGGCACGCATGAACTCTGCCATTTCGATCGTCTTGATATCGTTGAAGCCAAGATGATGGCCCTGCGCAACGCAGAACGCACCATATGGGGGATGCTGTGGACCCGTTTCGATCAATCGGAACCCGTTTGATCGACTATCATCACCCGCTTTGTAGTAAAGCAGTTCATTCATGCGTTCCTGCGTGAACGACAATGCACCCTTGCTGCCGGAAATTTCAAATTCCAACTGCATCTTACGCCCCGTCGCTAGCCAGTTGGCCTGGATGTTTCCCGAACATCCACGTTCAAACGTAACAATCATCCGCGCCACGTCATCGACGTTGATATCCTTGAGTTCCTTAGCTCCCGCATAGGCAGGACGCTGCTTCACCACCGTATCAAGCTGAGCAAAAATCGACGTCACCGGCCCTAGCAGGAAACGGGCGATGGAAATGATATGACTTCCGACGTCCGCAAGAGCGCCTGTTCCTCCCGCCGGATCACAACGCCAGCTATAGGGAGACAGGGGATCCGACATGAAATCTTCTGCGTGAATCCCATTAAAGGCGTAAATTTCGCCGAGCTCTCCTGATGCAATGAAATCGCGAGCGTATTTCAGAAGCGGATTTTTCAGATAATTGAAGCCACTTTGCGTTCTGACCCCCGCCTTTTCAGCAGTCTGAACAATTTCCCAAGCGTCAGACGCAGTAGGAGACAATGGCTTCTCGCAATGAACGTGCTTACCCGCAGAAATCGCAGCAAGTGCCATTTCACGATGCAGCAGCGTTGGCGTCGTAATGGAGATGATGTCGATCTCCGGATCATTGACCAGTTCCCGCCAATCCTGCGTATAAGATGCAAAACCGAACTGACGCTGGAATAGACGCGCACGCTCCCCGTCAATATCTGCAATCCTGTGAAGAACAGGCCGCGAAATATCTTCAAAAACATTCCCAGCTGCCTGATACGCCAAAGCGTGGGCTTTTCCCATGAAGCCCGTGCCAATCAGGCCAATTTTAAGTGTATTCATTGATATTACTCCTGACCTGACACGACTGGAACAACCGGAGCACGGACAGGTGTAATCACGGGTGCTCCACCTGGGCGGCGGCTCAGCATGACAGCCTCGATCTTTTCAAGAGAAACACCTTTGGTTTCCGGCACAAATTTTAGAACAAACCACATGCATACAAGGCACAAACCAGCAAAGAGCCACATGGAGAATGCACCATGGAAATGCTCGTTCAGAAACTTGTTCTCGCTCAGCATTGGAAAAGTCTGGCTGACGACGAAATTCATGGTCCATTGACAGGACACAGCAATACTCATCCCAACCGAACGAATGGCATTCGGGAAGATTTCAGCCACCAGAACCCAAGTCACCGGCCCCCAGGACATGCCGAAGGCAAACATGAAGACCAGCATACCTGCGAGAGCCAGCAAACCTGTGGTCTGTGTATAAAGCGCCCAGGAAACAGTCAGAAGACCAAGGCACATCACAACAGATCCAACACGGATCAGAGGCAAACGTCCTTTCCGATCAATAATCCAGGCTCCCAGCATCGCCCCGCATACAGAGACGACACCAATCCAGATCGTCTGAAACAGAGCAGCCTGAATACCACCGCTTGTGGTTTTCAGAACCATGGGAGCGTAATACATGATGACATTGACGCCGGTGAGTTGCTGAAGCAGCGCAACCATGGCACCTACGAAAATGATCCATTTCGCACCATCACGCTTCAGAACTGAAACACTTGCGCGCGCATCCATTTCAATGTTGGCTACAGACTCACGAATCTCACCCAGCAGCGAATGCGCATGGTTTTCATTGGAAATTCGTTTAAGCGTCTTGAGGGCTTCTGCATCCCGACCGCGAAGCACATGCCACCGTGGTGATTCCGGGATTAAAAAGATCGTGGCACAGAAAATGACGCAAGGAACGATTTCCGAGGCGATCATCCAGCGCCACCCGATGTCTCTCAACCATTCGGTGGAAGCACTTCTGGCAATCAGATAGTTCACCACGAACACAATGACCTGCCCGAACACAATAGCGAACTGCTCCATTGTCAGAGCCCGTCCACGCATGTCTTTTGGTGAGACTTCAGACATGTACATCGGCGATACCGCAGACGCGACACCCACTGCCACACCACCGATCATGCGGTAAATCACGAACCACAGAAAGCTGTGCACGAGCGCAGCCCCAACAGCAGAAATCGTGAACAGGATGGCACAAATAAACAGCGTGACACGCCGCCCCAGTCTGTGCGCCATCCAGCCGGACAAGGCAGCACCGATAATGCAGCCGACCACCACATTCGAAACTGCCCATCCCGTCTCCGCCGGAGAGAGCTGGAAATAGTCGCGAAGGGAGTCAATTGCGCCCGAAATGACGGACGTATCATATCCAAAGAGGATACCCCCAAGCGCTGCGACGGCGCAGATACGAAGAACATATTTTACGTCATGCCGCTCGGACTGAACAAACACGACATCCTTGATACTCGCCATGATTTCTACTCCATCACGAAGAAGCATTTCTCTCTTGGTGACTGGTTGGCCTTGTCGTTTCCTGTTGAAGAACTCTGCCGTGCAGAATTTTCTTTAGCGCTCAATATGGGAGGTGCGCCTGATCAGGATCCATGGAAAATTTCCATGCCCGACGTGGACCTGCCATTACGTTAAGATAATAAAGATCAAACCCATGTGGCGCGCCGACCGGATGGTATCCTTTCGGAACCATAACGGTATCCCGATCAGAAACAGCCATGGTCTCATCCAGGGACCCGTCCTTGGTGTAGACGCGTTGCACTGCAAAACCACTGCCCCGTTTCAGGCGATGGTAATAGGTTTCCTCAAGATAGGTCTCATTGGGAAAATCATCAGTATCATGCTTGTGTGGCGGATAGCTGGACCAGTGCCCACCTGGCGTAATAACCTCCACAACAAGGAGTGTTTCCGCCGGCGCTGTATCAGGCAGGATATTGCGGATCAGACGCTCATTTGTCCCTGTTCCCCTCGTGATCTCACCAGCTTCCTCAGGAGCAATAAACCGTGCCGGATATTTTCCGGACGCAGGCGAACGGCAGACTGCCAGTTCCACATCCGTTTCCGCTTCAGCACGCCATACCGTCCCCGGAGGAAGATAAACCGACCACGGCAACCCCTCGAACGGACTCATCCGTTCCCCCAGAAGACCGAAATTCTGCTCCGCCCCTTCGATACGGGCACGACCACTCACCAGAACGAGACAAACTTCTGTCCGATCCGTAGATTCCGAGACGGTTTCACCAGCCTTGAGTGACATCACTTCAAAGCCGATATACCCCCACCCCGCCTTTTCTGGCGTCAGATTGATAATCCGGCGATTGTCATCGCGCGGGTGAGCATGAATCAGGAGGCGCGAAGACATGACAGATGCCCCGTCTGTGAGAGGGTATTGACCAGATGGTTCCGCCCCATCCGCACATAAGTCAGCGGACTGACGTCTTTCGAATATTGTTCCGCCTCAATGACCACCCAGCCGGAATAATCGGGGATCTCCGCAAACACCTTGGCATAGTCGATGCAGCCATCGCCCGGAACAGTGAAGACATCCCCTACAATTGCCTGCAGAAAACTCCAGTCTTCCGCATCCGCTTTGGCCCGGTTGATGGCGCGCAGATCCTTCACATGCACATGACCGATACGATCACGATAGACCTTAGCCAAATCTGCCAGATCTGAGCCGCCCCACAGGGCATGACCCGTATCAAGCAGCAGCTTTACGGAAGGCCCGGTCAGCGACATGAGGGTATCAATATCCTGACGGGACTGCACTACTGTGCCCATGTGATGATGGTACACAAAATCCAGCCCTTCGGCGGTCACTGCATCAGCCATCAAAGTCATGCGCCGGGCAAATTCCGGCCACTCTCTGTCTGACAGAACCGGACGCCGGGAAAGTGGAATACTGACATCCGAATGAATGGCGTTTGAGGTTTCCGCGGCAATAAAGACTGTTGCCCCCAGTGCCTTCAAAAGCTGGAGATGCGACTGCATCCGTTCAATCTCCTCTTCCGCACTACGAATGAGAAGGTCCGTGGAATACCAGCCAGAAACCAGTTCCAGACCATAAGGCGAAAGAGCAGCTTTCAGATTAGAACCAACTCTGGGAAATTTGTTTCCCAGCTCCATCCCTTCGATCCCGGCCTCCCGTGCTTCGGAAAGACAGGTTTCCAGAGAAATATCCCCCCCCAGCGACGGCATATCGTCGTTGCTCCAGATGATAGGATTGGCACCAATTTTAATAGGCATTGAAGACTCCCGACCTTCCCTGAAGGCCTTACGTCAGAATGTGCAGTTTTAATTGCCGATGCGCTGGCCCATACGCATACGTTCGTAAGAGGTACGGGCAGTCCTGACAGCGTCACGCCCCGAGACTTCCGGAACCGCGACGTCCCACCATGCACCGCCATCATCAGTGATAGCCTTCGGGTCCGTATCGATGATGATCACCGTCGTGCGGTCTGCCGTTCTGGCGCGCTGTATGGCCTGTGAAAGCTCAACCGTTCCCGAAACTTTTTCTGCCCTCGCGCCAAGACCCTGCGCCAACTGCACGAAATCAATATCTGGCGTTACAACTTGCGTGCAGTTTTCCAGAAGGTTGTTGAACGGCGCACCGCCAACCGCCTGTTGAAGCCGGTTAATGCAACCATAGCCGCGGTTATTCAGAAGCACGACCGTCAGCTTTTGACCCAGCATCACAGATGTTGCGATTTCGGAATTCAGCATGAGGAAAGACCCATCCCCCAGCATCACAATAACCTCTCTGGCGGCATCAGCCATTTTGACGCCTACTGCACCGGCCAGCTCATATCCCATGCAGGAGAAACCGTATTCCATGTGATAGCCACACGGCTTTCCGGGACGCCAGTGCTTCTGGAGTTCGGCAGGAAGCCCTCCAGCAGCACAGACCACAACATCATCCGGTTGCGTCACACGTTGCACAGCCCCGACAACCTGAGCGTCACTTGGGAGCGTTTCCTGAGTATCAGACGGCTCAGCCTGATAGCGCAGAGAACTCTCAGTCCATGCGGACAGACCGCTTCTGGCTTTCTGCGTCCAGCCAGCATCTGCTTTCCAGCCGGAAAGAAGACTTTCAAGCGCTTTCAACCCCACACAGGCATCCGCCACAAGCGGGTTTGCAAGATGCTTCGTCGCGTCTGCAACCTGTACGTTGAGAGTGACGATTTTTACAGAGGGATTTTGGAAAATCCCCCAGGACCCTGTGGTAAAATCCTGAAGACGGGTGCCCACGGCAATCACAAGATCCGTCTCTTCCGCAAGAGTATTTGTCGCTGATGTCCCTGCAACACCAATGCGTCCCATGTTCAGCGGATGATCCGGCAGAAGAGAGGATTTACCAGCCTGCGTCTCACCAGACGGGACACCATGACGGTTGCAGAACTCGGCCAACGCCTGCTCTGCGCCAGAATAAAGAACACCGCCTCCAGCAATCACCATGGGCTTGTGAGACTTGCGGATCAGCGCCGCAACGTCTTCCAACTCCCGTTCATCAGGCGCTGGCCGGCGGATACGATGAATGCGTTCCGCAAAGAAGCTTTCCGGGTAATCAAACGCTTCCGCCTGAACATCCTGACACAGAGACAGCGTGACCGGTCCACACTCCGCCGGATCGGTCAGAACCGTCATCGCACGATTAAAAGCCGGAATGATCTGTTCCGGTCGCGTGATGCGGTCAAAATACCGCGACACCGACCGGAACGCATCATTCGCACTCACAGTCCCGTCTCCAAAATCCTCGATCTGCTGCAAAACAGGGTCGGGAATGCGATTGGCAAAAACATCACCCGGCAAAAGCAGCAAGGGCAGCCGGTTGACGTGCGCCACTGCCGCGCCCGTCACCATGTTCAACGCCCCCGGGCCAATCGAACTTGTGCAAGCCATGGCACGACGACGACGGGATGCCTTGGCAAAGGCTGTCGCAATATGCGTCATGCCCTGCTCATTGTGAGCGCGCCAGGTCACCAGTTCATCACGGGATGCGTGAAGCGCTTCTCCAAGACCGGCAACATTGCCATGCCCGAAAATCGCCCACACACCAGCAAAGAAAGGCTCTATCCGGCCATCTATTTCAGTTTTCTGGGCGATCATGGCGCGCACCAGAGCCTGAGCCATCGTCAGGCGGATCGTTTTCATTGTGATATCCTTCCGAGCATTCGTTCAGGCCGCGCTCTGATGGGGCAGAGGACGCCCCCTGCTCTGCCAGGCTGCTACAAAATGCTCGAAACGACGCGCCAGCTCGTCTCTGGCCTCACTGTCAGACAACTTGCCCGCCAACCATGCCCGTGCCGGATCACCGAAAATGGTCCGCCCGATCGCAAAGCCTTTTACCCAGGGTGTTGCCGTCGTTTTCCTGAAAGCCTCTTCCAAATCCGAGACAGGCGCATCAAGCCCAAGCAGCAAAATTCCCCGACAGAACGGATCCCGCCTTTCGATCACCTCACCTATCTTTGCCCATGCTGCTTCTGACGGCTGGGACTCAAGCTTCCACCAGTCCGGCTGAATACCAATATCGTAGAGCCGCTCAAGAACGCGGGACACTGTATCCACCCTGAGATCCCCATTTTTGCCAGCAATGATCTCCAGCAACAGTTCTCTCCCTTGCAGACGACAGGCTTCATACGCCCGGCGAAGTTCCCGCTCCTGCCGAAGCTTCAGCTCTTCGCTATCATCCGGATGATAGAAGCAGAGACATTTGATGACCTGATCCTTTGGCCACTCAATCAGAGACGTGCCCAAGCTACCCTGCCCTTCAAAATCCAGAGGACGGGAGCCAGTTTTCTCGATGGGACGGGCCATCCAGAGATTGCTCTCGGCAGCGCGGAACAAAGCATCCTGCCCATACCGGCCGTCCATGAAAACTCCGAAGCCGTCCCGGCCCTTCGCGACCTGAGCCGCAGCCTCGACAGCAAGAACTTTGAATTTGGAGATCTTGCTGAAAGGTGCACCAACAGCAGTCGCCATATCTTCAAGCTGAAGCCTGTGATCACAGGCCAAAGCCATGACCGGGAACGTCTGTTCCCTGCGTGTAGTAACCCAATGCAGATGGTTCAGGGCCGCATCGTGCCTCAAGGCGCGCTGGGTAGACCCGTGGGAGAGGAAATAGTCCAGCTCTTTCCACGTTGGAATTTCTGGAGAGCACAAGAGCCGAGAAACAGCAAAAGCCCCACAGGCATTGGCATAGCGGCAACACTCCGACAATGCCTCATCCCGCAGCCACCCACGAAGGAAGCCGGACATGAAAGCGTCGCCTGCGCCAAGCGTATTGTAGACTTCTACCGGGAAGCCCGGGCCACTAATCCCGTCTTCAAGACTATCAGGAATTGCGCCATCAAAAACGACACATCCCATCGGTCCTCGTTTGCAGACAATCGTGCCCGCAGAAACCGCACGGATATTCCGAATGGCTTCCAGAGTATCTTCACTGCCGCCGGCAATATGCAGTTCTTCTTCCGTCCCAACGATCAGATCACAATCCGGAAGAATATCCTGCAGATGGGCGGTCACATTCCCGGAACGAACATACCGCGCCTCACCGTCCCCGATGCCGGCTAATCCCCAGAGATTAGGGCGATAATCCACGTCAAAAGCAATGCGCCCGCCTGCCTCCCGGATCAGCTTCATGGCTTTACGCTGTGCCGCAGCAGCTTCAGGCCGCGCAAAATGCGTGCCGGTAACGACGATCGACCGTGCACGCTGAATGAAAGCAGGATCGATATCTTCCTCATTCAGAGCCGCATCAGCACAATCGGTTCGATAGAACAGCAAAGGAAAACTGTCCCGGTTACGAACACCCAGAATTGCCAAAGCCGTGAAGCGGTCCGGGTCCGTGCAAATACCATCGATCGTAACACCTTCACGAACCATCTGTTCCTGAATATACCGTCCGAAATGTTCGTTTCCGACCCGGGTAACGATACCGGACTTCAATCCAAGACGGGCCGTTCCGATCGCAATATTGGCAGGGCATCCCCCAACCGCTTTGCTGAAACTGGCCATATCTTCCAGCCGACTGCCAATCTGCTGCCCATAGAGGTCCACAGAGGCCCGGCCAATGGTGATAACATCAAGATCTGGAGACATCGCAGGATACACCTTCATCGTGTCTGAGCATTCTCTAGAAATGGAATATTTATTCTATTCCCACACCATGAACGAGTCATCAATCAGATTATACGTGATTAATATCACGTTTTGATGATTTATAATCCGGTTTTGTGTTGTTTATATCATAAGACTGCTTATATATGGAAAATTAATTCCCTCCGCTTTGATGGAATATATTTTCCAAACTTCCTTTCAACGCCCCTGAAAAGATGCGACGATGCTCGGAACCAATGCGCGGAATAAAAACAGGGAAGGCGCAGCTAAAAGATCATGACTGATCGTTACCAAATCTTCTCAGCAGAACTTGGAGCACGATATTCATCCCTTCCCCCACGCCTGAAGCAGCTGGCCGATCTGGTTTCCAGCAATCCCGATGACGTTGCACACTGGACTGTCAGCGTTCTTGCCCAACATGCCAATGTTCAGCCATCGACAGTTGTCCGTTTTACGAAAACATTTGGCTTCAAGGGATATTCGGATTTTCAGGCTCTTTTCAGAGAACGACTTCGCGGACTGGCATCATCCTACCCCGAACGCCTGCAAACCCTCAGAACTCCTGACGAAACGACGCACTCTACAATAGACCTGCTCACAGGCTTTCACCGAGCCGCCGCGACCTCCCTGAATACCCTTCAGGAAAAAACAGACCCTCTGGCACTCGATCAGGCTGTAGACATTCTGGCAAGCGGCCGCTGCATCCATATTCTCGGACTTCGCCGGTCCATGCCCGTAGCGCGCTACTTTGCGTATCTTCTGCTCAAAATGACCATTCCCCATCAGGTTATCGGCACAGAAAGCGGTATGGAAGAAGAAGCACTTCTGACAGCCAACTCAAATGATGCCGCCCTCATCATCAGTTATGCCTCTTACGCTCCCAAAACCATCGAGCTTTTCCAGAAACTGGAACAACGCGGTATCCCCATTGTTTCCATGACAGACAATAAGCATAGCCCCGTCATCCCGAAATCCGGTGTATGGCTACAGGTCAGCGAGGCGGATTTTCATGGCTTTCGCTCAAACGCTGCTTCTGTCGTTATGGTCATGACGCTCGCTACAGCGATAGCCAACCGGCGTGGGAGTTTATGATCCGGCACTACTGTTGATCCACATCGATAGTGATAGATGACATAACGATGCGATCAAACCCGATCAATATCCCTTTAATATTACATAATTAATGATAATTACTTTAAATTATTTTTCTTTACGGGACATCTTACGCAGTCGATCTTGCTCTTCACGAATAGCGAAATAAACCGTGTTTCTAAACCAGCGATGAAGAGGATCAGCATCTACACGAGGATGCCAAGCCTGAAACGCTCGAACAGGAGGCAGATCAAAGGGGAAAGAAAAAGTCTTCAAACCCAATGAAGCCAGTGGCAGCCGATCAGTCACAATTTCCGGCAAAGGAAGTATAACATCTGTTTCCTTCATGGATTCAATAAGAGAATAATAGGTTGGAACTACCAAAGCAATTCTACGAGATAACCCGTATCTCTCCTTTAAAACGGTATCAATAGGACCATTCTGCTTCCCTTTTCGGGATACGCTAACATGGTCATACTTTACTAATTCCCCAGGGGTAATTTCGCTGTCGAATATTGGATGATTTTTTCTAACCAGAGCATTGAAATTCGTTTCAAAAAGAGTTTTCCGCATAATTTCAGGGCGCAGATCATCCGTAGCTCCAATATAAAGATCTATCCTGTTTCCCCTTAGGGATTCACTGGCCGTTTCCTCGGACTCAGGCGAAAAAACAATTCGGCAGTCCGGGCAGTCCTGACGGAGCGCCAGAAGAATAACCCGCCCAAACGCCCCAACAACAAGATCATTAGCACGAATAGTAAACAGAGGTGCCATACCTTGCAGGTTGAGAGTTGCCCCTTCACTTAACAGATCGTCCGCTTCACGCACCAAAACCTGAACTCTGTCGCGGATACGGTTCGCAAAGGCTGTCGCAACCATCCTGCGACCTGACATAACGAGGATTGGATCGCCGAAAACAGTTCTGAGTTTGGCCAAGTGTCGGCTCATGGCAGGCTCGCTGACTTTAAGCCGTCGCGCAGCAAGAGAAACGCTCTGTTCCTCCACCAGAACCTGAAGATAACGCAAAAGATCCAAATCATAGCGACGCCCAAGCGACTGCTTTTCCGACATGGCACTTTCCTTCCTTCAGGTAACGGCAAACACTCCCGTGACCATAAACAGGAACGATGAAGTCCAACATACAGAAATGAAAGGCTTCTTAGCTACCCTTCCAAAAAGTGAAATCCTAACCTGTTCGAAGTGAGGGTTTTCTCCTCACAGAGTTACCCCGATAGATGCGCTCAGACACCAAGAGAGCAGCTGATGGCATCACCTTCACAAACCGCAGCGCCACCCGCGCAACCGTCCTACATGCCCCCCTTCGGGATACGCACTCTGATCGGGTGTCTTGGTATGTTGCTGGCTGTGCATGTCGCAGGGTTCAACGAACACATCACCGAAATCGGCCTGTCGGACATCCGCGGCGCCATGCATATCGGCCGTGATGAAGGCACGTGGTTCATCTCGACCTACGAAGCCTTCAACATTGCCGCCATGGCCTTCACGCCATGGTTCTACATGACGTTCTCAATCTACCGCTTTTCGATCTTCATGACGGCAGTTCTGGCTCTTCTGTCTATTCCCCTGCCCTTCATGCCGGACATGGTTTCCCTGTGCTTTCTGCGTGCAGCACAGGGCCTCAGTGCGGGATGTCTGCCACCCGTCCTCATGACCGTGATGCTTAAATATCTGCCACCTCCCATCAAGGTGTTTGGTGTGGGCGGCTACGCCATGAGTGCGACATTTGGCCCCAATCTTGGTGGACCGCTGGAAGCTCTGTGGTTTGAGCACTTCGGCTGGCACTGGCTGTACTGGGAAGTCATTCCTCTGAGCGCCATTGCCATCGCCATGATGGCTTACGGCCTTCCCAGAGACCCGGTGCATCTCGAACGGTTCATGAAGTTCAACTGGCGTGGCTTCTTCATCGGTGTGCCATCCATTCTGTGCGTGGTCACAGTCCTTTATCAGGGCGACCGACTGGACTGGTTCCGTTCTCCGATCATTTCCCATCTGACATTCTGGGGCGGTGCGCTGTTTGTGGGCTTCCTGTTCCACGAATGGCACCATCACAGTCCGTTCTTCCGCCTTCAGTACTGGAAGAACCGGAACATCGCGATGTCCATGCTTACCCTTGTGGGCGTTCTGGTCATCTGCGGTCTGATGATGGAAATTCCGTCCACGTATCTGGCAGAAGTGCGCGGATACCGCCCGTCCCAGACAGCTCCTATCGCCCTGATGGTGGCTCTGCCACAACTCATCATGCTTCCGCTGACAGCGGCCCTTTGCAACATGCGGTCGGTGGACTGCCGTTATCTGCTGGGCATCGGCATGAGCTGCCTCGGGCTAGCGGCATTCCTCGGAACCTGGCTTACGCCGGACTGGGTGCGGGATAATTTCTATCTTCTACAGGGCCTCCAGATCGTAGGACAGCCCATGGTAGTCATTCCCGTTCTGATGCTGGCAACCATGTCCCTTGGTCCGGCGGACGGTCCGTTCATTTCCGGCATGGTGAACATGCTCAAAGGAATGGCCAATGCCGTGGCTGCGGCCCTGTTCGCAGTCCTGCTTCGGCGGCGCGAGCAGTATCATTCCAACATGCTCCTGGACCGCTCCGGCAATAACGCGACGTCCCTGTCCAGCATGGGAAACCCGATTGAGAGCGCGATCCAGAATACGTCACCGGATACGGCGCATGTTCCCCGCAACGCATTGGAAATCTTTCATGACTACCTGCACGAACAGTCTGTCGTGTTGGCTCTGGCCGATATCTATCTGGTCGTTGCCGTGCTGTGTGCAGGTTACGTCGTTCTGAATTTCATTCTTCCAAAACGCGTCTATCCGCCCGGCAAAGGCCCGGCTCCCAAACCTGCTCCCGTCCCTGTTTCCACTCCTGTTCCGGCGGCGCCAATGTCCGCCCCCGCACATTAAGATCCGGATCTCTCAGACATGATTTATGGAAAGCCTCTTCTTCTCGCCGGCTGCGCCGTCGTGGTTCTGACTGGACTGGCCTGGAGTGCCGACCGCTTTTTCGTGGGTGACGGCGTTCATCAAAAGACCAATGACGCATATGTCACGGCTGACTTCACGACCGTTGCCCCCAAAGTTGCTGGACGGATCGACCGGGTACTTGCGGAAGACAATGAAAACGTTCACGCGGGCGAAGAACTCGCTCATATCGAAGACGACGACTATCGCGCTGCTCTCGCAGCAGCCAAAGGGGACGTGGCAGCCGCAGAAGGCGAAGTGACCAACCTTCAGGCCATGCTGGCCCGTCAGGACAGCCTGATTGCCGCAGCGTCCGATACCGTCAAGGCTGACGAAGCCAGTTTGGCCTTCGCGCAGCAGAACGCCACCCGCTATCATAATCTTTCAGCGGGGGGCGCCAGCACGCTTGAGCAACAGCAGGGCGCTGACGCCCATCTCCGGGAAGCCATGGCAACCCTCGCCCGTGACAAAGCTGGCGTTGACAGCGCCCGGCAGCAGATTCCGGTTCTTCAGGCACAGATCCAGCGGGCACAGGGTGCTCTGCTCAAAGCGCAAAGTGCAGAGCATCAGGCAGAGCTGAACCTGTCCTACTGCACCATTCCCGCCCCAGTGGACGGCATTGTTGGTGAGCGCGGTATTCGTATTGGTGCGTATGTTCACCCGGGTTCAGGTCTGCTGGCTGTCGTGCCTGTTCAGAAAGCGTATGTGCTGGCCAATTTTCAGGAAACCCAACTCACCCAAATGCAGACAGGCCAGCGGGCGACAATCTGGGTCGATACTTTCCCCGGCCATCCGCTCCATGCCCATGTAGACAGTCTGGCCCCAGCGACTGGCGTCGCCTTCGCTGCGATCCAGCCGGATAATGCGACAGGCAACTTCACAAAGGTGGTCCAGCGTGTGCCGGTCAAGCTGACATTCGATGCCGGACAGCCTCTGGCAACCAAGGTTCGCGTCGGTATGTCTGTTGAAGCGGAAGTGGATACGGCCTCACAGCCGGAAGGGCCACATGCCCGCGACAACCGTTACGCCTGGCAGTGAGACAGCCCATGCGCCTTTTCCTATCGCCGCGAATAGCCACTCTTCTGTCTGTCACAGCGCTGAGCGCCTGCACCGTTGGACCGGACTATCATAAGCCGACTGACACTTCGCCCGCGCACTATCATGAGAGTGTCGCCCCAGCGACAGACCACCCAACCGAAGCCGCACTCGATCCGCAATGGTGGCACCTCTACAACGACCCTGTGCTGACGCAGCTTGAAGCAGAAGTGGTCCGCAGCAATCTGGATCTGCGGACGGCCGCCCTGAACCTTGCTGAAAGTCAGGCGGAGCGCCGCATTGCCAGTGCGGCACAGATGCCCCGACTGGATGGGGCCGCGTCCTATGCGCGGGAGCGTGCCAGCACCAACGGTATCCTTGGCCTTCTCGGAACGACCGAACAGGCGAGCCCCGGTGATGTCGCCAGTGGCGCACAAGGGTTCGGGCCTGCTGCAGCCGATGGCGCCAAGGGCAATCCATCGTTCAATCTTCCGCAATATGGGCTGAGCGCATCTTGGGAGGTTGATTTCTGGGGACATGTTCGCCGGCAGGTTGAAGCTGCCACGGCAGCCATGCACGCCACCGAAGACATGCAGCGCAATGTGCTTGTTTCCCTGATGGCGGAAACTGCCCAGAATTATATCGCCTTAAGGAATATACAGGCCCAAATCGCCATCACGCAGCAGAGTATCGAGATCGCACGTCATAGCGTTGATCTGACAAATCTCCGCTTTACTCAAGGAACAGCGACCAAACTCGATGTCGCCTATTCTCGTGGGCAGATGCATAGCTTCGAGGCGCGCCTTCCTGTTCTGAAAAGTCAGGAAGTGCATCTCATCAATGCCCTCAGTTTCCTTGTCGCTCGTGAGCCAGGTGCTTTGGCCAACACCCTCGGCAAGCCCGGCGCCATTCCGCCTGTGCCCACAATCATCCCGACCGGCCTACCCTCACAACTGGCAGACCGCCGACCGGATATTCGTGCCGCGCAGGAACGCCTCCATGCAGCAACGGCCAGTATCGGCGTCGCCATTGCGGATTTTTATCCCCGCATCACCCTCTCTGGCAGCCTTGATATTCAGGCTCTCCAGTTCAGTGGGCTTGGGTCCTGGGCCTCTCGTCAGTATGGCTTTGGCCCGACCATGACATTACCTCTGTTTGAAGGGGGGCGGCTCACAGGCCAGCTGCATCTTCGTAAAGCTCAGCAGAAAGAAGCTGCGATCGCGCTTCAAAAAACAATTCTGCATGCCTGGGAAGAAATCGACGACGCCATGACGGATCTGAGTACCGCTCAGGAACGTCAGAAGCGGCTGGAGGAAAGTGTCACGGAGAACGAGACAGCCGTTCACATTGCTCAACTGCAATATAGTCAGGGCGCTGGGGACTTCCTAAATGTACTGACAGCGCAAAGTGCTCTTCTATCAACCCGGAGTGCACTCTCTGAAGCCCGCGCAAACGTCGCTCAATCCGTAGCTCTTTTGTATCGGGCCCTTGGGGGAGGATGGGAGAAAGTACTTTAAGCCATGATCCTCTGAGTAATCCCAAAGAACAGGATGGAAGACGGGCGATCTTTGCTTCCATCCGTTCATAACGATCAAGACCATTTATAGAAACTGACCCAAGAAATCATATCCTGGGTCAGTACAAAATCGTTACTCCCCTTCTCCATCAGGCAGCGTGTAAGCAATAATTTCATCACTCACATCCGGCGAGTGGCTCATTCCTCCTGCCGAAATAACGACATATTCCTTGCCATTCTTCGGAGAGCGAAACACCAGAGGTGCTGCCGGAGCTCCGGCTGGCAGCCGTGCCTTCCAAAGCTCTTTACCCGTCAATGAATTCAACGCTCTTAAATAATAATCCTGGGTCCCCGCGAAGAACAGAACACCTGACGCCGTAGCCGTTGGACCTCCCAGCGTCGGCAATCCCATTGGTACAGGCATATGAGTCTTCAACCCCATGGGGCCGGTGTCTTTCACCGTTCCAAGAGGAACCTGCCACAGCAGCTTCTTCGTATGCAGATCAATGGCGTTCATTGTTCCAAATGGCGGCGTATTGCACGGTACAGCCAGTGGTGACTGAAGAATATCAATACGAACACCACGATAAGGACCTGCCACCTGCGGACGCAGAGTGCCCATGAAGCCTGGAACCTCATCCATCGAAATTGTGTAATGAGAAGCGTTTTTTTCGTTCACGAGCATCATGCGCAGCGGTACGCGCATGTCATTCACGAACATCAGGCCCCGGGCTTCATCAATAGCAATACCGCCCCAGTTCATCCCACCAAGCAGACTTGGATATTCAATATAGGGCTTCTCGCCAGGTGGCGTAAATGGACCTTCATAAACAGAGTTACGAAACATAATCCGGCAGTAGAGCTGGTCGAACGTGCTTACGCCCCACATTGAATTTTCCGTAAGCGGCTTATTGCCGATACCCGGCATCCCAACAGAAAATGGCTGTGTCCTGGCCAGATGCTCACCTTCCGCCGCACCTTGGAGTGGAACACTTTTCTCGACCACATCTGTCACCGGCTTCCCGGTCCGACGATCAACGACAAAGATATTGCCCGTCTTTGTGGTCTGGATCAGAGCAGGAACTCTTTCACCCTTGGCGTTATTCACATCATAAAGAACAGGCTGGGACGGAATATCATAGTCCCAGACATCATGATGAACCGTCTGGAACACCCATTTTGTCTGCCCAGTCGTAGCATCAACCGCCACGATCGCCGCCCCGAACTTCTCTTTCACTGCATCGCGATCACCACCCCAATAATCCGGCGGGCCACCACCCGTCGGCAGATAGACCAGGTTCAGATCACGGTCATATGTCGGAATAGTCCAGACATTTGGTGTTTCCAGAGTATAGGTCTTGGAAGGGTCTGTGGCATTGGCGTTATCCGGATCACCAACATCCCATGTCCAGGTTTGTGTTCCTGTCCGCACATCAAATGCCCGCACGGCTCCCGAAGGTTCGCCATGCACGATATCGCGCACCCAGCCACCAATCACCGTCGTATGACCCATGATGACTGGAATACCAGTAGGATGATACCGCTTGCCGTTTTCGACCGGCCCCATGCGGGACTTCAGATCGACCACGCCATTGTTTCCAAACTTCGGGCACAGCTTTCCCGTATGTGCATCAAGAGCGATCAGACGGGCATCGACCGTGTTTACAATGACGCTCTGACGGCAAGGCGCCTCCAGATCGACAGATTTTTCCTCGGCTGTCAGCGTCAGATCTTTGTCGGTATCGTAATATCCTACCCCACGACAGCTTACGTGCTCTGCGGAATGTGCCTGTGGGTCAAACGTCCACAGAGCATGCCCCGTATCGCCCTCAATCGCAGCAACCTTATTTTCCGGGGTGCAGGAATAAAGAACATTCCCAATCTGCTGCGGCGTATTTTCATCAACGCCCGTACCAGTCCCAGTCACGCGGCGCCCTGTGTGATAAACCCAGGCAACTTTTAGATTGCGAACATTCTCAGGCGTAATGGCCGTATACGGCACATAACGTGTTCCATGTGCATTTCGACCGAAATACGCCCAGTCATCCGGAACATCATCACTGGCCACGACATTTTTAGCGCGGGTCGCAACATCGCTCTCATTGTGGATGGCACCATGCGGTGTAAAGGCTTCAAACACCGTAACGAGAAGAGCAAGTACAAGACCCGCACCACCGATAACGCTGCCCTTGCGAGCCCCGGAACCAACATTTGCAAGTGTCGCCGTTCCCCATACTCCCAGAACACAGAGGACTGCTGGAACGGTCAGACGAGGCAGCAGCGCCCAGTAACCGATTTCCGGCGTATCAGCCAACGCCCAAAGCAAAGTGGCGAGAAAAACTGCAACTGTCGCAGGCAAAGCCAAACGCTGCCGCAGAAACATGAGAATACCAATGGCCACATACGCCAAGCCTGCGGCGCAATAATAAAAGGATCCGCCCAAAAGAATAAGACGGAACCCTCCAGCCAAAAGCGCAATGCCAACACAGAAGATAATTGTCGCAAACAGAATACGACATGCGGAGCGTATATCGGCGCCGACTTTTCCTGCAATATTATTCTTCACATCAAAAAACTCCGCATGAGCGACCTTCTATCCACCACAATATTTTCTATTCTTTGTACCGCAGAACTTCATACGGATACTCTGGAACCGCGGTTAGTGCCTTATGCCGACAGACCAGACCGAGCGCCAGTGACATAAAAAAAACCAGAGCCTGCAAAGGCTCTGGTTTTTCCGTCTCAGATTTTTGCTTTTAGCTACGCTGTGGCTTCCGGGAGTTGGCAGCAGCCACGCGCTTACCCCATGCGACAAGCGCATCTGTGCAATCCGTGCGATCAAGCTTACACTCGATCAAAGTTGGGCCACGAGTGTTCTTTCTCGCCTTTTCAATAGCCTCCGCCAGTTCTGCACCCGTCGTAGCCTTCAGGCCCAGACCCGACTTGCCACTTGCTTCACCTGGAACGCCACCATTGAAGACATTAACAAGTGCGGCGTAGTCCCAGTTCTGGATATAGTTATATGGCCCGTCGTGAATCTTGATTTCAATCACATAACCATAGTTGTTGATCAGGAAAATAATGACCGGCAGTTCATACCGAACCATCTGTGCAACTTCCTGAGCCGTAAGCTGGAACGAGCCATCACCGACCATCAGAACGTGCTGACGCTCCGGCGAGCCTGCCGCGTTCCCGAAAACAGACGGGACGGACCAGCCGATATGCCCCCACTGCATCTCGGATTCAACGCGCGCGCCTTCCGGCAGATGCATACGGGTCGCATTGAACCAGGAATCGCCCGTCTCGGCGAAAAGAGTCGTGTTACCATCCACCAAGGCGTTGATCTGACGCGTCATCTCGTCATTCGTCAGTGGCGCAGACGGTTCAGCCTTTGGCAGAACGACAGGCTCATAGCGTCCGGTCAAGGATGCAGGCTTATGGGGAGCCTGTGCCGTGAGAGCCTTCACGAATTCCTTTAGACGGAAGCCTTCAAACGTCTTGCCATTGACCGTTACGCGGTCCGGGTTAACCTCAAGGACGTTCTCACCACGGATCAGATCATTCCAACCCACGGAAGAATAGTCGTTCCAGACAGGTGCGAGCGTAATGACGCCATCTGCACTTTTCACGACCGCTTCTGCACCGGGGCTGCTGACTTCACCCCAGTAAACGCCACGGAAACCCGGGTGCGTCTCAGGGAAGAAGCTTTTAGCCGCACTCATGACTGTAACGGCACAACCCAGCTTGTCCGCCAGAGCTACGGTTTCCTCAAGAGCTTCAGCCGCACGAAGCTTGCTTCCAACAAGGATAACAACCTTCTCACGCTGCTTGAGGAATTCTTCCGCTTCCTTAAGAGCGGCTTTCAGACTGGCATCGTCCGGAGCCGGATAGGACAGCAGGGAGTCTACCGGGCCAGGGCGAGCACAGGGAGCCGCAGCCACGTTGCAGGAAATTTCCAGATAGGCTGGCTTCTTTTCACGAAGAGCCGTGCGGATGACATGGTCAATCTTGGCTGGTGCTGATTCAGCATCCGTGATGCTCTCAGCCGCGCAGGTGACATGCTTTACCATTTCAAGCTGGTAATTATAGTCCGTCGTGCCGATCGTATGATGCAGCACGCGCCCCGAACCATAGTCATTCGTATTGGGCGCGCCCGAAATCACGATAACAGGCAGGTTCTCGGCATAAGATCCACCAAGACCGTTCATGGCTGAAATGGCACCGACGCTGAACGTCACGATAGCTGCAGCAGCCCCTTTGGCCCGCGCATACCCTTCAGCAGAAAAGCTGCAGTTCAGTTCATTACAGCTGTAAATCTGGCGCATGCCGCCGTGCTCTAGAAGCTGATCCAGCAGGACGAGGTTGTAATCTCCCGCTACGGCAAAATGGTCTTTCAAACCGATCTGCGTCAGCCGTTCAGCAAGATAATGTCCAACAGTAAAGCTCATCACGATATCCTCTGAGGAATGTCTGACACGACTCTCGGCAGGATGCGGAATAAAGTCCAATATATAGTTGAATGCATTTCCATATATGATACATATGGATCATGGACCTGCGCCACTTACGCTATTTCGTCTCCATTGCGGATCACGGGAGTTTTACCCGTGCAGCAGAAGCTCTGCATATCGAACAGCCTCCACTCAGCCAGCAGATCAAAGCGCTGGAAACAGAGCTGGGGCTTTCCCTCTTTCATCGTTCCCGGCGGGGAGCCACCTTGACGGAAGGGGGCATACACCTCCTGGCAAAGGCGCGTCATATTCTGGAGATGGAACGCGAGTTCTATTTACTGGCAGGTGGGCTGGCACGAGGCGAACAAGGGCGATTGCGCCTTGGTATGGCGGGGGCAGTCGCCCTCCTCCCCCTCATTCCGCGCGCTATCCGACTGTTTCGAGAACGCTGGCCAGATATCGTCATCACTTTAGACGAAAGTAATACCCCTGCACTCTGCGAAGCTTTGCATGAACACCGGCTGGACATCGCCATCGTCCGCCCGCCAGCGCCGGATCCGCGTATCACCCTTCACCCGCTGTTTGATGAACCCACGGTTCTAGCCATTCCCAAAGGCCACCCCCTCTCGCAGCAGGACCGTATACCGCTTTCTGCCGTGGCCAATGAACCTTTCCTGATTTTCAAACGCGAACTTGGCCCTGGTTTTTATGACGCTATCATCGCAGCATGCCAGAAAGCGGGCTTTACACCCCGACTGGGTCAGTCCACTCCACAGATTGCGGCAACAGTTCCCATGGTGGCAGCCGGGATGGGGGTTTCGATTGTTCCCGCCTATCTGAGTCAAATACACGCTGAGGGCGCGACATTCCATCCTATCGACGGCCCTATGCCCCGCGCCTCTATCGCCCTGGCCTCCAGCCAGCCTGAACTCTCAGGGCCGAGCGCACGGTTTCACCATCTTCTCAGCGAACTCGCTGGACGAATGCCAACCGCATCACTCCCATCTACACCTGCTTCAGTGCCTTAAACGATCATCACGTGATTTCTCGAACAGAGAATTTTTCCACACATCCTGCTGAAGCGTAATTAACGAGGCAGGACCAACACCTTCAAGTGCGGCGTCGTGAGAAAATTAAATCCTGTACAATCCTAAATGGAGAATTATTAACCACTTAGTTACCAGATGATTAAGTAAAAAGAAATTGGATAGTCCCAATTTCCCAAAATAAAAAACACCCCTTTGACTAAAAATTAATCAACACAGAAAGTAATCACGTCTCTTTGATAGAGAGCCATCAAGAAGCACACGCACCCTCTAAACCCTTAAAACATATAGGTATTTTATAAAAAATAATTTTTATATATCGAAAACATATGGATAACGCCAGTTTCAGCGAATGGATGTCCAACCATTTCTCTTCCAGACAATGCGCTAGACGGACCGCAAGAAAGACGGCCCGACGGAAACATAAGCAAAGCGCAAGCGGGATCAGATCACCGCCAAGGAGAGTTGCAATGATTATTTCGGCAGCGACGGATTATCGAAAAGCAGCAGCTCGAAAACTTCCTCCATTTTTATTCCATTACATTGATGGTGGATCATATTCTGAACATACATTAAAAAGAAACACTGCAGACCTCGCGGATCTTGCTTTGAGGCAGCGTATTTTGCGCAATGTGTCAGACTTGGATACTTCTACTGAATTATTTGGTCGCAAACTGGCTTTTCCAGCCGCCCTTGCCCCAGTTGGGCTGACAGGAATGTATGCCCGTCGAGGCGAAGTACAGGCCGCACGCGCCGCAAGCCGCAAAGGCATTCCTTTTACCCTCTCTACCGTCTCGGTTTGCCCAATCGCAGAAGTACAGGCTGCAGTTCGGGAACCAATCTGGTTTCAGCTTTATGTTCTGAAAGACCGCGGTTTCATGCGAGACGCCCTGGAGCGTGCAAAAGCCGCTGGCGTAACCACTCTTGTTTTTACGGTCGATATGCCCACACCCGGCGCACGTTATCGCGATGCCCATTCGGGCATGTCCGGCCCGATGGCCAAATGGCGCCGCTATGCTCAGGCTGTAACACATCCGCAATGGGCCTGGGACGTTGGTTTGCGTGGGCGCCCGCATGACCTGGGTAATATTTCAACATATCGCGGTACGCCTACAGCCCTTGAAGATTATATCGGTTGGCTCGCAGGTAATTTCGATCCCTCAATAAGCTGGAAAGACCTGCAATGGATCCGGGATTTCTGGGAAGGCCCAATGATCATTAAGGGTATTCTGGACCCTGAAGATGCAAAAGACGCCGTCAAATTTGGTGCGAATGGGATCGTCGTTTCCAATCATGGTGGACGGCAACTTGACGGTGTCCTGTCTACCATTCGAGCCCTTCCCGCAATTGCGGATGCTGTTAAAGGGGATCTGAAAATTCTGGCTGATTCAGGGATCCGCAGCGGGCTGGATATAGCGCGAATGGTCGCTTGCGGAGCAGATGCCGTTCTTCTTGGGCGCGCCTTTGTTTATGCACTCGCAGCAGCCGGAGAACGCGGAGTTTCGAACGTGCTGGACATCATTGAAAAAGAACTCCGCGTTGCAATGACGCTAACTGGAGCACGCTCTATCTCGGAAATTACATCCAACAGCGTCGAAAAACTTGCACGAGATCAATAAATTCAAAAATACCAAGTGAAAATACAGCATGTTGTGGCTCACAATAAGAACACAACATGCAAAAAAACCTTCCCCTTATATACAATCTATGCCGATCCGGAATATTGGATTTATGTGCGATACTTTCTTTCAATGGTCTGCGTCGTCTTTATCGCACGTCAGGAATAAAAAAATATCTGGGAGCACAAAGCTGGCAGGTATCATATTGCTTGTCGCGCTTTCAACGATCCACTCTGCTAGAAGCGCTCCCAACGCGCCCTCTACACAACTGCAATCAGATAAAAATTTTTCGAAACCCCAGTCCCAACTGGACACAAAAACAACACATGCCACATCTACTCACCCCAGACTGAGAGAACATCTCTCAGACCCCAATCAGCTCGAAAGCCTTTTCAATACTGAAAGCCTGTCTGCGCTCCTCAATCACAGAGACGATGCATTGAGGGAACGCGACCTGTCTGCGGGCTATTTCGTGCCTGCTCAAGCCTTCGGCAATCTGGTTCCACAACTATCCCCTGCAAGAGCATGGCTTGGCAAACACGGCTACACATTCCAGTTCGCCTATAAAGGAGAAGCGCTTGCCAACGTAAGCGGAGGCCTGAGCCGAGGCATGTCTTATGCCCATGAACTCACACTGATCAACAACCTCGATCTTGGAAAACTGCTCGGTCTGAATGGATGGATTTTGCATGGCGTTCTGATGGAACGGGCAGGCCGACAGATCAGCTTCGATCACGTCGGAGAGCGACGTATTCTGCTCTCCGAAGTTTACAGCCTTTCCGGGCACATGGCCGCTCATCTGGCAGATTTCTATGTCGAAAAATCCTTCCGACGCAACAGCATCAATATCAATCTTGGCCGCCTAACCCTCACCCATACCTATGGCACGTCCCTGCTCTTGTGCACCTTCATGATTCAATGTTCTGCCCCGGTGGGGATCAAGAGCGCTCAGGGATGGAGCGTCTATCCCAAGGCAACATGGGGCGGCACAGTTCGACTGCGCCCAACACGTGATCTGACGTTAAGAACCGGCGTTTATGCGTCCTCCGTACTCACATCCAATCCATCAGGATGGGCATGGGGCAGCGAGAAGCAAACCGGCGTCATGCTCCCGATCGAACTAACTTGGGAACCCTTCCTCGGCCCCAGGAAACTGCCAGGCCATTACAAACTGGGCTTTGGTCACGACACCAGCGGCTTCGCGGACCTGATTGGAAATGTTCCCTCTTCCATGGCCCTTCGCTATGCCGTGCGCAGGCCTCAAGCACGCGATACGTTCTACATTGAGGCCGATCAGATGATTTACCGCAGTCATGGTCTGCATCAGATGGCAGGAGGCTATCTGATGGCAGGATATATTCACAATACCCCGCAAGTCTCTGTCTTCTCAGACCAGTTTTACGTCGGCACCTCGCTTCTTGGCGTCATTCCGTTTCGTCCGCTCGACCGCTTTGGCGTGATGTACTCCTATTACCAGATCAGTAAGCGCCTCACGCTCGGACAAAATCTTCTCCAGCAGGCCGGACTACCCTTTCCGGCAGGCGTGAATGGTCCACAGACCCATACAGCAACGCTGGAAGCCTATTATGGCATTCCAATAATGCCAGGCCTGCTGTTCCAGCCCTCTTTCGAATACCAGATGCGACCAGGGGAAACCTCCGTCATCCCGAACGCAACGATCATCGGCCTCAAACTTATCGGTAACCTTTAAACCCTCACATCCAGAGCCGGACATCGGCATGGATACGCATTATCGGCACGAAGTCAGGAGAATAAACCCATGTCCCCCTGGAACCAGATCTACGATCCAGCCGGAAATATCATTGTTTCAAGCCTGGTCGCTCTTATACCGATTGCATTCTTTTTCGTGGCGTTACTGGTTCTTCGCATGAAAGGTCATATAGCCTGCACCATTACCGTCATCCTCACAGCAATCATTGCAGTCCTATTTTACGGCATGCCAGTACCGTACCTGATCGCGACAGGAATATACGGTTTTCTATATGGCTTATGGCCTATAGCATGGATTATTCTGGCTGCCGTCTTCCTGTACAAGCTCTCGGTCAAAACCGGATATTTCGATATTATTCGATATTCAATTGTCACAGTTTCTGATGATCAGCGCATTCAGATCCTGCTCGTCTCCTATGGGTTCGGTGCCTTTCTTGAAGGCGCCGCAGGATTTGGCGCCCCGGTCGCAATTACAACCGCGCTTCTCGTGGGTCTTGGCGTCCCTCCCCTTTACGCGGGTGGCCTCTGCCTTCTCGCCAATGCTGCCCCTGGCGCATTCGGAGCAATGGGCATTCCCGTCATCGTCGGAGGTCAGGTTATCGGTGCAGATCCATTCCTGATTTCCCGCCTTGCAATGCCCCTTCTGGCAGGATTGGCTTTTATCATTCCTTTCCTTTTGGTGCTGATCGTCGATGGCCTGCGAGGACTACGAGAACTCTGGCCAATTACCCTCGTTGCAGCCCTGACTTTCACCATCACACAGACTTTGGTCGCTGTGTTCGTCGGTCCTGAACTTCCTGATATTGCGGCAGCGCTGGCAACTCTGGTGGTCATTCCTCTCTTTCTGAAGTTTTGGACGCCCGCGACCAGTTTCCGTTTTCCTCAGAACAGCAAGGCGACGTCTGTTACCGGACCTGAAAAGACTTATGGCACCAGCGATATTATCCGTGCCTGGATGCCGTTTGTCATTCTGACGGTGTTCGTAGCGATCTGGAGCATTGCGCCCTTCAAAAACCTTTTCAAACCGGGTGGTCCGCTGGCTTCAACCGTCATCACGTTTCCCTTTCCCTATCTGAATGATCTGATCATCAAAATGCCTCCAGTGTCTCTGGAACCCACGCCATATCACTCCATCTTCAAACTCGATCTTATATCCTCGGTTGGCACAAGCATCATGCTGACGGCGATCCTTTCGACATTCGTCCTGCGTGCCCGCCCCCGCGATGCAGCAGCAATCTTTTTCCAGACACTCAATGAGCTGAAAATTCCGATCTATTCTATCGGCATGGTTCTTTCATTTGCTTATCTGGCAAATTACTCCGGCTTGTCCGCAACGCTTGCTCTCCTGTTTGCGGCCACGTCTTCCGCCTTTACATTTCTTTCTCCAATCCTTGGATGGCTGGGCGTTTTCCTCACAGGATCGGATACATCCTCAAACGCTCTGTTCGGAGGATTACAGGCAGCCACAGGTCAACAGATCAATGTCAGCGGCCCCCTGCTCGTCGCTGCCAATGCTGTAGGAGGTTCAGTAGGAAAAATGATTTCACCCCAGTCCATTGCCGTGGCCTGTGCGGCCGTCGGAATTGTTGGACGCGAAGGAGAAATGCTCAAATTCACACTGAAATGGAGCATCTTACTTGTTCTTATGTTGAGTAGCCTGCTCATAATGCGGATCTATCTGTTTGGTTAGATCCCGATCTTGGTAGCCTTCTGATAAAAGACGGCTCTGAGCTCTGCAAATTCAAAAACCATACTGGCTGACGGACGCGCAAATCAGGCGTCCGTCAGCTTTTTTGTCCAAGGGCTACAAATCCTTTTCATTCAAAACAACCATGACATGCCAAGCGCACTCATTCCGCAGGGCGCAAAAATCCCATAAAAATAACATTTAAATCACAGATTAGTGTGATGAGTATCAATTTATGACTATAAATTCCACCATGATGGAAATACCACATATTTTCATTTTAAAACAATAACTTATACTATTTTAAGTTCTAATAATCTCCGAAACAGAACACCGAAATCAGATATGAGGCCTTTTTTATGAGATAATTCTATCATTGTCACAGTTATATATAACAGTGTAGTCGTTACGTATGAGATGCTCGAATCGGAGATGAGCGATGGAGCGTGACGCTACCTGGGTTGGTACAAGCTGGAAGATGAACAAAGGTCCTTCAGCCGCCGCTGAAGCTGCCGACAGACTGGCCCGGTTATCATTCCCGGCAACCATTCAACCGTTCGTCATTCCACCTTTTACGTCCCTGAAGGATGTCTGTGACAATCTTTCAGGGAGCCGTGTGATCGTTGGCGCCCAGAATATGCACTGGGAAGACAGCGGCGCCTGGACGGGAGAAATATCACCCGTCATGATTTCCGAATGTGGGGCAGAACTGGTTGAAATCGGTCATTCAGAACGTCGCACACATTTCGGAGAAACAGACTGGACCGTTAATCTCAAGGTGCATTCCGCGCTGCATCATGGGTTAAGACCACTCGTCTGTATCGGCGATACCGCTGAAGAATATTCTCATGATGTCACACTGGAAACGCTCGCCCGACAGTTGAAAATCGCTCTACACGGCGTTTCCGAACAAAACATCCCAAGAGTTCTGATAGCGTATGAGCCTGTCTGGGCCATTGGAGCAGGTGGACGGCCTGCCGACGTGCCGTTCATTGATAAAGCCCATAACCATCTGCGAAGTGTTCTGATCAATCTCGCAGGCTTGGAAGCCGGCTCCGCAGTACGCCTTCTCTATGGCGGAAGCGTCAATCAGGACAACGCGTCCGGTTACAGCCGCCTACAGAACGTCAACGGAGTATTCGTTGGGCGCGCAGCCTGGAATGTCGACCATTTCCATGCTCTGGCAGAAGGCGTCGTGGCATGACTGCTCAGACAGTTTTCGAAACACGCTCCGTTTCTGCCCGCCGGCAGAATATTCTGGATTACGTCCGGGATCGGGGCGGCGCTCAGATCGACGAACTGGCAGGCCATTTTGTGACAAGCAGAATGACCATCCACCGCGATTTACAGGTTTTGTCAGAACGCGGCGTTCTGCGACGTGTTCATGGCGGCGTCACAACCGTGCCCAAAGCCTTCTCGGAAGGAAGTACGGCCCAGCGCAGCCACCGTGCCGTCGAAGCCAAAAAGGCAATCGCAGCTTTGGCCACAACCTTCGTGCAGGACGGAGAAATCATTGCACTGGATGATTCCACCACATCCCGTTTCCTTGCAGAACGCCTGACAGAAAATCTTGCTCTGACAGTTGTGACGAACAGCATGGGAACAGCCAACCTGTTCACTAGCAACGCCAACGTTAATCTTCTGCTGCTTGGCGGTCGCTATAACACAGATTTCGACGCCTTCTTCGGAACGCTGTGCGAGCAGGCGGCAACATCCCTGCGCGTCAACACATTGTTTCTGTCCGTGGCCGCAATCCGCGGAATGACAGCCTATCATCAGGAGCAGGACATCATCAAAGCCAAACAGGCTCTGATGAATATCTCCGACCGGCGTATCCTGCTGGTGGATAGCACCAAATTCGGCGTCATCACGCTCAACCGTTTTTCTGATCTGACGGAATTTGACGTGGTGATCACGGACTCAGGTCTTGAAAAGGACCTGGAAGACACACTCCGCAACGCCGGGATTAACCTGGAAATTGCGGAAATACCCGTCACGAGGGTGAACAGAGCCATCATCGCTCCCGAACACATCCCTTAAGAATGGAGAACAGACATGCGTATCGCAATTGGTGGCGATAAGGCTGGTGAAGGCCTGGCTTCTCTTATTGCAGCACATCTGCAGGCCACAACACACCATACTGTCGTTGATATGTCTCACCCCGAAGACAACCAACCGGAACTGTATTCGGAGCTGAGTGAAAGGGTTGGTCTTGCCATCACGGAGGGTAATTTTGATCGCGGTATCCTATGCTGTGGAACAGGAATTGGCGTGTGTATTTCCGCCAACAAAATTCCCGGCATCCGCGCCGCCCTGACGCATGACACCTATTCCGCTGAACGTGCCGCGCTCTCCAACAATGCCCAGATCATCACCATGGGCGCACGAGTCATCGGACCGGAATTGGCCAAGAGCATTGTGGATGCCTGGCTGGCACGCAGCTTTGACCCGTCCGGCCCTTCAGCAGGCAACGTGGCCGGAATTGAAACGCTGAGCCGGAAGTATTCCGAGCACCATCTGCCAACACCAAGCTGCTGACATCACATCGTACCGTTTTCCGGCACGGGACCGGAACGGATCATACGGAAAGACAGAAACATGAAGAAAGCTCTTTTCCTTGGCGCTCTCCTGGCAGCAACGCCCTTGGCAGCACAAGCCGCCGACAGCAGTACACCACTGCGGTTCGTACTGATTCCAAAAGTCGTCCACCCGTGGTTCGACAAGCTCAATACCGGTGCTCATGCTGCAGCCGATATGATTGCCAAGACAACAGGCCAGAAGATCGAAATCGAATACCGTGCGCCCCAAACCGCCGATGTGTCTTCCCAGAACGATATTATCGAACGCGCCATTGCGACCCATCCAGATGGGTTGATCCTCGACCTGCTGGACGAAAAGGGAAATCGCGCCACGATGGATGAAGCCATCGAGCAGAAAATCCCTATGACCGTCTTCGACTCCCTCCCCCCGGAAGGTATGAACATCACGGCTGTTGGCGCGGATTTCTGCGAGCAGGGAACGATCGCTGCGGAACGTCTCGCTACGCTGATTGGCAAGAAGGGTGAAGTCGCCATCATGATGGGCGTCCCGACCGCACCAAACCACACCCTGCGAGCAGAGTGCGAGAAGAAGGTGTTCGCAAAATATCCCGATATCAAAGTCGTCGCGACAGGGATTGATAACGATAGCATCGAGACCGGTCAGAAACAGGCCTCTGCCATTATGCAGGCTCACCCCAATCTTGCTGGATGGGTCGCGTGTGACGCTTCCGGGCCAGTGGGCATCGGTCAGGCCATTCGTGAAAGCGGAAAAGCTGGCAAGGTGCAAGAAGTCGGCCTCGATAACCTAAATGACATGCTCCAGCTCATTAAAGATGGCGTTGCTGAATCCACAGCTTCCAGCCGTCCGGAAATGCAGGGTTACTGGGCCGTCGTCTCCGCCTGGCAGAGCGCCATGGGTCAGAAAACCCCAAAATACATCGATACCGGCATCGACGTCATCACCAAGAAATCTCTTTGAACTCTGCTCGGAAGCAGGAGGCACGATCATGGCGGTTCTTCAGGTAGAAGCTGTCCGTAAAAGCTACCCCGGCGTGGTCGCGCTTGACCACGTCGATCTGACGCTTGAACCGGGCAAGATCCATATTCTTGCTGGCGAAAACGGCGCGGGAAAATCGACGCTGATCAAAACCCTGACGGGTCTGGTCAAACCCGATGAAGGAAAAGTGCTGATCGAGGGGCATGATGCTCTTGCCGATCATAGCCTGTTCTCACGCATCGCTTATGTCCCGCAGGAACTGAATCTGTTCCCGTCCATGACGGTGGCGGAAAACATGTTCATGCCCTTCCATCATTCGGGATTTGGTCGCGTGACCATTTCCCGCAAGGCGATGGAAGCGGAAGCCGCAAAGTTCATTGAACGATTTGGCATTCATGCCCGCCCAGGACAAACTGTCAGTCGCATCAGTGTGCCAGACCAGCAGTTGCTCCAAATTGCCCGCGCAGCCTGCCGCGACGAATTCAAGGTCCTGATCCTGGATGAACCGACATCGTCCCTGACGGCCAATGAGACAGAGCATCTGTTCCGCATCATCACCACGCTGCGCGACAGTGGATGTGCCATCGTTTTCGTCTCGCACAAGATGGAAGAAATTTTCAGTCTTGGCGATACAGTCACTGTTCTTCGGAATGGACGAAGCGTCGGTACCTTTCCCATGGACGGCATGACGGAAGAGCATCTTATTCGTCTCATGTCTGGCAACTCCGTCCAACTGGAAGAAAAATTCCAGCCTCGTGGCGCGATTGATGACAACGACATTCTGCTTCGCGTGGAAGGACTGACAGGTCCCGGCTTCTCGGACGTCTCGTTTCAGCTTCGCAAAGGCGAAATCCTTGGCTTTGCAGGTCTTGTCGGTGCTGGCCGGTCAGAAGTTATGCAGACCATGTTCGGATACCATTCTGCAAAAGCCGGACGCTGTATCTTGAGCGATAAAGAAATTCCACGTGGACGAACGGATCGCGCCGTTGCCATGGGAATGGTCTATCTCTCCGAAGAACGGAAGCATCATGGCATTTTCCCGCTGCTCAGTGTGCGGGAAAATATCAGCCTGTCCGTTCTGGAAAAGATGAAACGCGGCGGAATTATTTCTTCCGGCAAAGAGAAATCCATCGTTTCCGACACGATTGAGAAGTTCGATGTCCGCACATCGTCAGCCGCCAAGAAGATTGTTTATCTGTCTGGCGGAAACCAGCAAAAAGCCATCATTGGCCGCGCCATGGCCCGGCGTCCCCGTATCCTGATTTTCGATGAACCCACAAAAGGGATCGATATCGGAACAAAATTCCAGATTTATCGCATCATGCAGCAACTCGCCGAAGAAGGCGTCGGCATCATTCTCGTGTCATCCGAAATGACCGAGCTCCAACGCTGCGCCACCCGCATCATCACCATGTACGACGGCCGCACCACCGGTTCGTTCGATCAGGCCACCACTGACGTCAACACGCTTGTCGGCGCGATCATCGGCGCCACGGAGACCCGCCATGTCGCTTGAAACCACACTTCCCGGAGCTACCCCCACCCCCCCTAAGGCGTCCTCCCTGCGCACGCTGATCGCCCGGATGATTGCCAACCCACTTGGAGGCGTCATTGGCGCGCTGATCCTGATTTTCGGGATCTCCTGCCTGCTCTCCCCGCACTTCCTGACGTCTTTCAACATGATCATCATTGCGCGTGCACTGGCCTTTATTGGGCTGGTTACGATTGGACAGGCCGTCCTGATGATCCTTGGAGAACTTGATCTGTCCGTTGGGGCCATCGGTGGCCTGGCCGGTGTCGTTGGCGGCATGCTGATGGTGCAGATGGGGCTAAATCCCTGGCTTTCCCTCGGCCTGTGCCTACTGATGGGCGCTGGATGCGGCCTGCTGAACGGTCTGCTCATCACCCAATTGCGGCTACATTCCCTCGTGCTGACCATCGGCATGGCAGGCGTCTATGGCGGTGCCAATCTTGTGGCCACCCGTGGCGTTGCCATCACAGGCGTGCCACATGAAATCAGCTTTCTGGGTAGAGGCCTGGTTTTCGGACTACCCGTCCCCTTCCTGATCCTCCTCGTCTGCCTGACAATCGTTGCCTTCGTCATGATGCGCACCCCTGTCGGGCGTTACATCTACGCAATCGGCAGCAATCCACAGGCCGCAAAAATGCTCGGCATCCGCGTCAACGCCATTCGCGTTGGAGCTTTTGCTCTGGCTGGTTTCCTGTCCGCGCTAGCCGGTATCCTGATGGTGGCCCGTCTCGGAACGGCTCAGCCCTCGATTGGTGACACCTGGGTTCTCTCCCCCATCGCCGCAGCCGTCATTGGCGGAGTTGCCACCACAGGCGGACTGGGAAGCCCGGTTGGCGCCGTGTTTGGCGCCGTCATCATCGGCATCATTGAGGACATCATCGTCCTCTTCGGCATCTCGCCTTACTGGCAGTCCATCGTGAGCGGCGGCATCGTTGTGCTGGCCATCTCTCTGGACTCTCTCGCACGCCATTACCTCAACCGCGACGCGTCCTGACCCGTCCGCAGCTTTCCATCCTGCAAAAGGAGAGACTTACATGACCAAAATCTGCGGCAATGCCTCCGAATTCGCAGCCTCCGCCCTCCATGGATACAGCATGGTCCACAGAGATCTTGTCAAAATGATCCGTGGTGGCGTCATGCGTGCCAAACCGGGAGCACAAGGAAAGGTCGCCGTGGTTGTCGGAGGTGGCTCCGGCCACTACCCCGCTTTCATCGGATATGTCGGCAGCGGCTTTGCGGATGCAGCCATTGCAGGCGACATCTTCGCTTCACCATCCACCCAGGCCATCCAGAGCGTGGTCCGTCAGGCAGATCTGGGAGGAGGCATTCTCCTCGGTTTCGGAAATTATGCCGGAGACGTTCTGAACTTCGGCATCGCCGCAGACAGACTGCGCGCGGAAGGCTACGACGTGCGCATCCTTGCCACGATGGATGATGTTGCCAGCGCCACCGAAGGCGAGAGAGAACGCCGCCGAGGCATCGCGGGTGATCTGACAATCTTCAAGATCGTCGGAGCGGCGGCCGAAGCCGGCCTTGATCTGGATGCCGTCGAGGAAATCGGGCACCGGGTGAACCGCCAGACGAGAACCTTTGGCGTGGCATTCGATGGCTGCACACTTCCCGGAGAGAAAGACAAGCTATTCCATGTTCCCTCTGCGCGCATGGCTCTTGGACTGGGAGTCCACGGGGAACCCGGCATCGGGGAAGACAACATTCCCGCGCCTCAGGCCCTCGCCCAGATCCTTCTGGACAAGGTTGTCAGCGAACTTCCGGCGGATGCCCCGCGCCGCGTTGCCATTACCCTCAACGGCCTGGGAAGCACGAAACAGGAAGAGCTTTTTGTTCTTTGGGAAGCCCTTGCCCCTTTGCTTGAAAAAGCCGGGCTGACGGCCATTGCTCCCTTGGTTGGAGAATACGTTACAAGCCTTGATATGGCAGGCTGCTCCCTAACCCTGACCTGGCTTGATGAACAACTGGAACAACTCTGGCGTGCTCCCGTCGATACGGCAGCCCTACGCCACGGCCAGATCGAAGACTTAGAGATGCAGCCTGAGGATTTCGCCTCTGAAAGCAGCGTTACCTATATGAAATCCTCAACAGCTGCGGGCCGCCATGGAGGACAGTGCGTTTCTGACATGATGGCTCATCTGGCAGACGCTCTCGCCAAAGCAGAGGCGGAACTTGGCCACATTGATGCCGTAGCTGGCGACGGAGATCATGGACAGGGCATGGCCCGAGGGTCAGCAGCGGCACGGGCAGCCGCTTCCAAAGCGGCTGCCTCCGGAGCCGGTCCTGCCACTGTCCTGTCCGCTGCGGCAGATGCGTGGGCGGACCGCGCAGGCGGGACATCTGGCGCACTTTGGGGCGAAGGCCTGAGAGCATTCAGTCTGGCTCTGGACGATAATGCTCTCCCCTCCTCCCAACATCTGGCATTGGGTGCCCGACAGGCCATGGAACGCATCATGACCTTGGGCAAGGCTAAACCCGGCGACAAAACCCTGATTGATGCGCTCGTTCCATTTGTCGAAACACTTGAGACCCAACTGGCTGAAGCAACGCCCCTTCCACAAGCATGGGCACAAGCTGCCAAGGCCTCCCAGGCCGCCGCGGAAGCCACAAAGGACCTGCTGCCAAGGCTCGGTCGCGCCCGAACACATGGGGAAAGAAGCAAGGGCCATCCCGATGCGGGCGCTCTGTCTCTTGCTCTCTGCACGGACGTCGTAGGTCAAAAACTGTACGCATCAATGCAGGAAAACTCTTTGATTGTAGAGCAACGGCACCAATCCGCTGGGCTATAATACCCTTTTCTCAAATGGCGGGATCGATATTTTTTCGAAATACCAACGATCCCGCCAACGCAGATTTTTTAATGCACATTCGTCATGACATTCATGAAGAAGATCTCATTTTTCCACGAGGGACCAGAACCTCCTGAACGCGACTACGATCAAGAGACCCGTTCCAGACTGCCATAACAACGGGCGCTACACAGTTTCCGGCCAGATTACCCACAGCGCGCGCAATTCCGATAAACCAGTCCACAGCCAGGAGCAGTACCAGGCTGGACAGAGGGATCGACGGGGCGGCAGACAGTGTTGCTGCCAGGACGACAATTGCGATGCCCGGCACGCCATGCGCACCTTTGGAGGTAATCAGTGCGGTTGCCAGCATGGAGAGCATCTGGGTCAAGGTCAGGGGTGATCCGGTAACGTCAGCCAGAAAGACAATGGCAAAGCCGAGATAGATGGATAACGCATCCAGATTGAGAGAATATCCGGCTGGCACAACAAGCCCTACCACCTGTCTGGGAATGCCCATATTCTCTAGCTTGGCCATAATGCTGGGAAGTACGGAATCTGAACTGGTCGTCGCCGTGACAATCAGGATTTCTTCACGGAAATAACGGGCAAAACGCCCTGGATGCACACCGCAGGCCAGCAGACAGCCTCCAAGAATTACAACGATGAAAACGGCAATCGCCACAAAATACAGCACGACAAAGGATGCCAACCGATCAATCGCATCCAGCCCATACTCGGCAACGGTCGTAGCGACGGCTCCCAGTACACCTAGGGGAGCAAGTGCGATGATGAGGCGCATCATACGCGAAAACAGAGCTGAAAGGCTTTCGATCAGGCGTGTGACGGGTGCCCCTGCGTCCCCAATGCGGGACAGACAGCAGCCGACAAGAATAGCGAAGAACAGAATTTGCAGGATGTTTCCTTCGGCAAAGGCTGCAACCGGGGATCGTGGGATGAGACCCAGAATGAAACCAGTAATACCCTGGCCATGAAGGACATGCGCATTGGCTGCATAAGACGAGACAATATGCAGATCTTCCGCACTGGGCGTGAAGGTCATTCCCTGCCTCGGTCGAAGCAGCATTGCAGCCCCGACTGAGAGCAGAAGCACAAGCGTTGTCATGCCTTCAAAATAGATCAGTGATCGAAAACCGAGACGTCCCACCGCACTCAGAGATCCGGCTCCTGTGATGCCGGTCACAACGATACAAAACAGGAGAGGACCAACAGCCATCAGGATAAGCCGCAGAAACAGGTCCGTCAGCCACCGGCACTCTCCTGCCAGGTGCGGAACAAACAGCCCCAGCAGAACGCCAAGACATGTCGCCGCGACCACCTGCGAGAAAATTCCTGGACGAAACCTGTGCTTCGCACCTGCCGGGAGGGTCGTGTCGTTTTTCATCCAGATCTTCTTCTTGCTATCGTTTCAGAAACCTGGATCCAGTAAGAGAAACCCTTCTGGATCATAGCTTCCAATCTTCTGCCTTCAGTATATTACATTCATCTTTGCGCCCACGAAACGTGGTAGACTAGGCATCACGCCATAGAATGTCGCCTGTGTACCCCCGGAGAGCCAGTAGCGACGGTCTGCAAGATTCTGCCCACACACCGTGACAGACCAGTGCTGTTTCGGTGCGGCAAAAGTCAGTAAGGAGTTTTCGAGAAAGTATGCTGAGGCTGCGTCTGTGCCCCGCGATAGTTGTAATCCACGTCAAAAGTCATCTTGTAGTCGCGAGACATCGACCATGAATAGGTAGTCGCGCCAGACTGCACGAAGGCCTGCTGGATAAAGCCAATACTGCCTCAACATCTGGTCCGACACAACCTACCGCTCAAAGAGCAATAAAGACTTCATGGAAAAGCAGGGCTTTGTTTCGAAGCTTCATCGCAAAAAGCCATATCTCAAACCGGTGCTTCGGCATATCCAACGCTCCAACACCGGAAAGTCGATAATCCGATCGCGTGTTGAGCACGTCTTTACCGATCAAAAGTCACAGACCGGGCTGTTCGTCCGAACCGTAGTCATAACGTGGGCCAGCCTCGCTCCCAACCCCGACGCTCGATCAGCTTTGTCGACAGTAACTAGGTCATGTTGACAAAAAATCTGATCCAGAGCTTTGCGGCGGCGAGATTGAGGAAACTCATGAAGGACAAGGCGGTCTTGTCGTAGCGCGTCGCAATACGGCGCATCTGC